>CAYLHX010000010.1:0-49989 GCA_964383675.1 uncultured Candidatus Peribacteria bacterium | reverse complement strand
AGCCAACCAACAGAAATTCGACAATAATTATCATCTTGGTGAAACTCGAAATGTGCGCGAAGCGTGCTGACATTCTTTTAGTTTAGAGGCAAAAATAAAACTATCACAGTTTATTTTTTTAGGCAATTTGGGTAGAATTCAATTAAGAAAACATACAAATGAACTTAAAAGAAGCAAAATACATCCACTTTATCGGCATCGGCGGGATAGGCACCTCGGCCCTGGCGCAGATTTTACATGAGAAGGGTAAAGAAATCAGCGGTTCGGATCTAAGTCCCTCCGAGATCACAAAAGGCCTTAAATTGAAAAAAATAAAGGTAACTATTGGCCATTCGGCTAAAAATATCAGTAAAAAGCATCAATTGGTTGTTTATTCACCTGCAATACCCAAAAGCAATCCGGAACTACTGCAAGCGGAAAAACTTGGCGTTAAAACCATGACATATCCGCAAGCACTGGGAGAATTGAGCAAAGAGTATTTTACAATCGCCATAGCCGGAACCCACGGCAAATCCACCACCACCGCCATGACAGCATTAGTTCTGATGAATGGCAATCTAGATCCAAATGTAATCATCGGAACCAAGATGAAAGAGCTCAAA
Source organism: uncultured Candidatus Peribacteria bacterium (assembly GCA_964383675.1). Classification (GTDB taxonomy): domain Bacteria; phylum Patescibacteriota; class Gracilibacteria; order UBA1369; family LOWO2-01-FULL-3; genus CAYLHX01. Next base: position 49,387 of record CAYLHX010000010.1, on the reverse strand, counting down.
AACAAGAATTATCGAGTAGGGGAAAGCAATGTTTTAATTGCCGAGGCCTGCGAATACAAGGAGTCATTTTTGAGCCTTAAGCCAAACATACTCGCCATAACAAATATTGAAGCAGAACATCTGGATTACTTCAAAACCTTCGAAAATTATCTTCAAACTTTTGAAAAACTCTGTCTAAAACTTGACTCGAAAAGCCATCTAATAATTGACACCGATAATAAAGGTAGCTCGGAACTATTGGAAAAGCTCCAAAAGAATCCCCAATTCAAAGCACAGGTTGTGCTGAATAAAAAAAGTGATCAAAATGGCCAGATTAAACTAGAACCAGGCGTGCCAGGTGGCTTCAACAAAAGCAACGCCAGCTTTGCCGCACAAATCGGAAAACTACTTAAAGTAGAGAATAAAAAAATTGAACAAGCAATACGCGCATTCAGGGGGACTTGGAGAAGAATGCAAAAGCGCCACAAAAAGCTCATAAAAGCCACCTTTATCGATGATTACGCTCACCATCCAACTGAAATCGAATTCACACTAAACGCGATCAGAGAAGCACATCCTAAAGCCAAAATCCTCTGCATCTTCCAGCCTCATCAATACTCAAGAACAAAACTTTTGATCAAAGAATTCGGAAAGTGCTTCTATAGCGCGGATAAAGTCCTAATTCCTAGCATTTACGAGGTTAGAGATTCCGAGGAGGATATAAAAAGTGTCTCCGTCGATGATTTGGTCGATGAAATTAACAGCCATGAAAAAATTGCCGAGAACGGTGAAGGGCTAAAACAAACCGCCAAATACATTCAAAACAATCATCAAAAATTCGACATCATAGTCACCATGGGAGCAGGAGACATCAATAAAATCTACAAGCTCCTCTAAATTTTACGCTTCCAGATAGTACCATTAGACGTATCCTCCAAAATTATACCTTGAGCATCCAGCTCATTGCGAATGCGATCAGAAGTAGCGAAGTCTTTGCTTTTGCGAGCCTCTTCACGTAACTTAATCAGCTTTTCAACCTCCCCATCCACAACTAAATCATCATCAAAAATTACTGCCAAAACATTGTCAACTTTCTTCAAAGCCTCCAAAGCAGAATCTGCTATAGCTTGAGTCAAATTACCCAAAGAATTAATACCGTTAATCACACCAATCATATTAAAAACTGCCCCTAAAGCACCTGAAGTATTAAAATCATCATCCATGAAATAATCAAACTGTTCAATCATTTTAGCGGCCCATCCAGAGTCTGCCTTAACTCCATCAACCACACCAACAGGAAAATTTTCATCAACACTTTTCAACATCAAAACAAAATTCCTCAACTTCTCCAACGCCGCCTTAGCTTGGTCCAATAAAACCAGTGAAAAATCAATCGGATTGCGATAATGAGTCTGCAAAAACATTAGACGAACAACTTTCGGGTCATACTTCTTGAAAATCTCACGCAAGGTAAAGAAATTCCCCAAACTCTTACTCATTTTTTCCTTATCTATGGTAATAAAACCATTATGAATCCAATATTTGGCAAAGCTGTCCGGACCAAAAGCACCGCGACTTTGTGCCACTTCACACTCATGATGAGGAAAAACTAGATCAAGTCCACCTCCGTGAATATCAAAACGTTCGCCGAGGTGCTTCCGGGTCATAGCGCTACACTCAATATGCCATCCCGGACGACCATCACCCCAGGAACTTTCCCAAAAAGGTTCGCCCTCTTTCTTAAACTTCCATAAAACAAAATCACAGGGATTCTTTTTATCTTCATCTATCTCGACACGCGCACCCATTTTAAGTTCATCCAAATTACGGCCGGAAAACTCACCATAAGCAGGATAACTGTCCACACTGAAATAAACACCGTCATCCAAAGTATAGGTGTGACCATCCGCCTCCAACTTCTTTATTAACTCAATCATTTCCGGAACATGCTGAGTAGCGTAGGGAACTATATCCGGCGGCATGACGCCAAGCTTGCCGTAATCCTCTTCATAAAGCGGAACAATCCTCTTCGTAAGTTCATCAACGGAAATGCCCTCTTCGTTGGCCCTGTTAATCATTTTATCATCAATGTCGGTATAGTTTGAGGCATAGGTAACTTCGTAGCCCTTATAGATCAAGTAGCGGCGCATCACGTCAAAGGATACGGCGCTACGACCATGTCCGAGATGCGCCGCATCATAAACCGTCGGCCCACAGACATACATCTTCACCTTCTTATCATCCAAAGGTTCAAATTTTTCGACTTTCCCCGACGCCGTATTGTGAAAACGAATTCCTTTTTCCTCCATTTTAAAATGCTTAAGCAACTAAACTGGCTAAAAGAGCCAAAAGCAAACCTGCCAAAAGATCAATACCCAAAAGCGCGATCAAAGGCGCAAAATCAAACATACCGGCTTTATGTGGAATCTTGCGAGCAACTTTGATAACCGGCTCAGTAATATCAATTAAAACCTGATGAAAGCGTCCTGGTCTATGCCCCCCCATTCCACCACCCATCGAAAACCAGGACATAACAATCCTCCCAATAATCGACCAGGTGATTAAGTTGCTCAAAACAACTATAAATTGCATCAAAAACGCAACGATTTGTACTTTATTCATATCGCCACCGATATTAACAAACCTTACTTGAACAAACAATCTCTAAAACTCTTCTTCACGGCATCAATCTCTTCATGAACATCCAACACACAAGCATTATCAGCCTTGTGTCTAAAACGCTTTTTAGCGGAAGCGCTATAAAAAGTTCCACCAACCAAAGACAATAACACCAACCACAAAATTTCCGGACCACTCTCACTGGCATCCTTTTCCATCTCCATCAAAGCCTCCTCGCCGGCAATCCCCATCTGCACATCCGGATCGGCAACGTTCTGGAAAAGAGGAGTCGGAATGGCCTGTACCATATTACTGAATCGCTCGCTAATATTACCCTTATCATCCACCGCCACCACGGCAAAATAATAGGTCACACCGTTGGTCAAATTCGGAATGTACCAAGTGGGGGAGTTGGTAAAGGTATCAACCGCCTCAGTTAATTGGTTGGGAGAAAGACCGTAAAATACCCGGTAATTTTGAATTTGATTTTTTGTCGGCTGAACAGGATCCCAAGTTAAAGTAACCCGCTTGTCATCAAACTGAGCTTCAACATTCTTAACATCAGCCGGTTTTTCACTCTCAGGCTCAGCTAAAAGTCCACCCACATTCAAAGTTGCCTCATTTTCCAGACGCGACTCATTACCCAATTCATCAACCAATACAAAAGTGATCGGATAATCTCCAAAATCCACCGGAGCCGTAAAGGTTGTCACATACTGCCCCTGGCCATTATCGGTCATCTCATAGATATTATTCTGGAAAATCACCGAAGCCTGAGCTAACTTCTCCTGAATATAGAGCTTCACCGTAACGGCGCTACCCGGAGTCACACCCTCATCGGATGGCTCAATCACAACCTGCGAAGCCGAAGGAGAAGAAGTATCAACGTTCAATTCCACCGTGTCACTTTGACTCACAATGGTCCCCACTCCATTAACCTCCGCGACATAAATATTATGCACGCCGTCAACTAAAACAGGAGAAGTAAAACTAAACTTTCCTTGAGAATCCGTAACCACGGAGCCAATTTCCACTTCGTTGTCAAAAATCTTCACCTGAGAACCCGGCTTAGCGGTACCCGAAACAACCTGAATATTGTTACTGGAAATTCCGGAAACAGGATTACTAATAACCGGCGCACCATTCTGATTACTACCGGTTGAAAGATCATTTGAAACAACAAAGGTCTGTTTGCCCAAAATGTTACCATTCTGCAAATCTCTAACCTCAACATCATAATTACCGGTTTCTTGGAACAACATCGCCAAACTAAAGGTATGCGAGCCCATATCCTGAGCGGTGAATTGATAGTCCTCGGGTAAGACTGCAAAGTTTGAATTTGGGCTGGTAACGGAAAAACGCACCTTTCCACTATAGTCAGTAACTTTTTGACCACCCTCGTCAGCGGCTGTTACAGTAAAAGTAACACTCTGACCCGGACTAACGGTCTGGGGAACATCCTCAAATTTAAAGTTGTCCACCACCCCGGTCGAATTTCCGGCAGCGGCAAAAGAAGTGGTAAAATTGGTCTTACTGTTGGTAAACACATAGTCCGTTGAATCAAAATAAACAACCTTGGCCCGCGCATCCAAAATGATATCCGCAGTAACATCATAAGCACTATAGGTAACAATGCCAGGCTTCATACTAGAAACCTGATAAGCAACCTCACCATTCTCATTACTCAAATTACTACCGTTTAATAGCACAACATTATCGTCAGTGGAGCTAGAGACAAGCTTAACCACATGTCCCGAAACCGGATTCCCGGAAGAATCCACCAACTTCACCTTCAAATTCGCCACCTCATCACCCGTATTTATCACCTGATCTTTTGGCTCGATTACAGAGTAAGAGTTGGAAAGACCATCGGAATAAACCGTAAAACTGTTAAAATGATCACTGGTAGAACCATCCGCCAACCGAAGCGCCACATTATATTTTCCGGTAACCTGGGTGTGCTCCTTAGGTAATTCGGCTTTAGCGATCCCATTGGAACCGGCATACGATGAAATATTAATAGAGGTACCATCGGGCTTTAGAACCGTAAAAACAACATCGGAATTTGGAGTAACCGGTGAAGAAGTAAGGTAGGTAGTGTAACCGGCTATCGTATCAAGTCCGTAGGCCTCAGCTTCAGCACTGCTATAATTTGCCAAACCGGCAAAATGCATCACCCCGAACACCAGAGTAAAGACCAAAGCCAGATTAAAAATCAACCGTTTCATCTTTTGTTTTTGTTTTAAAATCTTCTTATTATACCCGAAAACCAAAAGTCATTCAATCAGCCACGCAATAACCGTCAACTACGTCAAGAGAATAAAAGTAGTAGAATTTTAAGCCAAGTTTGCTATCATGGTAGAAGCTAAAACTAAACAACATGAAAAAGTTCCTCACCTACATCACAGTCCTGGGAGTATTATTACCGAATCTGTTAATAACCGCTCAAGCAGCCAATGAAAACGAAATAACAGAAGTACTCCCCTCAGAAGAACTAACGCTTCCCGAACAAACCTATCTTGAACCGGTAATCAGCAGCGAAGAGGCGGTGGAAGTGCAAAAAAGCACCATCTTAGAAGCCACGCAATCCTTCCTGCCCAATCCTGAAGTAGAAGCCATCTACAGCTGGGATTTCGGTGACGGTAACAAAAATGAGGGAATCGAAGTTCTTCATGCCTATCAAAAACCTGGACGCTACACGGTCACACTAACCATCACCAACGGCGAAAGCACCAGCACTACAACTCAAGAAATTTTTTCCTATCGCAAACTCATACTACTCATTACCGACCAGACCGAAGCAAAAGAGCGTATAGAAATTATTAAGGATTTTGCCGAGAAAAAAGGTGTCTACATTAGAGTAGTAGAAAGTTTTGGCAGCGGAACAGAGTTTATTTCCGAAGAAGTTCTGGCCAAAAAGCTAACAGAAGCCTCCAACTATCTGGAAAAGGCCAATGAAATTATCATTTGGACCAAAGAAAACGCCGGACTTAACGCTCTTTCACGCTTCATTCAAAGCAACCCCAAGAAACTTGAAAACTCTTTTGCTCAAAAAACCATCTCAATTCTTGAAAACAATGTAGGCTCAAACGTCAGTAGAATTGTTCGACAATACGATCTTATTAAGCCGAAAAACATCATCATTGCAAAAGAGGGAGCTATCTATCCAATGATAGACAGCGTTGACCAACAAGATTTTATCGACATTCTGGAAAAAGGCGGTTACGAATACCAGATTATTAACGAGAACACCGGAAAAATACGCCCTTGGAACTTTATGTCTTACTTTGTAAACCTTCTCATCAACAACGGCATTCCGGACAACACCATCGCCTTACTACTACTTTTACCGGTCATCGCCACAATCGTGGCCTTTATGAAGCAAGTTGTTGGCATCACCACCTTTGGCATATATACACCTTCCATAATAACACTATCCTTCCTCATAATTGGTATGCATGCCGGACTCTTAACCCTGGCAACGGCCATTCTGGTTGGAGCTCTCTCCAGGCCTCTACTAAAAAAGGTCCGCATGCTCTTCATCCCCAAAATGGCCATCGTTATAACAATAGTTTCACTTACACTCTTCCTGATCCTGATCGCCAGCACTTATCTGGGACTCTTTAACGCTCAATTCCTTTCAATCGCTATTTTCCCAATGTTGATTCTAAGCACCTTGGTAGAAAAATTCGTCAGTGTAAAAACCGGGAAAGGTCTCTCCTCAGCTTTTGCCCTAATGCTTTCAACGGTTCTAGTCTCAATAATCGCCTATTTTATCGTTGGAGGAGAAATCAACCTTGGATTTACAACCATAAAATTTGAGATGGTAAAGAGCCTCGTTCTGACTTATCCCGAAATAATCCTCCTACTTATAGGTATAGACTTTCTGCTAGGAAAATGGAGCGGACTCAGAGTGCTTGAAAGAATCAGGTTCAGAGAAGTTTTGCGCCATATCGAGGAAGAAGAATAATCATCTATCTATGTTAAACTGGAACAAGGGAATCTTAGGAATCAATGCCAGAAATCTACTTTACATTCGCCCATACAACTCCAAAAAGGCGATTAAGATGGCTGATGATAAAATCAAAACCAAGCAGTTTCTTTCAGCACGCGAAATTCCGGTTCCAAAATTATACGGCATCATCCGTGATGCCGAGGAATTACAGAAATTCGATTTCAATTCTTTGCCTAATAATTTTGTAATTAAACCCAATAATGGCTACGGTGGAGAAGGCATCATTCCGATTGTCAGCAAAAAAGAAGGCTCCTTCATAACTGCCAGCCACAAAGAACTCTCCGAAACCGATATCAAAGACCACATAAACGACATTCTGGATGGCCGGTTCTCAATCTCCAACATCGGCGACACAGCTTTCTTCGAGCAATTAATTATTCCCGATGATGTTCTCGGAAAATTCTCGTATGCCGGTCTGCCCGACATTCGAGTCGTCGTACACAACCTCATCCCGGTAATGGCAATGCTCAGACTTCCCACCAAAGAGTCAAACGGCAAGGCCAATCTACATCTGGGTGCTGCCGGTGTCGGGATCGACATAGCCAAGGGCGAGGCCACTTCTATAGCCTACAAAAACAAAATAGTGGAGGAACTTCCGGAAGGAAAAGGGAAAATCCGGGGACTCAAAATTCCTTTTTGGGACCAAATTCTACTAATCGCTTCAAAAGTTCAGCTCATTACCAACTTAGGCTACATGGCGGTCGACATCAGTATAGACAGACACTCAGGACCGGTACTGCTGGAAATCAACGCCCGAGCGGGCCTGGCCGTTCAAATTGCCAATCTCGCCCCGCTACGAAAAAGACTGGAAAGAATAGAGGGAGTGAAAGTCACCAACCCCATCAAAGGAGTACGAATTGCCAAGGATATGTTTGGCAATACCGTGGAAAAAGAAATCGCCCATCTCTCCGGCAAGCAGGTGATCGGTGGCGAAGAAGCGGTTGAAATAATTCAAAAACAAGGAGGTGTGCGCGCAAAAGCAAAGATTGATACCGGGCGGGAAAGAAGTATTCTGGACGAAGAATTTGCCGAGCAAGCCGGGCTCCTGGAGGACACTCATAATTATGATGACGAAAAATCAACTCTGAAGTTAAAGTTCTCCTTAAAAGAAACCAGAATTCAAACGGTTGTAGACATAGAAAAAATTCCCAGTGAAAAATTCAAAATGATCATAGGAAGACGCGATTTAAGTAATTTCCTGGTAGACCCTAATCGTAACAAACAAGAGGAGGCGGTAATCCCCAAAACCCCAGCCATAAAAAGCGAAAAAGATCAAAAAGTAAACTATCGAGAAATTGACCAAGAACTGATCCAAATTGACGGTAAGATCAAGCTACTCTACCACCTAAGACCACTCAATCTCGAAGCGGAAAGAAGCAAATTTTTTGAAAAACCGAGCTCAAATCCAAGTTTTGAATACCCTCAGTTAAAATTCGACCCACTGGAACTTGAGAACAGTCTCAGTAAAATCAAAACAGATGAAAGCAGTCTGGGGAAAATATTTGAAGCAAAAAAAAGAGAAATATCCTTAAAAATAAACCTTATAGAGACGATCGATCAAGAAAACTTCAGTAAAATATCCACACAGCTTTTCGGGCAGCCGGATGAAAAAGATTTCAAAGATTGTCTGGAAAAATTAAGCAAAACTAGCATCCAAGATAGAAATCAAAATGAGACACTTTATGATTCCGCAGAGACCGCCAAAAGATTCGAAGCTGTCTTCGAAAAATATGGGCTTAAGAACTGGAAGATCAAAATCAAAGAAAATATGGTGGCCGACTGTGTAGCCGGCAAAAACAACAGGCTATTTATCAACGAAAGCGCCAAATTTAGTGATGAAAGAATCAATTCTCTCATCGTTCATGAAATAGAAACCCACATCATTACGGCGGAAAACGGCAAAGCTCAACCCTACGACATCTTTAATAGGGGACTGTCCAATTACCTAATAACTCAAGAGGGCCTAGCAATGTACAATGTGGAACAACAAATGAACACACCATTTAAAGACAATTATAAGGCCCTGGCCCACGTTGTGGCGATCTATCTTGCTATCAGACACTCTTTCTCCGAGGTTTATCAAAAATTACTGGAACTGGGAATACCGAAAACTCAAGCCTTCAGGTCCTGCCTAAAAGCTAAGAGGGGAATCAGCGATACCTCCAAAATGGGCAGTTTTACAAAAGACTACATATACTACAAAGGCTACAATCAGGTAAAGGAATTCACAAACAAGGGGGGACAGCTAAAAGATCTCTACATCGGAAAATTAAATATTGAAGATCTGGAAATGGTAAAAAGAATCGCCGGAATCCAGGAACCAAAAATCCTCCCCGGCTGGTTAAAATAGCCGTTAATAGATAAACATAGCATCACCAAAACTGAAAAAACGATAATCATGCTCTTTTGCCAATTCATAGAGCTCTAAAATTTTGGCAATCGGATCTTCAACGCCTTTACTCTCAAGAAAAGAAGCCACCAGCATAATCAAAGTGCTCTTAGGTAGGTGAAAATTGGTAATCAAGGCATCCACCACCTTCCACCGATATTCACCGGGATAGATAAATATATCGGTCTCAAAAGTTCCCGGCTGAAAAGTTCCATCATAACAACTCTCCAATACCCTCACAGAGGTTGTCCCCACGGCAATCAAACGTTTTCCCTCTGATTGCGCAGCATTCAAACGACCGGCACCCACAGCGTCTAAAATTACCATCTCAGAGTGCATCTGATGATCTTCGACCAAATCCGCGCTTACCGGCAAAAAAGTTCCTCGCCCCACGTGTAGAACCACCTCCTCAATATTAACACCATTACCAGAAAGACGCTTCAACAGATCACCGGTAAAATGCAACCCCGCGGTTGGAGCCGCTACACTGCCTTTCTCTTTGGCATAGACAGTTTGGTAATCCTCAAAAGCAGCCTGCGAATCGGAAACATATGGAGGCAATGGCATTTTCCCCATATTATCAAGCTCCTCTGCTACATTTTTACCGAAAAATCTAAGCACCCGCGTACCGTCTTCCAAAACATCCTGCACCAAAACCCGAATTTTTGAACTTAAAGAAAAGCTTTTTCCCAATTTAAAAACCTTTCCCGGACGCACCATGGCCAAATAGCGTTCATCATCCAAATGCTTTAGTAAAAATATTTCACGCTCCTTTCCATCAAGTCGGAACAAAATTCTAGCCGGAACCACCTTTGAACGATTAAGCACCAGCACATCATTCGATGACAAAAACTCTTCGAGCTCAAAAAAGCGCTTATGATAAATTCGATCAGCTTTGGTATCATAGACCAACAACTTAGAGTGATCACGAGGAGAAACTGGATTCTGTGCGATAAAACTTTCCGGAAGACTATAGTCAAAATCAGCTGTTCTCAGTTTCGGCTTGCCAGCTTGTAGTCTGTTTTTCATCTTTATCTGGAACATAGTCACTGTCTCGTTTGATTACAATTAGGGTCATATCGTCATCCTGCTTGTGGTTACCCATGAAACGAGTAACGTCCAAAGCAATATGGTAATTGAGACCGTCAGCGGAATATTCCGGAGCAAACTCCTGAATGGCTTTTTTCAACCTTTCCAGACCGTAAAGCTCTCCACTGTCATTGCGTGCCTCGGCGATACCATCAGAATATAGCACAACAAAATCTCCATCCTGAAGCTCAATTTCAATTTCTTTGGCAATATTTGTAACATCAGGCACCATACCCAAAGCCACCCCACCCGACAAAACCGCCTCACAAACACCGGTGGTCGCTCTATAAATCAGAATATACTCATGACCGGCTCCAACATAAGTCATTTTTTCCAAATCATGATCCCAAGAAAGCATCACCATGGTCATAAACATCGCCTTCCTGACATGAGTTTTGATATAACGATTCACATTCACAATAATTTCATAGGCTGATCGATTAATGTCGGCAAAAACGGTAACCAAAGAGTTAACCATAGTCATAATGAGACCGGCAGCCACGCCATGCCCGGTCACATCACCAATGTAGAGATAGGTCTTATGGTGAGAGGTAAAAATATTAAAACTATCTCCACCAACCTCAGTGGCCGGCTTGTTTTTAGCAGCAATCTGTAAACCCCGAACAGAAGCCATCTCAAGTGGCAAAATATCACGCTGCAGCTGTGAAGCGATCGAAAGTTCATCCAATATTCTCTCACGATCCTTCAAATTCGAACTCACTTGGCCCAAACTTTTGGTAACCTGATTAAAGAAAAAAGCAATCACACCAATCTCATCCATACGATTAGTGTAAAGGCGTTTATAAGTCTTGCCCGCCAGCAAACTCTGAACTTCACGCAGAACAATTTTCAAAGGACGCACCACATCAATATAATAGGTAACTAAAAAGAAAATCAAAAAAGAGGACAAGGCCGCGACCAAAAGATTATAAGGCACAAATTCCTGCTTTCTGTAGTAGAAATAGAACACAATAGTGGCAAGCAACAAAGCAAACCAGAAGAGGTGTATAAACAATTTCCAAATTAAACTTTGCCTGATAAAACGCATCTATTTTTTGTTTTTATTTTGTTTTGCAATCCCTACTTATTCAAAAAATCCTCCAATGAATCGTAGAGATCAATAATTTCACTTATACCTATGGTCTTAAAAACATCCTTAACGTGCGAATTTAAATCCACGATCACTAAGGCCTTATCCCTATTCATTAAGTGAGTATGAATTTCCATCAGATAGCCGATACCCTCACTATTTATAAACTTAAGGCCTCCAAAATCAAATATCAAATGCTTGCCTTCAAACTGTTTTACCAAACTATCAAGCTCCTCACGCACCTCACTGTGTCCGGCTTTATCAAACTCCCCGCTGAATTTAACAACTTTCACAGCCTCATTCCCGGCAACAGGTTCTACCGTAATAGTCAAATTTTTATGCATATTTCTTTTGAATTAATGAATCAATTAGGTCCACTTGATCGTACTCCTCAACAAGTGAGTAATACCAACGTAATTTCCTTAAGTTACTTAAGTCATCCACCAGCTCATCACCTTCATCCAGAATCTGATCAACTTCACCTCTCACAATATCTTTTACTATTTTATCAATATTTTTGAAAATAATCACGTCAACATCAGAAATTAGCTCCACAACCTGCCGCGAGAGACTCTTGTCGTTTGAGAAAATCAGCTGAACAAGGGGATAAACGGCATCGTGCACTCCAAGCTTCGCCAAAGCGATAGCACTGTGCATTTTCACTTTTTTCTGCTTGGAATCAAGATATTTATAGCAAACCTTCTTATAGTTTGAAAGTTTTAGTTCGCCAATAATCAACATCCCACCAATAAGATCACCCGTATTTTTTGAAGAGACAAGCTTTTTAACCTCGCTCAAAATTTCAGAGTGATACTTAGCGCCTTTACATTTACCCAAGGCGATCAGAGCCGCAATCCTAATACCCTTTTTACGCGATTTTAAATGCCTCTTTGCAATCTCCGCAACCTCCGGCGCATCATAATTTCCCAAAGCAATCAGAGCATCATCCTTCAAGTCATCCTTGTCATTTCGCAGAACCTTAAGCAAAAACTCCAAAGAGGCCACCGAGCTGATTTTAGCAAACAACCGTACAATCTTTACTCGCATAAAGTTGCTGCGCTCCCTCTGATACAAAGACTTCAACAACAAAGTAAGCTGGTACTTCTGAAAGATTAAATCATCACTTCTTTTATCGGAAAACTTGAAAGCCAACAAAGCCTCTAAAGCGGCCTCCACTATTTTTCTTTCTTTAGACCTCAAACAGTTAATAATATCATCTAAAGCGGTTTTACACTTTAAAATGGTTAAAGACTTAAGAATCCTTATACGAACAGAAATAGGTTCGCGCTCATTCTTCAAAATTTTCACCAATACCGGAAGTGACTTACTATGTCCTCTCTGCGCCAGGATATCAATGGCATTAAGCCTTACATCCAAATCTTTGGAATAGCGCAAATCATTAATCGCGGTCACTGTGTAACGATGTTGTTGCCTGTAAACAACATAAAACATCACTCCCGCCACCGCGATCATTAAAGCGTTAATAACAAAAACCAAAGTGCCTTGCGTAAAAAACAGCTGCAGGACTATCAATAATAGAGTGCCGAAAATCGCAGCGATTGGTCGCACCACGCCGTCCAACATCTCACGAGTGTATTCTCGCAATTTTTCGCGAATAGCATAATAAGTGGCATGATAAGAATTATTATAAAGAACCGTTGTTACGGTAAAGTTGTTCTTAGCCAAAACGGCAGTATAAAATCCAAATGAACTGATGAGCCCAAGGAGACTTAAAAGAGTAACGATTGGATGCAGCAACATAGTCCCGATAATTCCTAAAGAATTCAGCAAACGACCGGCAACCAAAAGCTGCACAATCAAAGCCGAACAGCTGAACAACATAAACAGAACTCCCAAATCGTGAAAGAAAACATGCTCAAAACCGCTTCCCGCCTCCATAATAACATGTGAAGCATTCTGATAAACCGCTCGGGTATATTGAAATTCCAGCAAGTTAAAAAGCAGCCACTGGAAAAAAATAATAAGAAATAGTCCCTTCACAAAACCCAATGACTTAACATCTTTGTAACCACTCTTTAACTTTGTCAAAAATCCTCTCTCAATCTTTTTTTCAAAATTCCCCACGCTCTTTATACCTCTAAAAAACAATTTGTAGGCCAGAATGCATGGAATAATCAGTAAAAGTATTGCTATCCACAGATAAACAAAATTTTGAGTATTGATATGTGTAGCTAAAATGGTAATCATAAAACCGGCAGCAATCCCTCCCAAAGTGTCGGCCGCCTCAATAAGAGGAAAAGCCTTTTCACTGGCAATAGGGGAGAACAGCTCCTCGATAAAACCAAATAGCAAAATTTGAAATTGCAAAAGAAAAATAGCCTCAGCAACTATTAAAAGTGTAAAATAAACGATTAGATTTTGCGCAAAAATACCTGCCACAAAAAGCAGTGCCACCGCACCAAGAATGCTAAAAACCATCAGCCTTTCCTTGCTAAAGCGATCCAAAAAACTTGAGTAAAAGAAACTTCCCAAAATTGAAAATACTGCATTGATAACAAAAAGATGCGGCAAATAATAAATGCCGTGTCTACCAACAAACATCGCCACGATCATAGTCCAGCCCACCACAAAGCCAATTCGATAAAGAAAACGAATCAACCACGACAAGAAAATCTTGGACCACTCACTGCCCTCGACATTAAAAAGTCTATTGATTATCGAAAACTGCCTTAAAACCTGTAACATCTTTGTTTTTATTTTTATACATTATACAATAAAACCGCATAAATATCAATAAAATAACCCCCCTTAAAATATATTTCAGGTAAAATCGATCCATGCGAAAAAAACTATTTAAACCGATTCAAATAGGCGGTGCCACGGCCCTAATAGCCGTCACTTCACTAATAAGCTACGCCATCGGTCTTTTAAGAGACCGCATTATTGCCACAAACTTCGGAACAACCTCGGCCACCGACACCTATAATGCCTCGTTCCTCATCCCTGATCTACTTTTCAATCTATTCATAGCCGGCGCCTTAACGGCAGCCTTCATGCCGGTTTTTAGCAACTATCTAAGCAAAGACAAGGAAGAAGCCTATCAAATCGCCAACACCATGCTCACCGGAGCGGTAATTTTCATAGCCGCCCTGGCACTCCTTGCCTACATCTTCATGGACCAAATCATCGGCTTCACCTTCAGCACCACCACACCTGAAGCTCAACAAGACATAGCAAATATGACAAAACTAATGCTGCCATCGGCTGTGTTGTTCGCCGTCAGTAATACAATTGGCAATATTTTAATGACCTACAAACACTTCATAGCCTACGCAATCTCGCCAATACTCTATAACCTGGGAATCATCCTGGGAGTAATCTTCCTTAGCGACACAATGGGCATATACTCTGCTGCAACCGGAGTGCTCATCGGCGCCGTGCTACACTGCATCATTAGACTCATCGATCTCTCAATAACGGAATACAAATATAAACCGCAACTAAACCTCAAACATCCCGGCTTCAAGAAAATAATCAGGCTGATGATCCCCAAATCAATCAGCTTGATCGCCTGGCAAATCAATCTCTACATTTTTGCCATTGTGGGGATCAGAATGATTGAAGGAGGACTGGCCGCCTTTCACTTCGCCAGAAACATCCAAAGTTTTGCGGTAAGCCTTTTCGGCATAGCCTTTGCCACTGCGGTTTTTCCCTATTTAACGAGCTCGATAAGCAACAACGACCAACGAGGCTACACAGCTCACATTCAAAAAACCATGCAGAGGATATTGTTCTTCACCATTCCCTCCATGTTTGGACTAATGTTTATGTCAGAAGAAATTGTCGATCTAATCTTAAGTGGAGGGATATTTGACGAAAAATCGGTAGCTCTAACCTCAACCATACTCTTCTTTTTCGCCATCTCAATTCCTTTTGAAAGCCTGGGACACATTCTGGCCAGGGCCTTCTACTCTCTCCAGAACACCATCACCCCAATGATAATAAACATAACCGGCATGAGCATAATCGCCCTAACCACCATTTTCATCGCACCAAGATTTGGTATTCAGTGGTTTTCAATCGGTTTTTCAACCGGCTTTACAGTCTACATAATCATTATGTTACTCGCATTAAAAAAGCACTTAACAGACTTTGATTTTAAGGTGTTCTTCATCAGCATTTCGAAAAGCCTTTTAGCCAGTGGCCTCATGGTCTTGGCAATTGTCGTTTCCCAACCATTGGAATACCAGATGAATATAAAACTTGCCCATCTACTACGAATGGCAATAGCGGCCGCCACCTTCTTCTTTGTAGCCCATCTAATAAGATCCCCGGAAATATCCAGTATTAGCTATATTATCGGGCGAGTTTTTAAAAAAACAAACAATGAAATTAAAAGTGAGTAAAAAAAATTTCAAAAAACTCCTCCCCATTGTGATAGCCGCAATAATATTGCTATTTTTGCCCATAAAATCAAAAATAGAGGATCGTATCGAGCTTTATCAAATTCAAAAATTAAATGATAAGACTATAAAACAAATAGAGAGTGAAGATATTATTGAACGCGATACAGCTTCCACAAACCTGGACACCCTGCCACTGGAAATACCGGAAGAGGCCTATTTGGAGGTGCAATTCATCTGCCAGGCCCCGTTAGAGACTAGCTCAAACTGGACTCTGCACGAAGAAAGCTGCGAAGAAGCGGCCCTACTCATGGCTTTTTTGTACGAAAGTAATGAAAGCATAACCAAAGAAGAAGCTAATAGCAAAATCCTTGACATGATCGAATGGCAAAACAAGAATTTAGGAGGACACTACGACCTCTATGCCGATGAACTAAAAAGCTTCGCCATAGACTACCTTGGAATTAAATCAGAGCAAATTGAGATAACTTATGATGCCGAAATAACAGACATCAAAAAAACAATTGCAGAAGGACACCCGGTTATCGTCCCCATAACGGGCGACATATTAAACAACCCCTATTATCCTTATCCAGGCTACCACATGCTAACCGTAATCGGATACACTGAGGACAGGATCATCACCAACGACAATGGAACACGCCGCGGTGCGGATTTTACTTACGACATAGAAACTTTTGAAGCGGCCATGAAAGATGCCGGGGGAGACATAGTGGTACTCAAACTAGATCAATAGAAATTTAAAAATCCTTCAATTCTCAAATCATCATCTATTTTTTTACAAGCAAAGTCCAAAAGAACAGAGGCTTTAGCAATTTTTGCCACACCATTACCACCAATAACCGAAGCGGTTCCACCAATCAACTTTGGCGCGACATAAAATACCACCTGATCCACCATTCCGGCATCGAAAAAACTGCCGTGAACAAAGCCTCCCCCCTCCACGAAAACACTTTGAACACCAATACCAGCAAGATATTGCAGCAACTTCTTTACCGACACAATCTCCCTACCAAAAGATTTAAATTTAACTCCCGCCTTCGCAAACTTCACCCTATTTCTAACCGAAGCCAGATCAGTAGTGGCAACAAAAACCAATTCGTCACGAAAAACTTTGGACTCCAGTGGAGAAGATAGTTTACGATCAATTATAACTCTCAAAAGAGGTCTTTTAGCAAACTTCCCACTAGCAGCCAAAAGACAATCATCACGCTTCACAGTATTTGACCCAACTACAACGCAATCACACATACTACGCAACACCTTAGCGTCAGAACGCGATTTTTGACCGGTAATCCACCTGGAGTCACCCTCAGAAGTGGCAATTTTACCGTCAAGACTCATACCCGCCTTCAAAGTCACATGAGGCAACCCCAAGGACACAGTCTTAATGAATGGCTGATTAACTTTGCGAATTTCATGCGCCAAATCCTTACCTTCGTCCAAAACCTCCACCTTAACTCCGTGTTTTTTCAAAAAATTTATTCCTTTGCCATTCACCCGCTTAAAGGGATCCTTCATACCTACGCAAACCTTCTTAAAACCGGCTTCCACAATGGTTTTAGCACAAGCAGGAGTCCTCCCAACGTGACTGCAGGGCTCCAAAGTTACATACAAAGTGGCGTTATGAAAAAGTTCCGGAGCAATATCTACCGTCACAATCCCAGACTTGCTCATTACATCGCGGATCGCCAACACTTCGGCATGATCACCACCGGCATACTGGTGCCAACCTTCACCAACAATCTGCCCACCCTTAACAACAACCGCACCGACGCAAGGGTTTGGCGAAGTCATTCCCAGACCTTTTTTGGCAAGGGCCAAAGCCCTCTTCATAAACACCTCCTGCATATACTTTAATTAACAAGAAGCATTTTTACCATAAAAGAGATTTTTTGACAACACAAAGAGCTCTAAACATTGCGCAAAATATGCCCCATCTTATCCTTTTTGGCCTTCAAATAATCATAGTTAGTGGTATTCGGAGAAGTTTCGATAGCCACTCTTTCAATAATATTCAAGCCATACCCCTCAAGGCCCACTACTTTCGTAGGATTGTTAGTCATCAAACGAATATCCTTAAGCCCCAAATCCACCAAAATCTGCGCTCCGATTCCATAATGACGCAGATCGGCCCCCAGACCAAGCTTAGCATTTGCGTCCACGGTATCAAGGCCGCTCTCTTGTAACTTATAAGCCTTCACTTTATTAACCAAACCAATACCTCGCCCCTCCTGACGCATATACAAAACAACCCCTCTTCCCTCTTGCGCAATTTGCTTCATAGCCCCTTCCAGCTGCTCACCGCAATCACACTTCAACGACTTAAAAACTTCACCGGTTATACATTCACTGTGAACACGTACCAAATCATCCTTACCATTAAGTTTTCCCTTTATTAGGGCTATATGTTCCTTATCATCAATAGAGCTTTTGTAAATACGCATCTCGAAATCACCAAACTCGGTAGGCAGAATAGTCTCAGCCGTTAACCGCACCAATTTTTCTCTTTTACGACGATACTCGATCAAATCTTTAATCGCAATAATCACTAATCTATGCTTTTTCGCAAAATCAAAAAGCTCTTTTCCGCGCATCATTTCGCCATCCTCACCGGTAATTTCACAAATCACTCCGGCAGGGGAGAGATCAGACATCAAAGCTAAATCAACGGCCGCTTCAGTATGCCCCGCACGCACCAGAACACCACCTTTTTTTGCAATCAAAGGAAAAACGTGACCCGGTCGGGCAAAATCATCAGAGACGGAACAAAAATCGGCAATGGCTTTAATAGTCTTCGCCCTATCGGAAGCTGAAATACCGGTAGAAGTATCATGACGGTAATCAACCGAAACCGTAAAATTGCAATTACTAGACTCGGTATTACGCTGCACCATAGGATAAAACCCAAGCCTAGTAGCCACGTCTTCATCAACCGGCACACAAATAAGACCACGCCCCTCCTTGGCCATAAAATTAACAGCCTCAGGAGTAACTTTTTCCGCAGCCATAATCAAATCCCCCTCGTTTTCGCGATCTTCGTCGTCCAAAACAACGACAAGATCACCATTCTTAATGGCCACAATCGCATCTTCAATAGCATCAAACTTCATGATAATTCAAAATTACACTGAGAAACGAACAAACTTATTAACATCCGCGCTTGCAGCCTGCAAAAGTTGTTCGATAGTCTTCTCAGGATCCTTAACAAAAGCCTGTTTAATCAAGGCACTCTCCTCGCGGAACTTCTTTTCCTTACCCATCATGATTTTCTCGACAATTTCAGCCGGTTTTCCTTCAGACTGCAACTGTTCAGCCCAGATTTCCTTCTCCTTATCCACCAAGCTTTGCTCAACTTCATCTGGAGACAGTACTTTCGGAGCAGTTGCGGCAGCGTGCATTGCAATGTCTCTTGCTAATTCCGCGTTACCACCTGACAGAGAAACCAAAACACCAATTCTTCCATTTGAATGAACATAGTCTCCAACATTATCACCCTCCACCAAAGCCATATCACCAATCACAACATTTTCCCCTAAACGCAAAACAGCATCTTTAACCTCCTGCACTTCACGGTCTTCAGGCTTAATTTCACCTGCCAAAAGTTTATCACAAAGTGAGTCCGCCAATGCCATAAAATCATCCGCGCGAGAAAC
Source organism: uncultured Candidatus Peribacteria bacterium (assembly GCA_964383675.1). Taxonomy (GTDB): domain Bacteria; phylum Patescibacteriota; class Gracilibacteria; order UBA1369; family LOWO2-01-FULL-3; genus CAYLHX01. The sequence continues at coordinate 30,165 of CAYLHX010000010.1, read as the reverse complement.
GAAATCGGTCTCACATTGAAGTTCAACCATCGCAGCCCTGTTTCCTTCTGATTTCACCACAATGGCACCGTTAGCCGTACTTCTCTCCGCTCGATCTGCCGCTTTAGCCGCACCTTTCTTACGCAAAATTTCAACGGCCTTATCAAAGTCACCATTTGCTTCCTCTAAAGCTCCTTTGCAGGCAGTCATAGAAACACCTGTTGCGTCACGTAGTTCTTTAATTTGTTCAATTGATACAGACATAATATTTTTATTTAAGTTATAATTTAGTATTTTGTGAATCCGAACTTTCGGTAGAGCCAGTATTCTCTTCCGGGACCTTCCCTGTCAATAGTTTAAAGAAGTAGTCTTCAGGAATTTTCATGGCCAGATCGCCCAAAACCGGAATTTTAGCCTGAGACCCCTTGGCGGCAATAAAGATCCCCGAACCATGGAGCAGCAGAACCACTCCCCACAACATTAGACTAAAGGTCTGGTTAATCAAAGCAATCAATATAGTAAAGAACCAAAGCCCAAACAACACAAGCCCCTGACGAGCATGAAAAACCGAAAACTTACTATTTATCATTCGAACCAGGGCCAAAACACAGAATAACACATTAAAAATCGGAATATAACAAGTTATCGCCCAGCGTTTTTCATTCGGCATCTGAATAATCTGGTTCTTAAAATCCTCAATCGGACTCTTATTCTCTTTATTTTCCTGATTCTCCATTATTACTTCTTAGAAGTACGTGACTTTTGAATAGTCTCCGCAACTTTTTCAACAAGATAAACCAGTGACTTCAGAGCATCATCATTACCCGGAATAGGATAATCAACCAAACTTGGATCAGCATTTGAGTCTACAATCGCCACAACGGGAATCTTAAGTCTATTGGCCTCTTCAACGGCAATATTATCCCGCACCACATCAATAACAAAAACTACATCCGGCTTTTCGCTAAGCCCCTGTACACCTCCCAAAGAGGTTTCGAGCTTAACAATAGTCTTTTTCAATTTTGAAGCCTCTTTCTTAGTATACTTATCAAACTCACCGGTAGTCTCTTGCTCTTTAAGATCAGCCATATATTTGATTCTGGATCTGATGGTTGAGAAATTAGTCAACAAGCCCGGAATCCAACGTGAAGTAACATAAGGCATTCCGCAAGAATCTGCAGCAGATTCGATCAACTTCAAAGACTGAGGCTTAGTACTTACAAAAAGAACATTTCTACCCTCAGAGGCAGCCTTACTCAAAAAAGCCAAAGCCTTATCCAGATACTCCTTGGTTTTCTCCAAATTAATAATGTGGATCCCATTTCTTTCGCCGTATAAAAACTTTTTCATACGTGGATTCCACTTTTGAGTACGGTGTCCAATATGGACGGCACTCTTAAACATATCCTTATAATCCTGTTGTACAGTAGTCATAATCCTTAGGGTTTACGCCTGCAATTCATTAATTTGTGTCATGCCCTTTAAATAGGGGAGGATTCCACAAGCTGAAAAACAGACTTGATATAAAAACGAAGCAGCGTTAATTTAATAAAAACCAACAATTATTGCAAGTAAAAAGCTTCAAAATGGACGAATTGAAAAATTTACGTAAGGAAATAGACCAAATTGATCTCAAAATCAGCAACTTACTTAAAAAACGGCAGGAAACCGTCATAAAAATTAGAAAAATCAAGAAAAACAACAATCTAAAAGTACAAGATCGAAACAGAGAAAAGGAAATTATGGACAAACTAAGTTCAGAATATCAAAAAGCCGTCTTCAAAAAAATACTTCAAGAATCCAGAAAACTGCAGCAAGATCTTTGACTTTGCGCCCCTCTCATGATATAATTAAATAAGTAATTGTCCATCAAATGGATCAAAAAACAAACACAGAAAATCAAAACAATCAGGAGGCGACAAAAATTACCATTACGCTTCCGACAAACGCCTATTTCATGTCCGGGATAAGAGATTTTACCCTGAACATGATTAAAAATACCACAAACTTTCCTGAAAAGTGGGCCTTCAGGTTTCAATCGGTTGTAGACGAACTATGCAACAACGCCATTGAATACGGCTCAGCACCAGGCAGTGAAATCCGCATTACTTTTATGCACCTAAAGGATGAGTACCTGGAAATAGTGGTTGAGGACACAGGAAGTGGCAAGGTGAAAATGAATGCACAGGACTTGCAAAAACTTTTCGATAGCCGCAAAACTCCGGGTTACGTATTTACAGGTATCAGAGGACGCGGACTTGTGAAAATAGTAGGGGAGTGGACAGATGAAATTCACTTTGAAGATCGTCCGGAGGGAGGAATGCAGGTGAGAGTAAGAAAATACCTCAAAGATGTAAGAAAAAGTGACACCGGCCTGCAAGCCGAAGCCAACAGTACAAATCAAATAATATTAAATAACTTATCAACCTCATGACCGAAGCAAGTATTACCATTGAAGATCTAGGCGAAAATTTAAAAGTTGCACACATTAGCGGGCAGCTCGATGAAAGTAATGTCGATGAAAAAATTCAGGAAATCTACAAAGTCATTGAACAATTCCCACAAGGGTTGAATTTAATATTTGACCTAGAAAATCTAGAGTACATGAACAGTAAGTCGATTGGCTACATTACTGATCTTTACGGAAAGATAACAGAATCGGGAGGTCAGGTCGCAATCGCCAGCGCAAAACCAAACATCGTAGACATTTTGCAAGTCGTAGGACTTACGCAGCTGATCAGCACATATGAAAGTATCCAGGTTGCTCAACAAAACATAAAAGGAAACGCAACAACCCCACCTCAAGCTCAAACACCAGCCCCTGCTGAAGCACCAACTTCAGTAGAAACACCTCAAACAAGCACTCCAACGACAACTCCAGAACAAGTAGAACAGACATCAGCTCCTTCGCCGGAGACGCCAGCAAATGACATCGCGGTAACTACACCTGCACCGCAAGAATCAGCTCAAACTACCGAGACAATGGTTCAAGCTCCAATGGAAGAAGCACAAAACACAGCACCAACACCGACACCGATACCTACGCCTACACCGCAAGAACCTATGGAGACACCACAAACAATCACGCCACCTGCAACACCTGCTGCTCCCGAGCAGACATCCCCAAATTCAGAGCAAGCACCAACAGAAGGGAGCAATGAAGATGGCACCTATAAATTTGGTTAATTAATTTCTTTATGAGCACGAGCAAATGGACAATCCATTGTTACTTTTAGGAATTCTCACCCTCTTTGCCTCCATACCGATCGTGGTATGGCTCATAATTTTATTTAAAAAAAGCGAAAAAAACAGAAAGACGGTAGCCCTGATCTTCTTTTTAGGATGCCTAACAGCTCCCGCACTCCTCGGTCTCCAATACTTTTGGGAAATCTTCCCCAGATTCAATTTGGAAACCTTTATTCAGGAAAATGTTCATGGGCAAAATCAAAAATTTTTAGCCATCTTTCTACTTTTTGCCGCTTTGGAGGAAATTTTCAAAATGTACATCATAGTCGCTATAGATAAAAAGCAGGTTTTAGTAAAAACGATTGATGACGCCATAAAATATGCCCTAACCTCAGCCCTAGCCTTCGCCTTCATTGAAAACATCTATTATCTATACACCTACTGGAACAGTACCAGCATCAGAGATTTAGCCGGAATTTTCATCTTCCGCTCACTCTTCACAGCCTGCGCACATATGATTTTCTCAGGAATTTTCGGTTACTACTACGGAATTGGTAAATTTTCCATCGATATCACGCAACAGCAAAAAATCATGGGACAATCCCATCGTATCGCTAAGGCAATTTCCAGAGTATTCAATATCCCACTAAGCCACGCCTACCAACAACAAATGATAATTAAAGGGCCAATAATTGCTATCCTGATGCATGTGGCGTACAACTACCTGCTCCAGATCAACAAGATTTTACCGGTAATAATATTCGTTATTCTAGGTTACCTCTTTCTGCAATTTCTTTTGAATCGAAAAGCCGGAAACATGATCTTGGTCAGTGATTTGAGTACCTCACAAAGGTCAACACTCGCCAAAAAGGATGAAGACGTGGTTGTCGACCTGCTTGGATTATGGTTCAAAGAGAAAAAATACGTTGATGTTTTACATATCTGCGAAAGATTACTCGAGCGAGATCCGAGCAATAATGTAGTTAAAATATTCAAAGCCAAAGCCATGGACAAGCTTGACGATAAAGACACCTATAAAGGCATCCTTAACACCATAATAAAAACCGGTGAAGATCTCTCCGCAAATGATAAAAACATTATCACCAAGCACCTTACTGAAAAAGAAAATTTAAAGAAGATTAAAGAAAAAATCAAAATTCAGATGCAAAAAGAAGGGCGCAAATTCATTGATCCCGAAAAGAAAAAATCAAACACCAATAACAAGATAGCAAAGCCGGAAGACGACATCTTAAAAGACTACACCGGTGATGGTACTTTCAGAATGGGTGGTTAATCAATTGAAGAAAAGATAAAAAAAAACTATTATCTATTCATGAATCTAAAAGCTGCAAAGATTGCTTTGGTCTTCGACTGGATGAGTACGCCCGGTGGAGCCGAAAAAATAAACATTCACCTCCACAAAATGTTTCCGGAGGCGCCAATTTTCACCTCAATTTTTAATCCCAAAAATTTTCCTGAGTTGGAAAAAGCAGCTGTAACCACTTCTTTCATCCAGAACCTTCCCTTCGCAAAAAGAAAACATCAAATATACCTGAATCTGATGCCCTACGCCTATGAGAACTTTGACCTCAGCAGTTTCGATATAGTCATCTCCAGTTCCCATTGTTGCGCCAAAGGCATAATCACCAAACCGGAAACTCTACACATCTCTTATTGCCACACCCCCATGCGCTACGCCTGGGACAACTGGCACAGCTATATCAGGGAATACAGTATGAATCCATTGGTCAAACATTTGGGTAAAAAGCGCATACATAAGTTAAGAATGTGGGACCGTCTCTCAGCCGAAAGAGTAGATTATTTTATTGCCAATTCCTCAACCACCAAACGGCGAATTGAGAAATACTACAACAAACCCTCAACAGTCTTACACCCCATGATCAAGAGTAGTAAGTATAAAATCGCCGAGAACACTAAAGGCTATTTCCTGGCAGTAGGTAGATTAATTCCCTACAAAAAATTCGACCTGATTATAGAGACTTTCAACAAAATTGGCCTGCCACTAAAAATCGTCGGAACAGGAGTGGCGGAAAATCAGCTTAGAAGACAGGCTAGAGGAAATATAGAATTTTTAGGATACGTAAATGAAAAAAAACTCATTCAAATGTACAGTGAATGTGAAGCGTTAATCTTCCCTCAGGTGGAAGATTTCGGCATCACGGCACTGGAAGCTATGGCCAGCGGCCGACCGGTCATCGCCTTTAAAAAAGGTGGAGCTTTGGATTCAATCGTCGAAAATAAAACCGGCATTTTCTTTGAGAAACAAAGCCCGATACACCTTAGAAAAGCCATTGAAGACTATCAAGAAAAGAAAAATCAATTCAACCCTCAAGAAATTCGACAACACACCGAACAATTTGACGAAAAAGAATTTAGCAAAAAATTCCTCAGCTACCTAAAGACCAAGTGGGAGCACTGGCAAAAAGAAATGGCTTAACCGGAAACGAGAGCCACAACAATATTAACTATGGCCCAAGCCGTTAAAGTAAGTACCAAACCGATCACACCGTTTTTAATAGCATTTTTACCTTTATCCTTGTCATCGGATAGTCCGGCAAACAGATACATATAACCGCCATAAAGAATACCTCCGACCGTCAAAATACCCGCCAAAGCAATGATAAATTCCAAAACCCTACGCACATAAAAAGGCACCATCCACAACTTTATATCGCCGGTTTTAATTGCACATCCCAAAATATCATTCGCGCTAGCACTTCTCGATGGCTGACAACTTATACATTGAAAATCACTTCCTCTACTGGCAATCGTCTCCCTGGCTTTAAGGATATTAATGTTCACATCAACCATCAACCTTTCACACTGAGCGATATTGGAAAAATCACCGGAGACGCTTGGTAAAATCGTAGCCGGATTTGTTGGATCTTCCTGATCAGCGGCACCTTCGGCAACAGCACCAGGTGAAGCATCATCTCCAGGCTCAGGCGCCGCCAAAGCGACATTGAGCGACAAAAAAAGCCACAAAGAAACCAGAACCGGCAATGATAAGAATATTTTTCTCTTCAACTTTTTATTTAAATTCTCCTAATTATAGCATAAATACTTGCTCTTTTAAACCCTTCCACCTATAATTTCATACACTTTTTAAATTTCAATAATGGACTCCGCGGCCACGGTAGCCATCGTCGGCAGACCAAATGTAGGCAAATCAACCCTGTTTAACAGGCTCATAGGTAAAAAACACGCAATAACCAGCGACATAGCCGGCACCACGCGCGACCGTATAGCTCAAAAGTTTTCCTGCGGTAACTACGATATACTGCTTGTAGATACCGGCGGACTTGAGTATGGCAAGAAAGAAAACATCGAAGCCGATATCCAATCTCAGGCCAAATTGGCGATCGAAGAGGCCGACTTAATTCTCTTGATAGTTGATGGCTCCCAGGAATTAACCGTTGATGACTTCACTGCCGCAGACATTTTACGAAAATCCAACAAAGAAATTGTTTTTATCGCAAATAAATGCGATAACCCGGATCTCACAGATAATATCTTCAACATCTATGAACTGGGTTTCGATGAACCGATAAAAATCTCCGCAATCCATAAAACCGGCATCGACGACCTGAAATATCAAATCGCCAAGAGATTGGAAAAATTAAAATTCCCCAAAAGAAAAGCGATCAAAACCCCTACGGACGAAATCAATATCTGCATACTGGGACAACCCAATGCCGGCAAATCCTCGCTGCTAAACGCCCTAACCAATTCGCAAAAGGCTATCGTTTCCGACATTCCAGGCACTACCAGAGACGCTGTTGATACGCATTTAGTATACAATGAACAAAAATTCAACCTAGTCGATACAGCCGGACTCAGAAGATCCGGTAAAAGGGGGTATGGCATAGAGAAATTCAGTGCACTGCGCTGCATAAATTCCATAGAAAAATCCGACATCGCCATTTTGCTTATCGACGGTATAAAAGGAATTACCAATCAAGATTGCCACATAGCTCAGTTAGTGCTGGAAGCGGAAAAGGGATTAATATTAGCCATAAACAAAATCGACCTTTTCGACAACGAAGAGGAGGATCACGAGAAAGGTCGCCTGTATCACAAACTTCAGCGTAAATTCATTTTTGTTCCGTGGGCACCAATGGTTTTTGTTTCAGCGAAGAACAAGAGAAACACCTATAAACTGTTGGACTTGGCCAGCGAAATTATGATTGAAAGAAAAAAGCGCATTTCCACAGCGGAAATTAACAGCTTCTTCCAAAAAATCACCTATAAGCACATGCCGGCCAGTACCAAAATTCAAAAGCCGAAATTCTTTTATTGTAGTCAGGTAGATATTAATCCACCAAGATTCGTACTATTCTTCCGCAATCCTAAAAATCTTCATTTTTCATACCCGCGCTATTTGGAAAATGAGCTGCGAAAAGAATATGGCTTCAATGGAACCCCGGTTCACCTCAAATTCAAAAATAAAGTTGAAGAAAAGGACTCAGAAACGAAGAGCTAAAAAGCGTTCCGAGGTAATTTTCGCCTCACCATATTGTCTTTGCCACAGTCCACGATACTCACGCCTACGATCAACATTGTGAAATTTCAAAATGTGCTCATCTACGATTAAGTCTGCTTCACTCCCGGCCAGGCTCATCTTTTGCTTGGCACGTCTGAGCTGCCAATTTTTAAGTTTCAATTCACAGAAATCACCAAGCCCGGTCCGAAAAACAAAGTTCAAAAAACTCCTAACCGCCTTAAGAAAAAACTGTTCGCCGATAATATGACTAAAGTCCGGTTGCAGATTCAGATCCTCAAAATAAGTGTCACACCACTGATTTTCCCGCCAAAATCTTAAGAAACAGCCTCTGTCGATCACCGGCTTCATAGTCTTAACCCAAAAAGCCAGATAGATGTCTTGTGAAAGAGCGATAGAAGAAAGATTTAAGGCACTGTCATCCACCCAAAAGCTAAGGCAAAAGCGACCACTAATCTTATTTCCATGCCGCCTTACCCCCATAATCTGCAACAAAAATGTCACCATCACTCGCACAAGAAAAAGCCGTCCGTGCTTGGCTACAATAAAAAGATCGATATCACTTTTTTCATCCACACGACCAAAAGCCAGGTTGTTACAGACAGCCACCATCTTCACAAAAGGCACCAAATGCAGAACCTTTAAATAGAGCTTAACTCTTCGCCACAACTTTTTTTCAATTTCGCTCATAATTCAAGTATACTAAAACAGCTATGATAGAAGAAAAGGAAATCAAAAAAATAATTGAGAAAACACCCGATACTCCGGGAGTTTACAAAATGCTGGATGAAAATACCAAAATCATCTATATCGGCAAAGCAAAAAGTTTAAAGAAAAGGGTTCAGCAATACTTTCAAAAAAACTACCAACACTCCACCAGAACCAAAAAACTTCTCGAGAAATTAAGTAATATCGAGGTGGTAACCGTAGACAGTGAGCTGGAAGCCATGATCTTGGAAAATAACCTCATAAAAGAGCATCAGCCCAAATATAACGTCATCATGAAGGATGACAAAAACTACGTTTACATCAAGATCACCGACGAAGATTTTCCGCGTGTGCAAATAGTTCGTCAGCTGGAAAAAGACAAGGCCAAATATTTTGGCCCAAAAACGGCTGCACACAAGGTAAAAGAGACTTTTAAAGTTTTAAAGAAAATTTTTCCCTTCCGGCACTGCGGATTAGATATCGATTTTGTAAAAACAAATGCGCCTAAACATCAGGTAAAAGTGACCAATAAAGTTCTTAAATACCCTTGTTTGGACTACTACATTAAAAGATGCATCGCCCCTTGTATCGGACAATGTACTCCGGAAGAATATCGCGAAATCATAAAAAATATTGAGAGGTTTTTGGAGGGCAAAGCTGATGATATTTTAAAGAGCCTAAACGAACAGATGGTGCAACACGCCAAAAACCGAGAGTTCGAAAAAGCCGCCAAAATTCGTGACAAAATACAGAAAGTTGAAGACATTTTGGAAAAACAAAAAGTTCAGACTCCCACCAACACCAATCAAGACATCATCAATTATTTAATCACTCACAATCGTGCCTACTTCAACCTGTTTCAAATCAGAGACGGCAAACTTATAGGTCAGGAGAACTTCATTCTCAGCGCCGAAACCATGCAGGACAATGAAAACGCCGAAGAGGAAGAAACTCTATATTCGTTTTTAAACCAGTACTATCAAATCGCCACCGATCTGCCCAAAGAGATTCTGATTCCCCACGAAATAAGCAGTCAAAAAGAATTTGAAGAGCTACTTGCAAGGGTCTCCGGCAAAAAAATTAAAGTCATGGTTCCACAGAAAGGAGACAAAAACAAATTATTGGAGATGAGTCTCAATAATGCCAGAATCTATGCCGATCGCCACAAACCAAGTTGGCAAAAAGAAAGCGAATTCACTGAAAACGCCGTTAAAGAACTTCAAAAACTCTTAGGACTTAAAGCGCAACTAAAACGCATAGAATGCTATGACATCTCACACTTGAGCGGAACCGAAACTGTCGGATCGATGGTGGTCTTCAAAAACGGTGTCCCAAAAAAAGATCATTACCGCAAATTCAAACTACGCACAGTACAAGGCAAGCCGGACGACTACAAATCCATGGAAGAAGTTCTGTACAGAAGATTTATTAAAATTTCTCAACAATTCAAATACAAGGATTATAAATTCAAAAAGGCCACCAAAGCCGATCTGAAACAAATGGAGAAAGAGGGGAATTTTTACCTCCTGGAAATAGATAAGAAAATCTGCGCCCAAATTGAGATCAAAGAGATAAATGAAAAAGTAACTCTCTTAAATTCTTTGGAGGTAAAAGCGAAAGAAAGAGGAAAAAAATTGGGACAATTCTTAATTAAAAAGAGCATTGAGAAGACCAAGGGGAAAAGAATCTATATTTTCTGTAAACCAGAACTGCGTGAATACTACGAGCTAATAGGCTTTGAAGAGACAAAAAAAGTCCCTAAAGAACTTGAAGATTTCGAAAATAACCGCAAAAAGGAAAATCCTAAAACACTTAGTTTCGCTTACGACAAACTTAAACACAAAAAAGATCAATCCTTTGAAGAGCTGCCAGATCTAATTATTATCGATGGAGGAAAAGGACAATTACAGATTGCCAACAAACTTTTAGATGAATTCGAGATGAATGTTCCACACATTTCATTGGCCAAAAGACTGGAAGAAATTTTTATACCCGGGAAAAAGGATTCCATCAACCTTCCGGAAAACCATGAGGCTCTAAAACTGCTTCAAAGAGCCCGCAATGAGGCACATCGATTTGCCATAACCTACAATCGTCAGTTAAGATCTAAAAAACTTAACCCCAAAAGAAAATGAAAAAAATCCTCATTTCGGCATCATTTATCTTATTACTATTAACAAATATCCCTACAATAAACGCCGCCGGCAGCGGTGCCTGTTCAGGACACAATGGAGTAAGCTGTTCGGCTGGAGCTGATACAGATGGCAGTGTAATATGTAATGATGGTTGGACAGATAGTTCAGTGCAATTTTCAGAAGCAACAGATCTTTGCACCTCCGAAGAAATAGGCAAAGGATTAAAAAATAAACCAACCTTCAGCGACGTCCCGGGCACTCACAAAAATTCAACAGCAATTCAACATCTCAAAGCAAATAAAATCATCGACGGTTATCCTGACGGCACATTCAAACCAAATGGCGAGATAAACCGTGCAGAACTTATAAAAATGGTGGTTGAAATGATGATCGGCGATCCAACAGCGCAGGGACAAAGCTATCAAAACTGCTTCCCGGATGTAACAACCGAGTGGTTCGCCCCACATGTCTGCTATGCAAAGCAAATGGGATGGGTAAAAGGTTATGAGGATGGCAACTTCAAACCCGCCAACAACACCAACCGCGCCGAAGCCATGAAAATCATCCTAAACGCCTTTTTCAACGGAGAAAGCAATATAGATGATTTAAGCGAAGACGAGAAAGAATCTTTAACAATTCCAACAGACCTCCCGGCGAATGCCTGGTACTACAAATTCCTGGCATTCGGTCTGGCCAAAGACCTCTTGGATCAAAGTCATATCACTATTTTGGAGCAAGAAGAAAATCTCAATTTTAAAAAATACAACCTCAATCCCAGCGAAGAACAACTTCAGGAAATAAACGAAAAAATAGATGAAGTCCTTGAACGACTAGAATCCGGTGAAGATCTGAAAAAAATAGCAAAAGAACTTGAAAGCGAAGACAACGCTCTAGAATATGAAAATCGTGAATTATTCGCCGGTGCCATGGCGGAAACCTTCGCGAACCTACTCTCAACCATGGAGCCCGGGGAATATACGAAAGAAGCTGTCTCTACGGGTGGCAATTATAAAATTGATCAGTACGGCAATCTCTACGAGGACCAAGGACTTAGTATTATCAAACTAATTGAAAAACAGGATGATGCCATAAAATATGAGAAGGCTGTAACGGTAAACCATATTTTAGTAGCCTACGACGGCGCCCAAGCCGAACCGGCCACACCAAGAACAAAAGAGGAAGCCCTAATTTTAGCTGAAGATATCGTGACCTTGATTAACACTGGAGCTGATTTTGAAGAATTAGCCAAAGAATATTCCGATGACACCTCGACAAAAGATCAAGGTGGCGCCTTGACAGAACCTGTTGCCGATGACGGCACTTATGTTCAGGAATTCCAGGATGCGGCACTACTACTTGAACAAGAGGGGCAAATTAGCGCGGTGGTGGAAACACAATTCGGTTATCATTTAATTGAAGCCGTTAAAATTGAATATGACGTTACTGAACCGCAATATCACTATCAAAGTCTAACCTTCTTAACCGTCAACCCGGAACCTTGGCAAGACACGGGAATTCAATCCGAACACATCACCGAGGTGAACAACGGCTACGATGAGGCATCTGGCCATTACGTTTTGATAAAGTTAAATGAAGAAGGAAAAGAATTGCTGGCGAAGCTAACAGCGGAAATGATAGGAGAGATGTTGGGAATATTTGCCGGAGATACGTTGATAACATCACCGGTAATTCAGGAAAAAATCACCGACGGTCACATAGTGATAAGCGGAGACTTCACACAGGAGAGCACAGAAGCCCTGAAGGGAAAGATGAAAGGAAAAGTTAAAAAATACAAATACCACCCAGAAGGTAATATCACCAGAAAGGAAGTCGCAGAAACGATCTACAGATTGATTATGATGAATGAGCAGGAAAAAGAAAAAGTTGCAGAGGCCATAAAAACTTATCTTCAAGAAAACTATCAACAAGAAGTTGAAGTAAAAAATGTCCAATTCAGCCAAGATGAGGAATTTGCTGTTGCCACCGTAGAATCACTCACGGAAATCACCGATCCGGCAACAGTTTGGCTACGATACGAAGGGGAGTGGCAAGTCATTATAGAGCCAACCACCAGCGTTTCGGATGACACGCTGGAATCGCTAGAAATCCCGAAAGAACTTTGGTAATATTATTCCGTTTCAAACCTCATTTACTTAACCTCATGAATTATGAAACAGTTTCTCAAAAAACTGATAGCGGGAACTACAATTCTAAGTTCCATGCTATTTGTAGCTCCAAGCGCCGCTGCGATTGACTATCAAGATACCATCAACAGCGTGGTGCTACTCGAAGTAATAGACTCCGCTGGGGACTATTACTACGGATCAGGGTTCCTTATCAGTAATGACGCCCTCATCCTAACAGCCGCTCACGTAGTAATGGACTACAATACCGGCAAACCATCCGACTATATTGATATTTGTCTGATTCAAGACGAATATTCGGTACCATCTTGTGAATATTCCGGACGAGTGCTAGCTTACGATGAAGACCTTGATCTGGCAATCGTCTATCCGGCTTACACCATCGATGAGTACGGATACGAATATGGAGAAGAGCTAACAATTGAAGAAGCTCAGGCACTAATGCTTCCTTACGTGGACTTTGCGGACTACAATCCAATGCTGGACGAAGAAATCACCATCTTAGGATTTCCGGGAGCAAGTGGACTGGCTAGTATCACTTTAACAAAAGGAAATGTTAGTGGATTTGAATCACTTTCTGACGGCGTGATCTGGAAAATTCTGACCGACGCGACCATTAACCCGGGAAACTCGGGAGGACCAGCCTACAGCGCAGATGAAAAAGTACTTGGAGTGGTAACAGAAGTTTCATTAAGCGGTATTGGAGGAAATTACGGCTACATAATCAACAATGACATCATCTATCTATGGTTCCTCGAGCTAATAGACGAAGGAATCTTGAATGACGCCTTTGTATCAGAAGTCTTTTCCAACGATTACATTGAATCTTTTGAAGCTGAAGACTATGACACCGTTGAGATCTTCAGTGACGTAGACCTGGACAGCAAAAATGCCGATGCTATCTCTTATTTAAAAAGCAGCAAGATAGTCTCCGGCTATCCGGATGGCAGCTTCAAGCCGAATAACCCACTTAACAGAGCAGAATTACTAAAGATCCTGGTTGAAGGCGCCGGATACTCACCATCGGCAGAACAATATAAAAACTGCTTCCCGGATGTAAAGGAAGACTGGTTTGCCAAGTATGTCTGTTTTGCCAAAGAAATGGGTTGGATCGAGGGATATCCCGATGGAAACTTCAAACCAGCAGACAACGTAAACAAAGCTGAAGCGATGAAAATGTTGTTCGAAGTTATGAATACTTCCACCTACAATCCAACTTCAAATCCATTCAGTGACGTACCAAAGGACGCTTGGTTCTCAAAATATGTTGGTACGGCAAAGAGTATGGGGATTCTTGAGGAGAGCGGTAATAACTACTGGCCGGAAAAAAATATTACACGCGGACAAATAAGTGAGAACATCTATAGACTGTTGATATCAGGTGACTCACAAATGAATCTAAGCATCTACTAAAATCAATCAAAATTAATAACGGAGGCTTCTTCCATCATCTGAGTGATCCACTCCTCAATGGGAAGAAGCTTTTCGTATTCCCGCAGATCCTTAACCTTAGCCTTGAGCTCCGGGTGCTTTGACATAAACATCGTACAACTATCTTTACAGGGCAATTTTGAAATGTCATAAGTCCCGATGCGTTCGGCAATCTCCACGATTTGTTGTTTATCGAAAGCGATCAAAGGTTGAAAAAGAGGAATAGACGAGGCTTCATGAATGGCAAGCATATTCTCAATAGTCTGCGAAGCCACCTGCCCCAAACTATCTCCGCTAACCAACCCCTTCGCCCCTTCTTTCCAGGCAACAGCCTCAGCAACACGTAACATTAAACGACGATACAAAATAGTACGTACTTTGCCCGGAATTTCCAAGGTCGTCCCGATTTCTTTCTGCAACTTTCCAAAAGGAAAAAGGTAAAGTTTAGTATCAAACTGATAATCACTAAGAATTTTCACCAGATCTTGTACCTGTTCCATCTCATCCTTATCGGTATAAGGATAGCCGTGAAAATGAGTAAAAATAACTCGCGCCCCGCGGCGCATCATTAGATAAGAGGCCACCGGGGAATCTATCCCTGAGGACATTAGGGAAACAACTTTCCCCTGACTGTTAGCAGGCATCCCACCGGCTCCAGCATGCTTCTTAAATGAGAAAAAACCTTTTTCATTAAAAAACTCTATATCCACAAGCAAGTCCGGCGCTTTCAAATCCACCGGCAATTTCAAACCGGCCGAAATCAAAAGCGCCCCCACCTTCCTCTCCACTTCAACGGACTTAAGGTCAGAAGGAAGAGTCATCGAACGCTTCACCTTAACTCTAAAACTTTTTGGTTCCCAAACAACCATCTCTCTCTGCAATTCATTCCAAATTTCTTTCGCCAATTCTTCTACATCAAGCGACCCCTCATAAGTAAACTTAAAATTTTCAATTCCGAAAATTCTGCTCAAAACTTTTACATACTCTTTCTCCTCAAAATCTTCCGGCAAGGCCACAATCAATCGTCTCAAAGAATGCTTAATAACAAAATTCTGGCTGAAAGATTTTTCCAGCTTAACCCTGACCCGTTTTACAAGCTTTTTAACAAAATAATCAGTATGTCCTTTTTTAATTCCAATCTCCGAATAATGTATTATCAGACAACGTTTCATGTACAAAGTTAGGTAACACTGCTAAAATCTAGCAGCATTTTCAACAAATTCAATGCAAAGCATCGAAAAATTGTTAAAAAAGAAGGCGCCGGTCATAATGGGAATTCTCAATACCACACCGGATTCATTCAGCGATGGCGGTAAACACCATACACCACAAAAAGCTCTAAAAAAAGCCCTGGAGATGATTGAAGCAGGGGCACAAATCATTGATATCGGAGGCGAATCCACCGGCCCTGGCTCCAAAAACGTCACTACAGAAGAGGAATTAAGACGAGTTATTCCGGTAATAAAACTCATCAGGAAACACAGTAAAGTTCTAATCTCCATAGACACCTACAAATCCGCTGTGGCGAAAGAAGCTCTGGCAAACGGTGCCGACATCATAAACGACGTTACCGCCCTGAGAGGGGACAAAGAAATGGCCAGTGTGATAGCTGAGAGCAAGTGCCCCTATATCATGATGTACTCTAAAGATCCTACGGCCAGAACTACCTTAAAAGCCAAGACTTACGCCGATGTTACAAAAACAATCGAAAAATTTTTCGAAGCACAAATTAAAAAAGCGCAGAAAAACGGCATAAAAAGATCTCAATTAATCCTAGATCCAGGCATGGGACAGTTCATAAGCAGCATACCGAAATACAGCTTTCAAATAATTGCAAGATTGCCGGAACTGAAGAATTTTAAATTGCCTATTTTAATCGGGATCTCCAGAAAATCATTTTTCGGAGGCTCCTTAAAAGAGCGCGACGAAAAGGGAAAAGCGCTTACCGCTATTGCATATTTGAATGGCGCAAGTATAATCAGGACCCATGATGTAAAGGGAATTAAAGAATTTTTTAAATTTTTAAAATGGAATTAAGTTGCGCATTTCACTTTGCCGCCTCACATTTTCTCACCAAATACCACGGAAAATGTGAAAATCTTCACGGCCACAACTACAAAATCATTGTCACAATCGAGGGAGAAATCAAAGAAGACGGCATGGTTATAGACTTCAAATTGATCAAGAAAACTGTTATGACTAACGTCATTGATCAACTTGACCACACCCATCTAAACGACACCATCGACAATCCTTCAGCCGAAAATCTGGCAGTATGGATCTGGGACAAGCTAAAAAATGAATTACCTTTAAAGAGTATCACTGTATACGAAACAGATGAGTATTGCTGTAAATATGAAGGAAAGTAAAACCGTTTACATTGGACTGGGAAGTAATCTTGGTGACCGCAAAAAGCAACTTACAACTGCCCTTACAGAGATCGAAAGAGTGGCAAAAATAGTTAAAAAGTCATCATTTTATGAGAGTAATCCGTTGGGCTATCAGGATCAAGAAAAGTTTCTCAACATGGCAATTGAAATTGTAACAGATCTAAACCCAATCGAGCTCATCGTGCTATTACAGGAGATCGAACACAAAATGGGTAGGATAAGAGAAATCGAAAACGGCCCAAGAACCATAGATTTAGACATATTGCTCTACGATGATGAAATAATTAATCATCCCAATCTAAAAATTCCACATCCACGGATGAACAAACGAGAATTCGTGATTAAGCCGCTTTGTGAGATAGCACCGGAAATTCTGCACCCGGTACTCAAAAAAAGCATTTTACAATTGGATTCCCAACTAAAAAGCACTTTAGAAATTAAAAAGTTAACAGAATGAATCAGCAAAAAGTAGAACAACTCATCAAAGAACTGCTCAAAGAAATCGGTGAAAATCCCGAAAGGGAAGGGCTCAGCGAAACTCCTCGGCGAGTGGCCAAGTCTTTTGAAAAACTTTTTGGCGGCTATCAAAAAGACCCCGACCAAACTCTCACTCAATTTGACGGGGAAGACTACGATGAAATGATCATCTGCAAAAACATCGATTTTTACTCCAATTGCGAGCACCACATGCAACCTTTCTTCGGTCGAGTTTCCATCGGCTACATCCCAGATAAAAAAATTATCGGACTCTCAAAACTGCCAAGAATTGTTGAGATATATTCTCGTCGACTACAAAATCAGGAAAGGCTTACCATGCAAATCGCCGACTGTCTAAACAAACTTTTAAAACCAAAAGGTGTTGGGGTGGTAATTGAGGCGAGACACCTCTGCATGATGTCTCGCGGAGTGGAAAAGCAAAACGCCACCATGACAACCTCCTCTTGCACCGGACTTTTTAAACACAACTCAAAAACCCGTAGCGAATTTCTAAGACTAATAGGATGATTCTCATCATAGATAACTACGACTCTTTCACCTACAATCTCGATCAGCAAATCCGCTCCCTGGGAGAGAAAACAAAGGTAGTCTTTCACGACGAGATAAGTCTTTCCGAGATTGAAAAACTCAAACCCTCAAAGATTGTTATATCGCCCGGGCCCAAAAGACCGGAAGACAGTGGAATCTCTCCAAAAGTAATAGAAAAATTTCACACAAAGTTACCGATTTTGGGGGTTTGTCTCGGCCACCAATGCATCGGACAAATCTTCGGTTCAAAAGTGATTCATGCCAAAGAAGTGCTCCATGGTAAGACATCAAAAGTCTTGCACACAGAAAACAAATTATTTGCCGGAATTAAAAATCCAATGATAGTGGCCCGTTACCATTCTCTAGTCATAGATAAAGTACCCAAAGATTTTCACCTTACCGCTTGGGATGAAAAAAATGAGATCATGGGCATCCACCATCAAGAATATCCGCTTTTTGGAGTACAATTTCACCCCGAGTCCTTCCTCACGGAGGAGGGCGAAAAATTAATGCAAAATTTCCTAAAAATCAAATGAACATCAAAAAATCCCTAGCTTTAGAATTATTTAAAAAACTGAGCCATAGTGAAAAAAATGTAGCCCTCTTGCATAGTGCACAAAACTCCAATAAGAGCATTTTAGCCTTCAATCCCGTGGAAATTTTTAGCTATAAAAGAAATAGCAAAAAGGAAGGAATGGAACTGGCCGAAAAATTTATCAAAAAGCACAAGAAGCACCAGATTATCGGTTACTTTTCTTACGACTTGGCCTACGAAACACATCAAGTAAAACAAACCGCCAAAGACGACTTAAAACTGCCCGATATTTACCTTCTAGCCTATGACAACTGGCTCACCATCGAAAACAACCAAATCACAAACAGTATAAAAAACAAAAAATTCCTTCAACATATCCAAGAGATCAAAATAAGAAAAGCTGAGGTACCTAAAAATGTAAACGGCCAAAACTTTAGGCCGACCATTTCTGAAAAAAACTACAAACAAGCTTACGAAAAAATTAAAAAATACATTAAGGAAGGGGATATTTACCAAATCAATTTAACTCATCGCTTAGAGGCAAAAATAAATACAAAGCAAAATTCACCTCGAAACATTTTCCTCCAGGTTGTCGAGAAAAATCCCGTAGATTATCTGGCTTACATTGAGGGCGATGATTTTGAAATTTTAAGTGCCTCACCGGAAAGATTTATTAAAGTCGTGGGCGAACAGATTGAAACCTGCCCCATTAAGGGAACTCGTCCACGCGGAAAAACTGCCAAAGAAGAGCAGCAACTTAAAAAAGAACTCATAGAAAGCAAAAAAGAAGCCGCCGAGCTGAACATGATCACCGATCTGTTACGCAACGACCTGGGTAAAGTCTGTAAAACCGGCACTGTAAAAGTCGAAGGTCACAGATTACTCCAAGAGTGTCCCACAGTATTACATACCTACAGCAAAATAACCGGCGAGCTTGCCGTACCTGCAACTAAAGGACTGATCTCCATGCTGCCAGGTGGCTCCATCACAGGCTGCCCCAAAAAACGTGCCATTGAAATCATTGATGAACTGGAACCAACAACGCGATCAGTTTATACCGGCATTATCGGTCACATCGAGCCAAATCAAAATCTGGACTTTAATATCGCCATTCGCACCATTATCAAGAAAAAAAACAAACTATATCTTCAGGTTGGTGGGGGGATTGTGCTAGATTCAAATGAGCGGGCGGAATTCAAAGAAACCCTGGATAAAGCTAGATCATTCATGAACATCATTGAATAAATGGCAATCATTCTCTTCAACAACCAGTTCATCCCGGAAAAAAAAGCCAAGATATCTCTGCTTTCCAACAGCTTGGGACGAGGTTTTGGCCTTTTTGAGACTCTAATAACCCGAAAAGACAAAAAACTTTTTAAACCGGAGGCCCACTTGAGCCGACTCTTAAAATCAGCAAAGACCATCGAGCTGCCAATTAAATATTCGCAGAATGATATTCTTAAAATGCTTTCCAAACTTTTAAAAAAACTGAAATCCACTCAAAGTTACCGAATAAAAATTATTGCTATTGAAGAGGGAATAGTGCTCTTCGCCTTATCTCAAAAAATTGATTCAAAAATTTACCGTGGAGTTGCAATTAAAAGCTTTACCTGTAATCGATCGATGCCGGAAATAAAATCAACTTCTTACTTAGCATCTTACGTTTGTCACCAAAAGGCCGTAAAAGCAAATTGCTATGACGCTTTACTCGTTGATGAAAAACAACAGGTGTATGAAGGCGCCTACAGCAACATTTTTTGGTTCGAAGACAACAATCTTTGCACCAGAAAAGATCAGGTGCTACCTGGGATAACTCGCGACACAATCTTAAAAATCTCCCCTTACGAAATAAAATTCAAAACAATCTCTCTGACCGAGCTCAAAAAGAAAAAAGAAGTTTTTCTAACTCAAAGTACCACCGGCATAGTTCCAATAACCAAAATTGATAAGCAACAAATAGCAAAAGGACAGGTTGGAACAAAAACCGAAGAATTAAAAACTCTCCTCGAAAACCACATCCAAAAAAATTCCAAGAATCTACTCTGATCTTAAACGTCTTCTACGCTTCAAATAGGTTAAAGTTCCATATATCGCTGCCGCAAACAAAACAATTCCAACTATGATTTCATTCAGATACTGTACAAAAACTTCCTTATAAACTCCTACCAAATAGCCCTGCAAAGCCAAAATCACCGTCCAAATTCCTGCACCTAAAAAGGTGAAAAACAAAAAAGGCAAAAGCGGCATCTTAAAAAATCCGGCCGGCAAAGAGATCAATTGCCTAATCCCAGGAATAAGACGCCCCACAAAAGTAGAAACACCGCCATAGTTAAGGAAGTACTTCTCAGCTTTGACAAGTTTTTCCTCGCTCAACAAAAAATAACGAGCGATCTTTTTCTGTACCAACTTAAATGCCATCGGCCTTCCTAACCAAAAAGCCAGATAATAATTAATCAAAGCTCCGGCCAAACTGCCTAAAATACCAAACAAAATCACCAGATAGATATTCATCTCTCCCTGATGAGCCAAATAAGCCGCTGGGGGAATCACCAATTCGGAAGGAAAAGGTACAAAAGAGCTTTCAATAGTCATCAATAAAAAGATCCCACCATATCCCAATGTATCTATCAGACTCAACAAACTCTCTAAAAGCGTTTCTAACATCAAATTAATTCCTTAATATCCTCGTCTGGCAGATAAAGTAAAAACAAACCAATCCCGATACTAACCAAATTACTTAGAAATGGTCTGTCCGGAAAAATATACATATCCATCAAATTCCAAAGACCACGCCAAACAAAAACTACTCCAGTAACCACAAAAATTGCCGTAAAAAAATCATCCCGCAACTTAAGAGAAATTTTTGGTCCCTTCTTATTTGACATAGAAATGAGTTATTGGTGCCCAGGGAGGGACTTGAACCCTCACGGTGTTGCCACCACCGGATTTTGAGTCCGGCGCGTCTACCAGTTCCGCCACCTGGGCTTAAAAGGCACAACGAAAAATTAGCAAATTTCTCGGACAAAAAAAAGAGATTTAACAAAATCCATTTTTTTCTCTACAATAAAGGAAATCATAACTCAAGACATGTTTTTAGACGAACACAAAATAAAGACAATCGCCGGAAAAGGCGGAGACGGCTGCGTAAGTTTTCGCAGAGAAAAGTTTGTACCCCGCGGTGGCCCAAATGGGGGAGACGGTGGAGAGGGCGGAAATGTAATCATAAAAGTCAATTCACATCTCAACACTTTGGGACATTTGGCACACAAGAAAGTTTTTAAAGCAAATAAAGGTGATAACGGTAAAGGCAAAAACATGCATGGCAAAAATGCCGAAGACTTGGTTATAGAAGTACCACCCGGAACAATTATTTTCAATGAGGATAAATCGGAAATGCTGGCCGATCTGGGCGCAAAAAAAAGCCAGATAACAGTTGTAAAAGGAGGCAAAGGGGGAATGGGGAACGCGCGTTTTGTAAGTTCCACAAATCAGATACCACGCTTCGCGGAACAAGGGGAACCAGGAGAAGAGAAAGAAATTATTCTGGAACTTAAATTAGTGGCGGACGTAGGGATTATTGGACTCCCCTCAGCCGGAAAATCAACTCTAATCTCAGTCATAAGTAATGCAAAACCAAAAATAGCAGCCTATCATTTCACCACGCTGGCACCAAATCTTGGCGTAGTGAACATGAGTAAATATGGCGGTTCTATCAATGATAACTTCGTAGTGGCAGATATCCCGGGCCTAATCGAAGGTGCAAGCCAAGGAAAAGGCTTGGGGCTGCAGTTTCTCAAACACATCAGCAGAACACAACTGTTAGTGCATCTGTTTGATGGTTCACTGGATAATCTGGCCGAAAACTACAAAGTAATTATGAAAGAATTAAAAAGTTTTTCCAAAGAACTGGCCACCAAAGAACAAATCATAGTAATAAACAAAACGGACCTGCTCAGTGAAAAAGAACTTGCCAAAAAGATTAAGGAGCTGAAAAAAGCTACCAAAAAAACCGAGATTCTCACAATTTCCGCAGCCGGACACCAGAATTTAAAACCGCTACTGTTTGAAATTTCCGATCAGCTGATCAAGTTGAAACAAAAGCCCAAACCAGAGGAATCTGCTAAGGAAAGTATGCCAATTTTCAGGCCTCATCTGAATAAATCCAGTTTTGAAATTGAAAAAATCATCCGCAAAAAAGATCATAAAATTTTCCGCATTACCGGAGCTAAAATAGAGCAAATAGCCGTCATGACCGACATCAAAAACCGTGAAGGACTTGAGCGTATGTACCATTATATGAGCCGACTCGGCATCCAGAAGGCTATAGAAAAGAAAGGAGCCACTTTCGGAGATTTCATCACAATCAAAGGCAAAAAAATTCCTTACAGAAAATAAACTAGCCAATCATGAAAATAATAGTAGGACTGGGCAATCCGGGTGCAAAGTACCTCACAACCCGTCACAATTGCGGCTTTATCTTCTTGGATAATTTCGTGCACCAGCTGGAGCAAAAAGAGGGCATTGAAATTAAATGGCAAGCGGAACCAAAGCTCAAAGCCATAACAGCTAAGGTGCCATATCAGGGAAAAATACTTTACCTGGTTAAACCGGACACTTTTATGAACCTCTCCGGTGAAGCGGTCAAAAATGTATTGGACTTCTTTAAGGAGCCGCTGGAAAACCTCATAGTGATCTACGACGACATCGATCTGCCGCTTGGAGAAATTCGAATCAGGGACAAAGGGTCAGCGGGAACCCATAATGGCATGAAGTCAATCATCCAAACCCTGGGAAGTGAAAATTTCTTAAGAATACGCCTCGGCATTGAAAGCAGAGGGGAAATAGCACCAAAGTTACAGGATCTAAGCAGTTTTGTACTTTCAAACTTTACCGATCACGAGATCCCTTATCTTAAAAAGGCCGTTGAAGAAGGGATAGAGGAACTAAAAAGTCGAATATAGGCTGAATTACCGAAATTCTACTTGACCTTTGGCTCAAATTTCCCTAGATTATTCTGGCATTTTTACTAAAACATATGTTTGCAATAATCGAAACAGGCGGAAAGCAATACAAAGCGGAAAAAGGCTCTGTGCTACAAGTTGAACAACTTGAAGGACAAGCCGGAGACACCGTAACAATTGATAAGGTTCTACTTCTAAACGATGGCTCAAAGACAACCGTGGGCGCACCAACAGTTAGCGGAGCGCAGGTTACCGGAAAAATCATTGAACAGTTCAGAGGTGAAAAAATTGTGGTTTTCAAGATGAAGGCTAAGAAGCGTTATCAGAAAACTCAAGGTCACAGACAGAATCTTACAAAACTGGAAATCACTGACATCAAGGCCAGCGGAGCAAAAGCCGCTCTAAAAGAAGAAGCACCAAAGAAAGCTGCCACCAAAAAAGCAGCCCCAAAGAAAAGCGAGGCTAAAAAAGAAGCTTAAAGCGCCTCAAGCTCATCAAGTACATTTTGAAGCTCCTTGGACAAAGGAGCTTTTATTTTTTGTTTCTTGCCCCCTGGGTCAACAAATTCCAGCACATAGGCATGTAGAAACTGCCGATCCAGTTCAAAAGTATTCTTAAATGTTCTATTAAAGCTGCCCACACCATAAACATTATCACCCACCACCGGATGACCAATAGCTGCCATATGAACCCTTATCTGATGCGTTCTGCCGGTTTCCAGATTAACTTCAACTAAACTTACAAAGGTATCTTTCTTTATCTCAAACTCAGCCACGACTTTATAAATAGTAACCGCCGACTTACCGGAATTAATTACAGCCATTTTTTTCCTCTGATTTAAACTTCTGGCTATCGGAGAATCTATTTTACCACTCTTAAACTCCATCAATCCCTTCGCCAGCGCAAGATAAATCTTTTTAACCTTCCGCTTCTTAAACTGCTCCACAAAGTGTTCATAACCCTTCTGAGTCTTGGCCAAGACAATCAAACCGGAAGTATCTTGGTCCAATCTATGCACCACACCCGGTCTAAAACTTTCGCCAACACCTTTTTCAATTTTATCAAACATCGCATTCACCAATGTACCGCTAAAGTGTCCAGTTTCGCTCGGATGCACAACCATTCCGGCCGGCTTATTTAAAACCAAATAGTCCTTTTCCTCCAACAAAATTTCAACCGGAGTATCTTCACTAAAAATCGTTCTATCAGCCTCCTCAACCTGAAAAACCTCAACCTTGTCCTGCTCCAAAACCTCATAGCTCACCTTAACTTTCTCCTTATTCACCAAAACCCGCCCTTCCTTTATCAATTTTTGAATCTTGGATCTGGAAAGTTCAACATATTGTTCTGCCAAATATTTATCAATCCGCATAAAAAACCTTAACTACCCCTCAATCATACTAATATAACTCAACAATGTAAATCCTCCACTTTTCCACCAAGCCCAACCCAGGCCTGATCAAAAATCGCCTTGTGCATATCGGCAATTTGCTGATTCTTAAGCACTACACCATACTCCTCCCCCTTATCCAAATGCAGAATGGAAACTTGATCATTATAAATATTCATTTCATTTTCAAATAAAGCGGCATACCGGCCTTGATCAACATATAGCAGCTTGGTCATTATGCTACTGGCATCATAATTTTCCTCAAAAAAAGCCCGAACCGCGGGGGTTTCGGGCACAATAGCTCGCAAAGGAACCTTCTTATTGGTAATTCGAAAATCCTTATACTCCAGAAGGAAGTTCTTCAGACCAAACTCCAGCCACTTAGGCAGCGCCAAATAAGCTCTAAAAACATCTTTCGCGCTCAATGCGTCATACATAAGTTGCTTCACCCCCTCGACACCGTCATAATAGCCGACGGTTGGTCTGGCAAAATCATATTGGTCTACCAAAGCTCTGAACTTCGGAATAATTCCTAGAATCTGAGTTTTATAGTAATCAAAAGTATTACATTGTTGATCAAGATACCCCACCAAACTATTCGGATCATTCGCCGAAAAAACCTTAATGCTATTTTGAACATAAGAAGAGATTACACCTTTCTTTTCCAATGACCGTAAAATGGAATATGTGGTGGTACGATTCAAGCCAGATTTTTTGGCAATAATGCTCACCGCCTGTGTCCCCAACTTCAAAAGCTCCAAATACACCTTCGACTCATTTTTTGTAAAACCAATCTGACAAAGCTCTTCAAGAAACATCGCTCTAATTAAAATTAGGAGAGAAAAATATATGAAAAACAACACCTATGTCAAAACAAAATGGCCAAAAAATGTTGTAGTATCTTCAACAACAGTAAGCACTAAGCAAAATTTGCCTTTTGATTTGGCTTTTGATACCTTTAACTAGCTTTTAAATTACCTATACAAGAATGGACATCAAAACTCTTTTAGACCGCGGCACCGTGGAAGTCATAGTCAGAAAAGATCTTGAAGAAAAACTGAAATCGGGAAAAAAACTGAGAGTAAAACTTGGCATAGACCCCTCCGGAGCGGATTTACATATCGGTCACATGGTCGTCATAAAGAAATTGCGAGAATTCCAACAAGCTGGCCACCACATTCAACTGCTATTCGGTAATTTTACCGGCCAAATAGGGGACCCGACCGACAAACTCAATGCCCGCAAACCAAAAACTCAGCAGGAGTTGGAAAAAAATGCTGAAAAATATCTTAAGCAAGTCTCCAAAATCCTTGATACCGAGAATATCGAAGTTATGTGGAACGCCGATTGGCTTGGCAAATTAACTTTTGCCGACGTGGTCCAGCTTTCTCAAATCTTTACCGTGCAGCAAATGCTGGAGAGAGATATGTATCAGGAAAGAATCAAGAAAGAACAGCCGATCTACATGCACGAATTTCTCTACCCATTAATGCAAGGCTACGACTCAGTGGCTATGAAGAGTGACCTTGAACTCGGAGGCACCGATCAGACCTTTAACCTACTGGCCGGACGCACTATTCAAAAGGCTTTCAATATGAATCCGCAAAATGTACTGACAGTCCCACTGCTCGTGGGAACCGACGGCAAAGAAAAAATGGGCAAAAGCATGAACAACTATATTGGTGTCGACGAGGCTCCAAGTGAAATGTATGGCAAGACCATGTCTATCCCGGACGAACTGATCGTGAATTATTTTGAATTGGCCACATACGTTAGCCTAGAGAAAATCGAAGAGATCAAAAAATCCCTTGCAGAAGGAGAAAACCCTCGCAATTTAAAAATGGAGCTAGCCAGAGAAATTGTGACTCTCTACCACAGTAAAGATGCGGCAGAAGAAGCTGAGAAGCAATTCATTGAAGTTTTCGCCAATAAAGGATTGCCGGAAGAAATTAAAGAAATGGAAATTACCGGCGACAACTGGAATATTGTTGATTTAATAGCTGCAACCGGTTTAACCAGCTCCAAAAGTGAAGCCAGAAGGATTGTAGAGGGTGGGGGAGCGAAGGTAGAAGGTGAGAAAATAGCCTCAATTGAGGAAAACATTGACATTGGTAATCAAAAACTAATTCAGGTGGGCAAACGCAAATTTCTCAAAGTGAAAGGAAAATAATGATAGAAAGGTCACTCGAAAAAGTCCTACGAACAACAAAAAGGCACCTAAACAAGTTGGAGCAACTGGGTGTACGTACTGTCAAAGATTTTCTCACTTATTTTCCTCGAGCCTATAATGATACTTCGGAGTTTACCAGAATTGCCGAGATCAACCCTACGGAAATCAGCACAATTGAAGGAAGACTGACCAATCTATTTAACGTCAGCACCAAATACGGCAAAAAAATCACCCGGGGTATTTTTACCGACGACACCGGCAGTATTGAAGTCGTCTGGTTCAATCAGCCGCACTTGGTTCGAATGCTTCCACGTGACAAAAAGATAATCCTCAGTGGAAAAGCCAAATATGCCATGGGGAAGCTGGCGCTACAAAACCCATCATATGAATTGGTTCAAAAATACTCCGAACAGCTCCACACCGGTCGTATCGTGCCGATTTATCACGAGACCGAAGGCATAAATTCCAAGTGGATTCGCGAAAAACTCAAGCCTCTAATCGACGACTGGCTCGATCTTTTTCAAGAATATCTCCCCAAAGAAGTTCGGGAAGAACAAGAACTTATAGATCTACGCACAGCAGTCAAAAACGCCCATTTTCCGGAAAACGAGAAAACTCTCGAGATAGCAAAGCATCGTTTGGCCTTCGACGAACTTTTCATTTTACAACTAAAAGTACTACAAAAAAAGTGGCACTGGCAAAACATCAACCGCGACGAATCAAAGGTAATGACAATCCAAGCTGATGAACTTAAAAAATGCTTGGAAACGCTACCCTTCGAATTAACAAACGCTCAAAAAAGAGTACTAAAAGAAATCCTTGAAGATACGCAAAGGCCCCATCCCATGAGTAGGTTGGTACAGGGGGATGTTGGTTCCGGAAAAACCATTATCGCCGCCCTGGCAGCACTAAACGTGGTAAAAAACGGTTACCAAGTAACCGTAATGGCACCTACCGAGATATTGGCCAAACAGCACTACCAGACCTTCGTCAAAACACTTACCCCCTTCGGACTCAATATCCAATTCATCGCCGGTAGCAGCACTGCTAAACAAAAAGAAGAAGTAGTAAGGCAAATGAAAACCGGAACCGTTGATATTGTAATTGGAACCCACGCCCTAATTCAGGAAAAAATCGGTTTTAAAAACCTCGGCCTGGCCATTATAGACGAACAACATCGCTTTGGGGTAAAACAACGTGAAACTCTCAAAAGCTACGGATCACCACACCTTCTCAGCATGACCGCCACACCAATCCCCAGAACTCTGGCCATCACTATTTACGGAGACCAAGACCTTTCAGTCATCGATGAAATGCCCAAGGGCAGACAGGAAATAATAACTCGTGTTGTACCGGAAAAAAAGAGAATCGAGGCTTACCGATGGATAGAAGATCAAATCCAAAAAGGACGACAAGCCTTCATCATTTGTCCTCTCATAGATGAATCCGACACCCTGGAAGTTAAGTCGGTAATGAAAGAATATGCCTTTCTAAGTGAACACATCTTTCAAGATTTAAAGCTGGGGCTTCTGCACGGAAAGTTAAAGCAAGAAGAAAAAGATCGAATTATGGACGATTTTAAAGACAACAAGATAAACATTTTGGTCTCCACCTCGGTAATTGAAGTTGGTATCGATATTCCCAATGCCACAATTATGCTAATTGAAGGCGCCGAACGCTTCGGCCTTTCCCAACTACACCAATTCAGAGGACGTGTGGGCAGGGGAGAGCACAAATCCTACTGCTTCCTCTTCACCGGTTCACTATCCGAAGAAGGCACGCAGCGCATGAGGTCAATGGAAAAACACTCCAGTGGCTTTAAATTAGCCGAAATCGACCTGGAACTACGTGGCCCAGGAGAAGTTTACGGAGTAAAACAAAGTGGCATTCCCGATCTAAAAATGGCAAGTTTAACGGATTCGGCAACCATCGAGCAGGCCAGAAAAAGTGCTGCAAAAATAATCGAACAAGATCCGCTTTTAAAAGATCATCCCAAATTGGCGGAAAAAGTCGCCGAAAGATACGAAGCCTACGTTCATGATTAAAGCAATTGCCAGCAAGACGGGGTAATACTCAACTTTTCAACAAAAAGCCCTGAAATCGAGAGTTTAGAGGCCGGGTAGTAGAACAGAAACTCAATAGCCAATAGTTGCTAAAATCTTCAACATAACAGAAAGAGTAAACATACACACAAAAAAACAAACAACGTCTCTATATAATAGAAGACAGCTACCAGTAGGAAAAAATCACTCCCCGCTCCAAACACTATTTTTATTTGTACAAGATACATTGTACAAACTAAAATGTTTGGGGGTCTTCAAGCTCCCCTTGAATAAGGACCTATCCTAAAATATCAATCAAAGAAAATGGTTCGCTTATAGGCATCTCTATAAGTTTTCTTCTAAAAGCCTCTTCATTACTTTTAACCGACAAAAATCTCACAAGTGATTCAACCTTCTCGGCCACCCCAATCCCACTGTCAACCACCAATACCTTTGAAAGCTTTTTGATCAACTCCAATCCCCGTCCCTTAACCTGAAAACCTCTGGTCTCACCATCACCGATGACCTGATCAACTAATAAAGTAAGTTGCTCATCTTGGATCTTTCCCACCTCATCAGCCACCAAGGGGTTTTCATATAGTTCTTTACTTAAAATGGCATCTTTATTGCGATTGTCTAAAGCCACAAGTAACTTTCCGGTTGGAACGATCAAAGGCTCACCTGCAAAACGGTCCACAAGGCGATAAATATATTTCCCACTACTAAACTTATGCAATGTCAAATTAACACTAAAATCGCCACCTAAAGCCACCTCAGCTTGTCCTCCGGGCTTGAGATCAATTTTAAAACCGGCCGATCTAAAACTTTGAAAGTCTTCTTTAGCCGAAATAACCTCTTCAATTTCTTGAGAATCATTAACCTTTTCCGCACCGTCAATGTCCTGATCATCCTTGGCTAAATCCAATTCAAATTCCCGACCGAAGCTGTTGGAATAGCTTTTTTCCTCTTCGACATAGGCTTGCCACTGTTTGGTTAATTCTTCATCATCACCAATCGCGCGCTGGATAATCTCATTCCGTCTTAGCTGATACTCCTTCCAAGTCATAGTGTTTCTCGGATCATTAAATTCCAAGTCCAACGCAGTAAGTTCCTCCAACATCACTTCGGAAGCTTCCGGTCTTTCTCTCAAAATTCTTTTAGTCAAACCATCACGTCTACGTGAGAGCATCACTTTTTGGTAACTTTTCTTAAAGTTCTGTTCGGCATCAGGCCTTCCTCCATAAACACCAAGAAGTTCAGTTTCCACAGAATTGACAAGTTCCGTTTTTTCCCTGGGGCCCTCTTCAAATTGCATCAACACTTCAATATCCGACTTTAACTTGGCATTGCCGGCAACTTTTTCCGCAAACAGTTTTCGTTCTTCTGCTTCCCTGATCCCCATTGAGTCCATAAAAGTTTCCAAAAAACGCTCAAATCGACGCGCCTCTCGTTGCTCCAAAATGCTTAAGGCCTCTTCCCTATCGGTTGTGCCCAGGTTTAGGGAAAAAATACGCTTATCCACAGATCGTGAATTCAAGTTTTCGGC
>CAYLHX010000009.1:0-51800 GCA_964383675.1 uncultured Candidatus Peribacteria bacterium | reverse complement strand
ACATTTCTAACTAAAGGCTCCCGGCCGATAACACTTCTAACCTCCGGAAATTTTTGAAAAGTTATATTCAGACTTTCTTCGTAACGTGCCGAAAGATGTCTTTGATCTATAAGGAAGCCAAATTCACTGAAAGCTTTGGCAAATTTTAGTAAGGCACCTCTACTCATTTGGTCGTGCTCATACATAACGTTGGCCTGTCTGGCCACTTCCTGGTATTTTTCCGGGTCTTGTTCGTTTAAATCATTGATGAATTTCAAGAAGCTTTCCGGCGTAAGCAGTTCAAATTCTTCCGGCATATTTTCCAGGTCCATTTTCCAGACCGTGTCCTCAAATTGTGAGGCATACTGAGCAAAAACCTCTACGCCAAGGTGAGATTTGCCAATGCCCCCAAAAAAGCCATCGGCTTTGGTCCACTGTGGGTATTGCTCTACCAACTTTGCAAAATATTGCGCTAATTTTTGTGTTTTTTCATCCATTTTAAGTGGTTGCATTATCAAGTGGATTGATCGGCGCTGTGGCGATTGCGTTCTGATAGGTACGCTTGGCCTCTACCCCACCGATGTTGAGTACAAAAAAGGCTCTGGAAAATCTGCGGAATTGCTGATTTACCTCTTCCGCCTTTCCCTCCTTACTCATTTCTTCCAATTTTGCCGCTAAAGTTTCATGTTTTTCGGCTTCTTTTGCTTTACCTTCGGCCTTCAGTTCTTTAGCTTTACCTCGCTGCCATAGGATGCAGGTGTCAATTTTTAAAGAGGCATCGGAGGGGATTTGATTGTCGGTACTTTTGGCGATAATAAAATCCCCAATGGCTTTGGCACCGAAGAAATCCTGACTTTCAAATACCTCGCGCCAGGGTCTGCTGAAGCGAACCTCTTCATATAAAACTTTTTGAGCCCGGACCTTTGTTTCAGCCTCTTCTTTGCTAGCCAGCATATGCTCTCCTTCTTTGTATTCTTTTCTAAATTCTCGAAGTCCCCAGATTACCGCTCCACTACCCAAAATATAAGGGTTAGTAAGAATGTTTTGAGCCAGTTCGGTAGGATTTTTCAAGGCCCCCGGTCGGACAGTATTTAGGATAAAGTTGGCACTACCGGTACCCCAGGCCGCCACTTCCAGACCGGCAAGTAACATCTTGCCGAAGGTAATACCATCCCAGACATTTCTGGAGCCATAAGATTCTCTCATCAAGTGAGCTGCTTGGTCATGGAAAGATCTTTGCAGCTTATAGGCCAAGTCGTAAGTTTGCCTCTCGCTCTGAGCAAATTGCTTTTTCTCTCCCAAAAAGTAGTATTTCTCCATCATTCCGGTGTCAAAGGCCCCCGAAGCGTTACCTCTTTTCAGAAAAGTCAAAAGTTCGGGACTGCCGGGTTTCAGATTATTCTCCTGCATGTAAAAGCCGATAAACCCTTCTCTGTCAATCGGTTCGGCAAAGCTTATTATGGTCCAGCAGAAATGGGCCACTTTGGGGTCTTCCAGATGTTTAAACAAAGCTTTGAAGGCTTCCTTCCCATCATTTAAGCTGCTATTGGAATGTTCACCTCCCTGATCTTTTTTTGAGCCGCCAAGGGCCCACTTGTAAGCGTCCAGAAGGTCCTGATATTTTTCTCTGTCCAGCATAATGATCTCCGCCACCTTCCTGGCACTTCTCTGACTATCGCGCATGGCCGCGGCCACTTCCGGCGTAACTTCTCCGTTTTCGGAATCTTTTTTCATTTTCTCAATGTAGAGGCTCATCTCTTCAGTAATCTTGCTGACTTCCTTTGCAATTTCCCCTCCAAGAGCATTTAATTCCTGATAGGTGTTGTTTAACCTAGCTGTTGATTTTACCTGCTCCCATTTGTTTCTTTGGGCATTGAGCGGAGTGATTGCAATATCCTTAATCACACCGATGAGATACTCATAGCGCTGTTTACTAAGCTTGACCGGGTCAATTTTGCCCAGCAAGGTACTTTCGGCATCATCAAAGATCTTTTTCATACCGGCATCTTCTCCGGCCACCAGTGAGTGGTGGATTTTGCCTTCAGGATCTTTACCATCTTTATTGTAGGGGGTCTCGAAAGTCATTTTTACAGTTTAAATAATCTGGCGAGTGCGGTGCTAAAAGGAATCTGCTCACCTTCCAATTCGGGAATTTTTCCAATTAAAAGCTCTCGTACCTTCGCCGGATTTTGATCTCCAAGCTGAATTTCAATGTCACCGGCAAGATCACCGGGAACGCGAATATGCAGTGATTTTACAAATGGCGGTTCATATACAATCCAAAAAGCTCTGATTTTGCTAAAAGAGTAACGTCTTCCTCCCACCTTGATGCCGATCTCCGAAATTACCACCTCAACCTCCCCCGACTCCTCCATGTGCACAACGAAATAGGCAATGGCAAAGGCGATGATGGCCAATGAAAAGGTCCAAGATTGATTGAGAAACCCCCATAAGGCCGCCCCAACAATGGCTAATGCCACCACGAATTTCCAGGTTTTACCTTTTTCGAATTTCAGATACTCCTGTGCCGTCCAGCTTATAATGGCATGATCAAAGGAAGAAGGCACGTTGCGCATGTATTCTCTCTTTTGCGCCCGACGGATTTTTCTGGCCTCAAATTTGGCTTTGATTTTTTTAATCATTTTGTTTGTTTTTGTCTTTTTTTATCTAGTTATTTTAACACAAAAAGCCCTTCTTTTGAAGGGCTAAGTGCAGAAATCTTTAATCCTCTATTTGGTGTAAGGCATCAAAGCCATGTAACGAGCGTTCTTTATGGCTTGTGTAAGCTTTTTTTGATGTTTAAGAGCTGTCCCGGTGTAATACCTTGGAACTATTTTATTATATTGGGACACAAATTTACTTATCAGGTCAATGTTCTTGTAATCGATAAAATTAATGCCCTGATCGGTAAAGTAACATTTTCTATTTTTATAACTTGGCATTTTGAATTAGGTTAAAGGGTGAATTAAAACATATTTTCCGAATTCAGATCATCGTCTGTATCGGCCATTGGTGCTACTTCCAGCAATTCTTTTTCTTCATCTTCGTTTTGCGCTTTTTTATTCAACATAATCATATCCTGAACCACGATTTCGGTTCTGAATTTCTTTTCGCCATTAACATCTTCCCAGCTTCTGGTTCTAAGATAACCTTCGATGTAAACAAGTTTCCCCTTTTGAAGGTATTTTGAGCAGATTTCAGCCAGGTGAGACCAGGCCACACACTCGTGAAATTCGGTTGATTGTTTTCTTTCACTGGTACTGGTAACCCACTCTCTATTAGTGGCAATACCGAAAGTAGTAATTTTTTGACCATTGGTGGTTTCTTTCATTTCAGGATCTCTGGTCAGATTTCCTATGATAATAACTTTATTTACTGTTCTCATGATTTTTGCTTAGTTACTTATAAAGTGATATCCGGATCGTCGATGATGCTCTTGAGTTTTTCATCAACTTCGTCCAGCTTGGATTTATTGTCCTCGGATTTTTTAGTTGGCTTGCTTTCCTTAACCTCTTCTTTTTCTTCAGCTTTCTTTTCAACTTTCTCCTCTACTTTTTTCTCTACCTTCTCCTCTTCTTTGGGTTTGCTTACTTTTTTAACGGGTTTCGCTTTCTTTTCCTCTTCTTCCTTTTTGGCGGCTTCGGCAGCTTTTTTGGCCTCTTCAGCCTCCTTGGTGTAATCTTCCAGAGTTTTGAACTCATAGTGAGCCGGCGTCTTTGTGATCAAGTATCGCATCACTTCCTGGTTGATATTTAGAGGGGCGGAGATTTCTCTTACGTTTCCGGCATCCATAGTAAAGTTGAAGACCGCATAAAAGCCCTGATCCTGCTTTCTAATTTTAAAGGCAAGATCACGAACTCCCCAGATATCTTCGTGAGTGATTTTTCCACCATTGGAGGTGATAAGTTCGCGTACTTCATCAAGAGCGCTCTCGGTTTGTTTTTCGCCAAGATCCGGTAATAGCATTACCATAATCTCATATGAAGTCTGCTCGGACTTAGAATTTTCTTCCATATTTTCTTTGGGTTAAAGCCGTATATCTTGAATTGATATAGAGCAGAAAATTAATAAAGCTGGTGAACCTTAACAAAACGGTCTTCTTTTTGCAATAGTAAAACCCAATCTTTTCTTGCAAAAGTCAAGGGGTTATTTTTACGGCTGGTCTCCATAATCCAAGGTTAGCAAGCTGATTTTATGGCTTACAGAGCAACAAAACAGCCGTGTTGCGCCAGGGGTGAAAGTTAAAATACAACATTCTTTAAGTGCAGTCAACTTACGGGGGTTGAAGTTAATCCTTCACTTCCGGATAATATAAGGAAGAGGGAGCAGGTTATTGACATTTAAAATGTTTTTTGGTAGCTTCTTCTGGAGGAATGAAGTGTTGAAACCAAAATTGGGCTGAAAGAAATATTCACTAAATTCGGTTACCATAGAATCAACGGAACAAACAATACAGGTTAACAGGTTTGCCAGGAGAAATCGTCATTTGAGGATTTTTTCCAAGAAGGACCTGGTAAAAATTCACTTGATGGACGCCCTTAATATATTAGGGAAGCCTTTTACTGCCGCAGCCAATACCGACCTCTTTATTAAGGTAAAGAGGTTCCTTTTAAATTTACGGGCGGCTTTACTTAATGTAGTGCCGGATTCTCCGCAGAGAAAGCTGATGTTTCAGGTGGTAACTATCGCCACTGTTGCTCTGGCGGCCAGCTCACTTACTCCCGGCGGAAGCTTCGTTGCCACAAACATGACTTACTCTAATGAATATATAAACGCTTATTCCGTTCCCGGTGATGTACTGGTTTCCGATGAGAGCGGTTATTTGGTAAAGGTAAACCCTCAAACAGAGGATTCAAACCGCGTTGGACTTACCGATTACGCCGTTCACACAGTTGAATCAGGCGAGTCTCTATCTGTGATTGCCGCCAGATATGGAGTTAACGTAAATACGATCATTTGGGAGAACAAATTATCAAATGCCAACAGCATTAGAGTAGGACAAAAGCTATTGGTTCCGCCTGTAGATGGAATCAGCTATACGGTGGCCAGTGGTGATAGTCTTGAAAAAATTGCCTCCAAATATGAGATTTCAGTAGACGCTATCATAGCGCAAAACGGCCTGGCCAGTGAGGTGGTAACTAGTGGCCAGTCAGTCTTTCTACCGGGAGCTGTTCCGGCGGCGCCTCCGGTGAATATTGCAGTGGATTACAGAGTTACGGATGCTTCGAGAGATGATCGTGCAGTAGTTTATACCAATGCTTCCGCCTCAACATCAACTCCGACCGGCGGAAAAGTATTTATCTTCCCTACCATGGGTAAAATTACTCAGGGCTACCACGGCGGACACTACGCCCTGGATATCGCAGACAGCAGCATGCCTCCAATCTGGGCTGCCGGTGGCGGTACGGTGTCTAAGGTCTCCACAGGAACCTGGGGAGGTGGTTATGGTAATCATGTAATCATTGACCACGGTAACGGTTTACAAACCCTTTACGCCCACATGGACAGTGTAAGTGTTTACTCAGGCCAATGGGTGAACCAGGGTGATGTCCTAGGCGTAATGGGTAATACAGGTAGAGTTTATGGTATTACCGGTATCCATCTTCACTGGGAAGTTATTCAGGACGGTGTAAAACAATATCCGGGAAATTACTACTAATGGTGACTTGGATGAAGTGGCTTAAAAGTCTTTTTCGCGTTTTCTATTTGCTGCCAAGAAATTTGGTACTTCTTTTAATTAAAGGTTATCAGAAAACTTTATCTCCGGACCACAGCCCATTTTTCAAAAAAGTGTTTCCATACGGTTACTGCAAATATACTCCATCATGTTCGGACTATGCACATGCCAGCGTAAAAAAAAATGGTGCAATTATCGGCAGTTTAAAAGCTATATGGCGTATTTTGCGCTGTAATCCCTGGAGTAAAGGTGGTTATGATCCGCCCCGATAAATGGAGGTGCCCTTGACTTTAAAAATAGGATAATTAAAATCTCTCTCCGGGGCTTCAATTATTAACCTTTCTAAATGTCCGTTAAACGTGCCTTAATCAGTGTGTCGGATAAAACGGGGATTTGTGAATTTGCGAAAAGGTTAAGTGGGAAAGGAATAGAGATTTTATCTACCGGTGGTACGGCAAAAGCCTTGAAAGAAGCTGGTGTTTCGGTTGTTGACGTTTCGGATTATACCGGTTTTCCGGAGATGATGGATGGCAGAGTTAAGACTCTACACCCCAAAGTTCATGGAGGACTTTTGGCTTTACGTGACAATGAAAAACATCTGGAAGAGGCGGAAAAGAACGGTATTGAGTTTATTGATTTGGTAGTAGTTAACCTTTATCCATTCAGTGAGACCATAGAAAAAGGCTGTAGTGAAGAGGAGGCCATTGAGAATATTGATATAGGCGGCCCAAGCATGGTGCGCAGTGCTGCAAAAAACTTCAAGTTTGTGACAGTGGTTACCAATCCTGAAGACTATCAGATGGTTGCCGAGATGATCGAAAAAGATGGAGATACAGATCTGGCAACGCGTAAACTTTTAGCCAGAAAAGCTTTCACACTGACCTACAATTATGATGAAGCCGTTGTTCACTATTTGCGAGAACAGTTGGGAGAACCGGAGCTTTTAGATTTGCACTATGAAAAGGTTTCCAGTCTGCGTTATGGTGATAATCCTCATCAAAAGGCGGCTTTTTTCCGTAATCCGACTAATACAGATGCCAACATCACCAATTCAAAGGTTTTGCATGGTAAGCAGCTGTCGTTTAATAATTTAGTGGATGGTGATAGCGCTTTGGAGCTGGTGAAAGAGTTCAAAGAACCAACGACGGTGTTTATTAAGCACAACAATCCTTGCGGTGTGGCATCAGCCGAAAAACTGGAAGATGCCTTTATAAAGGCCTATGAAGTTGATACGTTGTCGGCTTTTGGCTGTATTATTGCCGTGAATCGCGAGGTTACCGAAGCGGTGGTTGATCACATGAAGAGGGAGAAAATGTTTGTGGAGATGATCATTGCACCTTCCTATGAAGCTAAGGCACTGGAGCGCTTGAAGTCTCGTGAAAATTTGCGCATTTTGGAGACCGGGCCGTTGAAGTTGGATCTATTTAAAACGGATATTAAAAAAGTTGCCGGAGGGTTGCTTATTCAAACCAAAGACACTTATGAAATAACGGAGGCAGATTTGAAGGTTGTTACCGCGAAAAAACCTACTCGGGAAGAGGTGTCGGCGATGTTGTTCGCCAACAAAGTATGTAAACATGTCATGTCCAACGCCGTGGTGATGGCAAAAGGTACGGTAGTGACCGGAGTTGGGGCCGGGCAAATGTCCAGGGTAGACAGTGTCGCTATAGCGGGAATTAAAGGCGCTGAGAAGATTCGGGGGTCGGTAATGGCCTCGGATGCCTTCTTTCCCTTTCCGGACGCTCTGGAGCAGGCTGTAGAGCTTGGAGTGACATCGATTATTCAACCGGGTGGTTCCGTCAATGACGAAGAGGTTATCAGGAGGGCTGATGAGCTGG
The DNA here is from genome assembly GCA_964383675.1 of uncultured Candidatus Peribacteria bacterium. Classification (GTDB taxonomy): domain Bacteria; phylum Patescibacteriota; class Gracilibacteria; order UBA1369; family LOWO2-01-FULL-3; genus CAYLHX01. The sequence continues at coordinate 44,306 of CAYLHX010000009.1, read as the reverse complement.
GGATATCAATGATATTCACCGGTCGACGACATTTCAGACATTAGGATTATTTTGTTATAATGCGTTCATGAATTGGCTTGATGCGTTTATTTTGGGCGGTCTGCAGGGATTAACTGAGTTTTTGCCTATATCTTCCAGTGGCCATTTGATCCTGGGAGAAGAACTGTTGGGACTGGAGGTGGAGATGCTGAAAAGTTTTGATGTTACCGTGCACGTTGCCACTCTGTTGGCGGTTTTATTCTACTTCAGAAGAGATATCTGGGAGATGTTGAAGGCTTTGGGTCGGCTGTTAAGCGGAAAGCTGAATAGGGATGATTATTTCGGTAAGCTTGTTTTATTCATCATAATCGGCACAATCCCGGCGGTGATTATCGGACTGTTTTTTGGTGACGCAATTGATACCATGTTTAGAAATGTAAAGAGCGTGGGTGGTTGGATGCTTGTGGTGGGTTTGGTATTTTTACTGGGCGAATTGACTTACAAACGCCTTCACGCCGATCGTAGCTTGAAAGAAAAGATTGTGGACGGCGCCGTGGAGGGCTATGAAAAGGTAAGAGGAGCTTTGCAACCCGGTTATGAAAATATCGAAATGCATAAACTGAACTGGAAAAAAGCTTTGGTGATCGGCCTGGCACAATCGGTGGCGCTGATTCCGGGTGTTTCCAGATCCGGCTCAACTATTGTTGCCGGTCTCTTTCAGGGAATAGACAGGACGAGTGCGGCGCGTTTTTCTTTTCTGTTAAGCATACCGGCCATTTTAGGCGCCGCACTGCTAACTTTTCTGGATAACGGCTCTACGGTAGTTAGCGATCATGTAGGAGCAAATGCACTTTTAATCGGCTTTATAAGTTCTTTTGCCTTCGGCCTGGCCAGCATCGCTTTCTTAATGCATTTCCTGAAAAAGCACACCTTAATGGTCTTTGCGATTTACTTGATCGCACTGGGGATGGGAGTGATGATAAGCTAAGTTATAAAAATTCGTAGACAAAATGAAAAGATCTTTGTATGATATTCAAAAGTTCTAAATTTTGAAGTTATTATGGCAAATTTTAAAGACTACAAGATCGCAACCCTGGGGAGTCATACCGCTCTTCAGATACTCAAAGGTGCCAGAGATGAAGGATTTGAGACTATTTGTATATGTACAAAAGATGCAAGGAAACCTTATGACAGTTACGGCGTAGCCGATCAGATTATTGAGGTGGATAGCTTTAAAGATTATTTCAAAATTGAACAGCAATTGATTGATCAGAATGCCATTGTTATCCCTCATGGTTCTTTTGTGGCCTATATAGGTGCCACTAAAATGATGGACGTAAAGGCCATGCACTATGGGGCCAAAGGGATTTTGGAGTGGGAATCGGACAGAACCAAGGAGAGGAAATGGCTTCTTGATGCAGATATTAAAGTTCCTCATATTTTCAACAATCCGGATGAAATCGATCGTCCGGTTATAGTAAAGTTTCATGGTGCACGTGGCGGAAAAGGTTATTTCCTGGCCAATACTCCGGAAGAATTTTATGAGAGGTATAAAGTTTATGAAGGAACCGAGGGCAATGACGACTATGTAATTCAAGAGTATATTGTAGGCGTGCCCGTCTACTCGCATTATTTTTATAGTAAGGTGGATAATGAGATTGAAGTGATGGGATTTGACAAGCGCTATGAATCTAACGCCGATTCTATCGGTCGCGTAGCGGCAAAAGATCAGGTGGATGTGGATATCAGAACAACTTATACAATTACCGGGAACGTACCGATTGTACTGAGGGAATCTATGTTGCCGCAGATATTCGCCATGGGAGAAAGAGTGGTGGAATCGTCAAAAAAATTGGTAGACGGTGGTCTTTTTGGCCCTTTTTGTCTGGAGGGTATTATCGATCCCGAGTTAAATTATTTCGTATTTGAGATTTCAGCGAGAATTGTAGCCGGCACAAACCCTTATATTAACGGCTCCCCTTACACTTGGCTGCGCTATGACGTTCCGATGAGCACCGGACGCCGCATTGCCCGCGAAATAAAGAGCGCCATCGAGAGGGATGAAATTGAAAAGATTTTAGGGTAGTATAACTGGGCTTAGAAATTAGAAATTAACTCTTTGGACTATGGATAGAATACAAGCGGAAGAAATTTTGAACGAATTCGTGGAAAGCGAGAGTCTGCGCCGCCATTGCAAGTCTGTGGCCGCCTCAATGGAATATTTTGCCAAGAAATTCGGTGAGGATAGTGAAAAATGGTATGTAACAGGTTTGTTACATGATTTCGACTATGAAAAATATCCCGATGAGCATCCGCAAAAAGGTGAAAGTATTTTGAGAGAACGCGGTGTTGAAGAGGATATTATTAGAGCAATTCAGAGCCATGCCACTTATACCGGTGTTTCCAGGGACTCTCAGATGGAAAAGACTTTGTTTGCCGTGGACGAACTTTCCGGCTTTGTGGTTGCTGTAGCTTATGTGAGACCGGAAAAGATGGTCGGAATGGAGGTAAAGTCGGTGAAGAAAAAGCTTAAAGATAAGGGGTTTGCCGCTGCGGTAAGTCGTGACGATATCAGACAAGGAGCTGAGGAATTAGGCATGGAAATGGATGAGTTGATAAAGGGAGTGGTTGAGGCATTGAATATTAAGGCCGATGAATTAGGAATAGCTTAACCAATTGTTATGAATATCAAAAAAATTCTTGAAGGCTACGACCTAAAAAACCTGACTATCGGCGTTCTCGGTGGTCACAGCGCGCTGGATGTCTGCAATGGGGCGAAGCTTTACGGTTTTAATACGGTGGCGGTGTGTCAGGAGGGGAGAGACAAGACTTATTCAAAGTATTTTAAAACCCGTGGAGAGGGAAAGGGCTGTATTGATAATGTAATTATGGTGCCTAAGTTTGGCGATGTGGTCACAAAAGAGGTGCAGGAACAGCTACGCGCTTTAAATACTATCTTCGTACATAACCGCTATTTTTGGGTTTATTGCGATTTCGAAAAGGTGGAAAAAGAATTTGAAGTGCCGATTTACGGTAGTCGTGAACTGGTAAAACTGGAAGAGCGCGACCATCCGAACAATCAATATATGCTACTTGATAAAGCCGGTATCAGAATTCCGAAGATTTTACGTGCGGGTGGTGAAAAGCTTTCCGAAGATGAATTGGGAGAGCGCCTGGACAGACATTTTGTAAGAAGTAATGGTGGGCCGCTGATAGTAAAGGTGAATGAAGCTACCAGAAGTTACGAAAGAGCCTTTTTTATTATTACTAAGGCGGCGGATTATTTCGCTCTGGGCAATGAAAAAATACGTTCCGGCAAGATTCTGGAAGAAGATTTGGAAAACGCGGTAATTGAAGAATACGTGGTTGGAGCTCACATAAATTTGAATTTCTTCTACTCCCCTCTCACTGAAGAGCTTGAATTCATGGGAACCGATACCCGCAGACAAACCAATCTGGATGGATTCCTGCGCTTAGACGCTGAAACTCAACGTGAGCTTTTAGGGGCCGGCTATAGTCCTTCAATGATTGAAAATGGCCACTATGCCGTTACCATGAAGGAGTCACTTTTGGAAAAAGCTTTTGATTTGGGTGAAAAATTTGTGGAGGTTTTGAAAAAAGAGGTTTCCCCGGGAATGATTGGTCCTTTTGCGCTGCAGGGGGCGGTTGTGGCCGAGGAAGGTCGGGAGGAGTTTGTGATTTTTGATGTAAGTATGCGCATTCCTGGCTCTCCGGGAACAAAATTCACTCCTTATTCTGGTTACCTGTATGGAGAAAGCATGAGTTATGGCGAAAGAATCGCCATGGAAATCGCCGATGCAGTTGAACATGGTGGAATGGAAAAGCTTTTAACTTAAGCTCTTTTTGAGACCTTCGGCATAAGGAGAAATACGAACTTTAAGTTCCTTTTCGGTTTTGTGAATATCAAGTTTCACCTCTTCGGTCATACGTTTTAAAGATATGTAATGATACTTAAACTTGGCACTAAAAAGGCTGAGGAACCTTGTAGTAAAAAGTAATGGAACGAGCGGAAGGTGAATTAAAATCTTCTTTTTGCCCAAAATCTTCAATATTTCTTTTATAAAAGTGTCATATTTGGTGGTATGCGGTCCGCCAAGCTCATATTCATGAACTCCGTGAAAATCTTTTTCTACCGCCGAGACTATGCAGGCCACTACGTCCTCTACAAAAACCGGCTGGATAAGGTTTTGTCCGTTGCCAATAATCGGCACAAAAAAAGGAAACTTTTTTACCGTCTTGAGCAGTTTGTCAAAAATATAGCCATCTTTTCCGTAAATCAAAGTTGGCTTGAGCAAGATTACATTAAGGCCGGAAACCAATAGAAACTCATCAGCCTGCCGCTTGGCCTCGCCATACGGTCCCCTGTTTTGTCTGTAACCGGCAATGGAACTTAAATGAATAATCTTCTTTATTTTGTTCTCCTTGGCGGCATGGATGAGATTTTTTGTGCCCTCAATAATCACTTTTTGATTGATTGCAGAGGCTTTGGGAGAATCAATTTGGGTGTCGGGGGCAACTAAGTTTATAACGAGGTCTTGGCCTTTTAAAATTTTTTTAAGCCTTTGCGAATCAGTGATGTCACATACCTGGTAGTCTTTTTGTTTGTGTCGACTACAAAAAGTGATTTGGTATTTTTGGGCATCCAGCTGTTGCTTCAAATGCCGGCCAATAAAGCCGGTTGCCCCTAAAATCACAATCTTTTTCATGAAGTTTGGTCGTTGGTGCTAAAAATTTTGAGGTTGGGTCTTATAAGTGAATAGGCTCCGTAAATGCTGATAACAAAAGCCAAAAGCATGGAGTAATAGCTAATTTCTTCCAGATAAGGGATTTTTAGTCCGAAAAATTGATCAGCTTCGATAGATAAATAAACCAACCCTATAGTGATTGAGATAGTCTGTAGCAGGGCTTTATTTTTACCTGATCGCTTGGCTGAAATTACCGCCCCCTGGCGTAATGCAAAGCTCTTAAAGCCATCCATGAACATTTCTCGTCCCACAAAGGCCAAAAGAAGCCATAATGGATAGATACCGAAGCTCTGTAGAAAGATAAAATGCAGCAAAATGATGAGTTTGTCGATAAGGGAGTCGGCGAAGATGCCAAAGTTGGTAATCATATTGTATTTACGGGCAATGTAGCCATCTAAAACGTCGGTAATCATGGCGAACAAAAAAATGATTGTTCCGAGTAAATAGTTGTAAGGTATGCTGGGTATTAAGAGGATAGCCAAGCCGATTGGTGTAAGTATCAGACGTAAAATTGTGATTTTGTTAGGCAGGGACATGTGCTAGAGTATTAGCTGTAAATTCGTAACCGATTATACATGAAAGTTTTGGTGTTGGCAGCCGGAAGGAGCAAGCGCATGAAGCCGATTGAAGATAAAAATTTTTTAAACTTTCTGGGTAAGCCCCTGATTCAGCATCAACTGGAAATGCTTTCCAGAAACGACTTTGGTGAGATTGTTTTAGTGGGAGGAGCTCATAACTTGGAAAAATTGGGCAAGCTTGTTGAAGAGTTGAGTCTGAATGTTCAACTGATCGAGCAGAAAGATCTGGAGATGGGCATGTGCGGAGCGGTAATTTCGGCCAAAGAGCTGATTTCCGGAGGCCCACTGTTGATTTTCAGCAGCAATGATGTCGTTGATGACGAGGCTTTTTCAGTGATGGCAAAGGCTTTTGAAAGTGGCGTGGCGGATAGTTATCTACTTGGCAAAAAAGTGGAAGAATATTTTCCCGGAGGTTACCTGGAAACCGACGAAGGCGGATTGATTAAATCGATTGTTGAGAAACCGGAGCCGGGAACGGAGCCAAGCGATCTGGTAAATCTGGTTGTTCATTTGCATGGAGATGGCGGAAAATTAGTGGGATACCTGGAAAATGCCGCAAGCGAGCGCGATGATTTGTATGAGGTGGCTTTGGATAAAATGATGAAAGAGGGCGTGAAGTTTAAGGCGGTCTCTTATGACGGTTTTTGGCAACCAATCAAGTTTCCCTGGCATGTGCACAATGTCTTTAAATACTTTTTCGCCAAGGCGGAAAAGAAAGTAAGTGATAGCGCGCAAATTTCCGAACACGCAATTATTAAGGGCGATGTTATTATCGGTGAAAATGTAAAGATTTTTGAAAATGCGGTCGTGAATGGACCGGTTTATTTGGGTGACAACTCTATTGTTGCGACCAATGCCTTGGTGAGGGATAGTCATCTTGGAGAGGGGTGTATAGTGGGTTTTAATACTGAAGTTGCCAGAAGTTACCTCGGTTCCGATGTTTGGACTCACTCCAACTATGTCGGCGATAGCGTTATCGGTAATAACGTATCTTTTGGGGCCGGGACGGTTACCGGTAATTTGAGGCTGGATGAAGGAAATATCATGGTGTCACATGAGGAAGGAAAGCTGGATACGAAAAATAATAAATTTGGCTTAATTACCGGTGACGATATTCGTGTTGGCATTAATACAAGCTTTATGCCGGGTATAAAAATAGGTGGCAATAGTTTTATCGGTGCTGGTATTGTGGTAGCGCAGGACATTCCGGAAAATAGTTTCGTAAGAGGAAGTTTTGAACTTAAAATTTCGGAGAATAAGGGAAAGGTTGATCGTGAATCACGCGAGGAAATGAAAAACAAGTTAACTAAAAAACAATGAAGCTGACGGTGACCATTGTGAATTATAATCAAAAGTATTTTCCACGCATCTGTGTGGAGGCTTTGAAAAAGAGTAAGTTGGACTTTGATTTTGAAATTATTGTTTGTGACAACAACTCACATGACGAGAGCCTGGATTTTTTGAAAAAGGCTCATGAAAGCGGTGATATTAAGTTAGTGGAGCCCGGTAAAAATTTAGGTTATGGTTCCGGACACAATTTTGCGGCACGTTCTGCCAGAGGTAAATATATCTGTATTTTGAATACCGATATTACCGTGGAAAAGGATACTTTGCAGAAGCTGGTGGATTATTTGGAGGAACATGATGATGTGGGGATCGTTGGACCAAAATTGCTTTATCATAACGGGGAGGTGCAGCAATCTTGTCGCCGCCATTTTCACTTTTTCGATCTCTTCATTAAGCGAACTTTTCTAAAAAAGATTTGGCCTTTAAGTAAGCGCTACAAAAAATATATCATGGCCGATTATAATCATAACAGCACCCAGGTTGTGGACCTGATTACCGGGGCTTTTATGGTGATGGAGAAGGATTTATTTAATAAGATTAATGGCTTTGATGAGCGTTATTTCATGTTCATGGAAGATTTCGACCTGTGCCGTAAAGTTCAGGACTGCGGTAAAAAGGTGGTTTATTATCCGGAGGCTCAGGCGGTGCACTACCATAAACGCTTGAGTGAGGGAGCTTGGTTTAAGCTTTTGTTTAAAAAAGTCTCCTGGTTTCATTTATCCAGTGCGATAAAGTATCATTTTAAGTGGAGAGGGTAGGTATGGTTGATTCTGATGAATTTGTAATATGTTCTATAAATATTTTTCTATTTCATCTATGTAATCTATGTCCATAGCTCTAAGTTTTGCAAGGAGTTGGTGTTTACTGCGAATGTTTCTCATTGATGGCGAGCTGTACCTTCTCCCTATAATTACTTTTACATCTGCACTAGGTAGATCCTTATAAACGCCGAAATATCGAATTACAAGTGGCACATCAACCTCTTTATCACAAGATGCTGCTTCCATTAAAAGATTTTTACGCCAATCGCTCTTAAAATGAGAGGCGCGTTTAAATACATCTTCTGGATGGTTACGGGCACATCTAATTAATTTTTCTTTCATCCATTCATCCTCATACCCAAAACTAAAAGTTTCTACGTGTTCTATGAATATTTGTAGGTTAGAGTTTATGGCCTCTTCAAGGACTTCGCTGAATTGTGCTATTTCAGAAAAGGATCTTTTAAACATTATGATTATTGCTGGATTAAGGCTTTTTAGTAAGTTCAGTAATTCTCTTTCTCGAAGAATATATTTGTAATCTAATTTATCTCCTAGATAAGCGAAGTAAAAAGATTTTAAGAGTAATAGTTTATTATGAATGTCATCTTTAGAATATGTAAGATAGTGTCGATTTAGTTCATTTATAACACTAGAGATGGCTGCTTTAAAAGATTCTGATCTATCAATTGCATTCGCCCTTGATTCTGCCGTATTTGCCCTTGACTCTGCTTTTAGAGCTCTTTTTTGATGGTTCCTAACTTCATCATTAGCCTTAGCTAATCCTTTCCTAATTGTTGATTTAATAAGTTTTGAGACTTCGGCCCCAATGTTAATAGGAATACTTGTTTCAAGATCAGAATCTTGACTCGTTGCTTTAACCGTAGCTATTAGACTTTCTATCTTGAAAGGCAAATTAAATGTATTTTGACCATCAGGTGATAAAGTTATTCCTTGATCAGGTGAATCTATGGAAAGATCTATCGAGAATCTTGTGCCTTCGACAAGCCAATCTAATCCATCTTCACTTTCAACTAAAGCTACTGGGAGTTCTATACTTATAGATAATTCATCGGAATCGTGGTCAATCCTCGGTTTTTTTATTTTGATATGTTTTGTAATTTCACTCATATAATAGTGTATTAAGTATCGGATATTCAGATGGATCAACACGCCTAATTATCTCTCTAATATTATCCCAATGGATTTGAAATATTCCCTCTAAATATTCTTTACATTTTAAAGCCCATTCTTGATCATCTGGATGATATTTCAAAGTTTTAAACATAATATCCATCTTCGTTCCTTTTGAAAAAATCCTGTAAATCAATGCTCGTTTTGATGGATCAAGTGCAACCATAATTCCTGACAGAGAATAAGCTAATTCAATGTCCACACTTTTTTCTGATACTAAAACGCCTTCAATATAGTCGCTGACTAACTGTATTAAATGATTTCTAATTACGTCAATTTCTGGTAATGCCCATAATTTAGATTTATAAAAATTGATTGGAGATCTTAAAAATAGTTCTGCAAATATTTCTGTGGCTAATTCGAGGTTTCCACATCGTAATGATTCTTGGGCAAGTTTTAATAAAGTACTTTCTTTATGCTCGCTTGTTGTATCACTCAACATATCCGTGATAGAAGTAAAATGTGTGGCTAAAGGAGATAAAGGCTGAAAATCTATGATTTTTAAAGAAAATCTAACATCTGCTTTTACAACTTGCATTAAAACCTTTAAAGCCTCGTTGAGTAGGCGAAATTCTACTAAATAAATAGCTAAAGTAAATTGTGCTTCGAGATATGTAGGCATTTCATTTATAGCTTTTTGTGTATTTTCGATTGCTTCAAGCATTTTCTCTTCGTATAAACTATCTTTTCCTTGCTTGAGATATATTTGAGCTTCACTATATGAAAGGTGGGCAAGATTTAAAAGTATAGTGGCTCTTGTTTTATTACTATCTTCACCATCAGCCAAATCAAATGCTAATTGAAAATCGCTCTTTGCTAGATGAGCTTTATCTGAGTAGATATAACACATGGCTCTGTTAAAAAATATTCTTGAATCGAGGTCCCAATCCTCTTCAGCTAGATCAAATGCTTTGATAGCTCTATCTAAATGTCCTTTTTTCATCCATATTAATCCTCTTTTTAGTGATTCCTCTGATTTACGTTGTCTTTCTGTTGAACCAAATCTATCCAATGTTCGCTGTACGTCTTTAATCGCTTCTTTAACTCCTTCAACAACTAATTTAATTCCTTCACTATTGTGTTTTAGTATGTCATGAAGGGTATGTACTGTTTGATCTAGTGTTGTTAGTGCTATTAATTGAGCTTCTCCCAGCCCTTGTAAAATTTCTATCCCATCTGCAACATTTATAAGTACATCTACTTGTTCTTCACTAGATCTTTGTAAATCACCAATTTGGTGATTTACATCTTGTAATAAACTATTACCCTGCTGAAGCAATTGCCTTGCTTCAATGCCTAAAGCAAGCTGCTGAACTCTCGTCGCTTGTGCTTGATCCAATTGGCTTTCCTGAAGATCACCATAATGTCTTACACTTTCTAGTAATTCTAATGCTGTACCTTGTAAAAGCGATCTTTGTAACTCTGCTCTGACACTACTTCGTACTAATTGACCAGTGTTTTCTGATGTTTGCATTGTGCTTTCTGCTACAATTGCTCTTTGATGATTAGCAAATTCCGTTAAGGTCTGTATATTTCGTAATTTCAGTAGGCTTTCCGCTGAGTTATCAGCTATTTGAATAGCGTTATTTATGATAGTCCTTTGCCCTTCAATACCCTGTACAGCTAAGGTGTGTAGCCCATTTAGGTCGGTGGACATATCTTGCTGTACAATAAGTGATTTGTTGCCAATATCTTCAATTTGTTCCATACGAAATATTCCCGCCCTTGCAAGCCTAAGAGAAGCATCTCTTTGTTTAATCGCTTCTGTCCCTTGTTGAAGGTGATTATGCCCCTGTTGTAAGAGCAAATTGCGCTGAACAATTGAAGTATCCCCTTGCTCAAGCATTTCGCGTGCTGAATAATTTACACCTTCTATGCCTATGCGAATTGTTCTAACTTGCTCAGCAAGTGTATGATGAAATCCTGAATCTAAAGCACCACTACGAGCTATTTGAGGTAGTGATTCAAAATGACCGATAGGAGTGTTTGAGATTCTTCGCATTTCCGCAAGGAACATTCTCGCAGCTACAGGCAAAAATGCCTCAATTTTAGGATCTGGCTCATGTATCAGTTCAGATGCTATAATCTCTTTTTCCCAAATTTTAAGACTTCCAATAACTTTACTTGCTTGATCAGAACTAAGGGCTCCCTTCATAGCAAGTATGACGGCTTCTGCTTTTTTTACTTTCCCAGACTTAACTAGCTGATCCACATCTTCAGGGACATTTTTGATGCCGGTTAATGCATTAGTGGATTCCGAAATAGCTGAGGCTACAGAATCCAATCCTATTCCCAAGGATTTTTGCATGTCCTGCAATCTGCCATCAATTGCCATATGTCCGGCAGTTGTTGCCGCAAAAAGTGCGCCAAATCCTCTAGCACTTATTTCATTTTGCTGTTCTACTTCTTGAACTGTTCTAGTAGTTGCTACCGCAGTTTCCGATTGTTGAGTTTTTAATGCTGCTAAAGCCGTGTTTGTTTCTCTCGAAATTGTGTTGCCTTCTATTGTCCCCTTGAGTATCTGCTCACCTCGGGTTAAAAAATGTGAATAGGGAACACCCGTTAAAAATTGTTTTCCAACACCGCTCAGAATATCCGGTTCCTCCTTTACATTAATTGGCATAGTACTATATATGTAAGAAGTGCTTATTTTATGCCAAATTAAGCAATCCTGTCAAGAAACTGTTTTTGGTATAACATATTTCAATTTGAATGTAGTGTTTCTGTGCTTGAAGTTTTTTAATAACTCCATTTAACTGGTGCATCACTTTCTAAAAGCTCAGTTAGGTGGTTGCAAAATTTCCGGTCTCTTTCAGAAAGGACAACTACGCGGCTATCCAAGCCTGATTGTCTCTGGATCAGTGAAAAAATAATGTCATCGGCCATTTGTAAAGTTCTTTGCTGTTCTATGGCCCGCTCTTCGGGACTAAGGTGTGGAGTTAAAGCTTTTAGCAGCTTTTTTAGGCTGGTACGTGCTTGATGAATGAGGATGTTAATGTCTTTGATCTCAGATACCTCAACCTGTGCGGTTAACTGATTGAATTTATCTTTGAAATAATCAATAACACCGCGCAGTGCCATGCCAACTTCACTGTTACCCAAAAGGTCCAGGTACCCTCTTTCTGTTTCAGTAAGTTCAACTGCCATTTGTGACTATTACAAGAGAGCATTTTTATAATATTTTGTACAAAAAGTCAATATTGGCCTTTGAATTTAGTAGTTTCTGCCGTGGGGCTACTCCGCGTACCAAGTTGCAGCACTGACGATGTTGATTTACTCGCTAGTCGCCCAACTCCGCGTTGCTGGTGCAGTCTGTGGCCTTTGCCTAAATCCGCGCCGCGAATCTCTGGTACCAGAAGTCAGTATAGTTAAGGTGATTATTTTCTGGTTGCAGTTGCCAGTCTTTAGTTTGTTGTTGCTCATTTTTTATCAGGGAATTATGTGCAAACTCATGATGCTCTTTGCAGAGCGGGATGATGGAGCTGTGATTTTTGCTTTTGGCGAAACGTTCTCGATGGTGAATGACGGAATAGGGTTTGTTGCAGTTCGGATAGGCGCATTTTTGGTTGGTTTTTGTGATGGCGGTTTTTTTTAGTTTGGCGGGAATATAGCGGTTTGCTGGTTTTTCTTCCTTCAAAAAGACGTCCCCGGGGATAACTTTTTGCTGCTTTTTGGCTTTCTGCTGCGGAGATGTTTTTAAATTTTGATTTTTGCGTTTTTGGTTTTTGTGATCTTGGCCGTGAAGCATCTCTCTTTTCAGCGCTTGAAAAATCTCTGCCATGGTTTCGGTATTGGAAAGTTTTTCTTTCTTCGCTTTTTCAAATTGCTTTTTGAATTTCAAAAATTCAAACATCAGTTCTCCACTCAATTCAACTTTTATCTTCTCTTCCGCTGCCATGCATCTTTTGGATTGTTTTGCTTTAGCACTCGATTCGCTCTCCTGAAGGATGGTCGCCCCCGCAGTAGTTTCGGGGAAAAAAGTTTGGGATTGGTTTGCAGATTTTTGCTTGCCGCTCTCATGAATCTCTTTTTCTCTCACCTCCTTCACCAAAACTTGCAGTGCCGATTTACTCATATGCTCCACTCTTTCCGCCCAAATCTCTTCTGTCTCCGGAGTGGCCAATGTCGCCACCATCGAAACTTTGTGAATGCCATATTTTCGCACCGCCTCTTTCAACTTCGGCTTGTTCTGAAGATATTTTTCATTCCGTAAAACTTTCTTCACCACTTCTTTGCTGAGTCCTCCGAACTTCCCAGCATATTCGTAGATGGTGGGAGTGTGTTTTTTGTAGATGCCGCTTTGGAAGATTGCCGGAATGAGGGCCAGGAGTTTGTATGTTAAGCGGTTTCTTTCGCGGCCCAACTCCACAAACTGTTTGTGAAGATCTCTTGATTGTAAAATTGTGTCATTCATAGTCTCTTGGTTAATCTTTAAAGTGTACTCAAATTATCTCACTTCCCCCATCACGGAACAAGTCAAAAATGGCTTACAAATGCTGTTTTAACACATTTTTGAAGTTGCGATTTTTACCAAAAATCAATCCCCCGAAAATCTCCAAATCTGAGTCCATCGCAGCCTTCATGTAACGCGGAAAATGTTCGCGGTGAAAACTTTTATGGAAATTGGCGTATCACTTTTTTGAGAGAATTTTTTAAAGATTTTTTAGAAGGCAAATTTCCGTCAAGTTGATTTTTGCGGCGGGTAGCAGTGGCTGGTGAAGAGGCGGCGCGGCGACGAGTGTTGAACAAGGGCGCCGCAAAATCACGTCCCCGGGGAAAGGTTTTCGGGCGGCGGTGAGCGATGAGTGGTTGGCGGCGAGAAATTCTCAAACACGTCCCCGGGGACAACTTTTTTTGGTGGAGGGCAAGCTTAGCGGAAAATTGGGCAACAATCTGAATGGCAGTCTGAGCAGTAAGATGAACACCGATTTTTGACGGCAAGCCCAACAGCGAACTCAACGGCAATCTCAACGCCAATCTAACCAGCAACTTATCCGGCAGCATTTGCCGCGATCCGGCGGATTACTTCGGGGTACCACTTTTTTTCCAACTCCTGGACTTTGGTTTTAAGTGTTTCCGGTGTATCGTTCGGGCTTACAGGGACAGCTTTTTGCAGGATTATTTCACCGGTATCAAGCCCTTCATCAACATAATGGATAGTCATGCCGGTTTCTTCATCGCCGGCTTTAAAAACCGCTTCGTGTACATTGGCATCATAAAAGTTTTTGCCGCAATATTTTGGAATAAGTGAAGGGTGAACATTAATAATGCGGTGAGGGAACTTTCTAACAAATTCCGGCGTTAGAAGGCGCATATAGCCTACCAAAACTATTAGATCTATGGCGTGTTGCTGAAGCGTTGAGGCTAACTCCTGATCAAATTCTGAGCGACCTTTGTTTTTTGGATTGATAAAAACCGTTTTAAAACCTTGTTCTGTTGCTCTTTCAAGGGCATAACAATCTTTTTTGTTGCTAATCACAAGTGTTAACTCGATACCGGGCATTTTCCCTGCCTTGATTTCATCGATGATCGCCTGAAGATCGGTGCCGTTGGTGGAGGCCAGAACCGCAATTTTAAACATTTTAAGATGGGGTTATCTTCATTCCCAATTTCTTCTTTATCATATTACCGGTTTTGGTAACAGCAAGGCCACCCAAGGCGGTTTCGCGTAATTTTGGCGACATGATTTTTGCTATATTGCGCATAGCTTCGACCACTTCATCAAAAGGAATAAAGCTTTTAACTCCGGCCATGGTCATATCGGAAGCACCAATTGCAGCCATGCAACCGATAGCATTTCTCTTAATACAAGGTACTTCCACCAGCCCTCCCAGCGGATCGCAGACCAATCCGAGGTAACTTTTGAGACCGATGGCCGCGGCGTTGAAGCACTGTTCCGGCGTGCCGCCGCGCATCTCGGTGAGCCCCGCCGCGGCCATCGCCACTCCAGCACCCACCTCAGCCTGACAGCCACCTTTGGCCGCAGAAAGCGTTGCATTCTCCGCAATCAGCAAACCAACGGCAGAAGCGGAGAACAACCCCTTCAAGAGTCTCCTCTTACCGGCCTTAAAATGTTCCGCTGAACTAAACAAGACTCCGGGAACTACTCCGGCCCCTCCGGCTGTAGGAAAAGCCACTATTCGTCGCATACAGGCATTCTGCTCCCCTACGGCGGTAGCATAGGCCATGGCACGCACCGTAACCTTATTCCCCATCATGTTACGCAAATCCTTTAAAGAGTCGTAAAGCTTTTTGGCATCTCCACCCACCATTCCCATTTTGGATTTTTCGCTGGTCTTTACACCGTTTTTTACCGCCTCATACATGTAATCGCGCGTCTGCTTCATCTTATTGCGAACTGAACTGGTCGACTTATTGGCGCGTTCGGACTCGTAGCGTTTTGCCAGTTCGGCAATGGAAATACGATGTTTTTTGCAGAGGTTCAAAACCTCTTCAGCAGAGTGAAATTCGTAGATCATTGTTTTTCAAGTTTAGAGAGTGAACGAATATATTCCACACCAGAAATGTTTTTTTCAAGTTCCAAAACTTCCGAGAGTTTAATGCGTCTTTTGCCGCCGAGGCTCATGACACTAAGCGTTTTATTTTTAAAGGTACTTTGGTCGATTTTAGTTATTTCAAGTCCCGGAAGGTTTTCAATTGCGGCGATCAAATTTCTAACAATTTGCGGATCATTATCATGACAAATAATCAGAGACAAATACTTTCCCGCTCGTCCCTTTAGATGAATCTCAAAATTGTCCAATTTGATAATTTCAATCATCCCTCCTCCAACCGAACAGCCCATCATAGACATTTTCCTTTTGGAATTTTCCAAAACTATCTTTACAGTATTGGGATGCAAATCTTTACCCAAATCTTTTGGTATAAATTCGTATTTCAAACCTTTTTCATCGGCTATCTTGAAACTGTTGCGGATTCTGGGATCGCTGGTCCTGAATTTCATAACTCCGGCCAGTAGAGCCCTATCGGTGGCATGTCCTTTATAGACTTCACCAAAGGAACCATGCAGGTAAAAGGTGACTTTAGCGGGGGTTCCGTGAAAAAGCGCTCGGGCAAATTGGCCCAGTTTGCAAGCTCCAGCGGTGTGCGAACTTGAAGGACCAACCATTACCGGGCCGGCAATATCAAAAATGGAGATATCGGCGGTGGGCTTTGTTAAGGCTTTGAAGCGCATTTTAAATTGGAAATTTACACCAGTTTATCAAAATTGGCCTAAATGTCCAGTTTATATGTTTTAAATTAAAAAACATTTCTACGTTTGTCTAGCACAAGTGGTTGCGGTTATCTCTTTCATTTGTTATCATGATATGAAAATCAGAAATTCAAAGACTAAGATAAGATGCCATTGTCGAGCCGGGTTTCAAAGGCTCCTCAAAAAGAACATTGAAAACCAGAACAACCTTAAAGCATGAGGAGCGGAAACGAGCTCTTCTTCTCCATCAATCTAAATTAGGGAGCGCAATCTCGTTTCTGGTTCTCATGCTTTACGATTGGTCCAGCCTGACCCCCTGGGCCGATTAGCTACTTCACTCGTTGAAGGTCCTGGTGACTTCCTCGGCATTGCCGGGTAGTAAGTTCACACCAAACAGGAGGTCGGTGGAACGACTGAAAACAATTCCGAAGTACGGCATGTACCATATAAGGATTGGTCTCCTGAAAACAAAAATAAAATCAAACAAAATTCTCGATTACAAAATTTGATCGACGAAGATTTTTTCCCGCTTTGCGGGTTTTTTTTTATCTCTAAACTTCTCCGAGCGGTTTTAACGGCTGCTCGTCATCGGAATCGGCAGCGCTGGCCTGTGCAACATTGACAGTAGCTTTTTGCGGCACCGGTTGCTGAGGAATGACGGCTTGAGTGACAACCTGAGGAGCGCTTTGTTGTATCTCATCTTTAAAAGGTTGTTCACTCATCTGGCTATCCTTGTCGTAGGAGATAGTACGAATAGGCCATGGAATGACGATGCCATATTTATCAAAGGCATTCTTAATATTTTTGGCCAGAGCACTCTTTATTTTTACCCAACCACCTTTTGATTCCACCCAGGCTTTAACTTTAATGTCAATCGAGCTTTCTCCAAAACCGTCAATTAGAATACCGGGCGCGGGATTCAACAAGATCCCCTTTGTGGCCTTGACCGCGTGGGTAACAATTTTAAGCACATTATCCAAATCATGTCTGTAATCCACGCCCACCATCAGCTCGATTCTGCGGAAAGGATTGCTGGTGTAACTGACAACCTGCTTCGTAAAGAGATCGGCATTTGGCACAATCACTTTTGTACCGTCGATTGCCTGTAAAATGGTAACGCGGGACTGAATTTCAACGACTCTACCGATAGTTCCGCCAACATTGATAAAATCTCCGATGGTGAAATGTCTACCGATCAAGATCATCATTCCGGCAAGAAAGTTCATGATCATATCCTTTAAGGCGAATCCAATACCGAAGGCCACAGCCGCAATGATCGCGGTTAGGTCTATACCGGCTATCTTCAGGCCTATGGTGATACCCAGAATCAGAATACCGGAAAAGGTAAGGCGGCCGCCCAAAATTTGAATTTCCTTGTGCTCTTCTTCGATACCACTCTCGGCCAGTTTGTTTTCAATAATTTTGCGTCCGATTTTTGCCAGGCCGTAGAAAACTCCAATAACGATAAAAGCCGCAAAAAATAGAGGAATCCTAATTATCAAGAGTTCAATCAAATTTGTCAGTTGAGAAGCCGTGTCACTGGCTACCTCGGTGGCTCCTGTTGTGGCCGCAAAAGCTTCGAGCATGTTTTTATTTTTTGTTTTTTTATCTGTATATATTAACATTTTTTCCCCTTTTATTCAATGGATTTATAAGCCATTCGTTGATAATCTTGAGTTGTTTATATTTTTAACAAAACAGCCATGCCCATAGTTGATTTAATCGGAACTTTAGCGGTTATACTTGTAATCGTTCTTTTAATAAGTATCCGAGAGGTAAAACAGTACGAGCGAGGGGTAAGGTTTACTCTGGGAAAGTTTACCAGCTTGGTGATGCCGGGATGGAGATTAGTGATTCCTATATTCCAAAAGATGGTAAAGGTGGACATTCGTGTGAAGGCTGTCGACGTTCCAGATCAGGAAGCCATTACTGAAGACAATATTTCGGTAAGCATTAACGCGGTTATCTACTATAAGGTTACTGACGCTTCAAAAGCGATTTTAGAGGTGGAAAATTTTTACTATGCCACCAGTCAATTGGCGCAGACCACAATGAGAAACGCCGTGGGAGAGGTACCTATGGATATTTTGTTGAAAAATCGTGATCAGATTGCCCTGAACATTAAAGAAATCGTTGATAAAGCTACAGATCCTTGGGGGCTGCAAGTGGAGTCGGTGGAGTTGAAGGATATCGTTTTGCCGACTGATTTGAAGAGAACCATGGCTAAAGTGGCCGAGGCGGAGCGCGAGAAGAAATCGGTTATTATTAAGGCTGAAGGAGAACTTATCGCCTCCGTAAACCTGGCAAAAGCTGCACAAACTATGGCGGAAGCTCCCGGGGCGCTACATTTGAGAACTTTACAGTCGATAAACGACCTTTCTTCAGATCAATCAAATACTACAATCTGGATGCTTCCACTTGAAGCCCTACGCGCTCTCGAGGGGATTGCAAATAATAAAAAATAATGAAGCAATACGGCATTTTAGCTTATCCGGCCAAGCATTCACTTTCACCGGTGATGCATAATGCCGCCTTCAAAGAGTTGCAAATCGACGCGCAATATGGAACCTTTGAAATTCCAGAAACGGAACTTGCCAACTTTATTGAAAGAGTGAAGCATGAACCGATTGAAGGGCTATCTGTCTCGGTGCCTTACAAAGAGAGAATTTTGGAGTTTTTGAATTTCAAGGACGAGGCAACATCCAAAATTGGAGCCTGTAATACTGTGATTAATGACGGGGGAATTTTAAAAGGTTACAATACCGACTTTATTGGTGCGGTAAAAGCACTGAAATCAATGCTTAGCGAGTTGGCTGGAAAAAGAGCGGTGGTTATCGGTGCTGGAGGATCGGCCAGAGCTATAATTTACGGTCTCATGAATGAAGGTGTTGATGTTTTCGTGGTCAACAGAACCCGTGAGAAAGCCGACAAGCTGGCGATTGAATTCGCCGAGATGTTTGATGCGCAGATACATAGTGGCGATTTTGGCGAATTGGTGGAGGGAGATATTTTGATACAAACCACCTCAATATGGTTTAAAGAAGATATTAACGAGTTACCTTACTTTTGCGACCAGGATTATGTAAATGGCTTTGAAGCAGTAATGGATATCGTCTATGCCCCGATGATGACGCCTTTGCTGCAGGTGGCAAATAATCTGGAAAAACAAATTATTACCGGTGATAAAATGCTGCTTTTTCAAGCTATAGAGCAGTTTAGATTATTTACCGGCAAAGAAGCCCCCATAGATATTATGAAACGGGCGCTCGATAAGGTGCTGATCTAGGTTATTTATTATGCCTAAGGAAGTCCGCGCCTTGCTCATCCTGGGCGCGAGGTTCTTCTTCCTCATCCTCTTCGTCATTACCATAATCTCGGCCGTAGAGAGTATCGGTGGCCAGGAAATCTTTGTCATAGACGCGCGCAAACCAGCCATAAAGCATAGTCACAATGCTATAGGTAAAGCCGATTGATCCCCAAACAACCGGTAAAGCCGCGAAAAGCAGAATAGCCGGCTCAGTGGTAATATTCATTAAGCCGAATAAAATGCCCGCACTGATTAGGGTTGAGAAAGTTACACCATAAACACCGAGCAGAGCGTAGCGATAGTTGGAAATAATTTCCAGAATCAAGGCACTAACTTGTGCTGTAATGATAACATGTAGAGCCACCGCAAAGGCGGTTGCCTGAATATTTATGGAGGAGGTGATGAAATAGACCGGAACCATCAAAAGAAAGATAATAACGCTTACTATAAACACTTGATAAATGGTTGAGGAGCGATTGGAATATTTGGTTCCTTCGGTAAGTGATAAGAGAAAAACGCTTAAAATGTTGCCAATGGTCGAAGAGAGGAAAACCATTACCGAAATAAGAAATATGAAGATGGGACTGATGTATTCATTCAGTTCTTCGGGTGTAGGAAGTATCGATTGAGTTAAGACAACAACCAATAACAAAACCAATGTTCCGATCATTCCACCGGCACCGCCGGCCAGCATCTTTAACAAAAATGTCGTAAAAGATATTCCTGGCGGACCAATTTCTGGAGTTTTTATCTGTTCGTTTTGATTTGTGGCCGGATTTTCTGCCATTTAGAAAATTTAAGCTTTCTTTATTTTACCATAAAAAGCCACCGCCAACAATACACCGGTGGTAATAAAAATGTCGGCCAGATTGAAAATCGGATAATTCCAAAAAGAAATAAAGTCCGTAACATGTCCATATAGAAGGCGATCTATCAGATTCCCCATGCCCCCGCCGATAATAAGAGCGATACTCAACTGGGTTAAGGGATGATTGATTTTGAGGTCGGTTTTTACGATATATAGCACGGCGAAGACCAGCACGAAGGTTAGGACGATGAGGAAAGGTTGGGGTAATTTGAAACCGAAGGCGATGCCGGGATTTTCACTGTAGGTAAGGCGAAAAAAATCGGTAATTTCCAAAGGCAGATTTTGAAGGTTCTCAAGCACTATTTTCTTACTGATTTGGTCCAGTAAAGCAAGAATTGAAGCCAAAGTCAGGGTTCTTCCAAGGAATTTTTTCATGTGCGCATTATAATTGCTCTTTTTATTCAAAACTAGTAGTATTTTTCCACTAAGCAATCGTTTGATTTTATGAAAACAAAGTTCAAATTTGATACTGTTCTGGCTTTAACCGTGCTTTTTTTGCTGATTTTCGGTCTGGTGATGATTACCAGCATAGGTGTGCCAAAATCGATCTCTCTTTCGGCGCCGGACGTGCAGTATCCCAACTGTAGCGATGAAAATGTGGATTGTTATCTGTTGTTTAAAAAACATCTTTTTCGCCTGGCGGTCGGTGTGGGACTATTCTTTCTGGCTCTAAAAATTCCTTTGAAATTTTGGAAAAAAGTTTCGCCGGTTTTGTATGGCGCTATTTTGCTGCTTTTGCTCTTTGTTTTGGTGGTTGGAAGCAGCTTCGGAACCATTGCCACCAGCTGGCTGGTTCTATTTAACACTTCCATTCAACCTTCGGAATTTGCAAAACTGGCCATTATTATTTACCTGGCTTTTTGGCTGAGTCAGAAACATGCATCGGTTGGTGATTTTAGGAACGGTTTTATTCCATTTTGTATAATTGCTGGAATTATAATTTTGCCTATTATGCTGCAGAATGACTATGGTTCAACTATGGTGCTTTCGATTATTTGTGTGGCCATGTACTTTGTGGCCGGCGCGCGCTTTAAACATCTGGCCTTTGCTTTTGTAGTGGCGTTGTTGGCGGCAATCGTGATCATTGCCACTGTTCCACACGTGAGAGAGAGGTTTCAGGGTTTTATGAGGGTGGACGAGAATTGTCTGGAAGATTATTGCTGGCAGTCGCAACAGGCTAATATCGCAATCGGTACCGGCGGATTCTGGGGCAAAGGTCTCACACAGGGAATTCAAAAATCATATTGGTTGCCCCAGGCTTCGGATGATTTCATATTTGCAGCCACGGCTGAGGAATTGGGTTTTATTAGGACAGTATTCATTATTCTGGCCTATGCACTGATCGCAGTACGAGGCTTTTCAATAGCCAATAGGGCTTCAAATAATTTTGAGATGCTCTTGGCAATTGGAATTACTACCTGGCTGGTTTTTCAGGCCTTTATAAATATCGCGGTTAATACCGCATTGGCGCCGGTAACCGGCATAACTTTGCCGTTCGTTAGCTACGGCGGCTCATCTTTGGTGGCATCTTTGATTGGTGTTGCTATACTTTTAAAAGTTTCTGAAAACACAACCTACCATGCGAATAGTCTTAACAGGGGGCGGAACAGGAGGTCACGTTATACCCAACATCGCCGTTATCGAAGAGCTTAAAAAGAAATCTGACAGTGAAATTCTTTATATAGGCTCTCGCGACGGCATGGAAAAAAAGCTGATCGAAAAGATCGGTATTCGCTATGAGGGGATAAGTTGCGGAAAGCTGCGGCGCTATTTTTCCTGGGATAATTTTAAGGATATGTTTAGGACTTTGGCAGGCTATCTGCAGGCGAAGAAAATTTTAAAAGAGTTTGAGCCTGCCGTCATTTTCAGTAAGGGAGGATTCGTGAGCTTACCGGTAGTTTTTGCCGCCAAAAGCTTAAAGATACCCATTTTGGTTCACGAGTCTGATGTTTCTCCGGGTTTGTCCAATAAGCTGGCTTTTAAATACGCCGCCAAGATTTGTCTGAGTTTTGTGGAATCAAAGACATATATTTCACAAAAATATCTAAAAAAGGTCGCAGTAAGCGGAGCACCGATTAGAGAAAACATACTGCAGGGAGATAGTGCGGCTGGCTATAAGTTTACGGGCTTGAATCATCACCGGCCGGTCATTCTAGTTATGGGAGGTAGTCTTGGAGCAAGACAAATTAATGAGCTTACCCGTGCAAGTCTGGAGGAACTTTTGAAAAAATTTCAGATAGTGCATATCGTGGGGAAAGGTAATCTGGATATAAGCATTCATAAAACCGGTTATAAACAATATGAATTTTTGGACAGCGAACTTAAAGATGTCTATAAAATGTGCGAGATGGTGATCACGAGAGGTGGTGCCAACAGCCTCTTTGAGCTGGCACTGGTGAAAAAAAAGGTTTTGGTTATTCCCCTGGAGACCTCCGGCAGCCGGGGTGAACAAATGGAAAACGCCCGAGTTTTTGCCAATAATTTGGGCTGGTCACTTTTGAGTGGCGAAATTACCAGAGAGGATTTTATCAGCAATATTGAATTAACTTTTAGGAACGTGCAAAACGCTGAGGTGGAATATAAGAATGGGGTTGTCGAGATTGTAAAATTAATTCGTAAAATCGCAAAATGAAGATAGGTGTGAATGCCAGACTCTTAATAAAACCGTTTACGGGTATCGGTCAGGTAACCAGAAACCTTTTGTATGCTCTGGCCTGTGCCGATCCGGGAAATGAATATATTTTAGTTGTGCCGGAGAAAATTAAAAATGACTGGAACTGGCCGAAAAATGTGCAAATAAAGGTTATTTCGGAAAAGCATTTGGGCAGTGGCGGTCTTAAAAAAACCTGGTGGGAGCAGATTACGCTGACAGAATTTTTTAAGAAGGAAAAGGTGGAACTGGCACTTTTCACCTATCCGGCAAATCCCTGGAGTAGCGATTTTAAAATAAAAACCGCCGTAATGGTTCATGACACAATCCCCTGGACCAATAAAGAATACCAGAAGGGTATTTTATCAAGGCTCTATCACTCTCAAACCAGAAAAGCCGTGAGAAAGGCCGATCTTATTATTACGGTTTCTGAAAGCTCAAAAAAGGAGGTGGTGGAGGTATGTAAAGTTAAAGCTGAGAAGATCACGGTAGTTTATAACGATGCAGGGGAGGCTTATAAGAGTACCCCTGAAAAAAGTTTAGAGCGCAAGGTTCTGGATGAACTTAAACTATCAGCAGGTAAGTACTTTCTATATGTTGGCGGCTATGACAAGCGGAAAAATGTGGATTACTTAATGAGGGAATACAGTTCGTTTGCCAAAGAATGCCGGCAGGCTGGGAAAGATATTTATCCTCTGGTACTTGCCGGAGGTCAGCTTTTTGAAGATAAACTGTATGCCAGTTTTAAGACGAAGGAGAGCTACGGAAAAATTGTAAAAACCGGTTTTATAGCCGAAGAGGAACTGGCAGTTCTTTATCGTAACTGCATTGCGCTGGTGCATTTTTCCAGCAAAGAAGGTTTTAATATCCCAATCTTGGAGGCGGCAAATTGCGGTGCGCCTTTAATTTTGTCGGATATTGAGGTGCACCGTGAAATTGCCGAAGAAGCAGCCTTTTATGTAAATATCAATAAAGCAGATGCCGGCAAAGAAGCTTTAATGAAATTTTTGGATTCCGGAGTGCGTATCCGTTATTTAAAAAATTTATCCGACTTAGCTCAAAAGTATTGCTGGCAAAAAAGTGCCAAAAAATTGAAAAATGTGCTATTTTGTGAGAAGTAATTAAAAAAATGGATCTAGTAAATATTGCTATTATCATAGGCACCCTGGTTTTCATTTTAATGCTTTGGATAGCGGTTGGAGTGCGCCATCTTAAACACCTGTTAAGAGAGATCGATGAGCAATGGGAGTTTGTGGATGAAAGAGTTAGAAAAAGACATAATCTTATTCCAAATCTGGTTGAAGCTCTTAAAAAATATGATTTTTGCGATCCGCAGGAGATGGATTATATAGTTAAAGAGCGATCTTTAGCTACACGCGAATATTTTCCGACAGCCAAAAAAATGGAATATGAGCACGACTTGTCGAGCCGCCTGAATAAATTGATGGATTTACCAAAGGATCATAAAGAATTGTTGCAAGACATGCATTTCTTGGAATTGCGCACGGAAATTGATGACGTGGAACAGGATATTGATGGCAGAGCAAAGAAGTTTAATGAGATGGTCAGGTTTTATAATGCTCATCGCTCCTCGGTTGTACTGAATCCTCTATCCAAAGTTTTTGGCTTTAAGCCTGTGAATATTTTTGAAATTGAAACTTAAAAATGATCAAAGTAGATACCCATTTTCACACCAATTTCTTTTTTCTTTCAGAAAAATTAACCGCCCGTAAAGCAAAAGCGGTTTGGAAGGAGTGGTTGGAGCAAGATTTTGATGCTGTAATCCTTACCGAGCACGCCTTTAAAAATCCGGTGAAGTCGTATCTCACTTTAATGGCTCATAGGCCGAAAGGGGCAAAGACTCATATAATTCCCGGCGTGGAGTGCGTTACAAAGGAAGGTATTGATGTAATTATATTTTCCAAAGATACCTACGTTTATCTACAAAAAGATATTTTGAAGCCTTACAGCATTCCGGTTGAAGAACTGCATAGAAGAATAATGGATGACGATCAGCTTTACGGTGTGGTCACTCACCCTTTTATTTTAAGCGATACCGGACTGGCTTTTCATAAAGATGAAGAGTTTATTAAAAAGGCGATCGGTGATTTGAGGATCTTGGAAAAACATAATTCCACACTTTACCCGATAGAAAAAACCGTGCGCACTTTGTATTTACATAAGATTTTAAAACGTTTGGTGAACAGGCTCAATAAAATTGATAACGTTCCCGATGAATTCGTTACCGAAGAGATCGCTATTTTTGGGGGCAGCGATGCGCATTTTCCGCGAGATATCGGTCCGCATCTGAAAATAAACATTAAGTGTCGAAATTATGATGAAATCTTTGAGGCACTGGTTTCGTCTACAGTTGATAGAGAGTTTATTAATGAATCACCCAACAGTTTTCCCGCTCCGATTTATATGATATATAATGGTGTTACAACCTTACTGGAAAGCATAAAGAAAAGGGGTAGATTTTATCGCCCAGATTACCTACAGAAATATGGAGAAACAGAAAACAACTGGCGTCTACAGCCAGAAAGAGATGAAGTTTATGAACTGGATTCATAACCTGAAGGCCGGCGTCTTTCACTATATCGTGGTGGGCATGACAAAGGTAGGTCTCACCGCCAATATTTTAAGTGTCGGCGGCGGGGTGATTGCTTTAGCGGCATTGTTTATGGCTCTTTATACGAATGAAGGCCTTTGGTTTGTCTGGGGAATTTGGTTACAGATATTATTGGATGGCTTTGACGGTACTTTGGCCCGTTATCAAAAGAAGTTTTCCAATTTCGGATCTTTTGTGGATGTGGTTTTTGATCATGTAGGCATTGTTACGGCCAGTATTTTTATTTATTACTTCGGTTTTGTGGATTTTATCCCTCTGCTTCTGTACACACTTTTCTATACACTGGTAGTGGTTTTTGCTTTCATTTTGGGAGAGATAGGTCGACCTTACAAATTTGTTTTTCGGCCACGTCTCTTGATGTATGCGGCACTCACCTACGACTTTATTTGGCAGGCAAACATAAGTAATCCTCTTTTATATCTCTTTAGTGCTATCCTGTTCATATCGCTTTTGGAAGGCATTTTTAAACTGGGAAAGTTTTTGAAATAACTTTTTTTGAAAAAAGTCTTGACGGTGAGTGGGCGCTCACCTATACTCCTGGGTGAGAGTACACTTACCCTAATTCCTATGAGCGAATATTTAACAGAAAAACAGGAGGCCGTGCTGCAATTCATTGAAGAATATCAGTTGGCCCACGGCAAATCTCCAACAATCAAAGAGATGAAAGAGCATTTTCAGGTGAATTCCGATAACAGTATTCTAAAGCATCTGAAGGCTCTCGAAGAAAAAGGTTACATAGAAAAAGACGATACCCCTAGAGGCATTAAATTGCTGGATAGCATCAAGCAGCGTTTAGCTGGCGATGCCGGCGGTTTCAGTTTACCTGTTTTGGGCTCCATTCCGGCGGGAGGTCCAGTTTTCACCGAAGAGTATGTGAACAGCTGGATGAATGTCGGCTCCGATATCGCGGAGAATGCTAAAGATCATTTTATTCTAGAGGTTACCGGAAACAGTATGATCGATGCAGGTATTTTTGAGGGAGATATGGTTATAGTGAATACTAAACAGACTCCTCAAAATGGCGATATAGTTGTAGCTTTGGTGGATAATCAAAATACTTTGAAACGCTTACTAAAAGAAGGGGGCAAAGTTTATCTGAAGGCCGAGAATAAAGATTATTCAGATATTCATCCAGCGCAAGAGCTAGTCATCCAAGGAGTCGTGCAGAGCTTGATCCGGAGATACGGTTAGGCTCAGACTCTGAGCTCCTATTACTTAGTAACAATGATTTAAAAATCAGCAAACCGGCTGAGCAGTTTAGACTCGGCCTGTTTTTACCAACTAAAAAATAACCACAACTACTATGTTTATCACTCTTACAATCGACACCAATATCAAAAAGAAATCTGCAATTAAGTTGAATAAATCAAAAATAACACCGGCAGCCAGTTGGAGACGCCAGATGCATATCAAGAAGAGATCTCTTTGGCAGAAATTCAGAGACTGGAGAAAATCATTGCACCAAAAAAATTATAAGCTAAACGGAAATACCGCAATGTTTTAAATATGTTTAAATTGAACCTTAGTAGCAAGAGGCGTCATGTTTTGCACATTGATGCGGACGCCTTTTTTGCTTCAGTAGAGCAAGTTTTGAATCCTGCCCTCAAAGGTAAAGCGGTTTTGGTAGGTAGTCCTTCCGGGCAAAAGGGAATCGTTTCGGCAGCCAGTTATGAAGCCAAAAGATTTGGAATTTATTCGGGTATGCCGATGTATCTGGCAAGTCGTAAGTGTCCACAGGCGGTGATCGTGCCCGGACACTTTCAGGCGTATAGTCAATTTTCAAGGGAGATGTATCGCGTATTTTGCAACTATACGCCGGAGGTGGAGATGGTCTCTATTGATGAGGCTTATTTGGATATTACCGGCTGCGGAAGTGGCTTTTTGCAAAGTTCACCAAAGGCGGTGGCCAAGAGTATTATGTTCGATATTTTTAAACGGCTGGGCATTTCGGTTTCTTGCGGGCTTTCCGGCAATAAAACCGTCTCCAAGGTGGCCTCGAGTACTCATAAACCTCACAAATTAACGGTTGTGCCTTTTGGTAAGGAAGCAAAGTTTCTTGCTCCTCTGCCACTTAGGGCTTTACCGGGAGTGGGGCCAAAAACTTTTGCAGCGTTGGAAAGATATGGATTTCAAAAAATTGAAGATGTGGCGAAACTCGGTTTAAATGAGGTTTTTAACAAGTTGGGTATACAAGGCATACCACTTTGGAAAAAATGTCTGGGTTTTGATAACTCGGAGATTAATTCATCATCACATTTGCCGAAATCCATTTCGCGAGAAAAAACTTTCTATACAGCGGTTTCGGATGGCGATCTTTGTTTGAATTGCTTGAAAGAATTAACCACAGAGATTTTGGAAAAACTCAGAAGGCACGAGATGAAAGCAAAAACAGTGGTTATTAAGATTAGATATAAAAAAACTCAGCCGGATGAGGATAATGGAAAGTGGAGCTTTGAAGACCGTTCTTTTCAGCAACATCTGGGCTTTTTTGCCTCCTCAAATTTTGAACTTTGGCCGGTAATTCGAGAACTTTTCTTAAAGAGTTGGACGAAAGGCAGAGAGATCCGTTTATTGGGGGTTGGCGTTTCCAGTCTACGGCAAAACTACAATCTCAGCCTTTTTGGCGACAGCAAAAAACATGATGATCTATTTAAATCTGTTGACCTTCTCAACAAAACCTATGGTGAGGAGGCGGTGAAGTATGGAGTTTAAGAGTTGAGCTTTTGAAACGGAAGCGCTAAAGTTTGTGCATGGAATTCAAATATGTAAAAATTGCGATTTTTGTGCCGGAGTCGCATGCCGGTCTTATCAGGCAGGCTTTAAATGAAGCTTCCGCCGGCCATATCGGCAATTACGATTATTGCAGTTTCACTACCAAAGGTGTGGGACGCTTTAGGGGGCTTGAGGGTAGTAAACCCTTTGTGGGAGAGGCCGGTAAGGTTGAGGAGGTGGAAGAAGAAAAGATTGAGACAATCTGTCCGATGGAAAAATTGGAACAGGTGCTGGCAGCCGTGAAGGCCGTTCATCCTTATGAAGAACCGGCCATCGATGTTTATCCGCTTTTGAATTAAAAGCAAGCACGTTGCCAATGCACTGTGAAAAATGCTATTTAGAGGATGTCTAAAAATTCTGAACCATGACCAAACTGACGCCGATGATGGCGCAATATAAAAGAATTAAAAACGAGTACCAGGACGCGATTCTAATGTTTCGACTGGGAGATTTTTATGAAATGTTTTTTGAGGACGCGGTGGTGGCGGCGGAAATACTACAGATCGCTTTGACCTCCCGTCATAAAAACAGTGAGAACGAGACAAAAATGTGTGGTGTTCCCTACCATGCCCTCGGTCAATATCTTTCAAAACTCACCAAGGCCGGAAAAAAAGTGGCAATCTGCGATCAGGTTACACAACCGGATGGGAAGGGTATCGTGGAGCGGGAAGTAGTACGTGTAGTCACCCCGGGAACTACCTTTGATGAAAATATTCTGGATAATAAGACCAATAACTATGTAACCACCTTTGTTAAAAAAGGAGAAGATTTTGCCCTGGCCTATTCTGATGTAACCACGGGTGAGTTTAAAGTTACGGAACTTAGCGGCTTTAAAAATTTGGAGTCGGAACTAATGCGCTTAAATCCGGCGGAATGTATTTTGTCCGAAGAGCTTTTGCAGGAAAATGCGGTTAAAAGTCTACTGGAGCGTCATAAAAGTATTTGTGCTTTCCCCTATTACTATGTCAAGAACGGCGAAAGTGAACTCCTTAAGTTCTTTGAGCTTAAATCACTGAAAGCTTTTGACTTGGAAGGAAAAAATTTGGCGATTTTGGCGGCGGCACAACTTTTGGAATACCTTAAAGAGACCCAAAAAACCGATTTAAAACATCTGGGTAAAATTCTTTATTACGAGCTTTCTCAGTTTATGCCACTCGATGAGGCTTCAATTCGCAATCTGGAACTCTTCTTTACCAATATGGGAAAGAAAAAAGAGGGCAGCCTGATTGCCGTTTTGGATAACACTAAAACTCCGATGGGGGGTCGCCTCTTAAGAAACTGGCTTCTGCATCCACTACTTAAGAAAGAATCTGTGGAAAGACGTCTTAATAGTGTTGAGGTTTTTGTGAACGACTCAACTCTTTTAAGAGCGATGCGCGAAACTTTAGGAGGTCTGTATGATATGGAGCGACTTTTAAGCAGATTGAGTCTAGGTAGTGGCAATGCCAGAGACCTGGTTGCCATGAAAGCCTGTTTAAGAATTATTCCTGAGGTTAAAAATTTAATTGCCGAGAGGGGCTTAACCCAAATTGAAGAAAATTTAACCGAATTGCCTGAGCTTGCTGAATTGATAGATGTGGCGATTAAGGAAGAGGCTCCACTTAGTCTACGAGATGGTGGGATGATTAATGACGGCTTTAATAAGGAGCTTGATGAGCTGCGCGGGATAAGCTTTCAGGGCAAGGATTTTATTAAAAGTTTGCAGGAGCGCGAAAGCAGACGAACCGGAATAAATTCTTTGAAGGTAAAATTCAACAAAGTTTTTGGCTATTATATTGAGATCAGTAAATCCAATCTGGCCGCGGTTCCTGAGGACTATATAAGAAAGCAAACATTGGTAAACGCCGAGCGTTTTATTACCCCGGAATTAAAAGAATATGAGGAGAAGGTTTTGAGCGCGGAGGATAAGATTAAAGAATTGGAATATGAATTATTTTACGGGGTGAGAATGGAGGTGGTGAAGGAGATTGCCAATATTCAAAGCAGTGCTCGGGCACTTGCGGAATTGGATGTTTACAGTAATTTTGCGTTTCTGGCCGAAAAATTTCATTATTGCCGGCCGGAAATTTTGGAGGAGGGGCTGCTGGAAATTAAAAACGGCCGGCATCCTGTAGTGGAAAGACTGAAGTCTGGAGAGAACTTTGTGGCAAACGACTGCACAATGTCTAATGAAAGTAACTTTTTTGTTATTACCGGTCCCAACATGGGAGGTAAATCAACTTATCTGAGACAAGTGGCTTTGATTGTTTTACTGGCGCAGATCGGTTCCTATGTGCCGGCGGAATCGGCAAAAATCAGTCTGGTGGACAGAATTTTTACCAGAGTGGGAGCATCGGATAATCTGGCTTCCGGCGAGAGTACCTTTATGGTTGAAATGCAGGAGGCGGCCTATATTCTAAATAACGCCACGGAAAAAAGTTTGATAATCTTCGATGAAGTGGGAAGGGGTACTTCGACTTATGATGGTGTAAGTATAGCTTGGTCGATTACGGAATTTTGTCATGAGAATGTTAAGGCAAAAACTCTGTTCGCGACCCATTATCATGAACTGATTGAGTTGGCAGACAAATTGCTACAGGCCAAAAACATGAGTGTGAGCGTGCGGGAAAACGAAAAGGAGGGAGTGGTATTCTTGTATAAAGTCGTAGAGGGTGGTGTGGATAAAAGTTACGGTATAGAGGTGGCAAAGCTGGCCGGTTTGCCGGTGGAGGTGGTAAGTAGGGCAAGAGGAGTTTTGAAAGAGCTGGAAAGTAAACATATTGGAAAAAAGACGGTCTCACCCGATCAACTCGATATGTTTAAGGAGCGGGAGGCTGCGGGATTAAAGGATTGGGAACGTGAAATGCTGAAAGATATTCAAAATGTTGACGTGAATAATCTCACTCCACTGGAGGCCCTGCAGAAGCTCAGCGAACTTAAGCGCCGTGCAAAAGAATAGTTTTTATGGTATAATATTGGATGAAATTTAATCTAAATATTATGCTCCGTAGATTCTTAAAAGTCAGCCTAATACTGAGTCTGATTGTTGTTTTTAGCGCCTGTAATCTAAAGTTTTTGGAAACCGAGGAAGAGGTTTCACAGGAAGAAAGTTCAGAAAAGAATGAGAAGGTAGAGAAGTTAGAAGAAAAACTGGAAAAGATTGATGAAGATGAAGATGAAGATGTAGATGAAGATGTAGATGTAGATGTAGATGTAGACTTAGAGGGAACTGAAGAAGCTGAGGAAGAAACGGTAGCGGAAGTCGAGGTTGAAGAAAAAACTGAAAGCTTCATTAAACTTGATAAACCGGCCAATAATTCAACCTTAACCAAGGAACCAATAATTTTTTCCGGGCAAGTATCTGAAAATACCGAAAAAATTGTTGTAACGGCAAACCTACCTGAACGCGGCGGCGACATTGGTGGAGAGAGTGTACTTGATGTTTATACTTTGGAAGATTTTGAACTAGGAGATGAAGAATTTGTGTACCGCGCAAAAGAGGCCTGGGGGAATTTGTATCCCGGCAGCACACATGTTTTTGATTTTGAAGCTTATTTTGAAGATGGCAGTACTGAAAAAACCAGTGTCACCATTGAATTCATGCCGGTCATAGAATCTTTTATCACACTTGATTCGCCAAAAGATGGAAGCGAATTTTATGACTATGATGTTCCCATTGAATTCAAAGGAAAAGTTTCCGCGGACACAAAAAAAATTGTAGTTAAGGCCTGGCAAGAAGATGGCTACTTCGAGGGCTATGAGGATATATATACCTTACAAAACTTTGAACAGGGTGATACCAGCTTTACTTATCGTGTCAGTGAAGACTGGAGTAATTTAGCGCGAGGTCCTAACAATTACGAGTTTACCGCCTATTTCGATGATGGCACCACCGAAACGGTTTGGGTATCTATAAATTACTACGATCACGGCGGATTTGAATAGTTTGAAATTCTAGGCCAAGGGGCGTATGATTAGGCTCCTGAACTTAGAAATCTTTATGAGTATTATTCGGATTCTTCCTGAAAATCTGGTGAATCAGATCGCCGCCGGCGAGGTGATAGAGAGACCTTCCAGCGTGGTCAAGGAACTTGTGGAAAATAGCTTGGATGCCGGAGCGGATAGAATTAGCGTGGAGATTAAAGATGGTGGAAAAACTTTAATCAAAATTAGTGATAACGGCTGTGGAATGAGTCGAGAGGATTTGGAGTTATCCATACAAAGGCACGCAACAAGCAAGCTGAGTGAGGAAAAAGATTTGTGGTCGATTAAGACCATGGGATTTCGAGGTGAGGCGCTGGCAAGTATTGCGTCGGTCTCAAGAATGACCATTAAAAGTAAACAGCGGGATGAGGTTTCAGGCTATGAATTAAACGTTGAAGGCGGTGAGAAGATTAACCTGCAGGAGGTGGGAATGAATGAGGGAACGGTTATTGAGATTTTTGATTTGTTTTTTAACACGCCCGCGCGCCAGAAATATTTAAAGCAGGACAGCACGGAATTCGGTCATATTAGCAGTGCCGTTTCCACAATCGCTTTGGCTCATCCGGATAAGTCTTTCGAACTTATAAATAATGGCAAGACAGTTTTAAATCTGCCGAAAGTTACGGATATTCTGGCTAGAATCAGTGATATTTTCGGAGCAGCCACCGCGGAGGCGATGTTGCCGGTTTTTTACGGTGGCAGCGATTTTCAGTTGGACGGTTTCATAGGTAAACCTCTACTAAGTCGCTCAACCGCGCAACACCAGTATTTTTTTGTAAATGGCAGGCCGATTCAACATCATCTTTTGGCCAATCGTATTAAGGCCGCATACCATTCCATGCTGATGGAAAATAAGAAGCCGGTCTTTGTAATAAATATTAAAATAGATCCAGCCCTGATCGATGTCAATGTGCATCCGCGCAAACTGGAGATACGTTTTGAAGACCAGCAATCGATTGTGAAGACCATCTACGGTGCCTGCAGTAGTGCTCTGGAAAAGACCAATCTGATTCCTAAAGGTTTCAGTGAATCGCAGAGGTATATGTCGGACAAGTTTCCGCTGGAAAGTAATGTCGGTAGGGAAAACTTTAGTGCCGGGAACTACAGTTTTAAACCGGGCGCACGGGAGGTGCAAAATGCCTTTGATTTCAGTAAACAAATCCTGGCGGAGCGCGACCACACAATTATTGAAGAGAGCAAAACAGAGGTGGAAAAAAGTATTCGACCGGTGGTTCAGATTGCCAACTCCTATATTGTAGCCGAGAGTGATGAGGGGTTGATTTTGATTGATCAACACGCCGCACATGAAAAAGTGCGCTTTGAAGAGCTAATGGACCAGTTTGAAAATCAGCAAAAATCGGTTCAACCTTTATTGGTGCCACAGAATATCGAATTAAGCGGTGAAGAAGCGGTGTTGATCGAAGATAATTTGAGTATTTTTGAAGATCTGGGTTTTCAGATCGAGAACTTTGGCGGAAAGACATTTATTATCTATGCTGTGCCGCTCTTTTTGGCGAAAGAGGCTGTTGATGAAGTAGTGAAGGGCGTTTTAGACGATCTGATAAACCAAAAATCACCTTCAAAGCTGCAGGGTAGAACCGAGGAAATCTTAACTTATATGTCTTGCAGGAGCGCGATTAAGTTTGGTCAAAAGCTCAATATGCCGGAGATGGAGGCGTTAATTGATCAGATGGAAACTTTGAAGAGACCATATACTTGTCCCCATGGGCGGCCGACAATGATAAAGCTTACTTTGAGCGAGCTGGAGAAAATGTTTGGTCGTAAGTAGTTTACTCGCTAGACCAGATGCCGGAAAAATAACGATCGTAAACCAAGTTGGTGGAGTAGCTGGCGTTGCCGCTGTTATCGATTTTGATGTCGGATGGATAGGCGTCCACATTGGTGAGCTCGGCTGAGGTGAAGACTGTTTTATTAAAAATGCTGCCGATACTGCCTGGCTGTTTTTCAACTACCAGCTTGTAGGTGGCTAAAGGAGCAAACTGTAGTGTGAAGGGTAATCTGTATTTTACCCAGACATCTTCGGTTTGTCCGGGATCAACTGAAAGCTCGGTGAAGAAATAGGTCTTTTTTAGGTTTTTGTCATATTTGGTCATTATGTCGGAGGCGTTGGTTTCCAGAATAGTTGCGCCG
Source organism: uncultured Candidatus Peribacteria bacterium (assembly GCA_964383675.1). GTDB lineage: Bacteria > Patescibacteriota > Gracilibacteria > UBA1369 > LOWO2-01-FULL-3 > CAYLHX01. The sequence goes on along the minus strand of CAYLHX010000009.1, from coordinate 10,128 downwards.
GATGGAACATAGATGCGTATATTTACAGTGTTGGTTCCTCTACCCAAGAGATCTATCAACTGATCGGGCATTGAATCAAAGCCGTAATTTCGCAGGATTTTTTTCCAATTAAAGTAGATATCATCGGTCCACATATGAGAGCGGCTGACTTTAACTTCATTGATCAGATTACCTAATTCGTCAATGTGGGTGATGTGATCGATTTGCTCCTCGATAAATTGCTCGGACTTGGTTCCACTGATATTTGTATTAATGATGCTTAGATAATCTTCATGAGGCGCACTGATATGTACCGATCCTTCGACCCCCAGGGAGCTAAAAAGTTCCTGAATATCCTCATCACTGGAGTACATCATGACATGTTTCTGCTGTACCGCCTTATACAATTTACTCATAACCTTGCTGACATTTTCCTCCTTCAAAATAGCCTCCTTAAAGGCCGGAACGAAAACCTTCAAAATATGTTTGGGATCCTCTTTACCCCAGATTTTACCTTCAATAATGAAGCTCAAAAGCAGGTTGTAGTTTTCAGAATTCAAGGCCCCAAAATCACCAACCTGCACAGGCCCGGAGATGTCCAGCATATCCTTTAAAAGCCCCTGATTAATGGCGATTACTGTGTCCACGGTCGGCCCGCCTTCCTTATCGAGAAACCAGCGCGCCTTTTTGGCGGAAGTTGGAAAATCCTGCGAGTAGTTGCTGTCACGGAAACGCCAGTTGGAGGTGAAAAACTCAAGCTCTTCCGGTGGTTCAATATAACCACCGTAGGAACCGTCCAGCTGGTAGACATCATGGACTTCCAATTTTTCAATGTAACCATCGTTCAAATCCAAAATGGCGTAACTGCCAATAAAACCGCCGGTAGCACGTATTTCATTGTTATTCTGCATCAGAATCAAAAAGCGATGTGGGTGCTTATCCCCAAGAAGTTTTAGAATAGCTGGAAAGTGTTTGGCGGTGGCGTTTAGCACGGTGGAAACTTCGGCAACCTTGGTCTTGGCAAAATTCACACGAGACCTCACCTCGGGAGGCAGATTTTCTTCATTGATCTGATTAATTTTATCGGAGGCCTGGGCTATTTCAATTATTGCTTGGTCGGTTTTTTCGAGTCCGGATTTTAAGACATCGGTTATTGAGGGAGTTAAGGAGTTATCGGTGTCATTTTTAGAGACAAAATAGAGAGGAATTTTGTTAAAATCTTCCAGAGCATCCAGGAAATATTTTCCGGCCAGGGCAAAATGCTTTCCTCCTTCAAGTAAGCTATTCGCTGCCAAAGAAACGCTGTTGTCCTTAGCATAGAAAGAAGTATCCTGACTGATAAACCAAAGTTCGCTCTCGGCTTGATCAAAGTTACCCAAAGCCTTGTCGAAAGAGGCCAAAGCGTTATCGAACTGAATCTGGGTGGCGCTTTTGCCGGCATCCACCAGATAATTATAGCCTTCGTAGGTGATGGCGGAGATGTCGGTCTCTAAAGTTTTCCCCGTAAAGTAAACGTTTATGGTGTTGATGATTATCAAAATTATTACTCCGAAGGTGCCAATTTTAATAATGTTTCCCAAGAACTTGGGAGGACGGAAATTTTTACCTTTAATGTATAGGTAATGTTCCTCCTTGCCGGAATTTAAATCCTTAACTGCATTGATCGGTGTGACTTTTTTATAAAGAAGATTTTTACTTTTTTTGAGTTGCTCTCTTTTTCGTAATGATTTGGTCTCTTGGCCCTGTAGGTCAATTTTCTCTGTTTTCTGATCGACCTTGATGTCTTTTAATTTTTTGACCATATCATTCTATCTGCAAATAATTGAGCGAGGTAACACCATTATTGAAATAATTTCTGCCGGAACTTAAGGCGGCAATTGGAATAAGGAACTCCGGAATCTCACCTTCATTAAACATGATTGGCAAGAGTTTCTCAAAGTTAAAGTAGGAGATCTCATCGGAACTGTTAAGAACCGGTTCGATTAGGGAGGCGAACATCGCTTGTTCGTTGATACTTTCCTTTTGATTGTTGGCAATATCTACCGTTTGTTTGATGCCCATCTCACTGTTGGAAATGACCACCAGCTCATCTATAAAAGTGTAGTAGACACCGGAACTTCCATTATCAATCTGCATTTCATAGATCGTACGACCTTCATAATGTTTTTCCTCTTTGGTAATTGCCTTGGGGATGGCGACAATTTCTTGTGAAGGCGTGCCATCTGGCAACACATAATTGACCAGTTTTTGTTCGAAAACCGCGCCTACCTTGGCGAAATTATCGGCAATCTTGTTAACTTTTTTGGTGTCTTCGGAAACATCGCCCAATTCGATCAACAGCGTATATACGTTTTGATCATTCAACTGCTCAAGTGATAGCGCAAATTCATTTTTCAAAAGCGGTAGAATGTCCATAGTAAGGCTAACCTCGGAACCAAAAAGTTTCTGAGTATAGCTCTGCAAAATACTGTCAAACACTTCAATGGCCTGCTCGTTATCTGAGGCAAAGACTTCAATCATGCGCTTGAGCTGGTAGTCCAAATCCTGTCCTCCCCAGAAAGCGATAACTTCCGGAGATGCATACTCGGCCAGATCAGCGGTATATTTCAGATCCAATCCAAGATAATCACTATCGATTAGGCTGTCGGAGTCGAGGCTTAAAAAGCTCTGAATGACAAATTTGTCTTCCAAAGCCACCAAGGTCATGCCTTCGGCACTGAAAAGCTCGATAAGAGGATCGACAATTTCCGCGGCTATACCTTTTTCATATAGAAAGGGTAGGATCATTTTGAAGGCGTTTTCATCCAACTTTTGGAAGTTCAGGAAGAAGTAGGCCAAATTATTGACCGGTAAGTTATTTCGGATCTGGCGAAACTCTTTAGTGGCGTAGAGGTGGTCATCTTTGCTGCTCTGGAAATCTATAATTTCAGCTATCGCGCCTTCCTGGTTACTTAAAACCATGTAGTTACCCAAAAAGGTAACTTCTGGACCATCAGTCATTAGATAGACATTCTGATTACCGTAAGTGGACTGAACCGATTTGTCTTTAAGAAATTTCAAAGCACTCTCCGGGGTAACAATCTCAGCAAAATAATAGGTAAAAAGTCCTCCCTCTTGTTTGTTTGATTTCACCAGTGCAAGTCCGATCTGTCTGCCGAGCCAGGGTTTGATATCGGTTTGGTAATTTAGAAGGAACTCACTCTCAAACATTTTGATCAGACCGTCTTTGGAAAAATCTGGATAGTTTTTCAGCAGACCAAAGCCTTGAGCAAGCTGTTGATGCTCCAGATTACTGTTTACTTCGAGCGTCAAAATTGTATTATCGGCCGGTAAGAATTTGGCTATGGATTGCGGCTTAAATGCACGTTGAAAAAGCAGATAACCAACCGATACCAGTATTGCCAGCATTACGGCCGAGAGCACAATGCCAAAAACTTGTTGCCTGTCCAACTTGAGTTTTGGCAGTTTTTTAGCGGTAGTTTTTTTCTTGGAAGTCTGTTTTTTTACCTTGGATTTTTTCTTTTCTTCGTCAAGTTCTCGAACCTGCTTTTTGCGGTTGGATTTTCTACCCATCAAATAATTTTATGGTGCAAACAATATGGCACAGATTACTTGTAAGTTAAAGTTATTTTTCGTAGAATGTCCGAGCAATTTAGCAAACAAATTATGAGAGCAAACGAGCTTAGACAACTATATATCGATTTTTTCGTAAAAAAGCACGACCATAGCCAGATTAGAGGTTCTTCTTTGATTCCGGATAACGATCCTACTGTTTTGTTCACCACGGCCGGAATGCACCCCTTGGTCCCCTTTTTAATGGGAGAACCACATCCCTCCGGAAAGCGTTTGGTGGATGTGCAGAAGTGTATTCGTACCGGTGATATTGATGAAGTGGGAGACGACAGCCACCTTACCTTCTTTGAGATGCTTGGCAACTGGTCCTTGGGCGATTACTTTAAAGAGGGCGCTATCAAGATGAGTTATGAATTTCTGACTGGTGATAAAGAGAACGGCGGCTTGGGATTACCGATCAAAAAGTTGGCTTTTAGCTGCTTTGCCGGCGATGAAGATGCCCCACGTGATGAAGAGTCGGCAAATATTTGGAAGAGTCTGGGGATTTCGGAAAAACGTATTGCCTTCCTGCCTAAAAAAGATAACTGGTGGGGCCCAGCCGGCAAGACCGGTCCCTGCGGTCCGGATACCGAGATGTTTTATTGGACCGGTGATAGTGAGGCTCCGGAAGGGTTTGATCCACAAGACAAAGGTTGGCTGGAGATTTGGAATGATGTATTCATGCAATACAACAAAAACGAGGATGGCAATTATGAGCCTTTGAGGCAGCAAAATGTAGATACCGGAATGGGGCTTGAGAGAGTTACCGCGGTTTTAAATGGATTTAAATCACCTTTTGAGACAGAACTTTTTAAAGAAGTTATTGAAGAGATCCGCACATTGGCCAATATCAACGAGCCGAACGAAAAACAGAAAAAAGCTGAGAGGATTATTGCCGATCATTTAAGAACTGCTACTTTCATTTTGGGTGATCCGATGGGAGTAACACCCTCAAACACCGACCAGGGTTATGTGTTGAGGAGGCTTATCAGGAGAGCAATTCGCTATGGACGTGAACTGGGGATCGAGACCGATTTTGCCCGAAAGATTGCCGGAATTTTTGTAAAAGATTATGGAGATTTTTATACCGAGTTACAGGAAAATCAGGAGCGAATTTTTGAAGAGATCGCAAATGAGGAGAGTAAATTTGTTGGTACTTTAAGTCGAGGAATTGCGGTTTTGCAAAAGGAAATGGAGAGATTGGATAGCCAAAAAATCGAGGGCATTAAGGCCTTTGAGGAAAATTTCTTTTTTGAGATGTTTGCCACTTACGGCTTTCCAATGGAGATGACATTGGAAGAGCTGGAAGAACATGGTTGGATTAAAACCGAGGAAGATAAAAAATATGTTGAAGAGAAGTTTGAGAAATATTTTGAAGAACATCAAGATTTATCACGTGCCGGTGCGGAAAAGAAATTCTCCGGCGGGCTGGCCGATCACAGTGAAGAGGTTACTCGCCTACACACGGCCACTCACCTACTTCATCAGGCTCTGCGCATGGTTTTGGGTGAACATGTTGAACAAAAGGGATCAAATATCACAGCTGATCGTCTAAGATTCGATTTTAATCATCCGGATAAGATGACAGATGAGGAAAAGAAAAAAGTTGAAGAGATCGTAAATGAGCAGATTCAAAAAGCTCTGCCGGTAAGCTATCGGGAAATGACGGTTGAAGAGGCAAAAGAGAAGGGCGCTATAGGCCTTTTTGAATCCAAATATGGAGATGTCGTGAAAGTTTATACTATGGGTGATCCGGAAAAGGGAACGGTGTTTAGCATGGAGATTTGCGGTGGGCCACACGTTAAAAACACTTCCGAATTGGGAGGTTTTAAAATTAAGAAGGAGGAAAGTTCTTCAAGCGGGGTACGCCGAATTAAAGCTGTTGTGACGGCAAATTAGTTAGGCCAGTTCTCCTTTTAAAATCCATTCTTTAGAATCGGTGACCTTTACCGATACTATTTCACCTAAAAGATTTCTGCCGGATTCAAATTGAACCGTTTTAAAATGTTCACTGCGGCCAAAACATTGGTCACCTTCCTGGCTTTCAACCAGCACACTGACGGTTTTGCCTCTAAACTCCTCAAGAGCACGGGCTGAGATTTGTTTCAAAAGATTGTTAAGCTTATGCCAGCGAGCGCTTTTAACTTCTGCCGGAACATCATCTTTGATAAAGCGAGCGGCGGTAGTGCCGGTTCTTTCGGAATATTGAGCCAGGTAGGCGTGTTCGAAACCGATTTCCTTAAAAAAGTTATAGGTGTTTTCAAACTCCTCTTCGCTTTCGCCGCAGAAGCCCACAATCACATCGGTACTGATAGCGATGTTGGGGACTTTTTCTCTTAGTTTTTTGATTATATTTTTGTAGTGATCGACAGTATAGGTGCGATTCATACGTTTCAGAGTTCTATCGTCACCGGATTGCACCGGCAAGTGCAGATATGGCATTTGCGTACGCAAAGTGGCCATGGCCTCAATTAATTGATCAGACATATCTTTGGGATGCGGCGAGGTGAAACGCACTCTCATCAAGCCTTTATTATGAAATTTATCCAGCTCTTCCAGAAGAAACACAAAAGGTTCCTTTCCTTCGGGAAGTCCTTTGAAAGTTTCATTTTCGCCATCATAATTACTAAGGCCGTAGGAGTTCACGGTCTGGCCAATAAGGGTAATCTCTTTACACCCCTTCGCCACCAACTCTTCGGCCTCCTTCAAAATCGATTCAATCTTACGACTTTTTTCGCGACCGCGGCTATATGGAACTATGCAGTAAGTACAAAATTTATCGCAACCATTGGAGATAGCCACAAAAGCCTGCGCCTTAGATTGATGGCTGGTATGGGTTGGTTGAATTTGGAAGTAATCTTCAAGTCCTTCTTCGGTAATTTCCGGAATTTCAACTTCAGGATTCACCTCTCTGGCCAATTCAGCCAGCTTGGGTAGCTCTTCAATACGCAAGGCGATGTCCAAAGAAGACATGCGCCCAAAGAGCTGATCTCTCTCAACTGAATAGCGCGAGCTGGATTTGCGAACCATACAACCGGTTACCACCACTATTACGTTGCTCTTACGTCTTTTGAGAAGCTCCATTTTTTTCATTTGTCCGTAAACACGATCCTCAGCTTTTTGGCGAATACTACAGGTATTGAAGAGAATTATGTCGGATTTTTCAAAATCTTCTTCACTATGAAAGCCAAGAGCCTGGAGATAAGCCTCCATTCTTTCGGTATCCGAATAGTTCATTTGGCAGCCGTAAGTTTGAATGTTGTAGGTTGGCATTTTCTGCTGAATAATAAAAAGTAAAACTAGGATTTGCAAGGTGATTGTGATAATTTTTTAATGGCAAATAATTTTTGTATTGAGATGCGTCTTTCATTAGTTTTAAAGTCGTGGAACAGTTTTTGTTTCAAGTTAATCACATTATTAGTAATGTATTTTTCCATTACGTCAGTGGCTTTTGCCGATACCTGTACCTCATCCACAGATGGCGAATGGAGCTCGGTGACCTGGAGTTGCGGGCATACACCTGTGGCAGGGGATGACGTTGTGATTGGATCTAATGTCACTTTGCCAACTTCGCCGATAACGGTTGCAAGCTTAACCATTAATGATGGTTTTACTTTGACACAAAACGATAACAGCACTCACAACGTAACCGGCCTTTTATATATTCCAAGTGGAGGGACATTGACACACACCGCAAATAGTTCAACTCATACTTATAGCGTTAATTTTTCGGTTGGTAGTCTTACTGTAGACAGTGGTGGTAGTATTAATGTGGACGGCAAAGGTTTTGCCAGCGCTATAGCAAGTACGGGAAGTGGCCCCGGGGGGGGAATCCGGGTACATCCACTTCAACAGGCGGCGGCGGTGGTGCTAATGCCGGTAGCGGTGGTGACGGTAAAGGTAGTATTACCGGTGGTAATGGCTATTGTACCTTAAATGATACCGTAACCATGGGCTCCGCCGGGGGCGGAAACAATTCAACATATGCCGGGGGTAGCGGTGGGGGTTTCGTTTACCTAAATGTCAGTGGAACCACCACTTTGAACGGAACTGTAACAGCCGATGGTGGCGCGGGAGCCACTATCGGTACAAGATCGTCAGGTGGTGGAGCCGGTGGTGGAGTTCAGATTACGGCCTCCACGATTACGGGAACACCCGATTCGTTCACGGCTACCGGAGGTACCGCTCCAACCACTTCAAATACCGGTGGTGGTGGTGGTGGCGGTTGTATTAAAATGGTTTCCACGGTCTCCAATGCTATCACCGCTTCTTCAATTACGGTAAACGGTGGTGGCGGTTTCGAATATGGTGGCGCCGGTATGATTTTAATGGATGGACCGATTACAAACACTTTGCACGTAAAGAACGGGGGAACACTAGGTGCGGACACTCCGCAAGTTGATGCGAGTCTCTCTTTGGATGCCATGTCTTTTTCGGGATATGCTGTCTTTGATGTTTACACCGGAGATACTTTAACTTTGAGCGGTAACGATCCTTTGGCCACCGGTGATGGCACTGGAACTCTGAGGATCAACGATGGAGGAACTTTTAATACGCCCACTGACTTTACTATCTCTTATGGTACTTTGGAGATTCATCAGTCGGCTACTTACAATTCTTCAAGCACTGTGGATTTGGTCATTGATAATAGCGGTGTGCTAGACATGCGCGACTATTCATCTTCAAATGCTCTGGACCTGAATTCTTTATTGATCAGAAGTGGCGGTACTCTGACTCATGGGGCAAATAGCACCGCTACTACAACTCCCGACCACATAGTTAACATCAACACCTCTAGCCTAACTTTGGACACTGGGGGCTACATTAATGTGGATGCCAAAGGTTTTGCCAGCGCTATAGCAAGTACAGGAAGTGGCCCCGGGGGTGGTAATCCGGGTACATCAACTGTAACTGGTGGTGGCGGCGGGGCTAATGCCGGTAGTGGTGGTGACGGTAAAGGTAGTATTACCGGTGGTAATGGCTATTGTACCTTAAATGATACCGTAACCATGGGCTCCGCCGGGGGCGGAAACAATTCAACATATGCCGGGGGTAGCGGTGGGGGTTTCGTTTACCTAAATGTCAGTGGAACCACCACTTTGAACGGAACTGTAACAGCCGATGGTGGCGCGGGAGCCACTATCGGTACAAGATCGTCAGGTGGTGGAGCCGGTGGTGGAGTTCAGATTACGGCCTCCACGATTACGGGAACACCCGATTCGTTCACGGCTACCGGAGGTACCGCTCCAACCACTTCAAATACCGGTGGTGGTGGTGGTGGCGGTTGTATTAAAATGGTTTCGACAGTCTCCAATGCTATCACCGCTTCTTCAATTACGGTAAACGGTGGTGGCGGCTTCGAATATGGTGGCGCCGGTGTTATTTTAATGGACGGCGCTTCAAGTGACGATTTGTACATAAAAAACGGCGGAACTTCGGGCGCTGAAACAGCGCAAGCCGATAGCTCTTTGACTGTTGATTCCCTAAGCATGTCCGGATACGCGATCTTTGATGTCGATTCAGGTAATTCTTTAACCTTTAGCACGAGTAATCCTTTATCTTCAGGCGATGGTACCGGTATTTTAAAAATTGATGATGCCGGAATTTTGGTTACGCCCACGGACTTCACGGTTGCAAATACTATTTTGGAATTACATCAGTCGGCTACTTATTCCTCGGCAAGTTCAAAAAACATTACGATTGCCAGCGGTGGAGTTTTAGATATGAGAGATTTTAGTACCAGTAATGCTCTCACTTTCAGTACTATGGCGATTGAGAGTGGAGGCAATGTAACCCATGGAGCCAATGACAGCGCTCAAGACCATATTGTAAATCTGGTATTAGGTAGCCTGACTATTGATTCGGGTGGGGCTATCGATGTTGATGGCAAAGGTTATGCCGGTGTTGCGGGCGGGAATGGTAACGGAGCCGGTGGTGGTATAAAGGGGTCCACTTCCACCAATGGTGGCGGTGGTGGTGCGCATGGAGGTGACGGAGGTGATGGAAGAGGCCCAGTTGCCGGGGGAACGGCTTATTGTTCAATAAGCGATATAACTACAATAGGGTCAGCCGGTGGAAGTGATTATACTACTTATAACGGTGGGGCCGGTGGTGGTCTAATCTATGTTGATGTTTCCGGTACAGCTACCATTAACGGTACTGTTTCCGCAGATGGAGCGGCCGGTAGACAGATTGGAAATCGATCATCTGGAGCCGGAGCCGGTGGTGGAATTAAGGTTGTTTCATCGGTTTTGGCCGGAACTCCGGATTCTATAAACGCAATCGGCGGTAATGCACCGGCCACCTCCTATACCGGTGGTGGTGGTGGTGGTGGTTGTATTAGTTTTGGATATTCCTCAAGTACTTCTATTTCCACCGGACAATTAAGTGTAAGTGGCGGTACCGGATTTGAGAGTGGTTCTACCGGACTTGTTGCGGTGTCACAGACAAATTCCGCTCCAACAGCAAGCGCACCAGGCACAATTACTCAGTCCACCGATGGTTCCGGTTATGTTTCTTTTATCACTACTCTTGATG
>CAYLHX010000008.1:0-53092 GCA_964383675.1 uncultured Candidatus Peribacteria bacterium | reverse complement strand
GCTAGCTCCAGGAATAAAATAAAGATTATGAGGAGGTCGTTTTTGTAGAAAGGAGTGTCGATTAGCCCGTGTAGGAAAAAATAGCTGAGGATGAAAAGGCTTATCTGTTCAATGTTTTGATTACTGTTTTGCGGCATTTGTAGCAATTTCTTTAGAGTGTGATAGATTAGGAAGATCAGGAAAATCGTGCCAAATAAGCCATAATGAAAGTGGAAAAGCAGAAAGATGTTGTGAGGTTGAATTACGTAGTAATCTAAGGGTTGGTGTCCCAAAACGGCGTCGACATTTTCAATATAGTGGTACTCGAACTGGCTTGGGCCGAGACCGAAAAGGAGGTTGTTAGGATCTTTGAGCAGATGAAAAGCTGTTTGCCAGATCTGACCGCGCTCATCCAGGCTGGAGTATTCGGTTTGAAGGGTGGGCAGCACCTTGGTGTAGAAAATTGTGCCGACAACCAGCAGGGACAGCGCCGTTATTGCAATTTTGGTAGCGGTTTTTTTGAGTTGCGGAATGTGTGAGTTTTTTATCAGGAAGAGGATCAAGATGAAGAAGCTCCCACCGATTGCTCCCATGGATTTGGTCGCCAGAATTAATAGGCCGAGAATTAGGGCATAGATGAGATTTAGGTTGTTGAGTTTGGAATTATGAAGGAATTTAATTGCAAAGTAGAGGAAGAACGGTGTGAGGTAGAAGGCCAGGTAGACCGCGGAGTCGAGAGGCCCGAGTAGCCTTAGGTCGTGAGAGACGTTGTAGCCGAAAAGGTTATAAAAAAGTGAGAAGATGCCGAAGGCTATGGCACCGAATCCGGCCATTTGCACTGCTTTTTCTCTTTCTTTACCTTGTGCAAAAGTTTCCAGGACTATAAACGTTAAGGTGATGGCAAAAAGGAAGAATTTGAGATGTCTTAGGGCATCTATTTGACTCAAGGTGGGATTGGTAACCAGTGAGAAAATGGTGAGGCCGCTTAAGGCTAAAATCGGCCAATGGTTTAAAATGTTTTTGAGCGTTTGTTTAAATTGTTTTTTGCTGACTATTAGGCCTGTGAAGGTAATAAAGTTTGCCAATATCAGAACTTCCTGCAGATTTGTGGGATAGCTGGCTATGTTGAAGCGGATTAGATAAGACTGAAGGAAAAAGAGGTTGAGGTAGATTAAGAGGCTGTTTATTTTTGGCAGCAAATTTTTCATGGCAATATGATATATTCTTTGTACAAATAACGCCAGATATGGAAAAAATTGTGGGAAAAATTGTGGAGGGACAAAAGAGAGGAAGACTTTTGGGGTTTCCGACTATAAATTTACCTTACTTTGGTGAGGAAAGTGGGGTTTTTGTCGGAAGAGTGCTTGTGAATGATGAGGAGTTTAGGGCCGCGGTCCACCTTGGACCGCGGCCCACTTTTGAGCTTGAAGAAAAAATTTGTGAGGCTTTTTTATTGGACTTCGAGGGCGAATTTTTTTCTGATGGGGAGGTTATTGTAGAGCTGCTTCAAAAAATTCGCCCCATCAAAAAATTTGATGATGCTGCGGCTTTGGCTCTGCAGATTAAAGATGATGTTCGATTTGTAGAAAATTGGTATAATGCCCGCAAATAATCGCAAATCAAACAGTATGTTAAGTTTTCTGAAAAAAATCATCCCGGATACTCATCCTTTAAGGCTTTTTTACCATAAGATTGTGGCTTTTATAGCGGCGCTTTGGTATCTGTTTCCGGCAGATAAGATGATTGTTATTGGCGTTACCGGCACTAATGGAAAGACTACGACTGTTAATTTCATTACCAACATTCTAAACAAATCCGGTGCCAAAGTGGGGATGACGTCATCAATAAACTTTCAGATTGGAGAGCAGAGGTGGGGCAATAACTCCAAACAAACCACCCTCGGGCCATTCCAGCTGCAGAAATTGCTTAAGAGGATGCTAAAGGATGGTTGTAAATATGCTGTCATAGAGGTGACCTCTCATGCTTTGACTCAATCAAGGGTTTTTGGTGTGAACTTTGATATTGCGGTTATGACCAATGTCACTTCGGACCACGTTGAATATCATGGTAATTTGAATAACTATCTTAATGCTAAGGCGAAACTCTTTAAAAAGGTTTCGCGTGGCCGTAGAAAATTTGGTGTTCCCAAAGTGATAATTCTCAATGCTGATGACAAATACTACAGTTTTTTTGATCAGTTTGTGGTGGATAGGAAACTTACTTACGGCCTTAAATCGGCGACTATTTATGCCGAGAAGGTCGAAAAAAAGCCGGAAGGTACTCACTTTGTTATGCATGTGCCCAATAACGCCATCCCTATTGAGTTAAAATTGCCCGGCGACTTCAATGTTTACAATGCCTTGGCTGCGGCCTCTGTGGCGATAGCTTTGCAAGTTGACTTGGAGGTGGTGAAGCGCGGGCTTGAAGGGAGTGAGGCGGTGGCCGGTCGCTTTGAGCATGTTAATAAGGGGCAAAATTATAGTGTGATTGTGGACTATGCTCATACTCCCGATGCGTTGGAGAATCTTTTCGCACTTTATAGAAGGCTGACTTCCGGTAAATTGATTGTGGTTTTCGGTGCTACGGGTGGTGGTAGAGATAAATCTAAGCGTCCGCAAATGGGGGCCATAGCTAATGAGCATGCCGATTATGTAATAGTAACTGATGATGATCCTTATGAAGAGGATGAGTGGCAGATACTCGATCAGATCTCCGAGGGGATTCCCAGAAAAGAGGGGGAAGGTTTCTGGAAAATACCGGATCGTCGAGAGGCTATACGTCTGGCTTTGACGATTGCCAAAGAGGGGGATACGGTGGTGGTTGCAGGAAAGGGGGCTGAAGAGGTTTTGATGTTGAAGGGTAAGAGGATTCCTTGGAATGATCGCAAGGTAATTGAGGAGCTTTTGGAAAGGGAGGTGGAGGTGGAGATTTATCCTGATGAATGGGTGAAAATGCCAAATGTGCGATTTGAGTCTTAATTTTCTTTTATGAACGGCTTTTTGTTAATTGACAAAGATCAGGGGCTGACCTCTTTTGATGTCATTCGGCAGATAAAGCGTATTAGTGGAGAAAAGAAGGTGGGACATGCGGGGACTCTTGACCCTCTGGCCACGGGGCTCTTGTTGGTGGCGCTGGGAGAGGGGACTAAACTTTTGGAGTTTTTGATAGGTTGCGATAAAAAATATGAGGTTTTGGCCAAATTTGGTTTTGTTTCCGACACCTTTGATGCCGATGGCGTTGTTGAGTTGGGCGACACTGATAAAAGTTTTTCTTCTGCGGATTTAAAGAGGGTGATTGAAGGCAAATTTATGGGCAGAATCAGACAAGTGCCACCAAAATTTTCTGCCGTGAAAGTTCTGGGAAAGAGGCTTTGTGACTTGGTGAGGCGGGGTGTGGATGTGGAAGAGCAGTTGAAGGACAAGGTGAGAGATGTAGAAATTTACGACTTCAAGGTGGAGGATTTTAATTGGCCGTTGGTGCGTTTCACGGTCTCTTGTGGAAGCGGTACTTACATACGAAGTTTGGTTCATGACTTGGGCAGGGAATTGGGGGTTGGGGGCTATGTCTGCGAGCTGCGCAGGCTTGCTGTGGCCGATTTTGATATTGCGCAAGCTATTAAAGTGGAAGTGCTGAATAATAAAATTGAACAGTATTTGATTAGTATTGAGGATTTCGTCTCTGTTTTTAGCTCTATTGAGCTAAGTGACGTTGAGTTCATGGGGGTGAAGGATGGTGCTAAGATTTTGTATAATAAAATTGAACAAAAAGAGCCGGTAATAGCTTTTTACAAGGGTAAAGTTGTTGGAGTAATCGATCAATTTGATGATGGAATGATTAAATTCAAAAAAAGGATTTTTAGTTAGGGAATGATCGGTATAATAGGGGTATGCAAAATGTTTTGATTGATTTTTGGCAGCCGGCTTTGTTTTCTTTTGGCTTAACGGTCATTTTGATTTTTATCGCATTGAAGCTTTTTCCGATGATTGGGCTTTTGGACCGTCCTCATAAATATGGGCTAGCCAGAGCGCCGATACCTTATTACGGCGGGACGATAATTTTTTTGTCGTTCTTGGTTTCGACCTTGGTTTTCGTGCCTTTGAATGCCACGGTGATTGGGTTATTGGTCGCTGCGGGACTAATTGTGCTATTGGGCTTTTTGGATGATATGTTTAGTTTGAGTCCTTTGTTGAGACTCTTTGTGCAGTTTGTGGCCTGCTTGGTCCTTGTCTTTAGTGGGGTTGGGATATTGTCTATAAATCTTCCATTCATAGGTACTCTGGATTTTACGGGAATAGCGCTTCAGGGGGTTTTTGTTCTAAGTGTGATGTTTACAATTGGCTGGGTGATGGTGATTTTAAATACAATGAATTTTATTGACGGAGTTAGCGGTTTGACCAGTGGGGTGAGCTTTATAGCGGGGATTACCCTTTTTGCTTTGAGTATCTATCCCGGCTTGCATGAGAATCCCGAGAATCAGCTTGGAATGGCCCTGATCGCTTTGATTTTGGCGGTTTGTGCTTTAGCGTTTTTGTTATTCGATTTTCCAAAGCCTAGGATCCTGATGGGGGATAGTGGTAGTACCTTTTTTGGTTTTATGATCGCCACTCTTGCTATTTTTTCCGGTGGGAAGGTGGCGACGGCTTTCTTGGTTTTGGGGATTCCAATTTTGGATATGGTTTGGGTTATTTTACGGAGATTTTTTAGTGGCCAGAAAATTTGGCAGGGTGATTTGAAGCACCTTCATCATCGTCTACTGGATTTAGGGATGTCGGCCAGGCAGGTGGTTTTACTTTATTTGTTGGTTACCGGGTTGTTTGGATTTTTATCTTTGATGTTTGTGAGTAGTCAGCAGAAGCTTTTTATCATACTGGCGCTGGTGATACTGATGTTGCTTTTGGCCGGGGCGCTGGTTTTTGTCCCCAGCAGGAATAGATAGGTTGTTTTGGGTGGGGCTTTGGGGTATAAAATCACTACTTGATAAATCTTTATTTTATGGCGGACCTTGTCGATGAAATTAAGAGCAGGGTGGATATTGTGACAGTAGTTTCACAATATGTGCAGTTAAAGAAGGCCGGACAAAATTACAAGGGTGTTTGTCCTTTTCATAGTGAGAAGTCTCCGAGTTTTGTGGTTAGCCCGGAAAAACAGATTTGCCATTGCTTCGGTTGTAACAAGGGAGGGGATGTGATTAGTTTTATTGAAGAGATAGAGGGGGTTGATTTTGTTGAGGCGATACAGCTTTTGGCCGACAGGGCGGGGATAAAGGTTGAAAATGTTGCCAAATTTAATAAAGGACAGAAGAATGAGAAGGACGAGTACTTCAAGTCACATGAACTGGCTTGTGAGTTTTTTGAGAAGCAATTGTTTACGACCAATGATGGACAGAAGGTGTTGGATTATTTATATAAACGAGGCGTGACCGATGAGACGATAAGGAAGTTTAGATTGGGTTTTGCCCCCGACGCCTATGATGCGCTTTATCCTTTGCTTATTAAGAAGGGCATCAGTCGGAAAGTGTTGGTAAAGTCCGGCTTGGCAACTTCGAAGAACCTTGCTGACGAAAATATTTACGACAAGTATCGTGCCAGGCTTATTTTTCCAATATTTGATTATCTGGGCCGGGTTTGCGGATTTGGTGGCAGAGCTTTAAAGAAGGAGCAGTCACCGAAATATTTGAATTCGCCGGAAAATCCGATTTATAATAAAAGTAAGATCTTGTATGGCCTATATCACGCTAAACAGGAGATTAAGCGAAAAGATCAGGCTGTCTTGGTGGAGGGGTATTTTGACGTGATTCTGCCTTTTCAGGCCGGTGTGGAGAATGTGGTTGCTACCTCAGGAACGGCTTTAACCGAGGATCAGGTTAAGATTTTAAAGCGCATTACTTCCAGTGTCGTAACTTGTTTCGACACCGATGAGGCTGGTTTTGAAGCCACAAAACGTAGCTTTTCTTTGCTGCGGAACGGCAAGATAATGGTTAAGACTGTTGCCGGGGTGAGTCAAAAGGACCCGGCCGATGTGGTGAAAGAGGAGGGGGGCGAGGCTTTTGCACAATTGATTGACAAGGCTCAGGATTTTGTCAGTTTCTATATGGCGAAGCTAGTTGAGGGGCATGATCTTTCCTCCATTAGTGGTCGCAAAAATGTTTTAAAGGAGCTTTTGCCGTTTTATAAGGAGATGACACCTACCGATCTTGATTTCTATGTGAAATCACTGGCTGCTAAGTTAGGGGTAAAAGAGGAGTTTCTGTATGATGAAATTGCCTCTTTTAAGCTTCCGGCTGGTCATCCGGCTAGACAGGAGTCCAGCTCGAAGGGGAGTTCTCTGGTGGGGGAAGGTGCTAAAATGAGCTTACAGCAGCTGGTTTTGGGGCTTTTGATCTTTCAGCCGGAGTTGTTTGCTTTAGTTGGTGAAAACTTGTCTGAAGAGAGTTTTGATGAGGAATTTAAAGCTATTTACAAGGGTTTGAGTGATCAGTATAATTCAACGCGAAAAAGTGCGGGAGTTGATAATTTGCGTGAAGCGTTTGCACCTGAGCTAAGAGCTAAAATTGATCTGATGTCTTTATACGTTGAAGACCTGTATGGTCAGTTTTCCAGCCAGATTCTGGAGGAAGAGCTGGAAAAGCTTGTTGACAAGCTAAATAAAGATGTCCTTGATAAAAAACTTGAGCATTTAAGATTGGAAATTGTGCAGGCGGAAGAAGCTCAGGATGGGAAGAAATTAGTGGAACTTTTGGATAGACTTAAACAGTTAATTTATGGCAAGAACAAGTAAATTTATCGCACAGCCGACCGACGATCAAATGTCGAAGTTCTCAAAAGAGGTTCAGGATTTGATTAAGAAGGGTAAAGAGCAAGGTTTTGTGACTCACCAAGAGCTTCTAAAGGCCATGCCTAATATTGAGGAGGACGTTCTGTTGCTTGATGAGATCTATAGTTTGTTTTTAGACTTGGGAATTGAGGTTATCGATACTAAGGATTCTTTGATGTTCGATAATGAAGATGCGGAGGTTGGTGCTGCTAGTAGCAAGAAAAAGACTGCTAGTCCGGCTGCTGATTCTGATAGTGATTCTGATATTTTGGATGATATAGATGAGGAAAGCGTGGAAAAGATCCTTACATTAACGGAGCGTAAGCAGAAGAAAAAGAGAAAGGAGGCTGATTTTAAGGAGATCGCCAATGATTCGATTAGGCTTTATCTGTGTGAAATTGGTCGAGTACCACTTCTTACGGCTAAAGAGGAGGTTGAGTTGGCCCGACGTATCGCTAAGGGGGATCAGTCGGCGAAGGCGAAGTTGGCCGAGGCCAATCTTCGTTTGGTTGTGAGTATTGCAAAGAAATATATTGGCCGAGGCCTTTCTTTCTTGGATTTGATTCAGGAGGGAAATATCGGTTTATTTAGGGCGGTTGAGAAGTTCGACCCAAATCGCGGATTCAAATTTTCTACCTATGCCACTTGGTGGATTCGTCAGGCTATAACTCGTGCCATTGCCGATCAGGCCAGGACGATTCGTATTCCTGTCCACATGGTTGAGACCATTAATAAGCTTACCCATGCTCAGAGACGTTTGGTTCAGGAGCTTGGACGTGAACCCTTGGTGGAAGAGTTAGCTGCCGAAATGGATATGGATGTGAAGAAGGTTCGTCATATTTTGAAGATTTCACAGGACATTGTTTCGCTTGAAGCTCCGGTGGGTACAGAGGAAGATAGTAAATTGGGTGATTTTATTGAAGATGATGAGGCTCTTTCTCCCGCAGATGCAACAAACAGACAATTACTAAAGGAGAACATTCATGAAATGTTGCAGTATCTTTCTCCGCGTGAACGAAAGATCATTGAAATGCGTTTTGGTCTTAAAGATGGCGTTGGTCATACTTTGGAAGAAGTTGGTCAAGAGTTCCATGTTACCCGTGAGCGTATCAGACAGATTGAGGCAAAAGTATTACAAAAATTGAAAGAACATCCAACTAGTGCTAAAATCCGTCCGCACTAGAATGAATTATCAAATTAACTTAATTAAAAATGCCAAAGAAAGTAAAAAAAGATGATAGTACACAAGTAGCTCATGATGAGTTTTTGACTGAAGATGGGAAAAAAGCGACTCTGATTACCAAAGACGGTTTAAATAAGCTGGTTGAGGAGCTTGATCATTTGAGGAACGTTAAGAGAAGGCAGGTTGCGGAGAGAATTAAAGAGGCCATAAGTTACGGAGACCTTTCCGAGAACTCCGAGTATGAAGAGGCAAAAAATGAGCAGGCTTTTGTTGAGGGAAGAATTATGGAGCTGGAGGAAAAAATCAAGCATGCCAAGATTATTGCGGATAAACATGGTTCAGTTAAGACTGTTCAACTTGGAACCACCGTTCATCTAAGGAATCTTTCCAAGAGTAAAGATGATTTGGAGATCTATACCATTGTAGGTTCAACCGAAGCAGATCCCTTTGACGGGAAAATTTCCAACGAATCTCCTGTAGGAAATTCTCTATTGGATAAGCAAAAAGGTGAAAAAGTTAAAGTGATTGTTCCTGCTGGGACTGTGGAATATGAAATCGTAAAACTAGATTAGGCGTTTAAGATTAACGTCTTTTCTTTTTCGCTAGATATTTGCTTTGCTCGGATTTTCTTTGTTCTGTGGTTTTTTGAATAAGCTTTGTGTTTTCTAGCTCGCGCGGATAATCTACTTTGAAAGCTTTTACGTGCTTATAAACAAGGAACGCCAAGAATAGTAAACTTACATATATCCATATTCTCATAGAGAAATAAGGAATTCTTTCATAGCGTACTACCATTAGAAAGACAAATAGAAGCCCCATTAATACGGAATGCTTGGACACCTTTTTGAAGGTGTTTTTAAAGGCTGGGTTGGTCTTTTTCTTTTGATTGTATATTTTGGAGAAGACTAATCCGCCAATAATGAGAACAGCCGCAAGCAGTCCTACCGGAATATAGTATTTGAAGTTGGAGCCGGGTGCGGCGACAAAAAAGTATGAAAGAATTGATTGAAATTTGTCCATGAGTACTTATGTTATTTAACTTTTCTTTTTTTAGCGGGCTTATTATAGCGAAGGTATAGAAATATGCCAGTCGAGATTAAAATTATAAAGCTCATGATTTGGGGCAGGCGAGCGCCGAAAATCAAATAGGTGTCGTCACCCCGTAGGAACCCTTCTAAAAAGCGCAATAAAGCGTATGTGCCAATTCCAATCAATCCGATCAGACCCTTTTTTTCTGCATCGACAATTTTGGGTACTTTGCTGATTGAGATCAGTACTACTGCAAGAGCCGTTGAATAAAGAAAGGCATATATTTGAGTTGGATGGATAGGGACCGCGTATTTGATCGAGGGACTTTCAAAGTTTACTCCCCAGGGTAAAGAGGTCTCACGTCCATAATTGATTCCATCGAAAAAAGCTCCAATATGCCCTATGGCCAAGCCGATAATGAAGGCCGGAACGATGACGTCAACCCATTTAAAGAAGTTTTGTTCTTTTTTCTGACATATGATATAGAAGTAAATTGTGGCCGCTATAATTCCTCCCCACAGATTCAATCCTTTATCCCAGATATAAAAGAAATGAGAGATAGCGGTCAAACTGAATTCGTAAAAGTAGGTTTGGGTATTTAAAAAAATATGGCTTATTCGTGCTCCTACGATGAACCAGAAAAATATCTTCAGGGAATGATCGCTAATAAACTGAATTTTTAACCCTTGTTTACTGCTAAGTTTAATCAGAAGGTAGGTGCCGATGATGAAGCCCGCCACTACAAAAATCCAGAGCGTGTTGAGATTGAAGAACTTTGTTTGAATTAATACTGGGTGCATCGTCTAAAAATTAAGGATTACTAAAATGCTGCTAAAAACAAAAAATATCGGCAGGACTATGCTGGCTATGATGTTTTTACGGAAGTAGTTAACTTTGATGGCCGTAGATATGTGTAAGAGAAATAAAATAGCCAAGATGTATTTGAAGAGCTGACTTTCATAAAAAATAAAGCCGCTTGGTATCTTGCTGAGTCCGAAATCTTTGGTATTAAGATAGAGAGTTGTGAAATAATAGATTATATAAAAGGTTAACAGCCAACCGGTGAGTGAATTGACTTCCTCGATAAATGAATAGAGTACATTCTCACTTGGTATATTTGGTTCTTTACTTCGGTTTTTAAGAAGTTTTTTTGCTTGTTTTAAGCTGTGTATGGCTTTTTGTCTGGCCTTCCAGATAGTTTTTATGGAGTTTTTGACTTTGGTTTTGTACTCCGGAGTGGGTTCTTTGAAATATAGCTTTGTAAATTCCCACAGCTGCTTGTTGTATGCCTTGATTTGGTCTTTTATCACGGCAATTTCCGGCCTTGTTACAAAAATATTTTTAATCTTTTGCAAGATTTTTGAGATGAATTTGGTTGTGACAGGTGCGTCTTGTGTGTTGGCGGGGTGCGATTTTTCCCAATTCTCTATTTTTTCCAAAATGTCCTCGCTGATAGTTTTTGGTTTTGAACTTCTTTTTAGCTCCTCTAAAAGTTTATTAGTCTTTATTTGTAGATCCAGACGCTTGTCGGCGTGGCCCTGTTCTTTTAGAACTTGTTCCTGGGATTTGATAAATTCGAGCAGGTCCTCGGCACTGGCCAGAATGTATTGGGTGTTGGTGCTGTGCTTGATGCGCAGCAGCTTGTCGATTTTTTTGTGAATTTCCGCTTTTTGATCTCCTTGAAACTCTTGGTCAAATTCGGTGAGCAATTGATTAACCTCCGCTAAAATTTTTTCAATCTTCGCTTTAAAAAAAGCTTCTTCTTTTTGTTCTTCCAGACTTTTTTCAAGAGAGGCTTGTAGTTCACTATCTATTTGTGAAAGCTCTTTTTGCAGTTTTTGCGACCAAACCCGTTTGGCGCTATTGATTTGTTCTTCAGTGGAATTTTCCTGCCAAATTGCCGTGACGTTTAAAGCATATTCCGAATGCAACTTTTCAAAAGCTTCATCTTCGTTATTGGCGGGGATGGTTCCATTTACCAATTGAGAGTTTTTGTCGATGGCTTCGAAGACAAACTTAGTAAGATTTTGATCGGTTGGCGGAAGTTGGTTTGTTTCTTGCAAAATGAGAATTGAAAAGCCCAGATTGTTGAGTTCGCTTCTGGCGGTTTTTTCATCCGGTGCTTCCACAGTTCCACTAAGTTTTTTACCATCCTTATTGGCAACTGTATATTTGAAAATTGGCATGGCTCAATTTTACCAAATTGCTGAGCAATTTAAAACAAAGCTTCTATTTTTTGCGGCCCTTTTTCGCCGCTTCTATGAAGCCCTTAAAAAGTGGGTGTGGTTTGCTTGGTCTGGATTTGAATTCGGGGTGGAATTGTGAGCCGATCATAAAGGGATGATTTTTGATTTCCGCTATTTCCACCAACTCTGAATCCGGATTGGTGCCGCTGAATATCATGCCATTTTTTTCCAGGCTTTCTTTGAATTTATTGTTAAACTCGTAACGGTGACGATGTCTTTCCGTGATTAGGAGCTTTTTGTATAATTTGTGAGTTTTTGTGCCCTTTACCAGTCTGCAGTCATAGGCTCCTAGCCTTAATGTTCCTCCCTTGTCTCTATGAATTGATTGTCCCGGTAAGAAGTTGATTATGTGGTTTTCTTTACCACTCTCATTTTTTTCATCGAATTCTTCAGATGTTATCTTGGGATTTTTTAATTTCTCTCTGGCAAATTCAATGGTCATGATTTGCATTCCAAGACAGAGTCCGAGATAAGGAACTTTATTTTCACGGGCGTACTTTGCGGCCATAATTTTACCTTCCGTGCCACGTATACCAAAACCACCAGGTACCAAAATACCTTCAGCCGATTTGAGGTCTTTCCAGCTTTGACTGTCATTTTTTTCCAATTTTTCAGAGGAAACCCAGATTATTTCCAGGTCGCGACTACTGTGCAGGCAGGCGATCTTGAGTGATTCGATAACACTGAGATAGGCATCGTCCAAGCCGGTGTATTTGCCCACCAAGGCTATTTTTAATGCAGATTTTTTAGCTCTGATTTTTCTGACCACCTCTTGCCATTCATTAAGTTTCGGCTTGTACTTTTTTAGTTTCAGCTTCTCTCCGATTAATTTTGTAATGTTGTGTTTCTGCAGCATTAAGGGAACTTCGTAGATTGAACCTACTGTATTGGCGGGGATAACATATTTCTCATCCACATCGCAGAAGAGAGCAATTTTGCTTAATAGTTCTTTCTTAATGGGATGATCTGCTCGCGCTAAAATCAGATCCGGTTGGATTCCGATTGAGCGAAGTTCGCGGACTGAAGCTTGCGTAGGTTTGGTTTTCAGCTCTTTGGAGGCTTCCAGATAGGGAAGCAGGGTAAGATGTACAAAAAATGTATTTTCGGCGCCTAACTTATGACGCAATTGTCTTATTGCCTCCAAAAAGGGGAGTCCTTCAATATCTCCTACAGTGCCGCCGATCTCTACCATCATCACGTCGCATTTTGACTTTTCGGCCGCCATTGTAATCTTTTCCTGGATAGCATTGGTAATATGTGGAATGATTTGAATGGTACGGCCCAGATAACTTCCTTTTCTCTCCTTATCCAGTACTTCACTATAGATTTTTCCCGTAGTTACCGAGGAAAGCTTTGTGAGGTTGGTGTCGATGAATCTTTCGTAATGGCCAAGATCCAGGTCGGTTTCTCCGCCATCTTCTGTAACAAAAACTTCTCCATGTTGAAAAGGACTCATAGTCCCTGGATCCAGATTAAGATAAGGGTCCAGCTTCTGAGTAAAGACTTTAAGTCCGGAGGCCTTGAGAAGTGCGCCAATGGATGCTGAGGCAATTCCTTTTCCTAAGGAACTACAGACACCACCGGTGACAAATATATACTTACACAAGGCTAATTTGATTAAGTTCACACCCTGCTAACCAATGTAGTTCAAGAGCTTAAAAAGTTCAAGCAAATCTTTCAAATTTGAAAGGTTTTAGCTATGAATTATCTTATATATCCCACTTTTCTTTTAACTTCGTTGAGGGTTTTTGTTGCCACAGCTTTTGCTTTTTGAGCCCCTTCTTCCAATACTGAATAAACAAAATCTTCTTTTTCCAAAATTTGCTGATATCGCTCTCTGGCCGGTCCAAAGTGTTCCAGTATTTTACTGTGAAGAGCCTTTTTCGCATCACCGTAACCTAAGCCTCCGGCTCGGTATTGCTCTGCCAGTGTTGCGGCTTCTTCCTCGGTTGCGAGTAGTTTGTAGAGGCTGTAGACATTGCATTTATCGGGATCTTTTGGAGCCTCCATAGGGATTGAGTCGGTAACAATGCCCATGACTTGCTTCTTCAGAGTGGCATCATCGGTGAAGAGGTCGATGGTGTTGCCATAGGATTTACTCATTTTTTGTCCGTCTGTTCCGGGTACCACGGCTACCTCTTCTTTAATGAAAGGGTCGGGAAGTTTCAAAACCTCACCAAAAGTTTGATTGAAATTTTGAGCTATATCTCGAGTCATCTCGATGTGCTGTTTTTGATCCTGACCAACCGGAACCAAGTCTGGTTGGTAGAGTAGAATATCGGCGGCTTGTAGGATGGGATAATTGAAAAGCCCTACGGTTACCTCTTTTTTTCCTTTTGCCTGCGCGTCTTTCCAAGCGTGAGCTCTTTCGACGAAGGGCATTTTGGTGATGCAGTCAAAAATCCAGCAGAGCTCCGAATGCTCCGGCAGATTGGATTGCTTGAAGAAGACGGTCTTTTCCGGGTCGAGTCCCAAGGCGAGATAGGCGACGGCCAGCTCGTAGGTTTGAGAAATCATGAGCTCTCTGTCTCTTACGGTGGTTAGAGCGTGGAGATCGGCAATAAAAAGGAAGCATTGAAAATCAGTTTGCATTTCAATATGTTGACGCATGGCGCCAAGATAATTGCCGAGATGAGGTTTGCCGCTGGGTTGGACACCGGAAAGGATTCTTTTCATTAACTTGTGGTAATTGGATCAATGTCTATTTTGACGGTTGGATCAATTATATATTCTTTTGGCAGATTTTCTAGCAGAGTTTGTATAGCTAATTGCCCGGGCAACATTTTTATAAGCACAATATAGCGATATTTTTTGCGCAGCCTAAAGAGATAGGCCGGAAAGGTGTTGATTTCAAGTTCTTTGGTCACTTCAAGTTTTCTGGCAAAACTCCAGAGTGTATCTTCGATTTTTTCCGCTTTTTCTCGTGCGTTTTTTTCACTGCTTTCTTCAATTACTATTTTGATGAGTTCACTAAATGGTGGATTTGCGAGTAGTTTTCTCTGGTTACGTTCGTAGTTGAAAAACTCTTGGTAGTCGTTCTTTTGTGTGAATATAAGAGAGGTGTTTTCCGGGTTATAGCTCTGGATAATTACTTTTCCTTTGATTTTTGAGCGTCCCGCGCGGCCGGCCACCTGAGTCATGAGCTGAAAATTTCTTTCCGCTGTGCGAAAGTCGGGAATGTTCAAGCCGATATCAGCAAGAATGACTCCTACCAGACTTACTTTTGGCAGGTGCAACCCTTTGGCTATCATTTGAGTTCCGATAAGTACGTCGGCTTTGTGTTTTTTGAAATCTTGATAAATCTTTTTAAAACCATCTTTTTGAGAGGTGGTGTCCTTGTCGGCACGCAATACTTTGACGCCGGGGAACTCTTTTAAAAGATCTTGTTCAATTTTTTGGGTACCTACGCCAAGGTAACGAATGTTCACGCCGCTACAGTTTGGACAACTTGAGGGGGGAGTAGAAATTTTGCCGCAATGGTGACAGATAAGGCTGGGTTTTTCCAGAGTTTTGGAATGAAAAGTAAGTGGCGTTTCGCAATCTTTACAGCTTTCCGTGTAGCCGCAGTCCCGACAAACTATGGAGGAAGCGCTTCCTCGCCGGTTTAAAAAGAGAATGGCTTGTTCATTTTTGGCCAGTACCTTTGTGAGTTCTTCACGCAAGCGGTCACTGAAAATGGAGTTGTTTTTTTTCTTGAATTCATCACGCAAATCAACAATTTCAATCTCCGGTAAAGTGGAATCTCCAATGCGGCTATTCAAATAGATGGTGGTTTTTTCCAATTTTTCTTTGGTTTCCACGCTTGGTGTGGCGCTACCGAATACGATCTTTGTTTGTGGAGATAAATCTTGAATTTTTTCTGCAACTTTGTGAGTGAAGTAACGTGGAGAATTATCTTGTTTGTAGGAATACTCGTGTTCTTCGTCAAGGATGATAAGTCCCAGGTTTTGAAAGGGGGCGAAAATTGCGGAGCGTGATCCGATAATCAGTTTTGTTTCATTTTTCCAGATTTTTTCCCAGGTCTGATAGCGCTTAACCTCTGATAATTTACTGTTAATGATTGCTGCACTTATACCGATATTTTTCTCAAAATACTCAATCATTTGAGGTGTGAGCGAAATCTCCGGCAGTAGCAGCAGAACCTGTTTTTGTTGACTAAGGTAATGTTTAGCTAATCGAGCATAGATTTCCGTTTTGCCGGATCCGGTGATTCCCTGTAGAAGAAAACTTTTTTCCGAACTGTCCAAAATGGTTTTAAAGGCCTTTGTTTGTTCGGGTGTGAGTTTTTTCTCGGGGATTTGTTTTATTTTATTCTCTTTTTCGGCGGGTTGACGTTTAGAGGCTCTTCTTTCCAATACTCTTTTAGGCAGAAAAAGTTTTAAAGCTTTATGAAGGGGGCAAAAATAGTGGCTACTGATCCAACTAAGCAGTATTAGTTGTTGGTCGTTTAAAAGTGGTTTTTCTTCCAGAATTTCCAGGATGTCTCTGGTTTTAAAATCAGGTTTTTTTTCGCAGATTTCTAAAATCAGTCCGCTTTTGGCTCGATTACGGATCGGTGCTAAAACCGCCTGTCCTTTGTGGCATGGCAGATGTTCGGGAATGCTGTAGGTGAGTATATCTTCGTTTTGACCGACCTTTTGTGGAAAGAGTATTTTCGCGTATTTCATGGTGATAGGATTTTAGCATAAGTATTAGAAAAAAAGAGCATTTTGTGCTAAAATTAGTAGAAATAAAAACAAAAATGTCTGATTTGGAGAAAGTGAAATCGTCCGAGGGGATAGATAGGCATCCCGGCTATGATGCCGGTTTGACTTTGTTGGCGCTTATTTATATGAAACTTGGCAAGGAAATGGACCCAAAGATGGTTTTAATTAAAGAAAACCCCAGTAATCCGGGTGCATTTTTAGACTTGGCTCAAAAATTAGCTTACGAAAGTGAACGAATCGCCCAAGAGAGCGAGGAGGATGATGTGCCGTTGGAACATGCCGATTTGAATCATATCCAACAGGCGACCTTGGCAGGAGATAAGCTGGAATTGCACTATGAGACTGCGGAGAATCCCGAATACAAAAAATTGAATAAGGTTTTTAAAAAGGGAGATGGTTTTTATGAAATGATTTTGTGGGAACCACCACAGGAAATTAGAGAACGATTTAAAAAGCAGAGCGAAAAACCGGCTGAAGAGTTGGGAAAGAAAGACTTTGAGGGTGAAAGAGGCGATCAGAGTGAAGAAGTAGCCGAGGGGCTTAGAGAGGGGAGTGATGATTTGATTAAGGCTATTGATGTGCAAAAAAAACATGCTGCTATTGAAGAGAAGTTGGCGAAAATAAAGGAAATACCACCGGAAAAACTTAGAGAATATGTTTTGGATTTGCGAAGGGATGTTATAACATTTCGCTTTCTATTAAACTATATTGCTGAGACCAAGAATGTCGAGATGGTTGCTGTTAATGGGGAAGATGCTCATGAAATTTATCAAGAAAGTGAAGATATTAAAGTTGATTTGACGCTTGAAAATGCTTTTTTGGCTGATGTTGAGGCCAGATTGTCTGCAGTTGTGGTGAAAGATGTTGAGAGTGAGGTTACAGATGATGAGTCCTATTATCGTAATTTGGAAAAGTTGAGAGACACCATTAAGCCGCGTGATTTTTTGAAGTGGCGCTATACGGGAAAATGGCAGCAGATGATTAATTTGGTTTCCAATGTTAAATCGTGGGATCAACTGAAAGAGGAAACATTGGTTGTCTTCGACTTTGGGGCCAATAGTGCATTGCAATATCAGGTGGGCTTGGGAGACCTGATGCCGCCCAAGATTAGGCAGATTTCTTTGAATGGTGTTGTCTATACTCGCAGAGCTAATCAAGGATTTTATAATAATGGTCAATATTTGGCCATATGGACCGGCACGAAAGTAAAAATTCATTTTGAAGATCCGGATTATGAATCTAAAAACAAGAGTCGATATTTGAGAAAATTCGGTGGTGATTATTGGAAGGATGAATCTGTCCTTGATCAAAAAGTTGTCTATGGCGAAGGCACTGCTGAGGAGAAGGAGAGAGAGGTTACTCGCAGAGATGTTCTTTCGGTGGCGGAGGATTTTGGTGTGGACGCTTACTTTTTGGAGGCGGTTTTGAGTGCTGTGTCAGAGGATAGAGAGCAGGGGATTAGTGATGATTTTGAGTTTTTACATATAGCCGCTCGTTATATTCAGAATGCCGAGGCTCGTTTTGGTAGAGCGCTTGGAAGTGGATTTTACACTGTTGATTTTATTGTGTATGCGCTGGATCGCTTTAGTTTGTTTAATTCTTACAGCGGTAGAAATCCTAGAGCGAAAGCGGTTATTGAAAAATATGCCAAGCTTAGAGGCATAGATTTGCAAACCGATTTGAAATATGATGAACCCAAGGTGGAGGCCAGACGTGAGGCCGAACGGCCCAGGAGTGTCAAAGAGGTTGAAAAAATTGTGCGTGGTGGAGGAGATTATAAGGGAGAAGTTTATCGTGCGCCTGTGGATATCTCCAGAGCTAGGCCGGAAATGCTTAAGCGAATGAGAGAACGTCTAGAGGATTTATATAAGGGGCTACTTGAGTCGGGCATGTCTCCTGACATGGCTAAGATGGGGCAGTTTTATGCCTTCAAGGTTTATAGTATGATGATTGCCAGAATGGGGAAGCAATATCAGAGCAAAGTTGATATTAAGAGTTTTGATGGGCACTTCTGGGCGATTAAAAATAGTTGTGTGGGTCATACAATGAAGGTCTTTGAAGGATTGCCGTTTGGTGTTTTGTCCGGCAGACAGGCCGGCAGAAAGTTTGCCTCCAATTTTGCTTGGGGAAAATATAAGGGAAAACATGATCCTTATTTAGAGTCTTTAGTTAGTGATGAGAGTAAATTGAAGATTGTTCATCCTAATCCTTGGGATGCCGATCAGGTTGTGGGGCAACATTTAATGCCGGGGGAAACTGCTCCCGCTGCCCTTTGGAATCATGTGTTTTGGATCTATAAAGATTTTGACGGAACGGTAATGATTTGTCACTCAGGTGCTGATGTCCGTCCAAATAGAGTGCCGGTTTCGGAGGTTTCCGGTGATGGTTTACCGGGTTACAGAATTGATGGTAGTGGCAAATATTATATTAAAGAGAAAGGTTCCAAAGTTAATGAGCTGCCTTTAGGTGTTTTTCTGGAGCGGCAGAAACATCGTTACGCTGCTCCTCGGAATAGGCTGAAATTTATACCTCTTACAACTTTGGTTCAGGATAATTTGAGCGACTCCTTACGAGCATCTGGAATGAAGGAATATTATCAGGCTCATAGAAATGAACTGGAAACTTTTATGTCTGAATCAGTATCCTAGCTTTTTGGCTTTTCTGGCCTCAAATGCATGATAAAGAACCGGTATGACTATTAGAGTCAGGAAGGTTCCGGCTATCAGACCGAAGATTAAAGAGAATCCCAGGCCAGCCCAGAATTCATTTGTTAGCGATAGCGGTAAGATTCCGATGACAGTGGTGATCGTGGTCATTATGATAGGTTGCAAGCGGGAATTTGCAGCTTCAGCAATAGCCTCTTTAAAGGTGGTGTTGTGCTTAAGACGTGTCTTATTGATTCGGTCTATTAGTACAATGGCATCGTTAACCACTACTCCAGATAGGGCAACAACACCTAAAAATGCGGGGAAAGAAAGATTTAAGCCTACGATTAACAGTCCCGGAAAAACTCCGATTAAAGCCAGGGGCAAAGTTAATAAAATTATGAAAGGCTGTTTAAGTGAGTTGAACATCATTACCAAAGTGAAGGCGATTAAGATGATTCCTATGATCATTGACCTGAAAAGATCATTGAAAGATTCGTCGACGTCGGCGGTGGCTCCGGAGTAGTCGATGTCGTAGTCTGAGGGGATTTCCAGTTTGCTAATTTCCGCCTGAATTTTTGTGGTTATTTCTATAGGAGTTATGTCGGCGCTTACGTCACTTAGAATACTGATGATGCGTTTTTGATCTTCCCGATCGATTGAATTTAGACTTTCTGTGAGTTCAAAGTTAGCGACATCACCCAGCTTAACCGAGTAGCCTTTTGGTGTGTTGATGCTGATATTCTCAATATCTTCAACTGACAGTTCAGGTACAGTATTTTTTTCCGGAATGTCATAACGTACTATTATTTCAGTATCTTCTTGGTTTAGTTTTATCTCTGTCGCTTCCACTCCTTGGATAATATTTCGGATTCTACTGGCAACTTCTACTCCGGCAAGGCCGTGAAAGGTTAGGAGGTCGTTGTCCAAGGTGAAGCGGAATTCATTGAGTCCTTTTTCCAGAGTACTTCTAACATTTACTGTGCCTTCAGTTTCTTCAACAATTTTCTGAATCTGTTGACTCAGCTCTTTTAGTCCTTCCAGGTCTTCACCGCTTAAGCGCACTGTTACCGGTGCCGAGCTGGGTGGTCCTTCACTTAATTCTTGGACCGTTACTTTTGCTCCATTAAAGTTTTTAAAAACTTCTCTTAAACTTTCAGCCAATTGGTAGCTGGTGAATGCTCTTTCTTCTTTTTCAACCAGATTAACGGTAATGTTAGCCACATTTGAACTGGTTCCGCCGCCAAAGGAGACTAAATCGGTTTGGGTAACTCCCTGGCCGCTGCCGATAATACTTAGGAAACTTGATACTTCCGGTATCTCCATTAATTCTGATTCAACTTGTTGTACTATTTTTTCGGTCTCTTCTATAATTAAACCTTTGGGGGTTTCCACATTTACGAGGAAGTAATTGACATCTGTTTTGGGAAACATTTCCACTTTCAAAGCTCCTGTTATTGGTAGGGCCATGCTACCCATGAACAGAATTATTGCGATTAAGATAACTAGAATACGCAGTATTCTAAAATCCAAAATTTTAGCGATAATGCTTTGAAAAAGTGGGCCTATTAAATTAAAGAAGGGAGAAAGTATCCCCGTTTTTTGTGTGACATGACGGTTTTTCATGAATTTTACCGTCAAGGAAGGAATGATGGTGAAGGATACAAAAAGAGAAATTATTAGAGTTACAGAAATAGTTATTGGTAAAGATTTCAGGAATTGTCCAACAATGCCACTTACCAAAAGCATTGGGAAAAAGGCGAAAATTGTGGTTAGTGTCCCGGCCACAAGAGGCCATTTGTAGGTTTCGATTGAATTTATCGCCGCATCTCTAGCGGTTTGTCCTTCTTTTAGGTTTTCATGAATGCCTTCCATGATGACTATTGCGGTGTCCACCATGAGGCCCAGGGCGATTACCAGTGAGAACAAGGTGAGGCCGTTTAAAGTCATGCCGTAAAAATCTATAACCGCAATGGCGGCCAGTAGTGTTAGGGGAATTGAAAGGCCGGCCAAAACTCCTTCCGTAAAGCCGAGTGCCAAAAAGAGAATGATTATAATCAAGATAGTGGTTTGAATTCCGCTTTTGGTTAGAATTCCAAGATCCGTTCTAATGAATTGGGAATAATCATTGGTGACCGCAATGTTCACATTTGGTGGAATTACCGAAACTTTTAACTCTTCAATCTTGGCTTTGGCATTATCGACAATCTCGATAATATTGGTGCCGTCTTTTTTGTAGAGTTGTAGAGAAATGGTTTTTTGCGGTTCGGTACCCTCTATTGAAAGGCGGGAAATTGTAGATTGTTTTTTTAGGACTTCTTCTACTTGGGCAATGTCTTTCAAATATAGGGGAGTAGCGTCCGGATCGTTAAAACGGAATAAAATCATATTTTGGAGATCCTCGATTTTTTGAAAACGGTTATCGATTCTAACGGAATAGTTCAGTTTGTCGGTAGTTATAAGTCCTACAGGTACGTTGAAGTTGCCCGCTTTGATCGCTTGAGCGACTTGGCTTATGCTGATGCCGTTTTCTTCTGCCTTTTCGGGATTGATGGCTACTTGTACTTCTTTTGATTCACCACCTAGCAAGTCTACTCGTGAAACACCACTGATTTGTTCCAACTCATCCTGTATGGTCTCGGCTAAGCTGGTTAACTGGTGCAGGGGAAGATCTCCGCTTAAGGAGAAGGTGGCAATGGCGTAAGTATTGGCTTCAGCCCGGTTCACCACTGGGTCGGTGGCGTCTTCCGGCAACTCTGATTTGGCAAGATCAACTTGATCTTTGAGATCCTGGATGGCCTGATCGAGGTCAACATTGGCTTCAAATTCGATGACAATGGTTGAAATGCCGATTCCTGAGGTGGAACTGAGAGTTTTAATGTCGGATACTTGTGCGATCCGTTCTTCAAGTGGTTCGGTAATTAGGGACTCTACGTCGGTGGGGTTGGCTCCTGGCAAGAACGTTGAAACCGATCCGATGGGGATGATGATTTCCGGCTGTACTTCTCGTGGGATACTTGAGAAAGAGAAAAGCCCCATTAAAATGAAACCCACTATTACGAGAATCGTAACAGCCAGGCGGTCTATAAAGAAAGTCCATATATTTTTTTGCTCTTTTTGGTCCATTATTTGTTGGCTATAAGAACTTTTTCATCTTCTTGAAGAAAGGTATTCACTGAAGTAATGATCTTTTCATTGCCAATCAGTCCATCAGTAATTTCAATGAATTCATCAATTATTTGTCCTGTTTTTACAGGTTTGTGTTCAACTTTATTATTCACACTAACTATGCGCACAAACTTTTGATCTCCGTCCAAGAAGATGCTGTTTAAAGGAATGTAGATGCTTTTTTGCGTATTAATGGGAAATTGTACTTTACTAAATCCTCCAGCGAGAAGTTGATCGGTTTTATCGAGACTTATTTCTATGTCGATTTTTTTGGTTGTGTCGTTAATTACCGGACTGATGCTGGTAATGATGCCGCTCTGGCTTAGGCTATCATTGGTTATTAGTACTTGGTCGCCGATTTTTACCAAATCTTTCTTTTCAGCGGGTAGGCTGGTTTTTGCTATGAGTTGGTCGGTGGATTCAATAATTATAAGAGTTTGACCGGGAGAGGTGAGATTTCCCTCCTCAGCGATGATTTCGGTTACTACACCGGAAATGGGCGAGTAGATCCTTTTATTATCGGTCTGTAATCGGCTAATTTTTTCATTGGAAAGACTTTGTAGCAGTTGTCCTTCGGCTTGTAAATCTTGCAGTTTTGCGGTTATGACCACTCCATAAGCCTGTAGGCAGGCTGCTTTGTACTGTTCAAAAGCGTTGGCAATGGCTAGGTTTAATTGATTTTGCTGGCTTTGGAAGCTAGTTTCCAGCAAGTTAATGGCTATTTCAGCTTGCTCTTCACGATTTTCAGCTATTTCCAAAGCATATTTGCTGTTGTCTATCTGGGCCTCGGTGCTTGAAATTGTGCTTTCGAGTTGATTTTGAGCCTCTTCAAGTGCTTGTATGGTACTGGAGCTGCCGTCGGTTCCCTCTAGATCGGCGATTTTGTCCTCAATATCTTCCAGATTGTCTTCCATGTCATCCAAAGCGTCCTTGAGATCGTTTAGAGAAGATTTGGTGTTCTTGTAGGCTATTTCAGCATTATCAAGCTCTATCTCGCTGTTTTGTAGTTGCAGTTGGTAGCTATCTACGGCGATTGATTTGTTGGTTTGCGCGCTTTGTAGGACATTCTTAGCAATTTCAACACTTACGTCGGCTGATTTAATGTTGTTTTGCCCCAACTTTTCAGTCTGATTTTCCGCCTCTGCACTTATGTCGGCTGCGATTTCAGCACTTTCCAATTGGGTGTCCAAAATGTTGGTATTGAGAGAGTCACCCAGCTCTATTAGTAGGCTGTTGGCATCGACCTTATCACCTTTTTTAACCGTGACTTTGGTTATTTTTCCGCTGATTTGCGGGGAAACGCTAACAGTTTGACTGCTTTCGAGTAGGGCGCTTTGAGTTAGGTATAGTTTCGCTTCACTGGTGCTTAAATCAAAAATTTCCACCTCTTTTGGTGGTAGTTCTCGAGCGATTTTTTCTTCCTGGCGGGGAATCTTTTCTTCATCGCCAAGGTATTTGTCTATTAAATCACAGCCACTTAATAGAGCAATTATACTTATTGCTATAATGCTTGAAAGAATCTTTTTTGATTGCATATTTTAGCGTGTAAACAAAATAGAGCTATTTTTACCATATTTTCAACGAAAGGTCAATGTTTATTGTTGACATTTATTAATATTGATGTATAATTCGAGGCTTTGTTAACCATAACTATTTTTATTATGGATCGACACAATCAACAACTAGCCGTGGAGCGTTACGCGAAAGGTAGAGAAGATCAACTGATTGAAATCTATATCCTTGAAGGGCCGGCAAAACTTAAGGAAGAACTTGGTTTGACCGAGGATGAATGGATGGCGGTTTTTGATTACTTGGTTTTTGAGGCTAATTTGCTTTATAAAACCGTTGTTAGCAATACTGAATTTTTTATCAATGAGTATGTGCGCCATGGTATGGCACATCTGCGAGAGCTTTTGGGGGTTTTGGAAGATAAGTATGACAAGGCTTGGACTGTTGTATTTGATTTTCTGGCCATTTCCAATGAAGCTTTGTACTTTCATGTTCTGCATCATAGTAAGCGCTATTTGGAGGTATTTAGAAAGCACGGTTCGGACTTTATTCGTAGGATTCTGGGCGTTAAGGATGACAAATATCAGGGCAATTGGCAGAAAGTCTTGGATTTCCTCTTAAATGCCGCCTGTGAGCATATGTTTACAGCAAACACCTTTGATCACGGATTGAAAGCTTTCTCACTTTTAATGAATCAGACGCGTGATCATCGTCCAATTTTTAAGTCCGGATTATTAATTTAGTTTCTAGGCCAGATTTGGAATAAGGGTGAAGTAATCTTCCATCTCTTCACCATCTTTGTGTTTGAGAATGATTTTGTAGGCCACTTGACGGTCTTTTAGATACTTATAATAGGCTAGATCGATAATGTCGGCTTCTTTACCGAGCTTTTCGATATTTAGATGATTATCCGAATCTTCACGTTCATCTTTCTCTATGGCTTCGTATTGCTCTCTGGAGATTTCTTTAAACTGAGTGCTTTTAGCAAGATAGATTCCGCGAAGCTGTTCTTTGGCCTCTGCTAAGGTTTTTGCGGTTAGTATTTCTCCTGCCATTGGTTTGGGGTTAATATTTGAGTGGTGCGCCCCACAGGAATCGAACCTGTAACCTTCGGTTCCGAAGACCGACGCTCTATCCAATTGAGCTAGGGGCGCTCACATTCATATTACCTTTTTCTAGCGGGTTTGTTTAGCGCCCACTTTGTCCAGTATACCAGGATTGGGCCGGCAGTAAACAATGATGAATAGGTGCCGATTGCGATACCGATTGTTAGTGCCAGTACAAAGTAGAATATGGAGGCGCTGCCCCATAACAACACTGCGATCAGAGCGATTAGGGTGGAAAGAGATGTGTTAATGGATCTGGCCAGGGTTTGGCTTAATGAAACATCGGTAATCTCTTCCAGGTCGCCACCTTGATGTCTGATCAAGTTTTCGCGGATACGATCGAAAATGATGATGGTGTCATTGACCGAGTAACCGAAGACGGTCAACATGGCGGTAATAAACAGGGCGTCGATCTCCACGTTTAAGAAGTGTCCTAAAACAATGAATATGCCGGTAACAATAATGATGTCGTGCGCCAAAGCGATGATGGCGCAGATGCCGAATCTCCAAGGGCTAACCTCTTTCGGGATCTTGCGGAAGGCAAAACCTATGTAGATCACGATCATCACCAAGGCGATAACTATTGCAATGACAGCTTTTTCCAAGAGACTCTTACCAAGAGTCGGTCCGATGGTGGTAAATCTCGGCTCGGTGAAATTTGGCAGTTTTTCCTTCATTAGTTCCACAATCAAATCATGATCTTCTGAGGAAAGGTATTTTGTTTTGATCACGAAATTATTTTCACCACTCGGTATGACCTGCATTCCCGATAGGTCGAGTTCATTTGTTTCCGGCTCAAGGGCTGATTGATCCAGTTTACTTTCGGTAATCAGTGGAGAGGTGTTAGTTGGTTCTTCTTCTGTGTCTTCTTCGGTAATAGGTTCCGCACTTTCTTCAGGGGCTACCACCGTGTAATTGCCGCTCTTAATGTCCTCTTCGATTTCTCTTAGGGTTGTTGTCAGTTGCTCTTTGGTTACATTTTCCTCAAATTGGAATTCCATAAGCGTTCCACCTTTGAAGTCTATGCCGAGGTTTAAACCGAGGACAAACATAGTGATAATGGATATACCGACCAAAATGCCGGAGAATGGTAGCCAGATCTTGGCCATTTTAGTAAAGCGGATCGGTTTTCTCTCTTTTTTGGAAGAAGTTAATCCAAATAGCGACAGATTTTGAGAAAGTTTTGTTCCTACGAAGCCTTGCAATAAAGTCTTTGTGATAACGATTGCGGTAAACATCGAAACTAAAATTCCGGCTGCCAGATTGAAGGCGAAGCCCTTAATGATCGAGCTGCCGAAGTAGAATAGAATTGCACAGGTGAGCAGAGTAGAGAAGTTGGAATCTCTGATGGCTGTCCAGGCGCGATCAAAGGCTGTTTCAACGGCAGCGTTGAATGGTTTGCCATCTTTTAACTCTTCTTTAAGCCTTTCGAAGATCAGAATGTTGGCATCGACGGCCATACCTATTGAAAGTACGATACCCGCGATACCAGCCAGTGTAAGTACAACGCCGGTTTTTAGCAGGAAGGTAATAAAGAAGAAGGCGAAACAAGAAAGGATGAAAGACATGAATTTTTCCCAACCAGAATCTTTGTTGTTAATGACTTTAACTACCAGATAAGCGAAAACTATCAGGGCAATGATCAGGGCGAGTCCCAGAGAAAGTTGGGACTTCAGCATGAAAATTAGAATGGCGCTGTAAATGAGTAGGGCCAGGTCGGCTATAAGCCCGGAAACACGGTAGTAGAGGGCCATAAAAAGCATTACCAAGGCCAAGCCGATTGTTCCCGCCAGCAAGCTGTTTTGCAGTGCTGATTGGCCAAGAGTGGCACCAATGGTGTATTCGCCGGTAAGGACAATTGGAGCCGGTATCGCTCCGGTATTTAGATCTCTAGCTAGTGACTCGGATTCTTCTTGAGTAAATTGTCCGGTGATTTGCGCGTTTCCGCCGGCGATTTTTTGATTTACGTTTGGTGCGGAAATCAGCTCACCGCCTACGAAGATGGCCAGTGGCTTTCCGACATTACGCTCAGTTATCTCTTCAAATAATTTTGCTCCTTCCTCATTAAATTGGATAGACACGTATGGTTGATAGAAGTTGTCCAGTTGCACATCCGCATGTACGAAATGAATCCCGGTTAGTCCGGTGTTTATCCAAGGATCTGCTACGGTAGAGTACTTAATCGCTTCGTATTTGTACTTTGTCTCAGTGGCGTTTTCGGTAACCGTATCCGCCTTAATTAGGTGATAACCGAATTGAGTTTTGACCGGATCACTTACTGCACCTTCGCTTAGCTCAAGTGCGGCTTGTTCAAAGTCGTAAACATAGGTGCCATCTCCGTTTACAGCTTTACTTAAAGTACCCCCTTGCTCTTTGTTACTGGTGTCGTCGGAGTACTCTTTTGCCAGTGTAGTGAAGTCTTCACCCTCGGAAAGTTTGACCTTCAGTTCTTTTGCTAGCTCATAGGCCTCATCCTCGGTTCTTACGGTGTCGGCGTTGGCTGCGTCGGATCCTTCATAGGCTATTAGAATATGGCTAACTTCCACGGCTTTCTCGTCTTTTACCTCTTCTTTTTTATCAACCAGCTTAACAATGGCCAGTGCCGTTTGTTCGATGGTCTGACCGCTAGCCGTATCGATAAAGAAGCTACCTCCGGTCTCCACCAGTTCCGGATGGTACTGTCCAACTTCAAGCTTGGCTACGGTGTCTCTAACACTTGTAGGTAGCTCACTTTCAAAGACAAAATCGGATTTTTCGTATTGAACCTTTCCCGGTTTTGCCAACTCTTCTTCCTGAGCGATGATTGAGAAATCTTTGCCTTCTTTGATTTTATTTAAGCTAACCAAGGCCTCTTCACGTACTTTATCTTTTTCAGCCGGGTCCAGTTCATCTTTTTGTTCTTTAAATTCAAGCTGAATGGTTTTCCCAACTGTAGCTTTGGCTTTTTCCAGGCTGACATATTTCTTTTCGTCGTCGGTTAACTCTTCAACGGTTTTGCTTTCACCCAAATACATGTTGATATCTTCTTGGGAAATGTCTGTTGTATTGGCCAGCTCCACAATGATGTGAGTTTCACCGGCAATTTCAGAAATATAGATGTTTGGCTCGGAAACACCCAGACCGTTAACACGTCTTTCAATCACTTCTCTTACACCTTCGATGATTGATGGCTTGTCGGCATCGGGAACTTCGTTAAGGTTGATCTTGTAATCCAGTTGTGACCCGCCCTGAAGATCCAGTCCCAGCTTCATCTTGGTTTTTTGAACAACCTCTCCGTTTTCGGTTACTTCACCGTCTTTAGGAATAAATGGCAGCAGATTCTCCTGGGTTTTAGGAGGTAGATCGTAAAATCCGATGATTAAAGCACTTATTAGAATTACAAATATTTTCCAGCTCAAGAATTTTTTTAACATGATTATTAAGTGTTATTGATGTTGTGATTGATGTATTTGTTGATCAAGTGTTGGATCATTTCCTTTGCCGCTTCTTCCATAGTCGTCGTCCAGTTTTACTACATCATCCAATTCGGGCGTTGATACTTCGAAAATCTCACTATCTTCTATGGCTTCCAAGCGGTGGATAGTATATGGATGAACCTCTATTTTGTCACCTTCATTTAAAATTTTCTCTTGCAGACTATCCTCCTCTGTGCCGTAAGTTAGTTTCACCTTACCTTTATATATATACTGAGTTTCACGTTTCTTTTCGTGATATTGCAAACTATAGCGGTGACCTTTGTTGATCTCCAAAATCTTGCCGGCATAATTGTCGGTATGGGCAAACCAAATCTCGCGCCCCCAAGGTTTCAGCTTTATTTCTACCTTATGTTCAAACATATCCATATCGACGGTAATATAAAACAGAATTACCAAATTTGGAAGGCTAAACTTTAAAGAATTTCCTTGATTCTTTTGCTCTGATCTTTTTTAGCTATTAAAAGACCATCTTTGGTGTCTACAACTATAAGGTCTTCGAGTCCGATCAGGATGGTTTTTTTGCCCTTTTGACCGTAAATCAATGAGCCATTAACGTCTAGCAGTTGCGGTTGATTCTTTAAAATGTTGCTTTGCGGGCTATCCGCTAACTCTTCCCAGATTGCTTCCCAATTGCCGATATCCGACCAATCCAGATCGGCTTTGATAATGCGAACCTCCGTGGGGGCAACCTTTTCCATGATTGCGTAGTCGATGGAGATTTTTTCCAAGGTAGGGTAGAGATGGTCAATTTTTTCAGGGTTTTCGATCATCTGTTGAAATTTCTCGTAACTTGTCTTTTGGTGCTCCTGATATTTTTCCAGCAGAACGCTACTTTTCCAGACATAAATGCCGGTGTTCCAGAGATAGTTCCCGTCTTCCAGAAATTTTTGGGCGGTTTCTTTGTCCGGTTTTTCGACAAAACTCTCCAATTGAAAAACATCTTTGCTTAGTTCTTGGCCGATTTTTACATAGCCGTAGTTGGTATTGGGCTCTTTTGCAACCACCTCAACTATATTTAAAGTATTTTCTTTTTCGGCGATCTCGGCGGCGAGTTTTATTTTGCTCTCGAATTCGCTTTGATTTTGAATTAAGTGGTCGGCGTAGATGACGATCATTACTTCACCCGGATGTCTGTTTTCAATTATCGCTGCGGCCAGGCCGATGCAAGAGGCGGTATCACGCAGTGCCGGTTCGATGATGATGTTTTCAAAAGGTATTTGTGGACATAACTCTTGAGTTAAAACCAGATGTTTTTCATTGATTGCCAAAAATATATCCTGCGGATTTAAAAAATTGAGACGATCTATGGTCTCTTCAAGCATGGTTTTGTCTGAAACCAGTGGTTGAAATTGTTTTGGTTTTTCCTCTGTGGATAGGGGCCAAAGTCGTGTTCCTCCACCGCCGGCCAGGATTACTGCTTTCATTTTAGGGTTGTAAAAATTTTCTAGGCCATTATATTAAAGATCGTATGATTAAGCTAGTTTTACTTAGACACGGCCAAAGTATTTGGAATAAGGAAAACCGTTTTACCGGTTGGACCGATGTCGACCTGACCGATCATGGAGTGGAGGAGGCCAAAGAGGCCGGACGACTTTTAAAGGAGGCCGGTTTTGAGTTTGATTTGGCTTTTACCTCGCTTTTGAAAAGAGCAACCAAAACTTTGGATATTGCTTTTGAAGAGATGCAACATAAAGAGATCCCTATAAAATACTCTTGGCGTCTCAATGAGCGTCATTACGGGGCTTTACAGGGTAAAAATAAGGCTGAAATGGCTGCGGAAGTGGGGGAAGAGCAGGTGCATATCTGGCGGAGAAGTTATGATATCAGGCCGCCGGCTTTGCAGCAGGATGATCCGCGTCATCCAGCCAATGACCCGCTATATAAAGACTTGGATCCTAATGAACTTCCGGCGGTGGAGTGCCTGAAGGATACAGTGGAGAGATTTCTGCCTTACTGGAATGAGGAGATTGTGCCGGTCTTGAAGGAAGGAAAACAGGTGATTATAGTTGCTCATGGAAACAGTTTGCGAGCCCTGGTAAAACACTTGGACAATATTTCCGATGAGGAGATAGTCGGTTTGAATATCCCTACGGGAATTCCTTTGATATATGAGCTCGATGAAGATTTTAGGCCAATAAAACACTATTACCTTGGTGATCCCGAGGAGGCCAAGAAGGCTGCTGAAGCTGTTTACAGGCAAGGGAAAGCTTAGAACATGAACTTGGCAAAGTACCAGTTCATGATTTCATTTCCGAAGAAGAAGGCCGTGAAGGTTCCGATAATCAAGAACGGTCCGAATGGAATTGCGGTTTTGCGGTTTACTTTTTTGGTTGCCAGTAGATAGATGCTGAAAATTGAGCCGGTGACGTAGGCGATAATTAAGGCAAGTATTCCGCCTTTCAAGCCCAATAAAATACCCATCAAAAGACCCAGCCGCAGGTCGCCACCACCGATCCATTTGCCTTGAGAGACAATGAATTGTAGTAGAAAGAATCCCAGAACAAAGGCTCCGCCATAGAGCATGTCCAGAGGTGTGATTCCGGTATTAAGTAGTAGATTACCGGCAATGGTCAGCACTATGGCCGGTAAAGACAAGCGGTCGGGAATGATTTTTTTCATCAGATCGAAGAAGAAGATTCCGATAAGGAAGGAAAAAATGATTATGTGGAAAATGAAGAGTTCCAGAGTAGTGTAATTGACTGCGTAATTTAATATTTCGGGATGTGTGGTGCTGGGAAAGCTCTCGATGAAATTGAATTTTAAGAAGGTGATAAGGAAGGTGAGAGCGGTGGTGATTTCCAGGGCAAGGTAGTGAGCCGATATCTTTTTGCC
Source organism: uncultured Candidatus Peribacteria bacterium (assembly GCA_964383675.1). Classification (GTDB taxonomy): domain Bacteria; phylum Patescibacteriota; class Gracilibacteria; order UBA1369; family LOWO2-01-FULL-3; genus CAYLHX01. The sequence continues at coordinate 22,400 of CAYLHX010000008.1, read as the reverse complement.
GCAGTAAGCACATTTCCCTCTGAGAAAAAGCCAGCTGAAAACCGGAACCAAGTGTCTCCACTTCAATTTCTTTTTACAGCTTGGACAGATGGAGCGATCCAGTATTATTTTTTGTTTTTTCTTATCCATCCTGTGAATGACTACGCTTAAAAAGCTGCCGATGGTTGCTCCCAGAATGAAGAGAATGGTTGCTGTAAAAAGTGTCATGTTAGGGTGAGGTTATGTTATTGTACCTTTTAGCGGCCAGGCTGGCGATTGAGTTGCCATTTCCTAAGTTATAGGCCTTTTTATAGTATTCTTTGGCCAAGACGGTCTTGCCTTGTTTTTCTTTGAGCCAACCGAGATTTAAAATTGCGGCGTCAAAATCAGGGTTTAAACTCAGGGCTTGGTTCAGGTATTGTTCGGCTTCCTGAAAATTTCCTGTGGCCGTGTAGGACCAACCAAGCAGATTATAACTCATTGCCTCTTCGGGGTGTACCTCAAGTGCTTTTTGGGCCAGTTCAACGGCTTTGGTGGCGTTGTCCAACTTGTCTATATTTAGCCAAATCGCTCGCACGAAAATATTTAGATTGCCGGTATTTGTTGCCAGTACTGAATTGTAATGGGCTTCGGCTTTTTCAAATTTTTCTTTTAAAAGATAGGCGTCCCCCAACTTAAGATTAAGTTCTTCCTTTGGCTGATAGCCTTCAGAGTCGGCTTGTTCCAGGTAGTAGATGGCTTTGTCCAAGTCATTGTTGGCAAAATAAGCCAGGCCGAGATAAAAGAGAGTTTCCGGTTTGTCTGTCTGAAGGCTTTTGGCCTGTTCCAAAGAGTCTATGGCCTCGGCTATTTTGTCGGTTTTAAGATAGGCGTAACCTAAGATAATCCAGGCATCACGATAGTTGTTTTTTTGATCAATTACATCAAAAAGTAGTGGAATTGCTGCTGCATTTTCACCACTTTGAGTGAGGGCTTTCGCGAGCAATGTTTGTAAATGCAGAGTTTCACCTTCGGAAAAATAGGAGAAGGTAGTGTAGGCATCAATAAATTTCTGAGCTTTGGCTTTCACCAAATAGGGGGTGGTTTCATTTTTGGCTAACTCCTCAAAATTATTTTTTGCCCCCTCAAAATCTTTGTAAAGAATCAGTAGGACCCCCGTGTAGTATTTCACCTCCGCATTTTCCTTGTCCATTTTCCAAACCAAACTCTTGGCTTGCTCAATATTTTGGTTATTGAGAAGCGAGCGTGCTATTCCAAGCAGAATCTCATTGGAGTCAGGATCAATGTCCGCGGCTTTACGGAAAAACTCTTCGGCCTTTTTTGGTTCGTTGTTGGCTAGGTAAGCCTCGCCAACTTTAATAAGCGGATCGCTGGAGTTTGGATTTTGATTGATGGCATAGAGGTAGTTTTGAATGGCAGTTTCATAATTACCGGCCTTAAAACTGTTTTCTCCCAAGGTCATAAGCTGGGTGTAGGTAGCGTCTTGTGGTGTATCATTAACGGTTTTATCGTTAATTAAACTTGGGTCATCGATTGGCGGGAGATTTTCATGACTTTCTTGGCTGATTAAAACATCATCAGGGTTGCTGTCGGGCTTGGTGAACTTGATTCCTATAAAAACAATTCCGGTTATGATTATCAGCCAAAGGCCTATCATTAATTTTTTCATTGTCTTGTTTGTGCTTCTAAGGGAATAGAGTTGGCCAGGCAAATTGCCGCGGCGATAGCATCAGCGGCGTCATCCGGTTTTGGGACAGTGCTGAGGCCTAAAATCATTTTGACCATAGTTTGGACCATTGCTTTATCGGCTTGACCGTAGCCGCAAATGGCAGATTTGATTTGTAGGGGAGTATATTCCATAGTGTTAACTCCGTATGCAGTGAGGTTTTGAATAATCACTCCGCGCGCTTGAGCAACGGACATAGCCGTTTTGACATTGTTCTGAAAAAAGAGTTTTTCTACAGAGGCCAAATTTGGCTGCCATTTTTTTAAGATAGTGCTTAAATCTTGAGCAATCTGATTAAGACGAACACCTGCAGATAGTCCCGCAGCTGTTCTTATGCAGCCGTATTCCAACAATTTTAATTTTGCTCCATTGCGCTCCAAGATGCTGAAGCCAGTAATGGCCGTGCCGGGATCTATACCAATAATTCGCATGTTTATACTTTTACTGTTGAGATGGTACTTTCTTTTTTACTGGCGTTACACACCAGAACAACTTCATCGTTAGGCTTAACCACTTTATTTTGCTTTAGAAATTTGATCATTGCTTCCGGTTTGAGGCGATCTTTACGTTCGAATTTTTTTACGAAAACTTTATTAACACCCCATACCAAAGTGAGCTGGCGGGCGGTTTTTTCGTGAGGAGTTATCACAATCATAGGAATGTACAGACGATGCTTTGCTATTTGTCGAGCTGTGTAGCCGTGGCCGGTATAGATCACCAGTAGATTGGCCTTGGTGTCGCTGGCCAGTTCGCAGGCGTTTAAGCAAGTTGCGTTTACATTGGATAGGTAGGTATTGGAGTTTAAGTGCTCCAATAATTCTTCGTGTTTTTGTAGTTCCTTTTCAACTGTTGAGGCCACCTTGGTTAAGGTCGTAGTAGCTTTAACCGCGTATTTTCCGACAGCCGATTCATTGGAAAGCATGATGGCGTCGGTGTGATCGAAGACGGCATTGGCGGCATCGGAGATTTCTGCTCTGGTGGCACGTGACTCTTTAACCATGGATTGCAACACTTGAGTGGCGGTGATTACCGGTTTACCATAGCGGTTGGCCAGTTTTATAATACGTTTCTGGACGATAGGTACTTGCTCTGCTGGAATATCTGTTCCCAGATCACCACGGGCAACCATTACGCCATCGGAGGCCTTAATGATTTCAGTAAGGTTTTTAACCGCCTCATGACGTTCAATTTTGGCGATGATCTGAACTTCTTTTCCGGATTTCTCAATCATATCACGCAGCTGATCAATATCCTTTTTATTTTTTACAAAGGACATTGCAACGAAGTCTAGGTTATGTTTCAGGCCGAACTCTAGATCGGCCTTATCTTTTTTGGTAATTGTTTCGCTGGAAACATTGGAAGTGGGGAGATGAACACCACATTTCGTTTTAATGAGACCTCCGAATTTCACCTTACAAATAACGGATGTTTTCTTTTTTTTGACAACACGAATTTCCACCAGGCCGTCGTTTAAAAGTATTATGTCATTTTTTTTAACATCTTTAAGGAGGTTTTTGTAATTGATAGGTATGATCAGTTTATCTTCTTTGCGTTCGCCAATGATTTTTTTGATGGTCATCTCCAACTCTTCTTCATTTTTGAGTGTGATTCCTTCTTTTGGCAGTTCGCCAAGCCTTATTTTTGGCCCTTGTAGATCTTGTAAAATACCCACGATTTTTCCAGTTACTTTCTCAGCTTTCTTGATGTTTTGGATGATTTTTGTGTGATGTTCGTAGGTGCCGTGGGAAAAATTCAGTCGTGCCACGTTCATGCCCGCTTGGATCAGGGCCACGATTTCTTTTACAGAATCGCTGGAAGGCCCTAGGGTACAGACTATTTTGGTATTTTTGTTGTACATATGAATGAGAGGATCTACTTTTCATATTATAGCAAAAAAAGCCCCTTTTTATAAGCTCAAGTGTGGCTGTTATTTATTTAACGGTTACACTTTTTGCCAGGTTGCGAGGTTTGTCCGGATCGTTGTTGCGCAGGACGGCCAGCTGGTAAGCCAGGATTTGAATTGGAATAATGTTGACGATAGGGGCGCTTTGACCAACATCGGGTACGCGGATCCAAAAGTCGAATACTTCGTGATTTTCGGGAGATACACCAATGATATAGCCCCCACGGGCTTTGACCTCGGTGGCGTTGGAGAGGATCTCTTTCTTGGTGTGGTCATTTGATACAAGCGCGATTACCGGTGTGTTCTTGGAAATAAGAGCGATGGGGCCATGCTTTAATTCTCCGCCGGCAAATCCTTCGGCATGGATATAGGAAACTTCTTGTAGTTTGATTGCCGCCTCAAGTGCAATGGGGTAGTTGCTGCCGCGACCGATTATGTACATTGATTCGACCTCTTTAATTTTTTTAGCCAATCTCATGATGTGGTCTTCGTAACGCGGATTTAGCATGTCATTGATCTGGCTGGCGGTATTGATTAAAAGTTGTTTTCCGAAGCTGATACCACCGTCGCAGGCGTAGGCTAACAAGGTGAGGATTGCCAATTGTGAAGTTGTGGCTTTGGTTGAGGCAACCGCTTTTTCCGGTCCGGCTTTGATGGGGATGACCAGATCGGAGATTCTGGCCATGGTGGAGCTTTCAACATTAACGATAGAAACTATTTTTACGCCTTTTGCTTTGGCGATTTCAATTGCTTCCAGGGTGTCGGCGGTTTCTCCGGATTGAGAGATGCAGATCATTAAGGTTTTGTCGGTAAGGAAGTCTTTGTAATTACCAAATTCGGATCCGAAACTGAAATTTACGTGTTTTTTGGAGATTTCGGCGAAGAGATATTCTCCAACCATGGCGACCTTTCCGGCAGTACCACAGCCGACAAAGAAGGTTCCCTTAGCTTGTTTGATCTCTTTTGCCACTTGTTCAATGATTTTGGTATCTTGATTAATGGCTCGGTCCAAGGTTTCCTTTTGCTCGGTGATCTCTTTGATCATGAAATGGGGAAAATCGCCTTTTTCAGCGCTTTCCATGTCCCAGTCGATTTCTATTATACGTTTCTTGATCTCGGTGTTGCTTTTGGCGTCGAAAAATTTTATTTGTTCTTTTTCAATTTCACAAATCTGATTGTCATCAAGATAGATGACCTTTTTGGTGTAGGGAAGGAATGCAGGAATATCCGAAGCTACAAAGTATTCTCCCTTGGTTTCACCAACCCCTATAATTAGAGGTGAGCCTTTTCTGGCTACCACAATTTTGTTCTTGTCGTTCTTCATGACAACCAGGGCATAACGTCCCTCAATCTTGTTCAGAGTTTTCTGGATGGCTTTTTCAAAGGAATTGTTTTTGCAGTACTCTTCAATGAGATGGGCGATCACCTCGGTATCGGTTTTGGATCGGAATTTGTAGCCCTTGGCTTCCAGTTCTTTTTTAACTTCCAGGTAGTTTTCAAAGATTCCATTATGTACGATGACGATCTCTTTGTTTTGGCTTAGGTGTGGATGAGCGTTGGCATTGGTGACACCGCCATGAGTGGCCCAGCGGGAATGGCCCATGGAGATTTGGTTACCATTCTGATCATCTATTTCGCCTATTGATAATTCGGATTTTAGAAAATCATGTTTTTTGAAATCGAAATCTCCGATTTTGCCAACTTGCTTGTGGATCAGAATCTTGTTTTGGTTCTTGTAGGCTATGCCCCAGGAGTCGTAGCCGCGGTATTCCAATCTTTTAAGGCCCTCAATGACTATTTCCGGAGCGTTTTTCCTAGGCCCGTGATAGGCGAATATTCCACACATCTTGGTTTTTTAAAGCCCGCTAATTTTAGTGGAAAACGTTGAGAATGTGGAGGAGGATTGGTTGACAATTTGTTTTTTAGTTTTATTATCAGCTGGAGGGGAGTACTCTTTAGATTTTTTTGCTGATCTTTGTCAGGTTTTCAATGCCTTCTTCTTTGATAAGGGCCATATCTTCAATGCGGACGCCGAATTTTCCTGGTAGATAGATACCGGGTTCGACTGTAACGATGGTGTTTTTACGAATTGTTTTTACGTATTTTTCAGATAGAGAAGGGGATTCGTGGATGTCCAGCCCGATGCCGTGGCCACCGGCGTGGCCGTAATAGTCTCCGTAACCGGCTTCAACAATAAGGTCGCGGCTCAATTTGTCGGCATCTTTGCCGCTTATACCGGCTTTTAAGTTTTTTAAAGCGTTTTCCTGGGCTTTGAGCACTAAATTATAGATTTCGGCTTGTTCTTTGGTGGGCTTTTGGGTGAAAATCATGCGGGTCATGTCGGAGCAGTATCCGTGGTATTTCATGCCCATGTCTACCAAGATGAGGTCGCCTTTTTTAAGTTTTGTGTTGTCCGGTTCATGATGAGGGCGCGCACTGTGTGCCCCGAAGGCCACAATAGGATCGAAGGAAACATCTTCAGCGCCAAATTGATGCCCCAGCTCCTTGATTTTCCAGGCTAAATTAATCTCTGTTAAGTGATTTTCTTTTGAGCGGCCACTTACGAAATCTTGAACAATTTTTTTGATCTCAATAAAAACTTTTTCATTTATTCTTTGGCTTTTGGTAATTAATTTTACCTCCTCTTCACCTTTTATTTCTCTAAGCGTTTCATATTTTCCCGAGATATCTTTAAATTTCAGCGGTCGAGATATTTTTTTGAAAAACTTGTAGCGACTAACGGTAAGATCCGTCTCCTCGATGCCCAAATGCTCAATTTTATTTTGTTTCAGTATTTTTTGCCAATTTTGTTTAAGTTCTTTGGGATTACGAAACATCCGAGTTGTATCGACTATTTCTATGCCTTCTTTGATAGTGTCTTTGGCTCTTTCCAGGTAGCGAAAATCGGTAAAAAGGTGTTTCTTGGATTTTGTGATTAACATGAAGCCAGAGCTACCTGTAAAGTTTGAAAGGTAGCGGATATTGGATTTGTTGGTTACCAGATCGGCTTCGGTTTTAAGCATTTTTTAGGAAATAGGTGATAATGGCTTCCGCTTCGATCAATTCTTCTGGCATTTTCTTGAGGTTTTCCATTATTTCACGTTTTTGGTAACCTAACTTACTTAGGGCATCCACAATGTCATTCTCGGTACTTTGATCTAATTTTTTATACATTCTTTCCAGGGAGATATCGATGTCAATCTTTTCTTTAAGTTCCAGGATGAGTCTTTTAGCGGTTTTTTTGCCGATACCAGGGATTTTGCAGATAAAGGCTTCGTCCTCACTGATTATGGCGCCTTTTAGGTTGTCGATTGGTACGCTTAAAAGCTCCAGGGCAACCTTTGGTCCTACACCGTTGATGGAAAGCAGTTTTTTGAATAGTTCCAGTTCTTGATAAGTTCCAAAGCCGTAGAGATCGGAGCAATCTTCTTTAATTTGATGGTGAATGAAAAATTCAACTTCTTGTGTTTCTTCGCACTCTGAAATCAAAATTGTGCCAAGATGAACGAAATAACCGATGTTTCCGGTATCCAAGATCACGCCCTTTGTTGTTTTTTTGAGGATATTTCCTTTTAAGTAAGCAATCATGAGGTGAGGATTAGAGGCTTTGGCTGTTAAATTCTTCCAGGAAATCTTTTTTGAATTTTTGGAAAGAGTTGTTTCTGATGTGACCCTGAATTTGTCGCATCAAGTTTAACAAAAAGTGTAAATTGTGAATAGTCATAAGTCGGAGTCCAAGGATTTCATTTTCAAAAATCAGATGTCGCAGATAGCTTCTGTTGTAGCTTTTGCAGCTTGAACAGAGGCACTTTGTATCTAACGGTTTTTCGTCGGCCTTGAATTGCTCATTACGGATACTGAAGCGGCCTTGTGAGGTCCAGAAGGCTCCGTGCCTGGCCATTCGCGTAGGATGGACGCAGTCGAACATGTCGATGCCGCGTTCCACGCATTCCAAAAGGTCTTCCGGCGTGCCAACCCCCATTAAATAGCGAGGTTTGTTTTTTGCCAGCTGTGGCACTGTGACCTCGATCATTTCTTGCATTTGATCTTTACTTTCGCCGACTGAAAGACCGCCGATGGCGTTGCCGGGAAGGTCCAAATCATTGACGAATTTGGCGGAATTTTCTCTTAGATCAGAGAATAATCCACCCTGGACTATGCCAAAAAGAGCTTGTTCATGCTCTTGGGTAGTTAATAGTTTCTGGTGTTCTTTTTTACAACGAGTGAGCCAGTTGTGGGTGCGCGCCATGGCGCTTTTGAAGTACTCTTTTGAACTGGGCGCTGGCGCGCACTCATCAAAAGCCATAATAATGTCCGCACCCAAGTCATGTTGTATCTCAATGGCTTTCTCGGGCGTCAAATAGTGTTTGGATCCGTCTAAATGAGAACTGAATTCTACGCCATTCTCATCTATTTTAACTTTGCTCTTAAATACTGTGTTTTTGGTAAAACCTTTTTCTTGCGCTAGTGAAAAGACCTGAAAACCACCGGAGTCCGTTAGAATCGGGCCATTCCAATTCATCCATTTGTGCAAACCTCCCATTTTTTTGACCAGTTCTTCTCCCGGACGCAAAAAAAGGTGATAGGTGTTACCCAAAATAATTTCGGCTCCTAACTCTTTTAAATCCTCTTGGGAAAGCGTCTTTACGCTGGCTTTGGTGCCAACGGGCATGAAAACGGGAGTTTTGATCACTCCATGAGGCGTGGTGAGGCTGCCCAGACGTGCTGAGCCATCTTGATGTTCCAGTGAAAATTCAAACATATTAAAATGCTAATTTTGCAGCCAATTTAGCATTTTGCAGGTGAAAATTCTATAGCTGAAGCTTATTGTGGCACTGCGTCGCGGAATTGAACTTCTTTAATCCATTCCTTGGCCTTTGTGACGTATTTTGAGCCGGTAATATATTCAACTCCTTCTCTTAGCTTGGTTGTTAACCAACCGGCTTTTTTGCCAATCCAGCCTAATGCTCTGCCACCGATCCAACGTAGCTTTTCTCCAACCAATTGGAGTGGGCGTTTAATAAAGCGGTTAGTGAATTCATCTAAACTTCTGGTGGGTGCGTTTACAACGTTTTCTGCCATATCGGCTGCCTCAATTACCACTCTACCCGGATTTGCAAGGTATTGCCCGGGTTCGGTAAAGGTTTTTTTGGGGTGCATGAAGGGCTGAGTAACCGTTCTGTAAAGTCCATTGGTCATGCCTCCGGCATTTTCAACAACTTCGTGCGCTCTTCTGGCCACGGTACCGACGGTACCATCAATAGCATTTCCGGCCACGTGAAAAGGAGTTTTTAAGATGCCTACTGGTTCCGCATCACCCGGATCTTCCCTTCTTAAAATCTTGTCCACACCGCCATGTGCGGCTTGGCTGATGTTGGCAATGCCGCCACTAACTTTGTCGTGGGCTTTTTGCAGCCACAATGCAGCACTGACTATCGGAGCATGCTCACGAATAGGAGGCGCTTGCGGTGCGGGAGCCGGTTGTGCAGCTGGTCTTTCAGCCATTGGTATTGTGTTTTAAAAAGCATAAAAAAATAGCACAATTAGTGCTATTTGTCAACAACTTACTGTAGGGTCGTAATTACTCGCTTTTTTCTTCAGCTTTTTCCTCGGTTGTTTCTTCAACTGGAGTTTCTTCTGCCTCCTCAGATGCTTCTGCTGTTTCTTTGGCTACTTCTTCAGCTTCCTCACTGTCTACGGTTTTTACGTTCTTCTCAGTGAATGATTGAGCCTTCTTCATCTTGGCCATGAACTTGTCTACACGTCCGGAAGTATCCAAAAGCATTTGCTTTCCGGTGTAGAATGGGTGAGTGGAAGAACTGATTTCCACTTTAATCACGAAGTAATCTTTTCCGTTAATCTTAACGGTTTCGTCACTTTTAAGTGTCGATTGGCTTATAAACTGTGCACCGCTGGAGGTGTCCATAAAAACTACGTCGTACATTTGTGGATGAATTCCTGTCTTCATATTGCTTTATTTAGCTTATTGATCAGTTTCTTTGCGATTTTTTGCCCCAGCAATATACTTGAAATAAATTCCCGATGCAAGCAAAATTGCGAATAAACTAATCAAAAGTTGTCTGTGCAGACGATTGTTGACCACATTGACCTGTAGATCAACGGTTTTTGATTGTCCTTGATCATCTACGATTGTTAAAGTGACTTTCTGCGGTCCAAGTTGACTGAAAGAATGGGTGATATAGTTGCCTTCTTTTTCAATGTCACCGTTAATTTCCCATAAGTAACTGACAATCTTGCCATCTTCATCATAAGAGGGAGTGGCGTCAAAAGTATATTCCTCAAGCAAGCCGATGCTTAATTTTTCATCGGTAAGTTTGGCAACAGGCTCTTTGTTTAAAGGGAATTCATCTTCAGTGTCCAAAATTCCGTCGTTATCATCGTCGGTATCGACGTTGTTGCCGATCTTATCTTGGTCTGTATCAAGCCATTCGGCCGGGTTTAAAGGAAAGGCGTCTTCTTTGTCGTTGTAGTCGTCACCATCGGTGTCAAATTTAAGGGGGTCGGTTTTAAGATTTTCTTCTTCGGAGTCGCTTAATCCATCACCATCATCATCTTCGTCAGCGACATTGCCGATGCCGTCCCCGTCGGTGTCCAGTGTTTCATTTGGATCCAAAGGCATATCGTCAAATTCATCCGGTACACCATCGTTGTCGTCGTCTTCATCGGCATTATCACCTTTTCCATCTCCATCGGTGTCATATTGCTCTTTACTGTTTAGGGGAAATTCGTCTTCAGAATCACTTACTCCATCTCCATCGTCGTCATCATCTTTATCGTTGGGTATGCCATCGTGGTCGGTGTCCTGTATGACATATATATTGCTGACCACCCAGTTGTTATTGGGGTCGTCTATTTCCGGTTCCCAGGGGAAAATTTTGACGGCGATTTTGTAATTTCCGTAGCTTAGAGGGGTCCAGTCGATGAATACGCCGTCGGTATTGTTGGCGAAGAGGGAAATTGGCTGGTCACCGCCAATCTGGCTGTCGTTGGCATAAAAGCGTACCACCCCCAGTAGATCCTGACCGCTGTTGTTGCTGGCCGTAGCGTAAATACGCACGGTATTTCCTTCAAGAAAGCTATTGTTTGAAAAACTTATATTGGAAGAGTTTATCGCAAGATCACCACTGGCTGCCAAAGCAACATTTGAGAATAGCGCAATGCCAAGTAGAGCCCAGCTGAAAAGGAAAAATTTTTTCATAGGAATAGGTTAGATGCTAAGCAGCGGTTTTTTCGGATTTTTCTCCCTTTTCTCCTTTCTCTCCTTTTTCTTCCAATAAACTTTGTTGTTTGTCTAACGCGTTTTCACCGGTTGGGGCTATTAGCTCGTCTTCCGGAATGTTTTGGATTAGAGATACGGAAGCCACTTGATCCTTTAATTTAAGTCTCATCAGGTAAACTCCCTGAGTAGCTCGTCCCTGGGAAGGGATGTTCTTGCAATGCAGCCTTATAACCTGGCCGGATTTTGACATTAAAATAAGATCGGCATCCATATCGGGTTCAATGATTTTGGCTCCGACCAATTTTCCTGTTTTTTGCGTTAGGTTAGCTGTTTTGATGCCTGACCCTCCTCTGGATTGAAGGCGGTAGTTATTAACTTTGGTCATTTTTCCAAGTCCATTGCCCATTACCACAAGCAATTCGGCATTCTCCTTGTCTTTAATAGTGCTCATTTCCACTACTTCATCGCCGGGTTTTAATTTGATTCCGCGTACGCCGATTGAGGCACGACCCATGGGACGAGCATCACTTTCCTGGAAGCGGATTGATTTTCCTTCTTTAGTGATAATCATTACATCGTCACCGTCTGAGACTTCTTTGACCCACTCCAGAGAGTCGTTTTCACGGATTTTAATGGCGATAAGGCCGTTTTTTCTTACATTATTAAAGTCTTTAGTTTCGGTCTTTTTTACAGTTCCATTTCTGGTGGCTATTAAAATGTATTTTTCGGTGAATTGTTCACCGGCATTTAAAATAGCTGTAACAACCTCGTTTTCTTGGAGCTGCAGTAAATTTACGATTGCCTGTCCCTTAGCGGTTCTGGAAGCTGCGGGCATTTCGTAGACCGGTAGCTTAAAGACGCGTCCTTGGTTGGTGAAGTAAAGCAGTTCATCGTGATTATTGGCGAAAAGAACTAATTTGATTTCATCCTCTTCCTTGGTGGTTCCGCCGATTATCCCCTTGCCTCCACGGTGTTGAGCTCTGAAGGTACTGGCGGATACGCGTTTAATGTAGTTTTCACGGCTCAGCATTACAATCATTCTTTCATTTGGGATAGTGTCTTTCTTGGAAAGAGCATTGATTGCGTGAGGGACGATTTCGGTTCTTCTTTCGTCGGCATATTTTTCTTTAATTTCGGCTAGCTCATCTTGCATGATTTTTAGAATTTTCTTAACATCCGCAAGAATAGCCTCAAGTCCTTCTATAAGGATCAGTTTTTCCTTTAGTTCGTCTTCTATTTTCTGTCTTTCCAGACCTGCAAGTGTTTGCAAACGCATCTCCAGGATGGCTTTTCCTTGCTCTTCGGTAAGTTTGAACTGTTTCATTAAGGCCTCCAGTGCGTCTTCCTTGGTTTTTGATTTACGGATGGTTTCGATGATTGCATCAATATTATCGAGGGCGATCTTAAGTCCTTCCAATATGTGAGCTCGGGCTTTCGCTACCTTTAAATCGTATTCGGTGCGGCGTGTAATTACTATTTTTCGGTGATCAATAAAGTGCTCCAAAACCTGCTTTAGGTCTAATAAATGGGGCTGAATTTCATCTACTAAAGCAATCATGTTCATGTTGAACGATGTTTGCAGCTGAGTATATTTAAAGAGTTGGTTTAAGATTTTTTTCGGATAACCGTCTTTCTTAATCTCAATCACCACTCTAATACCATCTTTATTGGATTCATCGCGGATATCGGTGATGCCAATGATTTTTTTGTCGCGCACCAACATGGCGATCTTCTCCACTAAGTTTGCTTTGTTTACCTGGTAGGGGATTTCGTTGACGATAATGGCGAACTTGCCGCCTTTTCTTTCAACTATTTCGGTTTTCGCTCTTAATACCATTCCTCCACGGCCGGTGGTATAGGCTGTTTTAATATCTTCAACGTTGTATAGAATGCCGCCGGTGGGGAAGTCCGGACCCTTGATGTATTCCATAAGGTCTTCGATGGTGGCTTCCGGATTCTCTGAAAGATGCATGATGCCGTCGATCAATTCTCCAAGATTATGTGGCGGAATTGAGGTGGCCATACCTACGGCGATACCGGTGGTTCCGTTTAAAAGAAGTTGAGGGAGTTTTGTTGGTAAAACCGTTGGTTCTTTGTATCTGCCATCGTAATTGTCTCTCCAGCTAACGGTTTCTTTGTCGATGTCGGTAAGCAGCTCATCACTGATTTTCTCCATTTTGGCCTCTGTGTAACGCATGGCCGCCGGACTGTCTCCGTCAACCGAACCGAAGTTACCTTGTCCGCGTACCAGCTCATAGCGCATGGCGAAATCTTGAGCCATCCTAACCATGGAGTCGTAGACGGCGCTATCACCGTGGGGGTGATACTTGGCCAGAACCTCACCGACAACCGCCGCTGATTTACGAAAAGAACCGCTGGAGCGTAGCCCCATTTCGTGCATGGCGTAAAGGATGCGGCGGTGTACCGGTTTTAAACCGTCACGCACATCCGGCAAGGCGCGGGATACGATAACGCTCATGGCGTATTCCAAATATGAAGTCTCCATTTCGTCGGAGATATTTGCGGGTTCGATGCCCTTTTCAGGTGTTTTTTCGAAAAGTTCCTGGGTTTGTTCTTCGCTATCTTGGTTGGATTTTTCTTGCTCGTTTTCGTTGTTTTCTTCCTGCGGTTGTTGGTCTTTATCTTTATCGGCCACGGTGATTTAAGGTTATGGTTACAAACTATGCGGATATTAGCACAGTTCAGTGGGTAATTGTAGGGAAAATTGGTCTTTTTTAAAGAATATTTGGCTTTTTGGGGTTGCCAATTCGGCTATTTGGTATTTTTATTTATTTTCACTTTTTCAGTATTGACTTTTTGTCGCTTGGTCCGTACTATGCTTGCCAACAGAAAAAATGTTTTGTTCTTTGACAACCGCTGACAGGATATTGGCCGAGGTCTCGGTAGATCTATCCGAGATACAGCCTGGAGCGTGGCGAGAGAAAGCTTGGAGATGCAGTGTTTCACTAGGAAACGTTGTTCCCTGAGTTTTGTCTCAGGCCTACTTTTTGGTAGTAATTTGCGCTATCTCTCTTTTGACAGATGGGCGTATTTTCACCTATGTAGTAGGTTTTGACAACAAGGCGATATCCAAAATGGTAGGGCCAGCTTGTGAGCTGTCGAGATTTATTTTCGGCGATTTACAAGCTGGCCCCACCGACAGAGGGCGAGCGAAAACCGTGCCGGAGGAGGGCACAAACCATGGTGAAGAAGATGTTGGGTGCGTTCGTGTTCCGCTTGATCGGCCGTCGCGGGACGGCCCAGGGTGTGCCGCCCGCGACGGTGGTGTCTCAGAACCAGGACTCCAACGGTTCCAGCTCCGACCAGGGCTGGTTGACCGGTGGTGATCGGGCCGCCAAGTTCCCCGAGCCGGTGCGTGCTCCGGACGGGGGCTGGGCCGATCCGGTCTGGCTCAAGAACACCCCCGAGGGGCACTGGAAGGGGCGGACGCGCTAGCGTGCTAGCGCGCTCCTTCTGGGCTCAATAGGTGAGAGGGGCGCCGTCCGACGGAAACGTCGGCGGCGCCCCTTGATCCGGGCTTCATTCACTCTGTTTTTTTCTCCTTCTAAAGTTGTCCACAGGATAACTTTTGGCAGGTTCTCGCTCGCTCACACATTTTTCTTCCCGGCCAGGAAGAAAAGTTTTATATGATGTCGTCTTGTTGTAACTTTCATTTTAGAACTTTTGATAGAATTTGTGCTTGAAGGCTTGTAAAAAAGCTTAATTTTTGCTAAAATGATCTGATATTTCGAAATAAAAACAAAGCAAGTTAATGGATCCAACAAACACTCAGACAACTGCACAAAATTCCGCTCAAAATGCCCAAAAACCTCTTGAAGAGAGTGTTTTTAAGCGTGAAGAGCATAAAAATACCGATACACCGGCCTGGCTGGCAGAGGCTTCCGGAAAAACTTCTTCAGGCAATAAAATCGCCGATATGGGAGGAGATTTGGCTTCTTCGGAGGGTATAAACCCTACAGAAGATTCGGCTACTGAAGCTATGAAGCAGGAGCTTGAGGCTTCGGCTCCCAATTTGCGCGCTGAAAAACCTTCCATGACCGAACTTGGTCAGGATCCGGGTTCCATTATTGAGGTTACGCCGGCGCTTGAAGTTATTAAAAAACTGGAAAGTGAAGCCGCTGAAAAGATGGAAAGCGCGGGGTTTGATCCGATTACCGGAAAATGGTTTAAGGAAGAGGAGGCTGAGAAGGAGATGCTTGCCGCCGGTTATGATCCGCGTACCGGAATGCGTTTGCCGACTGAAGAGCAAGCGCCAAAGTCTTTGAAAGATGATAATGGTGAGGAGTTGAAGCTGGAAAACGTTGAGTCGGTCGGTGAGCAGCCGGTTGAGGAGGCGAATGTTCCAGCATTGACTGATTCTACCGATACCAAGCCTGAGTCTGGAGATAATGTTAAAGACGAAGAGGAGGGGGGGGGCGAAGAAGAGGTTCAAGTGGATCCGGCTCAAACCGCAAAGAGGAAGTCGATTTTTGAGAAGGTTAAGTCTTTATTTGTTTTTAACAGTAAGAAGAGTAAGGAAACTGTCGATAAGGTGGACTCGGCTCACGAGCTTAAGAAGGAGACCGGTAAGAATTTGAAATTGAGTGATAAGGAGAAGAAAGAATATATTGAGGCCGAGAAGATTTATCAGGAAGGATTAGCGGTGATTAAGGATTTAATTGCGCCTTCTTCCATGGAAATTCAATATGACTCGATCCGTCTGGATGGTTTTTACGCCAGATCTTTCTACGTTTTTGCTTATCCGCGTTATCTTGATGTGAACTGGTTGGCTCCGGTTATCAACTTTGATGTGACTATGGACGTGTCTCAGTATATCTATCCGATCAGTTCCGAGCAGATTATGAAAACTTTGAAAAAAAAGGTGGCGCAGATGCAGTCCAGTATTCGTATAAACGCTGAAAAGGGACAGGTGCGTGATCCGGCATTGGAGACCGCTTTGGAGGATGCCGAGCAATTGCGAACCGAGATTCAGCGCGGTCAGGAGAAGTTTTTTCAATTTGCCCTTTATTTTACAGTTTATGCGAAGTCTGAAAAGAAGCTGGAAAAGATTGCCAAGCAGCTGGAAAGTCTTTTGGCCGGTAAATTAGTGATGACCAAGAGGTGTCAGTTACAGGCTGAGCATGGTTTTAATGCGGCTTTGCCGATGTGTCTGGATGAACTTTACGTGATCCGTAATATGAACACCGGTCCGCTTTCCACAACTTTTCCGTTTACCTCTTCCGATTTAACTTCGGATAAGGGAATTTTGTATGGAATCAATCGTCATAATGATAGTTTGGTTATCTTTGATCGTTTTGCACTGGAAAACGCCAATAGCGTGGTTTTCGCCAAGTCCGGTGCCGGTAAGTCTTACGCTGTGAAGCTGGAGATTTTAAGACTTATGATGATGGGTACCGATGTTATCGTGATTGATCCGGAAAATGAGTATGAAGCTTTAACTACAGTTGTGGGTGGTTCTTATTTGAGATTAAGTCTAAATAGTGATCGCCGAATTAATCCTTTTGATTTACCTAAGCCGATTGAGGGTGATGAGGTGCAGCCGGGTGATCTGTTGCGTTCAAATATTATTACTTTGCATGGTTTGCTTAAATTGATGTTGGGCGGGCTTACTCCCGAAGAAGAGGGAATTTTGGATACTGCTATGCTTGATGTGTATGCTCTTAAGGGGATTACCATGGAGGTGGTTGATCCTTCAATTTATGAGCCGCCGACAATGGAAGACCTATATCAGGTTCTGTCTTCAATGCAAGGCGCTGAATCTTTGGTGCAAAGGCTTTCCAAGTATACTCACGGTACTTATGCCGGTATTTTCAGCAAACAGACCAATGTGGACCTTTCCAGTGGAATGATGGTCTTCTGTATTCGTGATTTGGAAGATGCTTTGCGTCCGATTGCCATGTATATCATTTTGAACTACATCTGGAATCGTGTTCGTAGCGAACTAAAGAAGAGGATTTTGGTTATTGATGAGGCCTGGTCGATGATGCAGTATGAAGATAGTGCAAAATTTTTGTACGGACTGGTGAAGAGGGCCAGAAAATATTACCTTGGAGTTACAACTATTACGCAGGATGTGGAAGATTTTATTAAGAGCGACTTCGGTAAGCCGATTATTACCAACTCATCGATACAGTTGTTGCTGAAGCAGGCGCCTTCGGCGGTGGATGTGCTCGGTAAAATTTTCAATCTTACGGAAGGGGAAAAGTATGTGCTTTTGAACAGCAATGTCGGACAAGGACTTTTCTTTGCCGGTTTGAAGCATGTGGCGATGCAGATTATAGCTTCCTACACCGAAGATCGAATTGTGACGACCAATCCGGAAGATATTTTACAACAACGTGGTGAGGCCTAATTAGAATTCTGCTAAAGCGGCCTCCAGTTGCTCATCGATCGTTGTTCCATTTTTTTGTTCAACTATCTTGTCCGGTGTTATACCGATGCCATTGATGTCTCGGGCGTTCGGAGTCAGCCATTTGGCGATGGTGTATTTGAAAAGAGAACCGTCATCAAACTCTTGTAGTTGTTGAATGGTGCCCTTGCCAAAGGAGATTTCGCCTATAATTTTGGCGATGCCGTAATCCTGTAGTGCTCCAGCCATGATCTCTGAGGCGGAGGCGGAGCCCTTATTGATCAAGACTACCGTTTCAAAATCTTTTAAAAGCCCGTTGGCAGCGGTGCGGTACTTTTCTTGAGTACCGTCGGCGGTTTCGATTAGTAGGGCCGGCGTTGCTTCCTCTGTGAAAAGGCTGATCATGCCTATAACTATTTCGAGGTAGCCTCCCGGATTACTTCTTAAATCAATAATAAGACCGTCAACCTCTTCTTCCACCATGGTGTTTGCTGCTTCTTCGAATTCGCTGTAAGTGTCTACGGCAAAAGTTATTACCTGAATGTAGCCGATTTGTTTGTTTCCTTCATTGATTATTTTGTGCTGGACGCTTTCGTAAAGGATAAATTCGCGAATAACATCAAAATCCAATATTTCGCCCTCGCGGTCTACGGTTATTTTGACGGTAGTATCCGCTGGGCCTTTGATCTTGTTGACTATCTGGTTTACGGTCAACCCGGCAATATCTTCGTCATCCACTTTGATGATGATGTCGTTGGGTTTTAATCCGGCTTTTTCGGCGGGGGAGTCTACGAACGGGGATACTATGATTACTTGGTCGTCGATCAGATCGATAGACATTCCAACGCCTTCGTACTCATTGGAAAGTTGGTCCAAAAATGCCTCCGCGTCTTGAGGCTCTTGGAAGCTGGTGTAGATGTCTTCAATCTCTTCAAACATACCTTTTAAGGCTGAAAAGATGAGTTCTTGATTGTTGAGTTCTTCATTGTAGAGAAAGTTGTCGTGAAGGGTGTTCCAGATTTCCAGAAATTTGGATAGATCCGGATCGTCACTTTCGGATTTCTTGGTATTGATAGTGACTTGAGTTATTTTGCCGTCTGGCTTGTATTGATTGATTTTGTAGAGGTAATAAGCCAACTCTGCTCTGCTTGGGCGTTTTGCCAGTTTGAAATATTCGTTGTTTTCTTCGTTTATGCCCAGTTCGGATGCTTTAATGGCGATGACTGCGGTGTCGGAATTTACTTTCAGGTCGATGTAGGGGAATTTGTCTTGGTCGAAGAAGTAGGTGGTGCCTATGCCCAGGCTCTCAAAGAGCTTTTTTAAGATGAATTGTTTGGTCAGGGTGTTGTCCGGGCTAAATTCCGGATTTTGACCGATAGGGATGATTAATCCCAGATCTAAAGCGGTTTGCAAGTGTTTTGCGTAATTGGCGGTGTTGCTGGTGTCTTTGAAAGGTAGGAGTGCCGTACTGCTGATTTCCGCTTGAGCATAAGTCAAAAGTAGTTTGTAGAATTCGCTTTTTTTAACTTTATCGTCCGGCCGGAATTTATTGTCGTCGTATTCGGGCAGCAGGCCTTTGTCATAGAGATATTTGATTTCCGTATAATATTCATGATCTTCCGTTACGTCGCTGTAAAAACTGAGGGCTACCAAGTTTTGGCTTAATAAGGCACTTATGGCGATTGCTATGGTTAACAGTTTTTGCAGTTTTTTGATCATTGGTTTGGATTTAAAAGTCCCGCCGAATTCGGCGGGACTTAATATAATTTATTTTGAGGGTTTTGGCTAATTTTTGTTAGCGGGTGGTCTCTTCGCCCTCTTCAATACGTCTTCTTTTCCTTGTTTCTTCTTCAATTTGTAGAGTTCTTTCGGTTCTTCTGCTTAATGTTTCACGGAAAATATGTATCAATCCGTCACGTTTTCTTGCGGCTTCTCCTCTGTTTGATAATTCCCCCATGTTTTTATCTTCAAAGTGAGCGGATAGTTCCAGTGCTCCGCCAATCATGTCCGGGCTGGTAAAAGGTGATGCTTCTGCATCAAAGATCTCGTTAGGGACTGTGATGTCAAGTTTTTTGGCGAATTCCAATAGAAGTCCCAAGTAGCTTGTGTAGTAGTAAGCGATTTCTTCCATGTAGGCCTTGTCAGTATCGTAATCACGGTTTTTTAATGTGGCATTGTAGCTTTCACGGCTGTGTTTTTCTAGGTTGCTGATTGCCGCACTGTACCTTTGGTTGATGAAGGCAAGATCTTCAAATAAGGCCTCCTGGATCATTGGTTCCAATTCGGACTTTAGGGCTTGAGGGATTCTTTCGTATCCGTCTAGATCGGCATTTTCTAACAAAAGTTCCAGGGCACGAGCTTTTTGTATGCGCATGGCAACGTGGTAGAAGTCTCGGGCATCTCCAAGTTGAGTGAGTGAGGCCATGCCTTCTTTGCTGTAAATTGCGATAGCCTTGAGGAGGTCGCTACTTTGATGTCTTAGAGTGCCCCCCTTGCCGGTTTGTTGTCCCAAGAAAAAGCGATCAACATGCCTGTCTCCGAGCATTTTGGCATATCTGGCCGCTTCGTGGTGTAGGTCCATTTTATTGGCTAGACGCCAGGCTTCTTTTAATCTGGTAATTGACTCGTTGGTGTCTCCCAATAGTGCATGCAGGCGGCCTCGAACTTCCTCCGTGGTCATTTTAGCGTAAGGGTAGAGCATTGTTGGGAAACTTTCTTCCCAACCTTCAAAGACCATTAGGGCTTGATATATTTTTGCTAACTGTGCGGCTTGTTCTGGTCTGGTTGGATCGATTGCGCCTGGTTGCAGGGTGATGTCGTCATCCAATCGAATTCCATGGCCAAGATTTTTTATAGACTTGTCAACCATTTCCAGCGGTGCGCGTGTTTTTGCAACTCTGAAGGCTTCAACGAATTCCGGATGCGGACGACCTTTGTTGGCATCCTGATGTCTTTTGTTGACAGCTTCAAGAGCTTCGCGATGTTGCTCGAAAGTTGCGATTGCTCCCTGATAGTTTCTTTTACGATATTGCAATTTAATTAGCGCAACCGCCTTTTCTTCATCACTAAATTCGGCGCTGTCCTTGATTTCTTTTTCGTAAACATCCTCCATTATTTGAGGTACGTTGACGATATAGGCTTTTTCATAAACCAGTTTTGTAAGTCGTTTGTTGCTGATGACTTCTTCCGGGAGATTAAAAGTTTGTAAGGCATATACTATGTTTTTGAGGGTATCAAGAGCTGCCGCAGAATCTTCATTACGTCCAAGATAAATGGCACTTTCGGCCAGGTTCATTAGTGTTTCAACTGCAAGGCGAACCGTAGAATCGGATAGTCCTTCAAGGTTGACCGCTTTTAATGCTTGAATGGTTTCGTGAATTTTTGCTAATCCGCCCTGGTTGATCGGATCGTAGAGCCTTCTGGCAATGGCGTGGCTTTTACCGATAGCATTATGTTCTCTGGCATTGGCGAAGGCGGCGGAGGCTGCTTGTCCAAGTGATTGCCAATAGCGCTCGTTGTCCTCGGGCTCGCTTTCACCGAAATGTAGCATGAGAGAGAAATGAACGTCGGGGTGCACTGTCTTGTCGTGCGCGAAACGAGTTAAAAGGAAGGAGGCGATCATTCTTTTTTCTGCCGGGTCAGTGAATGAGTTTGCGGCAAATTCGGTCATGGATTCGTGTTGGAATTGGAAGCTGTCATCCTCGGGATTTTTAACTATGTAACCATTATTTAAGAGTTCTGCATAGATTGTGAGCATGTCCTCTGAGGCTACAGATGTTCCTAGAATTGCTTCTATTACGCCTTGGATTTGATCTGCCGTTAGCTTTCCACCTGCAAGAGCAATGGATTGTAGAATTTGTTTGGCTTCTGTGCTTAGCTTTTCGATTCTTTCCTGTATGAACTCTCCAAAATCGCTAGTACTGGAAACTTTTTGAATACGATCCAAAACGCTTGGTTTTACGTAAATGGTGTTGCCTCTGATTTCCAGGTTTTCCGGATCTGACAAGATGGCATCCATAAAGGTCTTCATTTTAAATGGCGAATTGCCTGCCGCTTTTCCGAGATCTCGATGCCATGTCCCTAGTTCTCGACCGGCCCTTACGGCTTCCGGTAAGGAATAGAAGGCGAAATCATATGAGATTTCTTCATTTTGAAAGTTAAGGCCTTCAAGATTTACTGTCCCTACGGATTCTTCACCATAAAAGCTTTCAATTTGTGCTTTTAACTTGTTTTGTTCTTCGGATTGATGCATCTCTTCCGGACGCATCGAGATAACAACTTTACCTTCGGTTGTTTCAATATATTCGTTCGCGATGGCTAAAAGGTGTTTTGCCGAGAATTCGTCGGCGTGATGTAAATCTTCAAGAATGAAAGGTAGTTTTTGAGCTCTTGTTAAATTTAATGTCTGAAGTGCTCCAAGACAGAGTTGGGCTAATTGATCGGGGTTGCTTAAGGCGTATTCAATTTGTGCCGGTCTTGCTAACTTACTGAATTTTGTTAGAGAAACTGCATTGCCAGTTGCCGCTTGGGGAGCTTCATCGTCTTGCAAGAGTTCGTCTTCGGCGATAAGTAAGGCTAATTGTTTTGCGAGAGTTACCATTCCGGCACCGTGGACGTTTTTGTCTGAAGCGTCAAGGGAAGTTATGATGGCATTGGGCAGGTCTTCCGCTGCGTGTGATAGTATTCTGGATTTACCAATACCTGCTTCACCTTTTACAAATATCAATCTTGTGTCGTCGTCTCTTAGGTGTCCGGAGAGCTCGAATAGTTTATCGCCGTAGCCGATAAGTCTGTCCGGCCCGCCGACTCGTAGTTTTGGTTTTGGGGTGTAGTTGTCAAGAATATATATGTTCTGGTCGGTGGTTTCTGAAAGTTCTACGTCACAAAGTGATCCTTCTCTGCTGCTTGGATTGGTAAGATTTTCTGCTAATTCTCTGGTTATATAAGTTTCATGCTCGTAACCACGCCATTGATCTTGCATCTCTCCGTTGGGGAAGCCGGGGCCAAGATCGAAACTTTTTTGGTCGGGGTAGCTTAAAGTGCTTTGGCCGAGGAATATTTTTGCCTCCGGAACATTTTTGCGTATCGATTCGGCGCTGGATAATAAGGAGTTGGCCGCTCTTTCTGAAGTATTGATAATGACTAAATAACCGCGAAAAGTGCTGACGTGGTATTCTCTGGC
>CAYLHX010000007.1:30820-53979 GCA_964383675.1 uncultured Candidatus Peribacteria bacterium | reverse complement strand
TTGGTTAAAATTCGTCTCAATTATCTCACTTCTAGCCAAGCAAGACAAGCCAAGAATGGCTTACAAATGCTATTTTGCAACATTTTTGGAGGCGCGATTGCCGCAGAGAATATGTCTCCAAAAAATTTCCCAACCTGACTCCATCGCAGCCATCACATAGCTCGAAAAATGTTCGCAGAGAAAATTTCGCCGGAACAAATAGAAAAACTTTTCTGAATGAATTTTTGAAAGTTTTTTCCAAAAACAGATTTTGCGTCAAGTCGAAAAATTGGCAGATATGGCCGACCGATGGACATGACGGACTGAGCGGCAAGCGGTCAAGCAACGGAACGAACGACTGAGAGCCAGGCCCCACAGAAGCCTCTCCCCGGGGACCACTTTCTCCACAAAACGAAAAGGCACCCCTAGGGGGCGCCCTTATTCGTTATGGAAAAGATTCCGCTAAAAAGAATGCTTACTTAACAGCATCTTTTAGAGATTTTCCAGCCTTGAAAGCAGGAAGCTTCATAGCTGGGATCTTGATCTTTTCATTTGGGTTTCTTGGATTTACCCCTGTTCTTGCAGCTCTTTGAGAAACGCGGAATGTACCAAATCCTGTGATGGTTACATTCTCACCTTTCTTAAGGCTCTTTGTAATCATTTCTAGAACTGCGTCTAGAACTTCAGCAGCAGCTTTTTTAGTTACTCCTGCAGATTGAGCTGCACCAGCTACTAGATCTTGTTTAGTCATAGTAAGTGGGTTAAAAAATAGTTGGTTTTAGTAAACCATTGGTATTATAGGAGCTAGTTTGGGCAAAGCAAGGGGATTTTGTTGCAAAAACCTTTATTTCTAGCGCAGAAATGACGCAAACATTGTGCAAAACTGTGATTTTCCGCTCAAATAAGCCATATTTTTTTGCTTGCAAATTTTGACCAGATATTTCGGTATCTATAAGCCAATTTTTTTATTTTGTTGACGAGTGTTATAAAGTATTATAAGAATTGTTCTTGAATTTACTCCAATTTTTTTATGGCAAAAAATTTAGTTATCGTTGAGTCCCCCGCAAAAGCCAAGACCATTTCGAGGTTTTTAGGTAAAGATTTTAAGGTAATGGCTTCTATGGGCCATATTCGCGACTTGCCAAAGTCACAGCTGGGTATTGATGTTGAAAATGATTTCGAGCCGAGCTACCTGATATCGGTTGATAAGAAGAAGGTGGTTAAACAGCTGAAGGATGAATTTAAGAAAGTGGATCATCTCTGGCTGGCAACGGACGAGGACCGAGAAGGAGAAGCTATTGGTTGGCATCTGCTTGCCGCGCTTAAAGCTGACGTAAAAAAGAATGATGTTAAGAGAATCGTTTTTCATGAGATTACCGAGGGTGCTATTAAGGACGCGATGAAGAATCCGCGTACTGTTGATATGAATGTGGTGGACGCGCAACAGGCTCGAAGGGTTTTGGACCGCCTGGTGGGTTATGAATTGTCACCTTTGTTGTGGAAAAAAATCAGATATGGTCTTTCCGCCGGCCGTGTGCAGAGTGTGGCGGTGCGACTAATTGTTGAGCGCGAAAGGGAAATTCAGAATTTTAAGCCTGAAGAGTATTGGAGAATTATCGGAGAGTTTGAAAAAGAGCAGAGTAAGGAAAAAAAGAAGGATTTTGAGGCGGAACTGCAGAAATTTGAAGGTAAGAAGCTGAAAATCGGCAATGAGAAGGAGGCCAAAAAGGCTTTGAAGGCTTTGGATGGTGCTGATTATAAGGTTGTGGCTGTTGAGGAAAAAGAGGTTAAGCGCAATCCGGCACCGCCTTTTATTACCTCGACTTTGCAACAGGAGGCGTCTCGCAAGCTGAATTTTTCGGTGAAGAAAACCATGATGGTTGCTCAACAGCTGTATGAAGGTATAGATGTGGGTGATGGGCAGACCGGATTGATTACCTATATGAGAACGGACAGCGTGAATCTTTCGGCAGTGGCCTTAACCCAGGCTAAAAAGTTGATTGAAAGGGAATATGGCAAGGAATACGCTTTAGATAAGCCACGTAGATATAAGGGACGCAAGGGGGCTCAGGAGGCGCACGAGGCGATTCGTCCGGTAAATCTGGACTATAAACCCGCTGAACTTGCCAAATACTTGGATAAAGATCAACTTAGACTTTACGAATTGGTTTGGAAGAGAACGGTGGCTTGCCAGATGAAAGAGGCGATTCTGGGACAGACCGGAGTGGATATTGAAGCTTTTCAGGGAGCAAAGTCTACCGGTTACCAGTTTAGAGCAACCGGACAGGTGATAAAATTCCCGGGTTTCATGGAAGTTTATATGGAAGGCAAAGATTTGGACGAGGAAGAAGAGGATGATAACAGAATTTTGCCGAAACTTGAGGAGGGCGAGACCGTTTTACTGAAAAACTTGACTGATACTCAGCATTTTACCAAACCGCCTGCCAGATATACCGAGGCCTCTTTGGTTAAGAAGCTGGAAAGTGAGGGAATTGGTCGACCGAGTACTTACGCGCCCACAATTGGTACGGTTATGACACGTGGTTATGTGGAAAAGGAGGGGCGCGCTTTAAAACCTACCGACGTGGGTTTTGTGGTTACGGACATGCTGGTTGAACATTTTCCGCAAATTGTGGACTATCATTTTACGGCTAAAATGGAGGAGCAGCTCGACGATGTGGAAGAGGGAAAGGTGAAATGGGTGCCGATGATTAAGGAGTTTTACGGGCCTTTTCATGAGACCATTGTTGTAAAAGAAAAAACTTTGAAAAAATCGGATATTGTGAATGAAGAGACCGATGAAATTTGTGAAAAGTGTGGGAATAAGATGGTGGTTAAGCTGGGGCGTTTCGGTAAGTTTTTGTCCTGCGGTAACTATCCTGAGTGTAAAAATGCCAAACCTTTGGAAAAGGGTGATGATCCGAAATCACAGGAAGATAGTAAGGCCGTTACGGAGCTTAAGGAGAGGTTTAAAGACAAAAAATGTGAAAAATGTAAGTCGCCGATGGAGGTTAAAGTGGGAAGATACGGACCGTTTTTGGGGTGTAGTAATTACCCCGAATGTAAGAGTATTGAGCCGATCGTGGTGTTTTCCGGTGTTAATTGTCCGAATTGTAAGACCGGTCAGCTAATAGAGAGAAGAACCAAAAAGGGAGGCAGAGTTTTCTGGGGCTGTAACCAGTTTCCAAAATGTAAACTGGCCACTTGGTTTAAGCCAATGGAGCTGGAAAAATCATCTGGAAGATTGAAAGTTGAAAACAAGGAGGGTGAGGTGGTTTATCTCGATGAGATTTCTCCAAAAAAGTAGAGGTCCGCGCTTTATTTTGGCGGTTTTTTGTGGTATAATCTTTGTATAGAAAAATAAAAATAAAAACATGTTTTTAAAGATAAAAAAATTACTGGCGGTTCTGCCGATAGTTTGCGGGCTTTTTTTGCTTATTCCAACCAGTGTTTCCGCGGAAGGTTTGGTGGCTTGTTCGGGAAAAATAATGGGTAAAACTCAGCCGGCCAATGTGAATGCGGGAATTATTGATTTTGATTCTCATCCTTTACCGGGTGAAGGTTTGGAAACCGGCGGTGTTACCTCTTTGACTATTGTTGGTGGTACACAGGGTAAAGCGCCGGGTTATGCCGATCATGCGGCTTGTATTTCCGAAACCAGTGGAGCGGGAACCGATTTTGCCGATAGAGCTTATCAACTTGAAGGATGGGCCTGGAATACAAATTTGGGCTTTGTATCTTTTTACTGTAGTCAGGCGGGGAAGAATCCGGCTAATGACCACGATGCCAATAACGAGTATGGTGATGGTAGTCCGGTTGTACCTTTGGCTTGTGGCAATTTTCAATATGGAGTGCAGATTCAGCCTGTTGATCAGGTAGTGAATGTTGGAGGTGAAAATATTACGCCTGCGGCCGGTAACAGGCTTTTGAGCGGGTATGCCTGGAATGAAGCTTTCGGTTATATTCAGTTTGCCGGAGCTGGTAGCGCGGCGGTGATGAGCGGTGTGGAGACAGTGGATGCTAGTGAAACAGTGGTGGTGGATTTTGACGGAAGTTCTTATGAAGTTGAATTGTTGGATGATAACCCCTTGGGAGATGTAACGGTTAGTGTTGACGGGCAAGCGAAAAATATTGATGCGGGTGAGACCGGCAAGTTTGACGAAGTATATTTGCATGTGATCGATACTAATTACTCTGAAGGCCCCGGTCCGCATTTGACTTTTCAATTGGAGAAAATCGGTGGTGGTGAAGATTTTACCTTTGCCGTTGAGCTTAAGCCTGATGGATCTTTGACCGGTTATGCTTGGAGTGCTGCCGGTGTTTGGATTAACATGAGCGGTGTGGTAATTGATTTGCCGGGTGTCGACGATAACGATCAGTTGGCACTGCCGGGTGACAACTATTGTGCCGATAAACCGATTGCTGTTTGTGTGGTTTGTGACGCCGGGGATCCGGAGTGTGATATAGATGGTGGTGGTGATCAAGAGAATACTGAGGGTGATGTTCCGGAAGTGGGGGTGGATGAGTTTGGGTTTAGTGATGGTACGGTTTTGGCCGATGGATCAGATTACTACGATATTCATCTCTATCTGCGAGAGGACGATTTGGTTACTCCTTTGGATGTCAATTCACTTACAATTAAGTTTAATTGGAAGGATACGGTTAAAATAAATCAGTTGACCGGTAATGTAGCCGATCCGAAATTGTCTTCTTCCGAAGTTGCCGACTTGGTTATTGCCACCAGACCGTGGTCGCAGAAAAAGGGTGGAGTTGTCTTTAAGCCGGTAATAGTTGATAGTACTAACTTTAATTCTTATTTTAAAGCTGTTGATCCTATTAATGATCCCGGACACT
Source organism: uncultured Candidatus Peribacteria bacterium (assembly GCA_964383675.1). Classification (GTDB taxonomy): domain Bacteria; phylum Patescibacteriota; class Gracilibacteria; order UBA1369; family LOWO2-01-FULL-3; genus CAYLHX01. Next base: position 49,146 of record CAYLHX010000007.1, on the reverse strand, counting down.
ATGTATTGATTGATCAGTATAAGATTCGTTCTTTTGCTCCGACAACCAATGAAAATAATTCTTGGACCACCAGTACGAACCCGTCAGTGAAGGTGAATAATGAAGTTTTTGTTTCAGACCTGGCTGATGCCAACAATGATGTTTGGACGGATGATATTGAGACCAATGTTTTGATTTTGAAAAATATTGAAGTAACGAAAAACCAAGTTTTGAATAACAATTTGAAGTTCAATTTGGAACTTGCTCAACCTCAATTTAATGTTGAGGGAAATAAAAATCTTTTTCCGTCCGACCTCAATAATTTTAAAATGGATTTTGGGTTTAATAGTGTGTTGCACAATGCTGTTGTTAACAATGTGAAACTTGCCGCGGCGCCTTTGAATCCCGGCGATACCCAAGTTCATTATCCAAATGGTAAAGATGGTTTGAGTATGCATTTTGCGCCGGCCATTTCTTTCACCACTCTTTACGCCAATGACTTGAAAGATGCAATTGAAGGGCACAGATCAATTCCTTTTACCATTGAGGTTGGTGCAAAGGAACATCCAGATAGCCAGTTACAGGAGCAGAGCCTGGCTTTGAGTTTGGCCTTGGATTATGCCTATGACCCAGGCTTTATTGACGCGGGCATTTGTCCCAATTTGGACATTTTCTTTTTGACCAAATTTGATGGCACTGCTGCCGGCAACAATCAAGTTGTCTCGCTTGTTGCCAATAATTTGAACATTCTTAATCCATCAGTGACCGTGACAGGAACGGCGGCCTTGCCGGCAGGAGCCGATGATTCTTGTAGCACCATGGAAGGGGCTACCGCTTACAGCACGGTGGAATACACTGTCTCCGGCAATATAGTGAAGTATTACTCAAGCAAATTGCCGCGTATACCGGATTCTATTAAAAATCAGGTTGCGGTAATCAAAGGTGTTATCTTTACCGATAAAGCACTTGGTTTGAGTGAAATTTACAAACCTCAGGAAGTTGGTTTTATTGAGGTTCGACAGTTACGGGATAAGATCTATAAGAGCTTGGTTGATTTGATGGGAGTAACGGTTCCTTCCAAAGCGGTGCAAAAGCAATCGAAGTGTGAATTCAACGCTTTAAATGCCGATGGCACTTATGCCATTCAGGGATGTGATAGTGATGATTTTACTTTAAAGACTTTCGGTAGCGGAAATACCGTCGAATACGTTCTTTATGTAAATGGTCGTGATGTTGAATTTGAGCTTAATAAAGACGGAAATGGAGATAGTGCGATTGGAGGGACTTGGTCGGTAGTCGTGGCGGCGGCTGATGTTTATATCAATGAAGATATTTATCGTTCGCAATATGATCACAATTTATCGATAACCACGATTGGGCCCTTCTCTTTGGGGTGTGGCGGTAAGGGAAACATTTATCGTCATGGAGCTAATGTGAGAAATATTCAGGCCAACATGTATGCCGATTGTACCTTCTACTCCTACAATCCCGACCATAGTAGTATTAATGCCACGAATGGTCATGTGGAGTGGGGAAGTTTTGCCAAAATGGTTTTGGGTATCGGCGATAGACAGCTTTATATTCAGGGTAGCTTAGCTTCTTGTAACACCTTGGGAGGTGCCGATACCGAGGGAGAAGGAAAACTGTACAGTTGTAATCAGGTGTTTGTGGTCGATGCCGGTGGAATTGCCGATACTGATGCAAAACTGCTTTCACAGACCATGGACTTGAATTATCTAGCCTTGATGAAGCCGATTTTGGTTAAGGCCGAGAATGGTTGGCCGATTGATCAAACTTGTCAGACTGCGCTGAGTTCTGAAGATATTATTCAGATTAATAAGCGTAAGGCTTGGTTGCTTTACTATTCATGGGTTTTTGATGTTGCTGCCACTGAAGCGGTTTTAGGTCCTGAACCTGAGCCGGTAATCGGCACCAACGGCAATGAGTGTGATGGTATCAATGTGACGGAGGTATATGATCCGGCAATGGTTGGACAAGGTGAATATGCGATAATTTCCAATGTTGTTGGAGACCTGGTTCCGCCTACCGACCCCGCCGTTTTGGCTAAAGGTTTGGATCCGCAAAACGATTTGGAACCGGTTTACATTACCGCCAAAGAGGCTAAATCAGTGTTGTTCGAATAGTTAGTCGAACTTATACCAGGAAAGGTCTATTTCAGGATACTTTTGAAGTTCCTGAACCATGATCTTTTGAATCTCCCGGAGGCGGCCAGTGGTTCGTGCCTCAAAACGCAAAGTGAGATTGGGGCTGGTATTGGAGGCTCTTACCGCACCCCAGGACTCGCGGTCGAAGTTTACGCGAACACCGTCGATGGTTGAACATTGGTAGTTAGAGGTAAAATGTTCAACCAGCTTGTCGACTATGGCGAATTTTTTGTCATCGGGGCAATGAGCTTTGAACTCGGGAGTAGTATAGGTTTCGGGGAGGTCGGAGAACTCTTCGGAGAGCGGGTTTGGTGAGTTTGCTATAATTTCAATGATTTTGCCGGCGGCGAGCAAAGCATCGTCGAAACCGTAATAATTTTCGCCGAAAAAGAGGTGTCCGGAAACTTCTCCGGCCAATGGAGCGGAAATTTCCTTCATCTTGTTTTCAATGAAGCTGTGGCCGGTTTTGCTCATTACGGGAATTGCGCCGCGCTTTTCCATGTCGTCTATGATGGATTGTGAAACTTTCACATCGAAGACGATTTTGGGGTTTTTCACTCGAGTAAGCAGATCGCGAGCCAATAACAGCAACATGAAGTCTGAAGAATAGAGGTGACCTTTCTCATCCACGACTCCGACACGATCACCGTCACCATCGAAACCGATGCCAAGATCGGCGTTTTCGGCCTTCACGGCCTCAATAAGATCGAGCATGTTCTCTAGTTCTTCAGGATTGGCTTCGTGGTTCGGAAAATTGCCATCAAGTTCACAGTATAGTTCGATTACTTCGCAGCCTATGGAACGCAAAAAGTCCGGGGCAAATTTGCCGGCGGTACCGTTTCCGGCATCCACCACCACTTTAATCTGTCTGGAAATTTTGACCTTGGTGGCAAGCTCAGCTTTATACTGGGGCCAGATGTCTTGTTGATTTACAGTTCCGGGTGTTTCGGCTTTTTCAAAATCATGTTCCTGAATGATTGTTAGGACTTTTTGTAGTTCTTCGCCGCAAATGGAGTGGGCGTTTTTGGTGACAACTTTAATTCCATTGTACTCTTTTGGATTGTGGCTGGCGGTGATGTTGGTGGCGGAGTCGAAATCCAAGGCACAGGAGGCCCAATAGACCATCGGAGAGACTGCCAGACCTATATCGGTTACGTTAATGCCGGTTTCGGTAAGGCCTTTGATATAGGCGGCTTTGAGAGTTGGTCCTGTGAGGCGATTATCGCTGCCCACTGCCATGGTTTTGGTCTGATATTTGCGTTTTAAATAAGTTCCCACTCCTTTTCCGATTAGATACACCGTTTCTTCGGTTAAATCGGCAGGTTTGTGGTCGATGGGATCGGCAATGCCACGAATGTCATAGGCACGGAAAATATGAGGATTTACCATTGTGTGAAGCTGTTAATTAACAAAGTAAATTTACAAGTTGCAGCGGCTTTTAGCAACCGTGATTGTATTTTGTTACGTCCATGGTGTCTTTGATATCTTGCAGACGCTTGGAGATGTTCCAGGTTTTAAGTAACTTGGCTACTGCAGGTGGAACCATTTTTTCCCAACCCTGATCTTCCAAAATCGCATCGCGAACCTTGGTGGCGCTGATATCGAATTCGCGACCAATCTGAACAATTTCCGGCTTGTGTTCAACGTTTTCTCGGTGATTGTTGTAGTATTGGCCATCGTAGCAAGCTTTTACGATCTCCGAGCCCGTATATAGGCGAGTGTAAGGTGGGACATATTGATTTACATGATGTACCCAAAGAGCGTAATTATTGATGTTGCGAATGGGGATTATGCAGTATTTTTCCGCTGGGATTTCCGCTTCTTTTAAGGCTTCATCGATTAGTTGAAAACGCTCGCCGGCCGTTAAGGGATTACTGCGAATGTAGTTTTTTTCGGCGCTGCCTATGGCGATAATTACTCTTTCATTACTCTTTAAAATCTCTTTTACCACGTATAGATGACCTTGATGGAATGGCTGAAAACGGCCGATAAAAAGTGCTGACTGCATTATTTTGCTTTTATCAGGTGGGGAAGTTCGGTTTTGTGTCTGTTTATTTCCATTAGGCGGAAAACTTTGTGAACTCCATGAGGGTTGATGCCCTTGCCGATAATTTCGTCTTTGCTTAGTCCCTGCTCGACTTGTCTTAGGATGATGTCTATTTCTCTGTAGGTGATGCCCAACTCTTCTTCGTCGGTTTGGCCGCTGAACAGTTCGGCGGAGGGTGCTTTGGTGATAAACTCATTTGGTAAGCCAACATGGTCGGCAAGCTCATAAACTTCAGATTTGAACAGGTCTCCAATTACCTCGATGTCGGCTGCCAGGTCGCCAAATTTGGTACCGTAGCCGATGGCCAGTTCGGTCTTGTTTGAGGTGCCAATGACCAAAGCGTTTCTACTGTTGGCAAAGTTGTATAGTATACACATGCGTACCCGGGCTTTTACGTTGATTTGCGCCAGCTCATTGGGCTGCCACGGTAGGGTTAAGAAGTCTGTGAGATATTTGTTTATTGAGATTGAGTGATGTTCGACATTTAGGTATTGGCATAAGGTTTTTGCATGTATAAAGTTTTCGTCCGCGGAAACGCCTTTCTCCGGCATTAATAGTGCGGTGACATTTTGCGGTTGTAGAGCATCGACGGTTAGTTTTAGCGCCAGTGCGGAATCCACTCCTCCACTTACGCCAATAACCGCCTGTTCAAAGCCGCTTTGCTTGAAGTACTTGTGTATCTCCGCCAGAATTTTAGTGTAAACATTGTGCATGGGTGTCGTTTAGAGCGATTGAATTATAAAAGAAAAAAAGAATATTGAAAGAGTGGCCGAGGAAAAGCCGTTGCTTTGGCAGCTTTTTGTGGTTAACTAAATTTCTTGATCGCTTTCTTTACCTCCATGTCCTGAGTTTTGCGCTTTAAGGTTTCGCGCTTGTCATAGAGCTTTTTGCCTCTGCCAATGGCGATTTTTACTTTGACCAGTCCCTGCTTGCCGTAAAATTCGATTGGGAAAGCGGTGATACCTTTGGTGGAAATGGCCTGGTCGATTTTGGCTATTTCTTTGCGATGAAGGATTAGTTTTCTTTTGCGGACAGGGTCCAAAGTTTTGTTGCTGGAAAGTTTGTATTTGGAAATGTGACAATCGTTTAGATAGGCTTCGTCGTTTTCCACATCGATAAAAGAACCCTTAAGATTGCTCTGACTAAGTTTGATGGATTTTACCTCATCGCCGGTTAGGGCAATGCCGGCCTCGTAGGTGTCGAGGATTTCGTAGTCATGAAGGGCCTTTTTGTTTTTCGCGTAGATTGAGTTCATGCTTGTGTTATAATTGTGTGTATATTACGGTTTAACCTTAAATTATGGCAACAAATAATTCCGAAGGACTTAATTTGGGCGTGGTAATTCAGGATAGTTTTAATGTTTTCGGCAGAAAGTTCGCGACTTTTTTGAGCCTGGCGGTTTTGTTTTCACTTATCACCTTGGCAATCGATTATGCGGCCTTATATTTTGGCTGGACGGCGATAGATGAATTTAAGGGGAAAGATTTGTCGGTGGCTTTCTTGTTTACCGGCACCGCTTTATTCGCCTTGCTTTATAATTTGGTAAGTTGGCTTGTTACCTTGATTTTTACTTTAGCCAATGTTCGGGTAAGTGCCATGGTTTTAAAAGAGCAGCCGGTAGGTCTTGGTACATCTTTGAGCTATGGCTTTTTTAACTTGTGGCAGGGTTTTTCTTTGGCGTTGAGGTCTATTTGGTATGTTTTTTGGCGATCAATTATTCCGATTGCGATTGTTTTGATCCTTTTTGCTTTGGTCAATACCATGATGGCTTCAAATGTGGGGGGAGGATTTTTGAGTGAGGTGTCAGTAGCTGAGTTTATTTCAGCTCCCGATACCGAGCCAATTTTGGCGGAGGCCGATGGAGGTATGGGAAGTAGCCTAATGCTTTTCAGAATTGCGAACTTTGCTTTGATGGCCGCCGGGATTTTTTCTGTACTTTGGGCGATCTATGTGGGGATGAGGGTGATTTTCGGGTTTTACGCTATGGCTGCTGATAATTTAGAGCCAAGGGACGCACTTTTAACCAGTGTGGATCTGGTTAAAAATAATTTTTGGAAGGTTTTGGGATATACTATAGTTTCCGGGATTCTTTTTGCTTTGTTGTATTTTGTGGCGGCTTTTTTGGTTGTTTTAATTTCGGGAGCAGTGGGAGTGATTGGTGTTGAAAATGCTAATGAACAGCTGACGATGGCGGATTTTCAGGGGCTGGCCCTTATCCATATGTTTTTTATTTATTTGGTGGCGTTTTTGACGGGGGCAATTAGTAACGCATTTTTCAGTAGCTTTTATCTTCGTCTTAACAGAAAATAAATCTCGATTTAATATTTATCTAAATTTTTAACCTCATTTTCGTATGCCTGATCAATTTAAGGAAGTAACCAAAACCGGTTATGGAAGTCGTCTTGTGAACTCTATTAAAGGAATAGGGTTCGGGATTTTGCTTTTTCTGGGCTCTTTCGTACTGCTTTATTGGAATGAAGGCAGGGTGGATGTCTCTGAAGTGGCGAAAAATGCTGTTGAAGTTAGTTCGACAGAGGTTGCAGCCGACATGGATGGTGAATTTGTTTACACTACCGGTGAAATTACCACGGAGGAATCTGTAGGTGATGGTATGTATTTTACGGCCGGGGATTATTTGGCGGTGACTAGAAGTGTGGAGATGTATGCCTGGGTGGAGAAGACCGAATCTACCTCAGAAACCAATATGGGGGGGTCTGAAACTACTGAAACGACTTATACCTACGTTCAGGAATGGACCGGCATGCCCACAAAGACCAGTAACTTTAAGTATCCGGAGGGGCACAATAATCCTGAATTGCCTTTTGAGGGAGAAACTTTTACGGTCACAAATGCCTCCATTGGCGCTTATGATATAGAAGTTGGCAAATTGGATTTGCCCGGCTTTGAGGATGTGACTTTGAATGAGCAGAATACTGAGCTTAGCGGTAATGCCAAATTGCAGGGGAACTATATTTATGTACCTGTAGGCACTACGACCGTTTCCGTCCCAACCGATTCAGTAACAACTACTGCTGAACCACAAATCGGGGATGTTAGAGTATCCTATGAGGTCTTGAATGAAGGCTTTACCGGCACAGTTTTTGGTAAATTGGATGGTGGAAAGATTGTGAAATATGTTGATACTGAGGATACGGGTGCAGAGGTTTATCGCTTGTTTGACGGGACCCGTGATGAAGCTTTGGGCCAAATGCACAACGAATACACCACTATGCTTTGGATTTTGAGAGTGGTTGGTTTTATTATGATGTCCGCTGGATTGGGGGCTTTGTTTGGTCCTCTGAGCACGCTTTTGGATGTAGTGCCTTTCTTTGGCCAATTGAGTCGTTCAATTGTAGGCTTGATAAGTATGGTGGTTTCTTTGGTTTTGACTTTTGTGACAATTATTGTTTCCAAAATTGCCCATAGTCCGCTGGCCATAGCGGTATCGGTGGTGGTTGTTTTGGCAGTGGTTGCTTTTGTATTGAAGAAAAAAGGACAGAGGCCGACAGTAGTAAAAGCCTAAACTTAGTGAGTTACGCTTTTAAACTAAAAAACCGCCCAGAGCATCTAGCTTTGAGCGGTTTTTGGATGGATTGAAGCTATCTGTTCAACAGGTATTGATAGATAGCTACAGCAACCTCATTTCTGGTCATTGAACTGCTTGGGTTCAAGTAGTTGCCGGAATTTGGGAATAGATCGTATTCGCTGGCTACGCCGGCATATTGTGCATACCAGGCATCACTATCTACGTCTACCCAGTGATATGACATATTTTTGCTAAGGTCGAAGGTTTCAGAAAGCATTTTTAGGAATTCCGCTACATTTACGGTGTCGGCAGGACGGAAAGTTCCGTCTGAATAACCGTCAATGATACCTTTCATTGCTGCGGTCACTACGAATTTTACGTACCATTCTCCTTCCAGTACATCAGAGAATTGTCCGCTATTTTTTACATCGTCAACATAACCGTAACGAGCAAGTAATAGGAACTTGGCCAGTTCGGCACGGTTTACCTCTCTGTAGCCTTTGAACTCTCCATCAGGGAAGCCGCCGATAATTGCTCTTCTATAGAGTTCTGCTGCGGCCTTACCTTCCAAAGTGGCCATGCTGGTATCCGGGAAGGGGTTTTTGTAGACATCAAAACCTGTTAGCACGTCGTCCTCATAACCTGCTGGGGGAAGATCTTGATCTGTGTAAGTGTAGTCATCATCGGCTCCGGTGGTGAAAACCAGGGTGTTTGAACCCGGATAGATGAATTTCTTGCTGTTGGAGGTCTCTTCATAAGGAAGAATTCTCACCGTATAGGTGGTATATTCTTTCATTTTCACCATTTGGTGAGAGGTTTTGCTGGTTGAGAAGTAGGCCGGATCTTCCCAGGTAACCTGGTTTTCATCCCACCATCCTTCGCGTACGAACATGGCGTAGCCGTCGAAGTCACCGCTGTAGGCGGTCCAATTTACTTTTGGCAGGCCATTGTCATCCCAGCTTACAACTGAAAGGCTTAGCTCGTATTCATTGTTCGGGGTGGCGTAACCGGAGGTGTCATATCTAAAGTAAGAATATGAGGACCAAGGTCCGTATGTACCTTCGTCATCTATTGCTCTTACGCGGAATCTGAACTCGTTATCTCCGGCAAGTGCTGGAGTTGTGTACCAGTTGTTGTAAGAATAGTAGTAGCTTGGGTTTTGCCATTTGGTTGTGGTGCTGCTGCAAACGTCGCAGGCCACTTCGATTTCGTATTTGTAAGCGTCTTCAACCCAGCTCCATTCAAGATTGGCTTCACGTGGGTAATTGGTAAGTACCTGGTCCATCCATGGTGAGTAGATGTATGGTGCGGTAAGTTCTGTGTCTTCTGAGTCTATAACTTTCGTTGGCACTACTTTACTTCTGTCGCCAACTTCAACGTATTTTCCTTTGCTGGAAGACCATTTAACAGGTACAACCTGAAAACTCCACCAGTCTCCTTCGTTAAGATCTGCTAGATCATAGTAGTTCCAAGTTACCAGGGATTCAGAGACGGATACGCCGTCGAAACTGCTGTAGTAACCTTTTTTGAACATTACCTTGTAATAGTCGAAGCTTGATCCTAGTCCTTTAAGTGAGCTCCAGTCGTTGTAGATAGTTCCATAATCGCTCCAAGACTCAAGAGTGACTGCACTGTGCCAGGTGTCATCGTTATCCACTACGGTGTAAGGTGTGGAAAGGCCGGTTGTACAGGCGTAGTTTTCGCTATAGTTAAGGAATTCGTCGAATTGGAAAAAGTGTGTCTGACAAAGTTCTCCATCACCGGTTCCAAAGTTTTTGTAAGGAGGAGTAGTGAAATCGTAAGTTTTGTAGTCACTGCTGGTGGCATCGCTGTAGCTTAAGAAGCCAAGGAAGTTCACCATTTCGTCCTCGTAAACAAGAACATCAACACCGCCATTAGCGTCGGTTTTGGCTGTTTCAACCAATGTCCCTTCGTAAGTGCCTGAAGAATCTTCGTCGATTACGTAGACATTTACGTAGGCATAGGGAATGTTTTCTATGTCGTTGTAGTCTTCATGATCGGGGAAGTCGTTCACGCCGACACCGAAATAGGTGTAAGGAGCCGGTGACAGTGCTGAAGCAATTGGTGCAAAGCTGCTTAGAGCCAACGCCAAAGTCAGTACTCCGGTAAGGAATTTCTTAATCATTATTGTTTGGTTAATTGGGTAAATTATTTTTAAGTCCTACGTAAGTGTAAACGTAAGCTTAGATACTTTGTTACAATATTTTCCAATAAAAATCAAGGTCCTTGCCTGGAATGGCCGGTATTTTCTTCGGCTTAAGCAGAGGGTGGTCGGTAGAATCTTGCTTGACAAACGTGTTAAAATGTTTTAAGATTGCCGGCTTTGACTTTATCTTTATTTTTGCTAGATTTATTTACTTTAAGTTTTAAATACTATGACACAATTACTAGATGCGCATCGTGATAATGAAAGTGTTTATGCGGACGGAATGGTTATCAAGGACTATGCTTTGAAGTTATTGGGGCAGGCCCATATGGATGATCGTTTTAGGCCCGCGTATGATCAATTTTTGCAGACCATTCGCCATACCGATTCTTCAGCTTTTGCCGATAAAGCCACTGCTTTAGAATTTTGTGACCGTTTGAAATCTATGAGTTTTGGCTCGGAGGAGATTCCTATGGTTTTTCACGATTTTATCGATGATTTGGAGACGATTGTAACTCAGATTTTTGATCAATTTGTGGAAGAGGAGGATCCGGAGGGGTTAAAAGCTCATTTTGCAAAGTTTCGTCCCGGTATTGTTGGTGATACACATGTTTATGACACACCTTATGGCAAAAAACGTCTTGTTTACGCTGATTGGGTGGCGATGGGGCGTTTGTATAGACCTGTGGAAGATGCTGTGGTGGAACGGTTTGGCCCCGAAGCCGGGAATACCCATACCGATACCAGTAGAGTTGGTGAGATGACAACAGCGGCTTATGAAAAGTCGCATGAGATTATTCGTGAACATATCAATGCCAGTGATGAGGATGTTGTTTTGACGACAGGTAATGGTATGACCGGCGCCATCAATAAACTTCAGAGAATGCTTGGTTTGCGTGATGGCGTGGAAATTCCCGAATCTGAACGTCCGGTGGTTTTTGTTACTCACATGGAGCATCATTCTAATCATACTTCATGGTTGGAAACCAGTGCCGATGTGGAGGTGATTAATCCGGATGAAAACGGTTTGCCGGATCTGGAGCATCTGGAGGAATTGTGTAAAAAATATAAGGATCGACCGAAGATCGGGGCCTTTACTGCTTGTTCGAATGTTACGGGAATAGTTACACCTTACCATAAGATGGCCGGGATTATGCATAAACATGCCGGTCTGGCTTTTGTGGATTTTGCCGCTTCGGCTCCGTATACCGATATCGATATGCATCCTGAAAATGATCTTGAAAGATTGGATGCGGTGGTATTTTCGGCACATAAGTTTTTGGGTGGTCCGGGGGCTTCCGGAGTTTTGTCTTTCAATAAAAATTTATATAAACGTGATGTCCCGGTTGATGTTGGAGGAGGTATTGTAAAGTGGACCAATAGATGGGGACAATATCGTTTTGTCGATGATATTGAGGAACGTGAAACCGCCGGTACGCCGGGAATTTTGCAGTCGATCAGAGTGGCTATGGCTTTGAAAGTACAGGAGGCGATGGATTCGGCTAAGATAAAAAAACGTGAAGAACAACTTTTGGAACAAACTTTTCCGGGGCTTCAGAGTATTCCGGGTATTCACATTCTGGCCGATCACATTCAGGATCGTTACGGTATTGTCTCTTTTTATCATGAAAAGATTCACTACAATTTAATGGTAAAACTTTTGAGTGATCGTTATGGAATTCAAATGCGTGGTGGTTGCGCTTGCGCGGGAACATATGGCCATTACTTGCTTAATGTAAGCAGGGAGCAGTCACAGGAAATTACTGATGCGATTGATGGTGGGGATTTATCTACAAAACCTGGCTGGGTACGACTTTCGCTTCATCCAACCATGACAGATGCGGAGCTAAAATACATTTTGAGAGCGATTGGTGAGATTGTGGAAAATATTGATGAATGGCACAAGGATTATCGGTTCGTGAGTAACACTGCATCTTGGGAGTATGTTGGCAAGAGTCCCGTTAAAGAACCGGACGTAGGGGAATTCTTTGAACTCAATATTTAGAGTTGTAGACTTTCTTGGTCCACCACTTTTTGAAAAATGGTATGGAGAGTGTTGATAGTAAAAATGCTAAGGAAGGTACAAGGGCGTTGACATAGGGATCGGGAAGTTTGGCGGTAATGAAGAAAACAACAACTACCAGATAAGTTAAAGCCGCTACCAAAATTTTGCGGCTCCAGCTTAACTCCCAGGCTTTGTCGGCCTCGACTTTACGATTTCTCTCTTTGATTTTTTCAATTTCCTTTTGCAGTTCTTCAACTTGAGTCATTATTCGATGATTAGTGAAAGCTTGTTGTCCTCAACCGAATAGATCATGGGGGCGATTTGTACTTTTGGGTAGCGCAATTTTAGTCGCTTGGATTCACTTTGGATGAAATCTATTTCATTGCCGATTTCGTGCATCGGTTCGTAGTGTGAAAAGTGATCTTCGGCCTGTTCTTGGTCCCAGCCGGCGTTTTCCACAAGTCCGTTAATGAAAGCCTCTTTTCGGGCAAAGAGATTGACCATGCCGCAATTGTTGTGGCCGATCAGGGCGATGTGTTGAATTTGCCCAATGGCGATGGCGTAGGATACTTTAAATTCACTGTAGCGCAGGTTGGCTCCGCCGGAACGAATGATAAAGGCGAAGTTATCGGGAATATGCAGATGCTTGCGATTGTCCATGCACATGCCGATTAGCAGCTCAGCCTTTTCGTAGGGGATTAGCGGTTTGTCCAGATTATGATATTCCAGAAGTTTGCCGATGGGATTGTTTCTGTACTCTGAGGGAATGTCCTCGACTTTCAGGATTTTTTTCAGTTGGTCCATAATGCCCCAATCATACCACGGATTTGAATCGTTTTAACCTCAAAGCGTTTAATACTACGGACACCGAAGAAAGGGCCATTGCTCCCGCTGAAAAGGCGGGGCTTAAAAGTCCTAAGGCGGCCATGGGGATGCCTACGGTATTGTAAATGAAAGCCCAGAAGAGATTCTGTTTGATATTTCTCAAAGTGGCTCGAGACAATTCAATGGCTTCCACGGCTTTTTTTAGATCACCTTTGACCAGAACAAGATCACCGCTTTCAATAGCGATATCGGTGCCGGTTCCCATGGAGATCCCCACGTCGGATTTGGCGATTGCGGGACTGTCATTGATTCCGTCTCCAGCCATTGCCACAAAGTAACCTTGTTTTTGCAAGTCGGCGATAATTGCGGACTTTTTGTCCGGAGTTACTCCGCTGTGAACTTCATCTATTCCGACTTCTTTAGCTATGGCGTTGGCAACAATTTCGTTATCACCGGTAATCATTACAGTTCTGATGCCGCGCTTGTGGAGCATGGCTATTGCCGCCTTGGAACTTTCTTTAACGCCATCTTGCACTCCGTAGAGAGCGAGAATATTTTTTTCGTTTGCCAGACAAAGCACGGTATAGCCTCTTTGATGCATTTGATCGATTGTTTCGGCAGATTTTTTATCCAATACTTTTAGGGTTTCCATATATTTGCTGCTGCCGAGGTGATAGGTTTGCTGGTCGATTTCGCCCGCTATCCCCAGTCCGGCCAATGCTTTAAAGCTTTTTATTTCGGAGGCTCGGTTTTTTACCTTATTTTCTTCAGCGTAATGGACAATGCTTTTGGCCAAAGGATGTTCGGAGTGTTCTTCAAGCGCGAGGGCAATTTCATGAGCTTCTTTTTTCTCCCCATTCAAGAGTACGAACTCTTGTACTTCAGGTTGTCCTTTAGTGATGGTGCCGGTTTTGTCGAAGGCGATGGCGGTTATTTTGTGGGCTTTTTCCAGACTTTCGGTCTTCTTGATCAAAACACCAAGTTGGGCTCCTTTGCCGGAACCCACCACAATTGAGATGGGAGTTGCCAAACCAAGGGCGCAGGGGCAGGCGATAATAAGCACCGCTACCGTGGGAATCAAGGCCTGAGTGGTAATTCCATTATTGTAGATAGACCATCCGGTAAAGGTTATTGTCGCAATGGCGATAACTCCCCAAACGAAGTAACCGGCAACGGTGTCAACCAGTTTTTGGATTGGAGCTTTACTCATTTGGGCATCCTGAACCAATTTGATTATTTGTGATAAAACGGTGTCTGAACCAATTTTTGTCGCTTTAAGCGTGAAAGAGGTATTGCCGTTTAGCGTTGCACCGATGACTCTATCGCCCTCTTCTTTGTCGACCGGCATACTTTCTCCGGTGACCATTGATTCATCGATTGCCGGTTTTCCCTCTATGATAATGCCATCGGTGGGAATTTTTTCTCCCGGTTTTACGCGCAGCAGATCATTTATTTTTATTTGGTCGGTCGGTATATCTTTAATCTCTCCGTTTTTTCCGAGCAGGTGGGCTATTTTGGCCGATAATTCCAGCAGTTTGCGAATGGCCTCACCGGCTTTGCCTTTTGCCTTGGCTTCCAGGAAACGCCCCAAAAGAATGAAAGTGGTTATGATGGCTACATCCATGAAATACTCCTCGTGCTTATCGGTGAAGAGGGCTATATAGCTTGAATAGATAAAGGCCGCGCCCACACCGAGGGCGACTAAGGTGTCCATGGCCGGTCGTCCTTTGAAAAGGTCGGGAAGGCCTCTTTGGAAGAATTCTCTTCCACTGTAGAGAATTATAATTAGTGATAGAACCATCATGATTTCCATGCTTTGATCGATTTTCCAGATGAATCCGAAGGCCAGAACGACAAGGCTAAGGATGAGTGCTACCAGAAACTTGGTAAGTCTCTCATGTACGTGTTTTTTACTCTCGGCTTGAGCATGTTCCGCGTGATCTTCCGCATTGTGGTGACTATGATTTTCTTCCAGCAATGAAGCTTTGTAGCCGGATTTTTTAACTGTTGCTATAATTTTTTGAGCGTCGGTTTTTTCAGAGTCGAAGGTGACATTGCCTCTTTTTAAGGGAAGATTTACTGTGGCGTCCTCTACCCCGTCTACTTCTTTAAGATCATTTTCGATGTGTAAGACACAGGAAGCACAGGTCATGCCGTCGATTTTTAGTTCGATAGTTTTGTTCATGATTATGGGGTTACGATAAAGTTGCCGTTTAACATTCCCATCCAGCAGGAGAAGGGAATAATACCTTCTTTTTCAGGTGTAAATTCGATGACATTAAGTCCGGAATTTATTTTTTTACGGATATTCAGGCTTGGAATAACGATCTCGTTACTGCAGCCCGAAACGTTGATGCCATTTATTTCCCAACGTACCGGAATGCCTTTTTTTATTTCAAACTCCGTTTCACTGAAAACCCAATCAATATCTGTTTTTACTATTTGAACTTCGTCGGAAATTTCCGAAGAGATTGTTGATTTGCCTTTATTCCAAAAGTCGATGGTGAAGGTGGAGCCTGTTAGAACGAGGCCGGAATTGAGTGAATAGAGCGAAAAGAAGATTATCAGAACACCGATGAAGCGGTTGAAAAATTTCATTTTTTCTTTGTGCGCATATGTTGAACCGATGCCGATTGAGAGTAGGACGGGTAAGGTCCCAAGTGCGAAGGCACCCATGATGAGTGCTCCGGTTAAAAAACTTTGAGAAGCTACTGCGGCAAGTTGCATACTTTGAGTGAATCCGCATGGCAAAAAGAAGGTAAGGGCTCCTATTAGCATGGGTGCTAAATGGTGGTCGTTTTTTTCAAGGTCGTGGATTTTGTTGGAGAGAAATTTCGGTAGATGGAAGCCCAATTTTGTAATGTTTGGGACTATATTCAGAATTTGTAGACCAATGTAAAACATCACCAAGGCGATAACTATAGTGAGATAGCCGGTGAAGGAGAGTGAATAGTTTATTTTGCTGCCAATTAGGCCAAGGACTCCTCCCAGGATGGCGAAACCAATAATTCGTCCAAGGTGAAAATAGAGATGTGGAATCGCTCGTGAAAGTAAATGGTGTTTGCGACCTTCATGCACGTGTACTATGCTGCCAAAGCTCATTACCAGACCGCCAGTAAGTGCCAAACAGGTTGAAAGTGAGGCTACAACGCCGAGCGCAAGCGCGACCGCTATTCCAACTTGATCACCAAAGTTAGGTAGAAAACGTGTTATGTCCGCTTTGCTTAAGGTGAAAAACAATGTTCCCAAACCGATTGCGATAAAAAGTATTTCCAGTATCTCTGCGGTGTTGAATTTTCGTTCTGCTTCTTGTTTTTTGTCGCTTTTTTCTTCAGCTATTTTATAGCCGCAATCCCGGACAATTTTTTGCAACTTTTCCAGCGGTATATGTTTTTCGCAGTGTATTTCGGCGTTGCCCTTTTTGTGGTTGACCTTACAACTCTTGAGGCCTGGGACTTTTTTAAACTCTTTTTCCAGAAGAACTTCACAGCTTACGCAGTGCATGCCATCAATATGTAGTTTGATTTTTGTCATATTATTTGGATTGAGCTATTTTTAAGACGTTAATGAGTTCGGACATTTTAGTTTCTATGTCTTTCTTATCACCTTTTTTGCAGGCGCTTTTGACACAGCAATCTACATGACCTTCTAAAAGTTTAAGATTTGCCGCTTTAAGGAGCCCGATTACGGCAAGGCTTTGCTGAATGACATCGATACAGTATTTATCTTGCTCTATCATTTGCATGACCTTCTCCAACGACGTTTTAGCCTTCTTCATGGCTATGATTGCCTTTTCTTTGTTATGTGACATAAGCTTCAGTTATTAAAATACCTACACCATAGGTATAGGTATTCCTTTTTCTGAAAAAAGTCAAACAAAAAAAGCACAATTTACTCCGCTGCTTTTTTTAGATCGTCTATGATGATCTTCTTCATTTTGAGCATGGCGGGAGTTGTCTTTTCCGGATTTTTGGACATGAGTTCGCCCATGTTTTCCGGAATAATTTGCCAAGAGACCCCGTATTTATCTTTAACCCAGCCGCATTGCTCGGACTCGGGGACGGCGGAAAGTTTTTCCCAAAAATAATCTATTTCTTGCTGATCTTTGCAGTTGATAATCATGGAGATACCTTCGTTAAAGGTGAAATTATGTGCTTGAGCTGAATCAAGTGCCATAAATTCTTGACCTTCAAGGAAAAAAACCGAATGGGCTATTGTTCCTTCTTTGTCCGGTTCCTGGTTAGCGGTGTAGCGAAAAATTTCGCTGATGCGGGAATTTTTAAAAATGGAGGTGTAAAAGTTGATCGCTTCTTCGGCCTTGCCTGCTCGATCTTTAGTAAACATTAGTGCGGGAGTAACTTTTGGGCGTCCTTTTGCGTGTTCGCCCAAGGCTATAAGTTGCCAGGAGACACCGTATTTGTCGTTTAACCAACCATAAAATTCGCTAAAGGGGTATTTATTCAGCTCCATGAGAACTTGTCCGTCGGGCGCAAGCTTATCCCAAAGTGCCTGCACCTCTTCCTTTGTTTCTAAATTTAAGCTGAAGGAAGTGGAAGGGTTGATTTTGAAAAATGGCCCTGCACTTATGGACATGAAGTTAAATCCCATGACTTGAAATTCTACAATGTCGCAATCACCGGAAGGGGTGTCTTTGATTTGAGTCTTTGAAGTTATTTTTGAATTTGGGAAGATTGAGGCATAAAATTCCGCGGCCTCCACCGCTTCTTTATCAAACCAAAGATGTGGAATAATTTTTTGCATAATTAATTATTAGGAACCTACAACGACTTTAAAACCGCCATAGGCCATGCGTTTCATATCGAAGGGCATGTCTTTCATGTGGTCGGGATTGTCTTTGAGGCTATATTTCTTTTCGAAGAACTGCATTACTTTCTTGTTTACGCTGTTGCGATGCGTTTTGGATTTGTATTCAATGTAGGAAAACCAAACGGTTTCGCTCGACTTGGCCTTGGTCATTATTGGAAAAGTAAAGGTGATGTGTTCCGGCTTGGGGTTTTCCAACATGCATTCTTTGTAGTCGAGTGCGCCGTGATCCAGCCAGACTTTTTTGGCCTCGGTGGCCATTTTACGATACTTTGCGACTTTGCTTTTCGGAACTATCAAAACAAAGCCATCGACATATTTGGTTTGTTCTTTGGCCATAGGAGTTTTGTTAAGAGTTGTTTCATTATATCTTAACTATGTGGAATATGGCAAAAAATAGTTGAATTTGTTCTTAAGCGGAGTCGTCTAAGGTGCTTGACCAGTCGGGATTGTCTTCTCCTTGGAGAGTTTTGAGCATTTTTCGGTTTAGTTCTTCTTCCATCTTGAGTAGTTCTTCTTCCATGTCTTGTATTTCCAGTATGCCTTTTTTATATTCAATTTCATCTTTTAGTCTTTTTAGTTCTTCTTCTTTGTCGAATTGGCCGGTTTCGGGGGCTTCGGGTTCGCCTAAGTAACTTCTTATTGCTATGTTTGCGACGGTTGATACCGCAAGGGCTGTCGCGAAGGTTAGTGCCGTAGCGGGCCTTATCCATGTGGATCGTTTGGGTTTATCTTGTTTTTGTTCGGTATCTTTGCAAGGTGTTGTTCACATAAACTACTTGTGCAAA
>CAYLHX010000007.1:0-30810 GCA_964383675.1 uncultured Candidatus Peribacteria bacterium | reverse complement strand
CGGTATCTTTGCCTAATTGTTTGTCAGGAGTGTCCATGTGGGTGAAATATTGGTTGTAGTAGCCAGTATTATTGCTTCCTGGTTGTTGTTTGTCAATATAACTTAACGATTTTAGTAAAAAGGCTTGCAAGAAAAAAGAAATCGCTAAAGCGATTTCTGCTGGCGGAGAGAGGGGGATTCGAACCCCCGGTGACGTTGCCGCCACACACGCTTTCCAAGCGTGCTCCTTCAGCCACTCGGACATCTCTCCGTATTTTGTAAGCTCGCCCTTTATACCACGGTCGCCTCATACTTCTCAACTAATTTACCGATTCTGCGGAACTGGAAGGCCCATTTAACGCTTAAAAGGAAGGGGCGAAGGTCAAATCTGTTGTCGTCGGGGCTGTAGTTTTCGGCGTGAACGGATGGAGTTAGTGTGGTTAGTTTGTGGCGATTGATGGCGTAGTTTTTGAAGAAATACATTACCTTGCGGGCCACTTCCCGAACAGTTAAGCCTTTTTCGGCATTTGGACCCCACTCCTCGACGAGTTTTTCAAACATGCTGACAGGTCCCATTCTTTCCACTTTGCGCAGGGTTGCGAATTCACGTAACTCATCGTAGGTCATTCCCATGTCGGCTTCGTCGGTTTGGGCAACTTTGCCGTTTTCCAGAGGCTTTAGTTCGGCGGTGGGCGCTGCCGCTACTATTTCCAGTAGTGTTTCGAGGCCGAGTTCTTCGGCGGCATATTTGAGGAATTTTCTTAGATCCGTTTTATTGATGCCGCCGATGGGGTTGATGTCGGCTGAAGAACAATCATATTTTGTGAAGTAGCCACGATTGGCTTCATCGACATTGGCACTGCCAAGTACTAAAACAAAGCCGTTTTTGTTTTGAGATGGTCGGAAAAGTTGAGCTAAGAGATAGGCTAGGGCCATTCTGGAGCGGGCCTGGATATTTTGTAGAGCCAAGTCTTCAGCCGGAGTGCCACCTTCTGCTTCAAATCTTGGAGTTAATTGCAAGACATCCATAGCCGCCTCTTCATAGGCTTTGACGATCTTGCTGATGTCGGCTTTAGCATGAAAGGCCCCGATTTCCGCCGCCAATTTGCGAGCGCGCTCTTCTGTTTCTTTTGAACTGGTGCCCTCGTTAGCCATGTAGCAGGTGAAGAAGATTTTGTTAGCCAATTCTTGGGGATCTTTCGGGGTATAATTTTCTTCACTAACTATTTTTCGGATATCTTTTAAAACTTCACTATTGCCTTCGTTAATCTCTTTTACAATCATGTGACACATGGAGCTGACGATGGAGGCGGTTGCCGAACTGTCTACGCCGCCAGAAAGAGGGAGAAAAAATCCACTGGCTCCGGAGCGGCGTAGGTAGTCCCATAACCACAGCGCCGGTCCTTTAGCGATCTCTTCTTCGGCGCTAAGATATTTTACCTCTTGTGGCTTGGTGCTTTCTTCGGTGAAATCACCGTCTGTAATGTTGAAATCCACCTTAAGACGGGGATAGCTTTTTGTGCTGTCGGCTTGGTCGCCCAAACTTCTAACAGAACCTCTTAGTGACTGCACGCTGGCAAAGTCTACTACCGCTGAAACTGTTTCAACATCTTTCATGGAGAATTGTTCTCCCTGGGCCAAAACCTGTCCGTTTTGAGCAATGACTGAGGAGCCGTCAAAAAGCAGCCGCCCGCCGTCTCCACCAACCAGATTGGCGTAGGCATATACTCCACCCGCTTTTCTGGTCTCGTTTTGGATCAGGTCCATGCGGGTGTTTAATTTGCGGATTTGCCAGTGTGAGCCGGAGCCGTTTCCAAGCAGTTCGGCGCCATCCAAAGACATTTCTATGCCGGGATTTTTGGGCGTGAACATCTCTTCACATTTTTCGGTGCCCAGAACGGTATCGTTGGTTTCAAGCAAAAAGTCGCCGATTGGAACGTTTTTTGATCCGGTTACGGCTTGCAAAACCGGAGGTAGGCGAAAGTCTTCGACTTCGCGGTCTTTTTTCCAGGCGGTAAACCAGCGAGGTTCACGATAATTGCCGTCATCGGCAAGGTATTTTTTGGGGCGCAGGCCAATGATTTTGTTGTCTAGGACATAGGCATCGCAGTTGTAGCGAACACCTTCGTGAAGCACGGGGATGCCGATTACCGAAAGTATCCCTTTGCTAACACCAGAATCCAGGATTTGGGCCAGTACTTCATAGGAATGGGTGATAGTGTCTTCCTCGTAGAAGTGATCTTCGCAGCTATACCCCGGCACTTCCAACTCCGGACCTAGACGGTATTTCGCGCCTTGTTCTTTAGCTTCCAGAATTGATTTGATGATGCGATCGCGGTTGCCGTCAAAGTCCAGGGCCCATTGGTTGAGGGTAGAGACGGCGACTCGTCCTTTGCGTGTAGTGGTTGGTTCGAGTTCCGCTGATTCGTAGATTTCTTCGATCTCTCTGACTGCGCTGTTCATGGTTGTTTGGTTAGTGGTAGGTTGTCTTTAGGATATGCTGAAAATTGGTGTTTGATATTGTCGGGGTGCGGACTTTTTTTAGTGCTGTTTTTGGCTTTATGGTCCGGATTTATCGATTGGCGGACCTTTTTCGTCAAGGCTGCTGTGGCGAACCGTTTTCGTCAATTAAATTGAGGTGTTTGCGTATGGCTTCGGCAATTAATCCGGCTACAGAGTAGATTTCTATCAGTTCGTCGGATTTAATTCCGGGGTAGGTGTCGGCGCCGATGATCTTAATTGCTCCTGCCTGACTGATTTTTTCTTTGGCCTTATCTGCCAAAATCAGGTGAGTTGCCAGGAAGGCGAAATCTTTGGCTCCGGCCTCCAGGCATCTTTCCGCTGTTTGAATGATAGAACCGCCGGTACGGATCATGTCATCACAGATGATGGCTGTTTTTCCTTTAACTACGGCTGAAACCTGGCTTACCATAGTTTGGTCTTGGGCGAAGCGGTCTTTATCGGCTGCGGTGTGTGGTACACCTAATTTTCCGGCGATTTTTGCCACCCATTTGCTGCGTCCATAGTCCGGCGAAACTAAGGCGTAGTCACTAAGACCCATTTCGCGGATTTTTTGAACCACCAGGTCGTCGGTGTTTAAGTGCCTGACCTGTACGCGGCCATCATGGGCGTGCATAACCGACTCGGAGTGCAAGTCGATGAAAGCGGCATAGTCGGGCATGGCTCGCAGTAGCTGGCGGGTGCGAGTGATGCCTTTTGGTATTTCTCCGGAATCGGCTTTGGCTCTTTCCATTGTGGAATAGCCAAGGTAGGGAACTACAACATTGACCGAATTGGCATCCCAGTGGCGGGCGCCGTCGATTAGGTCTATTAGCTCTTGATGTGATTCGTCGTTATGCGTCGCTCCAACAATCACTACTTCTTTGCCATCGATTTGGGTGACAGGAAGTTTATGATAGATTTCGCCATCTTTGAACCTTGAGCGCTCTATATTTGTGAAGGGCACTCCCAGCTGCTCGGCAACTTTGCGGGCTAGGTCTTCTGAGGCATCGGTTGCAACGATGGTTAGATCTTCTTTGGTGGAGCGACGCATGGTGGATAGGTTAAGGATTTATTGGTTTAAATGGCTTGAAGTAGGTCTGTGGTCTTTACGAGATGGATGTTGTTTTTTTCGGCCTTTGCTCTGGTAACGGCTGCACCATCCTGTTCTTGTCCACTGTGGCCGATGTTAAGTGGTGCGGTGGCGTCTTCGACGATTGCCGTGTTGTAGCCTTCGTTTCTAAGTCCTTCGGCTGCGGCATCCGCGCAGTAGCCACCGGTGCAGTAGCCGTAAACGGCAAAGAGAATTTGATCTCTGGTTATGCCACGGTCGCTTTCAATCTTTTCAACGATTGCTCTGATGAATTCTCCGGCGTTGGGGTTGGCGAACATTGAATAGACCTCTTTCTCAAAGATTCCGCTCACACCTTGATCCACGACTTCATTGGCAAATTGTTTGGGACCGTAAGCTCTATTGCCTTCCCCGGCTATCGCTTCTCCTACTGTCAGATGTCCCTGGCTCATTGGCACAAAACGGGTTTTTGGATTACTGGTTTCCGGAATTTTGAGCCAGCCTCGTTCTCCTTTGACGCAGTGTCGTGGGAAGGGGCCGCCGTTCTCTTGAAATTCCCAGGCATCGAAGGCGTGACTGTCAGCGCTACCTATTTTGATATTTAACGCATCGTTAAGTTTTTGCAGATTGGCGCGAACTTCTTGTCCGGCAGCAACAAATAGGGCTCCGTCATTGTCGACAAAGTCTTTTTGGGTATCGACATCCACGCCAACGATGACTCCGCCGGCTTCCACGAAAGCCCTTAGACTTTCGGGTGTTGAGAGAGCGGGGTGTTCATTTTCTTGCACATCTGCTGTAGAGACCAGCCTCAGACTTGGTCTTGCTGGCTCAGGGGCTGGTGTACCGTAGGCCGGTGTAGGTAGTGCATTCATGTTAAGTGGGTTAGGGAAATAAAATTTAATGATTGCACTTACAGGCTACTTTCAAATTTCCTAACTGGATGAGGTGGCAAGCGAGGAGTTTTCTTGTTTATTTTCGTTTATTTAAGGCTGTTCTTTGTTTTGACGATCATATTTCGCCAAGACGCTTCTGGCGATCACTTTTCGTCAAAAGGATGTTTTGGAGACTAGTGGATGGTGTTGGTTCGTGCCTTTACTTTTTTTAATTTTTATGCTTTAATACTGGACTATTTAACTAAGTTGTTTTTAAATGGCCAGGTTGGAGCTTTTACAGCAATTAAGAGAAGATTTAAGCACTCGCAGAGGGGTGTTGACTAGTTCTCGTCTAGGGATTGAGGCCCAGGAAGTTTTAGTTGAAGATGGTGTTAGAGAAAGGGTTTTGACCGTTTTGAATGAAATTGAAACATTGGGTTTTGAGGGAGTGGAGGCTTTAAGGTTGGCGATTGGTGCTGATTTTTCCTTTGTGATGGCGGAAATCGATCGCTTGGCCTATGCGGATAGAGTGCGGCAATTTATGGAGGGTATTGTTGATATTCCGTTGCACGAAAGAATGTTTGCTTTGCGTGGACTGTTTAAATCTGAATTGGCGCGCGGAGTTGAGCAGTTTCATTTATTGGTGACCGAGTTGGCGAAGATTAATTTGTTTGATCTTATTGTTCAAAAAAGGGATGGTCGGCTTGAAGCTGATGATTATATTTTGGCATTAGAGCTAGATTTTGAGCTTTTTCAGAGCGCTTTGGCGGTGGCTCAGAGTGATCCGCGCTTTGAAGAGTGGGTGCGGTTTTTGCAGGAGAGTGTAGCAAAGCAGAATGGTCATAAAGATGGCGAGAGTGTTGAAGAAATTTCTTTAGATGGCGCGGCTCTGCCGGAAATGTTTCCTAAAATTGATTATTATGTGAACAATGTGATGGGGTACATGGGGGCAAACCATAAGGAAAAGGGGGTGAAGTTTGGGGATCTTACTCAAGCCTTTAAAACCATGGCGGAGAAAGTATTTGGTGAAGAAATGGAGGCTTTTTATACTTCAGGGACCCTAAATACTTTCAAGAGTTTGGTTTTGCGCTTTTGGCGGGCTTATCCTGAAGCTCAGTTTGTCTCAACGGTGTATGATTATATGCCGATGTGGTATCAGGTCGCCCCTCAGCAGCGACATCTTATAGATTTACCGGATTTAGAGTTTAGTGAAGAGGAACTTGTAGAGGGGATGATTAGAAAGGTTGAAGCAATTGGTGATGAACAGGGAAAGCGTGATGCGGCAAAACCGGTGGTTTTTGGTGTGTCTTCGCAGTTGCGGATTGGAGCAAAGTTACTGGATACGGCAAAAATTGCCGAATTGGTTGATCAATATAATCAGCAGGTGGGATATAAATTGATTCATCTTTGGTTTGATGCCAGTCAAGATTCGCGAGTTATCAAGGAGGGCGATGTGGTTTTTTACAGTAAAAGGCATGCAGGTACCGGTGGGGGGATGGTTTTAATGAATAAGCAAACTTACCCGAAGTTTGAGAAGGGTATGGAGGTAAGCAAAGATGTGACCGAGGCAGTGCTTTTGAGGTCAGGTTATGACCCAAAGTATATTCCGCGTTGTATAGCCTCAATGTTTGCCACGCAGACCAAATTCGGACATAGTTTTAAGGATTTGGCTAAACTTCCGGGTTTGTGGCGCTTTAGCGGAAAAGGAGGATTTTTGTCCGCGGAGGTAGAGAAGGCTACTGCTTATATAGAGGAATCTACAGTGCTTAGTAGGTATTTTGATTTGAAATCGGATCTTTTACCGGCTCAGTCCGACCAATGGAAAGTGGATGCCATTTTGCGGGTTATTCCTACTCAGGAGGGAGTGGCGGTGATTGATATGGTTAGATTAAGTGCTGACTTGAAGGCTTTGGATTGTGATTTTTCGGATTTTCAGCTGGAAAAGAATGATACCGATCAAGGGCCTTTCAAAATTGCCGATCTTTATGAGCGAATGATGTGGGTCGAAGACGGTGAGGAGCTTCGGCAACTGATTAGAGATATTGAAATATATCAAGAATATTATCAGTCCTGGATTGTGAAATCTTTGGTTCCCGGTGAGCGACGCGATGACTTGGACTATGTGAAGGAATATTTCCTTAAAGCTTACAGCGAGCATGAATATTTTAGACTTTTTGTCTCGGCGATTAATCGGCCCAATTATCTTTTGGATTTTGTCATTCGTCTGGAGCAAGCGGTTTCGGCACAACTTCGGGAACGTGAATAGTTGATAAATTATTTCTTCTTCTTGTCGTATTTTTCAGCGGTTTCCCAGCTCATTTCAAAGATAGCCTTTAATGCTTCGGCGATTTCCGGACTTTCAATAATCACTCCCAGCTTTTCTTTCCAGGAGGAGATATTGATTTTATTATTGTAGATTTGGATTTCCGGAACCCAGTTATATTTCTTTTCCGGTACCAGTTTACTTTCACGCAGCTCTTTTTTGTCGTTTTTTTGCCTGTCCCGAGCAAATTCGCTGTCCGGATGAATAGAACGGATAAAGATCTTCTTTTTGGCGCGGCGGTCGTAGTAGGTTTTAAAATAGTCTGGAAGAGCGCCGTGCATTCCCTCGAAAGAGGCCCAGGAAAGAATGCCGTCTTTGGCACCCAAGGTGTCTTCATAAACTTTTTCTAATCCGGACATGCCTTCGTAAAAGGTTATTTTGGGACGAGACTTGGAGTGGTGTCTTGCGGTGAACTCTTCACCGTAATGTTCAAGCAGATCAATTTGGTTTTCGATCTTTTCATTGACGCGGATGCGTTCGTGCTTGAGCTCACGAATAATGCTCTCCTTTTTTTCAACAGCATAGTATTGAGTATTGGCCCGATTGGTTTTGACCATCAGGCCAAGTTTTACCAGTTTGTCCAGGATACTGCGGACAGTGTTGCGCGGAAGCTCGGTTACTCTTGCAATGTGAGAGGCCGGTTGAGCCCCCAGTTCCAGCACTTTTTGGAAGATTTTAATTTCTTTTTCGGTTAGGCCGAAGGTTCGAAGAATCGTGTGGATCATGGTTTTTGATTAGTTGGCTTGAGTATAGTGTGACGAAAATAGATCGTCAATAGCGGGTTGACGAAAAGAGTTTGTCAGCCTAAAGAACGGCTTTTTAGAGCTGTTCTTCTTTTGTTTCTTTGTTTGTCTTGCCTCCATCGGTATTTCTCTCTTTTACCATGATTATGATGACGTCTTAAAAATAACTATGGAAAAAGTTGGTGTACAACTAGGCAGATTCGCTCCTTACCACAATGGCCATGAAATGGTGACCGAGGAGGTTTTGAAAAGATTCGGAGCTGAACGAACACTAATAATGATCGGTTCTTCAAATGCCTTTAATGAAAGAACGCCTTTTACCTTTGAGCAGAGAAGAGAACTTATTAAGAAGGTGGTTCCAGAGGCGGTGCGAGTAGTTGCTCTGCCGGATATTGATGCCAGTAAGCTAATGCACTCCGAATCCACTGTTCCGGCCTGGTTGGATCAGATTCAATCTATTCAGGATCAGATGGGAGTGGAGTTTGTCTTTTGCGGTGGCTCAGCTGAGGATTTGCGTTTTTTCCCAGGTCGTTTTGAGTCTCAGGCGGTGATTGACCGGGAAACTACCGGTCGTGGAATTAGCGCAACTCAGGTGCGCGAGCTTCTGAGGGCGCGGGCCTTTGATGAACTTAAAGAGGTGATGGATGAGCGCGTTGTGGAAGACGCGGTGCGTTTTTACCATGAGAACTTAACCAAATTTAATAAAACTTAACCTTATTTATCATGTCAGAAACACAAACACATTCAGAAAACGGGGCTGCCGAACTATATGCTCGTTATTTCGCTTTTCCGGAGATTGATTACGAACAATTTTTAGAGTTGCCGGAGGATTTGAGGAGAGCAATTGTTCAGCGTAATCATATTTTGCAGACCGATACTTATAACCGTACCATGAATCACATTAAAGGTGAGGAGTGGGGAGTGGAGGAAACTTATGTTTTGCAGATGAGGCGCGCGCATGAGGGGTATTTGATTGCACATGGAATCCGCGCGCAAATCGAAAAGATTGCTCGTATGCGCGTTACACCCGCGGAGTTTGAGTTTGCCAAAAAGTTTTATGCCGGCGCCAATGTGCAATTTTTTAATGAAGAGATGTGGAGATCTATTGTCGAAGACAACAACGGAATTATTCCTTTGGAAATCGATGCCGTGCCGGATGGAACCGCTGTTAGAGCCGGTGATCCGGTAATGAGGGTGAAAGGACCCGGTGAGGTTGCCGCACATTTTGAGCCTGATTTTCATCGAGTTTTTTATGAAAGCTTGGTGGCAACAACCGCACATGAAATTGATACTAAAGTCGGTGCTAATCGCTTTATTGAAGTTGGAAAAAGAGGAACTCCAAATGAAGAGATGCATCTTCAGGCGGCGGCCGCCATGTATAGCGGTGGAGGAATATTCCTGACCAGTAATGATGCGGCCGCCGCCTGCTATCCACACCTCAAGGACGTGGGTACTCTCGGTCACAGATTTATCCAATTTTATGATAGTGAAGAAGAATCTTTCCGTCGGGCTATCGAAGGGACCGAGGCCACTTCATTGTTGATTGATTTAACAGATTCTTATCGTGGTATCGATAAAGCATTGGAGCTGAAAGAAGAATATCGTGAAACTGGCAAGAAGATCTGGATCAGATTGGACAGTGGCAATATTTTGGAGCAGGTTATTTACACATTGCAAAAATTCCGAGAGCTCGGTTTTGAAGATGCCGCTTTGGACAAGGTAGTTGTTGAAGATCTTTCGACAGTGGATGACATGGTGAAAATTGATGATGCTGTCATTGCCGCTGGATTCGATCCTCAAAAGTTTGTAGTATATGGGGCCGGTGGCCTTTTGGTTACCAAAATGAAGGGGCGTAGCGATGCCTCTACCGGCTATAAATTGTCTAAAGCCGGTGGACAAGATAAGGTTAAGTTTTCCGATTCTCCAGGTAAGGAATCTCTGCCGGGTGATGCCACTTTGATTATGCATGAGGGGCAGAGAATGATCGCTCAGGTTGGGGAGTTTCCCGAGTCTCAAGATTTGTTTGTTCCGGCTTATAGAGACGGTGAGATCCTTTTGAAGGAAGATGCCGCTAAAACTCGTCAGATTGTGGAGGAGACTTTTGCTCAAGTTGCCGCCATGAGATCTCAGAAGACTCCAAAATCTCCAAGAATTGTGGAGAGTACTCAGAGGTTGGCCGATCACTATGGAGTGAACCTTGCAGCTTAAATTTTCAGCAATAACAATTAACAAATTCATTATGTCTAAAGAAATCACTGAAAAAGACCCGGTAGTCTCGGACGATCGTCCTCAAATTGTCGGTCGAGAGAGGGAAGATTCTCATATGGCCGCTACACAAGATCCCCGTACCGGCGATGCTATTGCTCGTTGGTACGAGAAAAAATTGGCGGACGGTTATGAAGTTCGACCTCTACGAAGAATTGGCAGATTTATCGAAGTGGTGGAGAGTAGTCGCGCCGGTGAACCAAGTAGAATAGCCTTTTTAAGACAAAACTCAGTTTTTATTCTGCCGGTGATTGAGATTCGCGGTAAGCTTTTTACTCTGTTGGGCGAAGAATATCGTGAAGGGGCCGCTCGTAAGACAGTGGGCTTTCCTGCTGGGTCTTTGGATAAAGGAGGGGAAAGTTTACTGGAAGTTGCAAAGCGTGAACTGCTGGAAGAAACTCCACTAAAGGAAGAGTGGATAAGCGGTATGTCAGAGATTTACGTGGGAGGCCACAACTATGTTTCTCCGGGTGGTACCAACGAGCAGATTTTTTATGTGCGTGCCGACGTTCGGTTGCCTGAAGATATGGATATTACCGACCTGGAGGGGCTTATTTCCGGTGTGGAAGCCGAAGGTGAGCACATTGTCTCTCACGTGCGAGAGCTTACCCACGATTTGGTCTATGAATTGGAGATTTCCGGCCAAAAATTGGCACTTTTGCTGATGTTGAGGGAACTGGAAGAGAAAAAACAATAGTTTTTCTTTTGCAAAATTTTGTGGCATCTTGGGTGCATGGATATTTTGCAGACGGAAGCGTTTCAATTTTTGTACTTCTTGGTAGCTTTAGTTGCCACTTTGACTGTTCACGAAGCTTCGCATGCCCTGGTGGCTTATTACCTTGGTGATCCGACAGCGAAGATGCGCGGTCGTGTTACCTTGAATCCGATCGCTCACCTGGATGCGGTTGGTAGTATTATTTTCTTGACAACACAGAAGATAGGTTGGGGAAAACCGGTTCCGGTAAATCCCGCCAACTTTAAAAACCCTGTGCGGGATAGTGCGCTAACCGCTTTGGCCGGTCCGCTTTCCAACTTTATTCTTTCTTTTGCCGTGGCATTGCCATTGAAATATCTTGGCGCCTATATGCCTGAATTTATCTCCCTTTTACTCTGGATGATTTTTCATGTCAGTATTTTTCTGGGAATTTTTAATCTTTTTCCCTTTCCGCCTTTGGATGGTTCAAAAATACTCGGACTTATTATTCCCAAACGTTGGCACCGGCAGTATGAGAATTATTTGGCAAATGGAGTAAAATATTTCGTTGCCATAATCTTGATCGATGTTTTTATTTTGAATTCACTGCTGGGGTATTCGTTTTTCAGCTTAGCAATAGGCTTTTTGCACGATATTGTCTCTACGGTTTTGCTATTGGGTACATAGATGTTGTGGTGAGGAGTCTTTTCGAGGGGCATTATATTGTAGGTGCTTCTTAAAGTTTTGGCTTGTTTTAGCACTTTACTTTGAAGTTGTTTTTATTTAGAATTTTAGATGCTCTACTCTGTACGTCAGAGTCTTATGTACTCTCTCTATCACAAGTCTTGCGGGAGTCCTAGATCGCTTTCGGGCGGAACCGAAAGTTGCGGACACCCACCTGAGTTATCAGGGGGCAACAGTATAAAGAACTACAACGACACGGTGGAGCCGTCTAAAAAAATCATTCATTTTCCTTTCTTCCAACCTTATCTTTGATGAAGATGATAAGGTTTTTTCCTTTTTCAGGTGCCAATAGGGTGATGGCCGCCAGCAAAAACAACCAGCCCGGAATTATTGGGAAAATGAAGCCAACAATGGCCAGTAACAAAGCGCCTACGCCTCCGATCATGGAGAGGGTGAATTTTAAACTTGGAACTTGTAGTCCCTTGAAGAGGAAGTAGTGTGCATTGGCTAAAGCGATAGACCAAAGGTCGTAGTGAGGTATTTTGTAGTAATTCATTAGGTTGTAGCCGATAACCGCGATCGCGGCGTAAGCTATTTGGGGTCCGGTTTGAATCGGAGAGGTGCGAGGCTCAATCAGCATGATACCCAGGTAGAAATAGATTGTGGCATCGCTGAAAACGAATTTTATCGCCTCGGTTGACTGAGTAAAAAATAGAATTATCAGATGGAAGACTAGGAAGGAGAAAACAATCGGAAGTTTGCGCCACCTGTAGAGTCCGAAGACGATCCAAGCTGCTATTAAGGCCAAAGATATATATCCTTGGAAGGCTGCGCCCCACCAGGAAATAAATGCTAACTCGGTTTGAGGGAGATATTTTGTGATGAAATATGTTAACAAAAGCGCCGCTACTACCGGGTTAACCAATGGCGCGCCTTTTATCTCCAGGAAAAACTTGATAAATACTGCGATAAATGTGGCAAGGAGTGGAGCGATTAGGCTCTGAAAAGTTATTTCTCCGGTGCCGTAGTGTAGTAGGAGAAAGAGAATCAAGGTGGTGATAAGGGTATTCGAGAGGACTTTCGGTTTTTTGAAGATTGTTTTAAAAAGGAAGAAAAGAATCAGTCCGAAGCCGATGGTGGCTCCGAGGTGTATAAGTACCTCGGCGCTCCAGTTAAAACCGATGGCAAATAAGGCATAGACAATTAAAAAGAATGTTGTTTGTTGTATCGGATTTAGCTTGAGTTTCATTTTGCCGTGCTATATTTTATTTCTGTTCTTAAATTTACCATTTTTCTTATGAAACTTACAGTTACAAAATTTTTGCTTTTGATGGTTATTACTGGAAATATTTTTACAGCCTGCTCTTCAAATGGCGAAGAAGTGGAGGTCGTGGAAAATGTTGAGGTGGAGGTGACAGGAGATCCCGTGGGTACAGATTCTGTGCAAATTGAAGTGGAAGATGCTGATTCCGCCTATGTAGATGGAGAGTACTCTGTGGAGGGCAATTATCAGAGTCCGGCCGGTCCGGAAATGATCGGGGTTGATTTGACTTTGGAGGGTGACACCGTTGTGGCTTTAAGTGTTGAAGTGAAATCGTCACATGAGGTGAGCCAAAAATATCAGACTCTATTTTCCGAGGGAGTTGGCAGTGAGATTGTTGGCAAAAAGTTGAGTGAGATTGAAGATTTGGGCCCTGTTAACGGCAGCTCGCTTTCGCCGAAAGGATTTAATGACGCCTTGGCTAAGATAAAAGAGCAGGCCACTTCCTAAGATGTTGCAAAAATTTGAGCAGGTCAGAGAACTTTTGGGCACGCGTATTACTGTTTCGGTGGTTGCGGAGAACATTGATGATCAAATAGAGCGGGCTTTTTTGGAGTGTGAGCGAATTCAGCAGAAGTATTCCTGTTTTTTGGCGAACAGTGAGCTTAATCTTTTGAATGCCAGAAAAGGTGAATTGGTTGAGGTGGATAAGGAGTTTTTTGGACTCCTGAGTTTTGGTGAAATGGTGCGTGAAAAGACTGGGGGTTGTTTTAATTTGGCCGTTAAGGAGATTTTGGAAAATTGGGGCTATGATAGTGAGTATTCTTTTGAGGAAAAGGTTTTGGGGGTGGGGCCGATGGAGGGTGGTTTTATAGAGCTTGGGGAAAATGATCGGCGAGTTAAAATAACTCGGGAAGTAGATTTGGGAGCTTTGGGAAAAGGTTACGCCTTGGACTGCATGGTGGAAGTATTGGCGGAGTTTGATAGCTTTTGCATCGATGCCGGAGGTGATATTTTTGCTCAGGGATTCAATGAAAAAAGAAGGCCCTGGAAAATTGCTTTTGAACATCCGGTGAACCAGGATGAGGCTATTGGAATGGTAGAAGTTGATGGCTTTTTTTTGGCTTCCAGCAATCCGCAAAAAAGAAAATGGAATGACAAGCATCATTTGCTTAATTTAAAGAATCTTGAGCCGGCAAATGAAATGTTAGCGGTTTACACCCAGGCTCAGAGTGGGATTTTGGCGGATGCAATGTCTACGGCTTTGTTTGTGATGGGCTACGAAAAGGCCAAAGATTTCTTAAGTCAAAAACCGCACTTTGATGGTGACTATTTGGAAGCAATGCTGATTTCTCCCGAAGGAGCTATTTTTAAGAGCGCAGATTTTCGTGGAGAACTTTTTGGGGCATAGAATGTTGTACAAAAAAAGAGCCTACCAACGCGGCAGACTCTTTTCGCAAAATCTTTTTATTCGGGTTTACTCACTTAAGTGTCCTTCAGGAGCGATCTCTCCAAAGACGAAGGTCTCTTCGGTCATTTCACCGGCCCATTCATATTCGGCCACTATCTGACCGATATCAGCTTTAACTTCTTTAACTGTCACCGTGTCATAGGTGCCGATTACCGGAGCCCAAACGGTGTCGCCGGCGCTTAGATCAAGGGCGCTTGGCATAGGAGTTACATCTTCTTTGTCAGCTACACTGATTGATCCTGCAAAGCCGTTTAGTAGCACTTTGTCATCACTCACGTGAATTACAACCGCGTGGTCAAGATATCCGTCTGACTTTACGGCAACTGAAACTCCGGGTTCAAGGTCACCTTCGAGAATATTGAAAGAGTTGGCTTCAAGTTGGTCTTCTTCTTCAATGAAATCGTCAAGATATCTAACGGTTGGGGTTGCTCCGGCTTGAGTTACGATAGCTTTCATCATGCCAGAACCGGATTGCCACCAGGTGGTAACGATATCACCAACTTCAGCCTCAGCATCTTCGCCCACTTTTACAATCAGAGAGTTTGGTACCATGTATTCTTCATCAAAAGCGTTTTTAACTTTTGACTCAACTTCTCCCGGTTCCACCATTTCGGCCGAGTAGAAAATAAAAACAGCGGAACCTTCATTGGCCCAAGCTTCTTCCAAGGTTTCCATTGGAGGAACCAAAACTGTGTCTCCGGCCTTGGCGGTTGTCGCTACCGTAGGGTAGTCGAAGGGAATTTCCCCGGGTTCGTGTGTGACCTCTTCCGTGGTCTCTTCGTTTTCTTCTGTTTCTTCAACGGTTTTGTCGTCCTTATCTTTTGTTTCATCGGTTTTTTCTTCACCGGTACAAGCAGCAAAAGACAGTGTTAACAAACCTGCAAAGAGGAGTGATAAAACTTTTTTACTCATTTTGTTAGAGTTAAGGAATAAGGAAGTAATTCTTTGGCAAAACTTTATCAATAAAAGCTTTTTTTGTCTAGGAATTGGGGGAGACTACCAGCTTATCGGTTGCAGTTTTTTGCTTGCTAAATATTTATTGGTTTTACTGAAATGTTTGCAGCCGAAAAAACCTCTGTCCGCTGAAAAAGGTGAGGGGTGGGGAGCTTTTAAAATCAGATGTTTGGAACTGTCGATCAGGATTTCTTTGGCCTGGGCGTATTTGCCCCAAAGCAGAAAGACAATGTTTTCTTTTTTCTCCGAAATTGTCTCAATGACGGCATCGGTGAAGGTCTCCCAACCCTTGTTTTGATGCGATCCGGCCTGACCGGCTCTTACGGTTAAGGTTGCATTAAGTAGGAGGACTCCATCTTTTGCCCAGTTTTCAAGATTGGTGGTGGCATTTGGTGGCCTATTTAAGTCGCTCTGAATCTCTTTAAAGATATTTTGCAGAGAGGGTGGAGTGCGCAGGCCTTCGTGTACGGCAAAGGCCATGCCATTGGCCTGTTTGGGGCCGTGATAGGGGTCTTGCCCCAGTAAGACAACTTTCAGCTGATCAAAAGGGCAGAGATCAAAGGCCCTAAAGATCTCTTTAGGTGGTGGATAGATTTGCCCTTCTTGATATTCCTGTTTTACAAATTGCGCCAGCTCCTGAAAGTAAGGTTTTTCAAATTGGTCTTTTAATACCGCTTTCCAAGAGGGGTGTATTTTGACTTCCATGGTTGGATTATAGCATTTTTGGCTGCGTTGTGTATGTGTATGTGGCGACTTGTTTGTAACATTTTCCATGCTCGCACGTACTAAATAATAGAGGTAACCAAAGGAAAATGGCACGAAATTTTACATCTTGGGCAACGGGAGTTACTTTGCTGTTGACGGTTTTGTTGATCGCCATGGCCCTGATCAGTGAGAATAACTCAAATGGGGAGGTGGCTCCTGAAAGTCAGCAAGGTACCGGACTGGTTTCGATTATCAAGGATTTTTTTAGCGGCGGCGCAGCACCAAGTGAGCAGCAAAGTATCGAGAGGAGTCCGCAAAGTGCCGGTCAGTCGGAAAATGGCTCTTATGCCGACCAAACAGAGCAGCCAAGCTCGATAGAACTACCAACCAGCTATCTTTTAGAGGTTCCTTTTGCCGCGCAAGCGCCGAATGGTAATTGGGATATGCCTTACCAGGAGGCGTGCGAAGAGGCTTCTTTAATTATGGTTTATCATTATTGGCAAGGCACGGAGAGTTTGAGTGCCGATAGCGTGGATGAACAGATTGTGGAGCTGGTGGATTGGGAGGAGGAAAATGGCTATAAAGTTGACGTGAATGCCGCGGAGGCGGCGGCGATTGCTCAGAGAGTTTACGACATGAATGCCGAAGTTTATTATGGTGATGAGGTGACAAGCGCAAAAATGAAAGAGTTGCTGTTTTCCGGTTATCCGGTGATTTTGCCGGTGGCTGGTCAACTGTTGGGAAATCCCAATTTCACCGGTGCCGGACCGCCTTATCATATGATTGTGGTGGTTGGTTATGATCAAGATGGCTTTATCACGCATGATCCGGGAACCAGTCAGGGTGCCCACTATCATTATTCTTATGATACAATCGAAAATGCCATGCACGACTGGACAGGCTCCAAGGAGGGGATTTTGTATGGTCAGCGGGCGATGGTGATTTTGAGTAATTAATCAAATTTTTAATCAATATAATATGGGAAGGGAAAACTTTTTGCGTGATTTGGAAAAGAAGATTAGAGGGTTTGGGCGCGAGCTCTCGGTACTTCAGGACGACATGGAGCGCGGTGACAGCGAGCGCCAGTCCTATCATGAAGATGTTCTACGTGGTCTCTTTCGCGATTATGAATATCTGGAGTCCTGGCTGGATAAGTCTGAAGATATCGCTCAAGAAGATTTTCCCGAACAGGCCGACCTAATGGGGCGTCGTGTCATCCAGTTTGAAGAAGACCTGACAGATGCCAGAAAGAAGATTCGGGATGTTTGAGGGGGGAGGTTGTCCCCGGGGAGAACTTTTGGTTGAAATTTAATGTAAAAATGGTTACTATTCTCAGCACTAATCACCTATGACCATGCAAAAGAAAAAAGGCCCATTTGCTCCTGTAACTCTTCAAGGAAAGCGTGCAGCTTGGTTTGTTGATTATCTTGAGGGGAAGAATAAACCTTCAAAGGAGTTGAATGAAAAAAGAAGGGAAATTTTGGCTAAAGCTGATCGTCTTGAAAGTGAAGATTATATATGTCTAGAGTAGTAAGATTTAGAGATTGGAATGGAGAAAAAATTGGTTCTGATTTTGAATATGATCAGCGTGATAAGCCGTTGGTTGATTTTTTAAACAAGCGTGCAAAAAAGTTTGTTGATGGGAGAGTCACAACTATTAAATCACTTTTCGATGAAGGCAATAATTTCTTAGGTTACTATGCTGTAGCCATGTCTTCCATTGAAGCTCCTGACTTGTATGACGAAAAAAGAGTGGCCACTTTTCCTCATCCGGCCTTAAAGATTGGTAGGCTTTTGATAGACAAAAAGTTAAGAGGGCAAAGAATCGGTTCAGCAGCGATAGCCTCAATTGTGCAATTAGCTAAAGTTATTAATAAGTTTGTTGCGTGTAGATTTATTTTGGTGGATTCGAAACCTTGGGTTGTAGAATTTTATCAAAAGAACGGTTTTGTAGTTGTTGGTGGAGAAATTGAGGATGATAGTAGCACTGTTGAAATGTTGTTTGATTTGAATGGGTGAGATAGGGGAATTTACCAAAAGTTGTCCCCGGGGAGAACTTTTGGATGATGCTCAATGGGGTCCGCTCAACTTTCAGCGAAATTTGTCATGTTTTAGAACTTCAATAGGGATTTCCTCGCTGATCTACGAAAAATCTTCGCCTGGCCGGCGATATTTTTCTTGATCAGCGTCCTTCGCTTCACCGAAAACTCACGGAGTTCGTTTTGGTTACGCTCCGGACCGGAAATCTCGCTACTAAATGGAGCCGCAGACGGGAATTGAACCCGTGACCCCGTCCTTACCATGGACGTGCTCTACCCCTGAGCTACTGCGGCCTGTTGAACCGATTTCTGTGGGGCTTTTTCAAGCCGATTTTTGGCTGCCCGATTTAAACTCGGACAGCTTGGATACTACCTCTTCTGTTAGAAA
This sequence comes from uncultured Candidatus Peribacteria bacterium, assembly GCA_964383675.1. GTDB lineage: Bacteria > Patescibacteriota > Gracilibacteria > UBA1369 > LOWO2-01-FULL-3 > CAYLHX01. Next base: position 12,861 of record CAYLHX010000007.1, on the reverse strand, counting down.
GAGGGTTCTCCAAAACTTTTATCTGTTCGCGATGCATTTTATATAAATGCGGTTTTTGATGCAAGTCAAACTGTCACAAAAAACTAAAGTTTGACAATTCAACAAAATCGTATAGAATCCTTTTGCTTTAAACTTTTTATTCACATGGCAAAAGGAAAAAGTCAGTATTGTACATGGTTCTGCGCCGATTGTAACAGAGGAAATTATATTTCCTATTACGATAAACGCAGAAATGATGAGATCACAAAATCTCTAAGCAAGTTCTGTCCAAAATGCAGACAGCATGCTGAGCATAAGAGAAAAGATACCAAGAAGGGTAATTAAAGGTAATTGGTTGTTAATTAGCCGACTTTTTGATAAAGTCGGTTTGCTTGTTATCTTCTAAATCCTATGAAAATGAGAAAAATTAACTTTGCTTTTTTGGCGACTGTTTTACTTGGTCTTTCCGCATGTAGTTCCGTGGTCGGTGACGATATGATGCCCGAGGCGGCTTTGCCGGCGGACATGCCGGTGGTAGTGGCTGTGGATTATTCGCAAAATGATCAAGTTGGTGCTTTTAAAGAGTTGAAGGAAAGATTTCCTGAAACTGAACTTACCGATAAACTTTTATCTGAAATCGAGGCGGAATTTTCTATGGATGAAGAGAAGGGAGAGATGAGTGCTTTGGCTAAGGAGGTTTTTGCCGATGATTGGAAGATAGTTTTGGGACTCAGCGTTGAGGGATTGGAGCTAGGTGCTAATTTTGATGAGTATCTCTCCTCAGATCAGCAGGTTTATTTTGTTGGAAAGTTTGCGCAGGCCGATAAGGTTGAAGAGTTGATCGATTTATCGATGCCGGAAGATTGTGATGACCGGACCAACTGTTCCCGAGAAGCAGATGGCGGCAAGGTTTATTGGACCGATGAAGCTGATGATTCCTATTTGGTGCGTTACCAAGATGTTTTCGTTTTGACCAATACGGCTGAAGCTCGTGATCAAGCTGTGGCGCGTTTGGAAAGTGGTTCGGGATTTAATGATAATGACGATTTTGCCGAGAATATCCAGGATGAATCTTATTTGGGTTATGTTTATGTTGACGCGGAAGGAGTTGGTTCGGTTTTTGATGATCTTTATGCCGAGTGGGGCGCGGAGTTTGCCGCTTCAATGGAGGCTTTCGGTGACATGTATGTTTTCTTTACCGCTGACGATATTGGGATTCGAACCATGAGTAAAAGTTTACTTAAGGGAGAAGATCCTTTGGCCACTTTGGGTTATCTTAATCCCGATTACACTCTTGATCTGATAAACAGAGTGCCGGGTGAGGGTGTTATTTTTTACGTTGAACAAGGCAGTGCCGAAACTTATTTGTCGGCTTTTATTACGGGATTTTCCAGCGGATATAATTCGGTTGCACAAGGGACGGGAGGTGAACTTTTGGTTGCAGAAACAGACGGTGCTAAAGTCGTGGCGGAGTATTTTGGCGTTGAAGAGCAAGAAGCTCAGCTCTTTTTGAACTCACCTTTCGCTTTCGCCATGCATGATGTGGGCAATTATTATCCTACTTTCTCTATGTTCCTGGATGTTGGCAATAGCGAAGAGGCTCAGGCGGTTGCTCAAAAGGTTACGTCTTCTTTGGACCAAACGCTGGAAGATGCAATTGTTTTGTTTGATGATTTTGCTACCGCGCAACTTGGTGAAGAAAAAGGGCTGCTAAAACAGTCTACCGAAGGTGATTTGCATAAAGTGAGCCTTAGTTGGGAAGATGTATCTTCTACTAACTCTGCGAGTTTGGCCTTTTTGCCGGCATTAACGAGTCAACCGCTTGAATTTTATTACGGTTTGATTGATGAAGAGACTTTTGTTTTGGCTTTTTATCCCAACTTAACTGAAGTTTACGGAGAGGATGTCTTGGCGGAAAATGAGATATTTGAGGAGGCGCAGGGTGAGGTGATGGATAGCGGTTTCACCGTTTCTTATGGCAGTATAGAGCCACTCTTCAACATAGCGGATAAGTATGTTGCTATCGCTCAAAGTTTTGGCGTAATGACTCAGGAAGACTTGGCGACTTATCAAGAAGTTGCGAGGCTGTTTAAAACTATGAAATATATGATGGGTGTTAACTATATGGAGGGAGATGTTTTGATGTCCGAATCGGTTTTGGCTGTTGTGGAGCTTGAAAAAGAAGAGGATTAATTGTTGAAATAGTTTGCTTCGAGCGCGCGTGAAATTTCGGTTCCTACTATTTTTACTGTCTTAAAGGTTAGACATTGCTCATCCAGGCACTGTTGTAAGTGGCCGTCTCTGCTGCGTGTTAAAACCAGAGTGCCACCGCTGACACGAGCTCTTTCTTTTGAAACAAACTGATCTCCGTCTTGCGGCAGGATGATAACCACTTTTTCGCGATTTTCGGGACTGAGTCGTTGCCAGGTGGTAAGAGCATCGCTGCCCGGACACATCTCACGAATGGTTCTGCTGGGAATGTGTCTTATAAAGCTGGTTACCTCATCACGGACGCCGTGTGAAATGGGGGATACTAAAATTATGGCGCCGAGTTTGTCGTCTTGGCCCTCTTCTTGCAGTTGTAAAAGAGTGTTTAGAATGATGGGGCCGCCGCGGCTATGAAAAAGGGCTCCGGTGGGAGCTTGGCGTTTGCGAGTGAGGTTGGCGTAGTGATTTGCGTCGCGTTTGATGCGTCCGCGGGGCCTTAGGTTTTCAAAGCTGGGATGAGTGATTTTTTTCCAGGGGAGAGCGGCTTGAATTGTTTCCATATAGCCATTGGGTCCGAAATATCCGGGACCGACAAGCCAGGCCGGTTCATGGGGGCTTACTTCTTCGAAAGTTACATCCAGGGCTTGTTCGATTTTTCTGCGGGCGTGAAAGAGGGCGATGTTTCCCAGCATTCGTGGAGCTAATTTTAGGTCTTCCAAAAGAGAATGCACGATTCCCATGGGAGAGGTTGCGGGAGCTTTTCGTAAATCATCATCCGAATTTATTACTATATGCTCGCCGTTTAGGCAGGCTCTGACTAGTCCCGGAATGTGAAGTCTGGGGGGGAGTTCCGCGCTTGGGGTTTCTTCAATAGCTGCTTCAAGAGCTACTTGAAGTTCTTCCAAACGTGCTTCTGGTACTAGTGGTGGGTTTCCTGCCATAAGCAAATTGAACAAGGCTAGTGTCTAATAATAGACCGTTTTGCTCCTATTAGTAAAGATTTGTAATTTTAGTCCTCCAGGCAGAACTTGTTTTTGTGGCAGGTTTTACAGCCTGTGGTGCTGCAATTTTCGTGTTTTTTAAGCTCTTTTTTTAGGGCCTTCAATAATTCCGGATTGTATTCCAGGGCTTTGACCAATTTGAGCATGGCGGTAGAGCTTTCCAGGCTTAAAAGATGTTCGATTTTACAGGCGTCAACTTCGGCTATTTCATCATCGACCTCCAAAATGTTGCCAAAGAGGTGTTTTGCGACAAAGTAGGTGTTTTTGATGCGGGAAGCTTGTTCCAGTCCGGCTTTGGAAAGAGAAAGATGTTTGTTTTCGTCTTCAATGATCAGTTTTTTGCTGATTAAGGGCTTGAGAGAGGTGGATAGACTACCCTTGGATATTTTTAGACGTTTGGCGACGTCTGAAAGTCGGGCGTAACCTTGGCTTTCCAGAAGTCCTTGGATGGCCATTAAATAGTGGGCGCCGCTATGAGTAAGGGGATTCTTGCCGAATTCTTTCCAGGTGGTGTGTGGCATGATTTGCTTTTTAGGATTGTTATAATACAATTCATGCTCTGTAATGTAAAGTGTGTTTTATATATAAAACTTGTCTTTTGGCATCAAAACAAATAAGTTTGCTGGTGTTTAATTCATTAAAATTGATTTTATCATGACTGCGGCACTGCTAATTACACTAAGAGAAACTTTGGAAGCGGCTTTAATTGTGGGAATCGCGCTGGCTTATTTAAAGAAGACCGCCAATGGCAAACATGCAAAATATATCTGGTATGGGGTTTTGGGCGGTATAGTCTTGAGCGTTTTGTTGGCGATTATTTTTCAGAGCTTTTTGGGCGGATTTGAGGGGAAAGCCGAAGAAATTTATGAGGGAGTGATGATGCTGACTGCTGCCGGTCTTTTAACTTGGATGATTTTGTGGATGCTGGTTCAGCGTAGAAATATCAAGAAAAATCTTGAAGATAAGATGGAGGCGCATTTAAAGCGTGATCACTATATCGGACTTATGTTTATTACCTTTGTCGGTGTGGCGCGCGAGGGGATTGAGACAGTGATATTTTTGCAGGCGGCTTTTTTGCAATCCGATAGTTCTGGTGTTTTGAGCGGAGGGGTTTTGGGAATGGTGATTGCTATAATTTTGGCTTATATCTTGTTTAAAGGAGTTGCCAAGGTGCCGCTTAGAAAGTTTTTTACCTTCACCAGTGTGCTTTTGATTTTGTTTGCAGCCGGTTTGGTTGCGCACGGTGTGCATGAGTTTCAGGAGGCCGGTGTGGTACCGATAGTAAAGGAACATGTCTGGGATTTAAATCCGGAAGTTGTTGAGGAAGGAGTTTATCCTGTGATGCATGAAAGCGGAGCTGTTGGCGGAATTTTGAAAGGTTTATTCGGCTATAACGGCAACCCTAATCTGCTGGAAGTTTTAAGCTATCTTGCCTATTTAATTGTAATTGCCTTGGCTTGGTGGAGAATTGATTCCGGTGCTCGGAAATTCCAGGATAACCCTGCCTGATTGATTAATTCAATAATTCGGGCTTTAACCGGTTCTTCTATTAAAGCCAGTTCGGGTATTTTTCCCTTTTCACCGTGAGTGGTACGGATTGGTTCAGGTAGAGAAATTAGGGCCTTGGTTAGTTGTTCTTTTAATTCTTTCACAGTGGCAACTACTTCTTTAAATGCCGCGTTTTCGGTTTCAGCTTTTACCACTACTCGCATATGGGGATCCATGTTGCGTGGTTGTAGGTGACCGTAGCGGTAGTAGCTGACTTCGATATTTTCCTCTGCCGCTTTTTCGGCGAGAGCGTCTAGAGCCTGTTCATAATTTACGTAGGGCTGAAGAATTTGGTTGAAGAGATCGATTAATTGATCCGGAGTTAAAGTTTTTGCGATTTCGTGATCGATGGTGGTATTTACATCGGTGGAAGTTGAAAAGATTGCTTTGCCATCGTCCTTTTTTATGCGCCCTTCATCGCGGGCTGTGTCTGGGATGGCTTCTCTTAGAGCTTTCATTTCATTCAGATTTGGCATGGCGATGAAATCCCCGATGGTTTCTTGGTCGTATAGTTCCATCAAGGTATCGGGGAAGCTGCCCGGTTGGTCGAATAGGTTTTCCAGATCGTCTTCAGCACTACCGGTGACATAAAGAAGATAGCTTGAATTAGCGTTTTTCATTTCATCCAGTAAGCGTGTGGCATTGCTTTTATCCTTGTTGTTAGCGCTTTTTTCTATGATGAGTTCAAGATCTTCGACAGTTATGATTTCAACGCCGTCGATATAGCCGTCTTGCCAATCGGATTTGATCTTTCCTCCTTCAAGATGGAGATTTTGATATTTATATAGGTGTGCGAGCACTTTTGCCGCTTTTGGTCCGTAGCTTTTTTGGGGATCGGTGCTGTTTGCGGGTGTGTTTTTAAGTGGAACCGCAACGCCGAAACGTTTTGGTGGGCGTTCAAAGATTTTTAGTTCTATTTCGGTGACGCCGCCATCAAGCCCGATTAATCCTTCGTGTTCTTCGATGTTTTGGTCGGTGTAGGTGTTGATTTCTGTGCCGTTGGTCATGTTGACACGTACGGCTATTTCGGAGATGCGGATTCTGGATGGCCCCATGGCTCCGGTGGCAAAAACGGCGCCGGCCAGAGCCTGGTTCACGGTAGTCAGGTCAACGGGCACGTAGAAGTTGCCACCAAGCTCGTTGGCAATTATCTCGTTGACCTGAGCAAATGTGAGGCCGGCGCCTACAGTAATCGTATGTTGGCCATCGCCCAATTTATTTCGGTGAATAGTTACTTGATTGCTGAGATTGGGCGTTCTTTCAGCTTCAGGGGTGGATTTTAAGTCTCGGTCATTTATTATGCCGACCGGCTTGATGGCAATTATTCCATCCAAACCTTTGTAGTTGATGTTGGAAGGTCCAAAGTTATTGGTGGCACTGGTTAGAGCTCCGATCATTATAATGCCCAGATTTAGCTCTTTGGCGATTTTACAGGCTTCATGTACATCTGTGACTTCTATTTTAAAATTGCAGGGCAGTTTTTGTCCGGCGTTGTCTCTCAATTGATCTTCATTGCTGAGATAGTCGACTCGGCCGATTCCGGCAAAGCGTACCTGTAATTTATGATAAAGAGTTTCCGGTCTTAGTTGCAGAACAACCGCACTTTCATCTTTTTCAACGGTTTTTGCCCCAGTTGTAGTGCGGAAAGTTTCCGGACCACTCCAGCTGCCATGTCCGATGTCTAGGGCTGTGCCTGATTGTCTTCCAAGATCTAAAGCCATGTCTCCAGCATAGTTTTTGTTTCAGCCTTTTCAACTCCTTGAAATTATTCTTGAAAAATGTCTTTATTTAAAGCCGTTTTTTGGTTAATATTCTGTTGTTGAAGCTTCATCAACACCACTTTTATGAGTCAGATTGTAGAAAATTTTTTGAAAAATAAAGGATTTAACCAGAAAGATATTCAAATTTATCTGGATATCTTTAAGCACGGACAATCTTATGTAAGTTCGATAGCAGGTAGAACTGGAATTGATCGCACTACGGTTTATTCGGTGGTTAAGCGTTTGCTCAAGCAGGGGATTATTTCACAGACCAAGATGAACGACGTGCGAGCGTATATGCCTATTTCCGCCGAGGTTTTTATCGATAAGGTGGATCGGGATATCGATGAGTTGAAGGCCCAACGTAAGGCTGCGAGTCTTTTTGCTTCCGAGCTCACGAAGCTTGGACGTAAGTCCTTTTTGGAGCCCAAAATTAAAATCTATGAAGGTGATAATGGTGTTATCAACCTCTATGAACAAACTCTCAAATATTCCGGTGATCAGCAAAAGTCTTTCCTCACTATTAAAAGTATTCCCGCTTCTTTAAAAAAGTTTTTGCAGCAGCAATTTATTGAGTCGAAAAAGAAGAAAAATGTTTTCAGTAGGGTTTTGATTGTGGATAACAAGGTGAGTCGTAACTACAAGGAGTTGGATTTTAAGTCCAATAGAGAGACGCGTTTGGTTAAAAAACACGCCTTTGATCTTTATTCGGAAATTGTGCTTTATGGGGGCAAAAATGTGGCGATTATCGACTTCCATCAGCAGATTTACGGCCTGGTTATTGAAAGTGAAACCTTGTTTAAAACAATGGAGGCCTTATTCGATCTGGTTTGGAGTGTTTCTGAAAACTAAGATTATAAGCCCATTAACATTTCTTTGATTTCTTCGTCGATTCGATCGGGAGTCCAGACCGGATCCCAAACTATTTCCACGTGGGCTTTTTTTATGCCATCGACTCTTAATAAAGCATCTTCGGCTTGCATCATCAGCATTGGTCCAACCGGACAGGCCGGTGAAGTGAAGGTCATTTTTATGAGGGCATTTTGATCTTTGTCGATCTCTACATCGTAAACCAATCCCACGTCCACAATACCAAAACCAAGTTCCGGATCTATGACTTTATTAAGCTCTTTCCAGTAGTCTTCTTTGCGCAGTTCCTTGGGTACTGGATAAGGGGTTTTCTTTTTTGGTGGCATAATAGGTGAATTTATTTTTTGATTTGTTGGTCGGTTGCTTTTTTGGCACAGACCAGACCGATTAAAGCGCATTTGACTCTTCCCGGACTAATTGGGACTCCCAGCATATCATAAATCTCCTCATTTTTAATATTTTGAATTTCTTCTAAGGTTTTGCCGCTCAGTTGTTCGGTAAGCATGGAGGTTGCCGCCTGACTGATGGCGCAGCCTTGCCCTTCAAAAGTAGCTTTATCCACCTTGTTATCCGGACCAAGGTGCAAAAATATTTTGATGATGTCGCCGCAAAGCGGATTGTGTTCCACGGCTTCATGGGTGGCATCCTCAAGCTTCTCTTTGTTGCGAGGATGCTTGAAGTAGTCCAAAATTATTTCGCTATATAGGTCCATTATTTGAAAATTTTAATTACTTCTTTGAGCGCTTTCTCTGCGCGTTCAACATCTTCTTCAGTATTGTAGAGATAAAAACTCATGCGGGCGGTGGCCGGAATATTTAAATGTTTCATTAAAGGTTCAACGCAATGGTGGCCGGAACGAATGGCCACTCCTTCCGCGTTAAAAATTGAAGCGATATCGTGCGGATGGCTGCCTTCAACAGTAAAGGACAAAACACCACCGGCTTTGATTTGCGAATTACTCACGCGCGGGTTAAAGAGTTGGACTTCCGGATATTTTTTGAAACGTTCGATGGCGTAATCCAGCAGCTGAGTGTCGTGTTCGAAAATATTCTTCAGGCCTATTTCTTCCAAGAATTCCAAAGCCTTCTTGAAGGCGATGGTGTCGGCGATATTTGGTGTTCCGGCTTCAAACTTAGCTGGTGTGTCGGCAAATTCACTCTCAAACTGATCGACGGTTTTAATCATTGAGCCGCCGTAATTGAATGGTGGCAATTTATCGAGCAGTTCCTTTTTGCCGTAGAGAACACCAACTCCGGTGGGTCCCAGCATCTTATGGGCGGAGAGAGTAAAAAAGTCACAGTCCAACTCTTGAACGTCTGTGGGCAAGTGTGCGGCGCTTTGGGCACCATCCACCAGCACTTTTGCGCCGACCTTGTGCGCTTCTTCTATGATTGTTTTCAGATCGGGAATTGTGCCGAGTACGTTGGACATGCCGGTGATGCAGACCAGCTTGGTCTTAGTGCTTAGAAGTTCGCGATATTTTACGAGATCCAAGGTGAGATCTTCTTTGATTAGAATGACTTTTAGTTGCGCTTGTTTTTTTTGCCTTAGATATTGCCAGGGGACCAAATTGGAATGGTGTTCTATCTGGCTTACGATAATCTCATCGCCGGGAAAAATTTCCGTTTCGCCGAAAGTGTAGGCGATAAGGTTTATTGCTTCCGTAGTATTGCGCGTAAACACAATCTCATTCGGGCTTTCGGCATTGATAAAACGGGCGACGTGTGTGCGAGTTTGTTCGTAGGCATCAGTGGCTTCTTCGGAGAGAGTGTGGATTCCGCGATGGATGTTGGCATTATGTTCTTGGTAGTAGTTGCTGATTGCATCTATGACGCTTTGCGGTTTTTGAGTGGTTGAGGCGTTATCAAGGTATACCAAAGATTTTCCATTGATTTGGCGCTTCAAGATTGGAAAGGCCGTTTTAATTTGTTTACTATCAAACATAGTGGACATTTTTTTCTATTTCCGCCGCCAGCATATCACGAATCTCTTCGTTGGGGATTTTTTCCAGATCGGCCTGCATGAACCCCTTGATCAGAATATCTTGAGCGGCTTTTTTGTCGATGCCGCGACTGGCCAGGTAGAAGAGTAACTCTTCGTCTACCTTGCCAAGAGTGGCGGCGTGACCAGCTGCCACGTCGTCAGCCTCTATTTCAAGGGAAGGTGTGGTATAGGTCTTGGCGTCTTTGGAAAGTAATAAAGTATGGTGCGCAAGATAACTATCGGTGATTTGGGCACCCGGTTTTATGACCAGGACACCGCGATAGTCCACTACCGATTTATCGAATTGAGCACTGCGCACGTAGTAATAGGCGTTTGTATTTTTGACTGTGTGATTCGAGATGGTTTCAAAAGGAAAATTGTCCTGATTTTTGGCTATTATGAAAGCTAAAAAGGTAAGCGTGGAGTTTTGGCCTTTAAAATTAAAGTTCAGATATTTCTTTGCTTCCCATCCTTTGTCGAGCAATGCCACGAGAGTTGTTTCACTGTTTTCTTCCACGGTGATTTCGCTGGTGCTTAGTCCATTGGTGATAATGAGATTTTGACTATCTGCCTTGATGGTTAAAGACTTGGGCAGTTCTCCAATGAATTCGGGACGAGTTGTGAGATCTTGAGTGAGCATGTGATTTAGTGTGAAGGGAAAAGGAAAAAGGAAAGGAAAAATTTTTTTCTGGTGGAAAAAATTTTTCAGCCAACCGAACCGGTCATTTCCAGTTCGATCAAGCGGTTTAATTCTAAAGCGTATTCCATCGGTAACTTTTTAATGATCGGTTTTGCGAAGCCGTTTACGATCATGGAGGCGGCCTCTTCTTCGCTTAGGCCGCGGGACATGAGATAGAACATCTGTTCTTCACCAATTTTGGCTACTGTGGCCTCGTGAGCGATGGCCACGTCATCTTCCTCGATCTGCATAACCGGATAGGTGTCCGAGCGAGAGTTTTCATCCAACAGTAGGGCATCGCACGAAACGTGACTTTTGATGTTGGTCGCACCCTTGTTGACTTTGAGAAGTCCGCGGTAGGTCCCGCGACCACCGTTTTTACTGATGGATTTGGATACTATTTTGGAGGTGGTGTCGGGCGCGGCGTGTACTATTTTAGCACCGGCGTCTTGATGTTGCCCTTTGCCCGAGAAAGCTAACGATTGCACTTCTCCGCGGGCGCCGCGCCCCATCAAAAAGATGGCCGGATATTTCATGGTTACTCTGGATCCGATATTACAGTCCAGCCAGAACATCTCGGCATCTTCGTAGGCGAAGGCTCGTTTAGTTACCAGGTTGTAGATGTTTTGGGACCAGTTCTGAATTGTAGTGTATTGAACACGGGCTCCCTTTTTGACGATAATCTCTACTACCGCCGAGTGCAGCGATTCGCTGCCGTAAGTAGGCGCGGTACAGCCTTCCACGTAGTGAACGGAGCTTCCTTCGTCGGCGATGATTAAAGTTCTCTCAAACTGTCCCATGTTTTCAGCGTTGATGCGGAAGTAGGCCTGCAAAGGCAGTTCAATATGCACGCCCTTTGGCACATAAATGAAGGACCCGCCGGACCAAACAGCTGAATTTAAGGCGGCGAATTTGTTGTCATGCGATGGAACCACCTTGCCGAAATGTTGTTCGAAATATTCTGGGTATTTTTGCAAGGCATCATCCGTGGACTCGAATATTACACCTTGTTTTGCCAGATTTTCATGCAATGAGTGATATACTACCTCGGATTCAAATTGTGCGCCGGTTCCGGCCAAGAATTTTCTTTCGGCCTCGGGAATTCCCAGTCGTTCAAAGGTGTCTTTGATCTCTTCGGGGATATCTTCCCACTTTGTTTGGGTTTTATCCTGAGGTCGGATGTAGTAATGAATATCGTCAAAATCGATTCCTGAGAGATCCGCACCCCAATCTGGCATCGGTTTTTTGCGGAAAATCTCCAAAGCTTTCAGACGAAAATCAAGCATCCATTTGGGCTCGTTTTTTTGTCTGGAAATTTCCAGCACGATTTCTTCGGTTAAACCCTTGGGACTTTTGTATTTACTCTGGGTTTCGGTTTTAAAGCCGAATTTATATTGATCCACGGTTTCTGAAACCACCTGTTTTGTTTGGGTTGGAACAGCCATTACTCTTCAATAATTACTTTATAAAAGCCTCGTAGCCTTCTTTTTCCAGTGTGTGCGCCAGCTCCTCTCCACCGGATTTTACAATTTTTCCGGCTGACATTACATGGACAAAGTGTGGCTTCACATAGTTTAAAATTCTCTGATAGTGGGTGATAAGAAGTATACCCATATTGTTTTTGGCAAAGGTGTCATTGATGCCTTCGGCAACTACTCTTAAAGCGTCGATGTCCAGTCCCGAATCTATTTCGTCGAGCAGGGCTATTTTTGGTTCCAGAACTGCCATTTGAGCTATTTCTGCACGTTTGCGTTCCCCGCCGGAAAAGCCTTCGTTTACGGATCTACTGATAAATTGCTCATCCATCTTTAAGTTTTTCACCACTTCCTTGATCTCGCGTAAAAATTCAATAGGTTGAATTTGTTTATCTTCTTCTCCGCGGGCTTTGAGATTGGTGTTTTTAGCGATACGGAGGAAATTGCTCATGGTGACACCCGGAATTTCCAAAGGATGCTGAAAACCTAAAAAGAAGCCAAGGTTAGCTCTTTCATTGGGGTCAAGTTCCAAAATTTCTTGTCCGTTAAAGGTGGCGTTTCCGCCGGTAACTTCATATTTAGGGTGGCCCATTAAAACTTTACAAAGTGTGCTTTTGCCGGAGCCGTTTTGTCCCATAATGGCATGGATTTCACCGGACTTGATGGTTAGAGAAATACCTTTTAAAATTTCTTTACCCTCAATTTCAGCATGCAAATCTTTGATCTCCAGAACATTTAATTCCGGTCGATTTTTTTGTGTCGAAATCTGCTCTTTTTCGGTGGATTTTGGTTCTGTTGATGTCATCATAATGTCATTTTATAGATGTTTTTTAGTGTCTTGCCAAGTATCGGGAAATCTGGGATTTTACTTTATAGTTAGAGCTATTCGATGTCAACGTTATTGTAACAGATTTTCGTAATTTACGTATTTAATATATAGTTAACGTATCTTTTAATTTTATTATTATGGGTAAATTCAGAAACTTTCTGACTCATTTGTTGCTTTCGGCAATGATGATTTCAGTACTTGCTTTGCCTTCGGGTTTTTCGGCTAGCGCGGCCACCGATGGTGAATTTGAGGATGTAAACTCTATTCATCCTAATTATCAATCCATTCAGTATTTAAAGGATGAGGGGATTGTGGTTGGATATGGTGACGGAACTTATGGGGAGGCCAAAAATATTAACCGTGCGGAGTTCTTGAAGATCGTAATGGAGGCTTCCGGTAAGGAGGCCAAAGGCGGGAATTGTTACTCGGATGTAAAGGACGAGTGGTTTGCGCCTTATGTGTGTGGTGCTACCGAAATTGGTTTGGTGGACGGTTATCCCGATGGGACTTTTAAACCGGCTCAGGACAT
>CAYLHX010000006.1:0-55600 GCA_964383675.1 uncultured Candidatus Peribacteria bacterium | reverse complement strand
GGACAAGTAGTCGAAAAGCTGCAGGCCCAAATTCCAAATCTCTCACTTATTAGATACGAAAAAAATCAGGGCAAAGGCTTCGCGGTCAAATCCGGCATTGAAAAGAGCAAGGGAGAGTTCATCCTCTTTACAGATGCCGACAATTCCACGCCAATCGAAGAGTTGGAGAATCTAAAAAAAGCCCTCACCGAAAATGATGCCGACATCGCCATCGGCTCACGCTATCTGCCCGGCAGCAACATCAAAAGAAAACAACCCTTCTACCGCATTTTTATCGGCCGCGCCGGAAACTACCTAATCCGCCTCTTCCTGATCGACAAAATCAAAGACACTCAGTGCGGTTTCAAGCTTTTTAAACATCAAGCGGCCCAAGAAATCTTCGCCCTTCAAAAGGTAAAACGCTTCGGCTTCGACATGGAAGCCCTCCTTATCGCCAAGCATCTCGACTACAAGATAATCGAAGTTCCGGTAAGTTGGTTTAATTCTACGGAAAGTCGGGTAAGACCGGTTAAAGACGCCCTTAAAACTCTGCGTGACCTGGTCTACATCAAGCTAAACCTCTGGTCAGGACGCTATAACAATGACTAAATATTGAAAAACTCCCGATAAATCTTTAAAGTAAGGCCAATATTTCCAAACAAATCCATGGAAGACAAGCTTAAACAGCTGGAAAAAGAAGCACTGGAAAAACTAAAAACAATCAATTCGCCCGATATTCTCAAAGATCTGGAAGTTGAATATTTAGGGCGCAAAGGTAAATTAACCGAAATTTTAAGAGGCCTTAAAGATCTTTCCGCTGAAGAAAAACCTCTAGCCGGAAAACTTTCCAACATTGTAAAAGTAAATTTGGAAGAGGCCTTCAGCACAAAACAGCGAGAAATTGAACAAGCGCATCTGGAAAAAGAACTGGCAAAAGATTTTTTTGACACCTCAATTCCCGGAAAATGCCGAGAGATAGGTCACATACATCCCGTTTCACAGGTACAGGAAGAGGTTGAAAGGATTTTTAATCAAATGGGCTTCGCCATTATGGACGGTCCGGAAGTTGAATCTGAATATTACAATTTTGAGGGGCTAAATATCCCATCTGATCATCCCGCCCGCGACATGCAGGACACCTTCTTCATTCAGGATAAAGACGATAAAGACCACGGTCGCATGGTTCTACGTACCCACACCTCACCGGTTCAGGTGCGCACCATGGAAAAACATGGCGCGCCGTTACGAGTGATTGTTCCCGGAAGAGTTTTTCGCAATGAAGCAACCGACGCCTCACACGAACACACCTTCTATCAAGTGGAAGGCCTATTGATCGACAAAGACATCTCCCTGGCCCACCTAAAAGGCATTATGACCGAGTTCTTAACACGCCTTTTTGGGAAAAAAGTAAACGTACGCTTTCGTCCGGGCTACTTTCCCTTCGTGGAACCCGGCCTGGAACTGGACTTTTCTTGCCTACTTTGTGAAGGAAAGGGATGTCGCGTCTGCAAACATAGCGGCTGGGTGGAATTTATGGGCGCAGGCATGGTCCATGAAAACGTTTTAAAAGCCGGCGGCATCGATCACAAAGAATATCAGGGCTGGGCCTTTGGTTTCGGCCTAACCCGCCTGGTCATGATGCGCCACGCCATCGATGATATTCGCCACCTAACCAGCGGCGACTTAAGATTTATAAAACAATTCTAAAATGCTCATCTCACTGAACTGGCTGAAAGATTTAGTTAAACTGGACAAAAACCTGGATCCAAAAACTCTGGGAAACGAACTTACCTTAAAAACCGCCGAAGTCGAAAAGGTGATAAGCGAAGCGGAAGATTTTGAAAATATGGTGGTGGGGCATGTTGTGGAAATACACCCACATCCGGATGCCGATAAATTACGAGTGGCCAAAGTTTCCGTGGGCAAAGAGAACCTGCAAATAGTTTGTGGCGGGGCCAACCTTAAAGAAGGTATGTATGTTGCCGTAACCAAAATCGGCGCCCAAGTACGCTGGCACGGTGAGGGAGAACCGATAGTTTTGAAAAAAACTAAAATTCGCGGAGTGGAAAGCGAAGGGATGATCGCCGCAGGCAACGAAATCGGCATCGAAGATCCGGAAGCGGGCCCACAAGACATCATGGATTTAAGCGCGCTTAAGCCGGCCCCTGGAACTCCGCTCTCAGAGCTATTTGGCAAAGACGACACCATTCTGGAATTCGACAACAAATCCCTCACACATCGTCCGGATCTTTGGGGTCACCAAGGAATCGCCCGCGAAGTGGCAGCGGTAACAGAGGCGGAATTTACTCCTATCGAACCGCAAGTCGAAATTCCAACAAGCGGTGAAAGTGTAAAAGTTGAAATCAAGGATTTCGAACTCTGCCCCAGATACTGCGGACTCATAATCAATAACGTAAAAGTTGAGCAGTCACCACAGTGGCTTAGTAAAAGGCTTCGTGCTATTGGACATGGCGTTCACAACAACATTGTTGATATCACCAACTATGTAATGGCCGAACTTGGCCAGCCACTTCATGCTTTTGACAAAAGCTACATCAAAGGCGGCATCGTAGTTCGCCGCGCCGAAGAAAAAGAAAAAATCACCACCCTGGACGACAAAGAGCGCACCCTAACAAAACACAACCTGGTAATTGCCGACCACGAAAAGCCGGTGGCCATAGCCGGCGTAATGGGAGGTGAAAACAGTGGAATCAACGAAAACACCACCTCTATTATTTTGGAATCGGCCAATTTTAATGCCAGCTCGATTCGAAAAACCTCAACCACCCTGGGACTTCGTACTGACGCCGTACAGCGCTTTGAAAAATCCCTGGATCCGCATCTGGCGGAGCTGGCAATCAAACGCGCAGCGGAATTGATACTGGAAATTTGCCCGGGTGCTGAAATTGCCGGCCCCATAACCGACATCAAACAATTCAACGAAGATCCGCTAAAAATCATGCTGGATCTCAAAAAAGCCAACTCCAAAATCGGTGTGGAGATTGAAAAGGCAGAGGTTAAAAAAATTCTGGAAAAACTGGAGTTCAAAATCGAAGAAAAAGGAGAAAACAGCTTTGAGGTAACCGTTCCCACCTTTCGTGCCAGCAAAGATGTCAGCATCGAAGACGACCTGATTGAAGAAATCGCCCGCATGTACGGCTACGACAATATCGCTCCGGAACTACCCACCCTACCTACAAAACTACCTTTGGACAACAACGAGCGATTTAAAAAACACCGTGCACGAGAGCTTTTCTCCTACGCCTTAGGCTTTGAAGAGGTCTACAACTATTCCTTCTACGGGCAGACCGAGATCGACAACTGTCTGATGAGTGAAGCGGGACACCTAAAGGTGCTCAATTACCTTTCCGAAGACCAAACCCACATGCGCACCTCCATGGTCCCCAATATGCTTAAAAGCGTACAATTCAACACAAAATATTTTGACAATTTCAAACTCTACGAAATCGGACGAACTTATAAAGAAATCGGCCAATTCATGCCCCTCGAAGAGAAAAAAATCTGTGGAATTATTGTGGCAAAAGGCAAAAGCACCACACCTTTTTATGAAGCGAAAGGTGCGGTTGAAGCCTTCCTGGAAAAATTTAATCTGCAAAGAGTCAAAGTAGTAAAAGGTGTAGAAAAAACGCCTTATGCCCATCCTCATCGTGCAATAACTTTCCTGGATAAAAACGGTCAAACTTTGGCCAAAGCTTTCATGCCTCATCCAACTGTAGTAAAGAATCACGACCTGGAAAAATATTCACTGGCAATCTTTATGGTAAACTTTACCGAAGCCTTAAAACTGGAACAGCCCATCCGTAGCTACAAAAAACTGCCGAAGTTCCCCAGCATCGACATTGATATCGCCATCCTGGTAGATCAAAAAACCGAGGTCGGCGCCCTTGAAGAAGCGATCAGAAAAGCCGAACCACAACTTATAACCAGTGTTAACCTCTTCGACATCTACGAAGGACCAAACATCGAAGCCGACAAAAAATCGGTGGCCTTCAACGTCACTCTTCAAGCGGAAGATCGCACTTTGACAGACGAAGAACGCACCCAGATTCAAGACATCATCTTCAAAAACCTGGAAAGCATTGGTGGACAAATTCGCGGCAAAAACTAGAACAAAAAACTAGAAACCATACAGATTCCACCCCTCCACGTTCCTAACCTGCTTAGCCAGCTTAATGGCGCACTTGGATTCCAGCAGTTGAATTGCCGCAATCGCTAAGGCACTACTCCTATTGTTATCTTTCAACTCATCATCCTCCACACCGACATACTCAACCAACTTGGCAACAGCTTCCGGAGGGTATGGGTGCAGCTTCTTTTCCGTTAAATAAAGGTCCACAAACGCCGTTTCTTTCAAACCGGACATCAATGCTTTTCTTAAAACACCAAACTGATACAACAATGTGCTTAAACCTTTTGGCAATCTCCAATACTTACTATCACTGTCAACATAGTTACGAGCTAAGATCAGTCGGTACACTACAAAGTCCAAAATCTTATCAAAAGTTAATCTTGGAGGAAACTTGCCTATGGTTTGCAACACAATTTCCTGTTCTTCCGAATCTTTAATTAGAGACAATGGCCAAACTTCAAAAATCTCATAAGGTCCTTGAAGCACCTTTCTCTCAACAACTTCGCCTTCTTTCGGTGTCTCAAACGGCATCGGTTTTTTTGTTTCGGGCTTCTTTAAAATAAAATTAAGACGCCACAACGTATCTGTATATCCCGCCTTGGTTCCCGGAATAATATTAATGGCAACCACTTCGGCTCCCTTCAAGGTCAGGTATCTCAAAACTTCAAGGTACTGTTCCAAGCTCAGCATCGAACTGGGATGCCTGGTCCCATCAAAATGGTTTAGCGCCGGTGCGGTAATTCCATCAACGGCCTTGCAATGAATCGGATCGGAAACATACAGGTAACCACCGGGCATCACCGTCTCATCATACAATCGGGTCAAGTATTTCTTTGGATTATCGGTCTCATGCAAACTATCGGTGGCCAAAACAACTTGTGCCTGTTTTAAAGTGGAAAAAATCTTTTCCCTCAATTTTTCCGCATCTTCCGGATCCTCCAGATTGAGCTGTTCTACGCCAAAATGTGTCACTCCCCCCTCACCATGCTGTCCAAATTGTTCCACGACATCATCCTTCGACTCATCCACTTTATCAACACCAATCACCCTTGAAGCCCATTTCTGATCCAACAATATTTTTTCCAAAAGGCCATTCCCCGAACCAAAAGAAGCAACCGTAGGTGGTGAATCCAAAGATTTTAAAAGTTCAACCAAAGAAACTCTGGTTGTATCGGGAGTTTGTGGGAAAATATGAAAATTACGGTAAAATTGCAGCTGCCTTAAATATGACAAAGCCCTGAAAATCTCCTTATATTCTTCATAAATGCCGGCAGCATCGGCCAAAGCAATCAAATCCGCAGTAATAAAGTCCTCCTGAATCAATGGTCTGAGATTACCATCCTTGTCAAAAAGATCCTTACCATCCTTAACGTTGAAAAATATCAGCGACAATCTGGCATCGATATTCTCCCTCACTGCGGACAATTTTAAACGTTTCACAGTCTTCGGCTCACGATTTAAAGGCTCCCACTTCTCCACGGGCAAACCATCTTCCTGAACAACCGGATCCTCCGTATCGTCATCCATTGAACTATCATAAACAAAGTACCTTAACAAACCGATCGAAGGAGCATAAACCACCGCCTCCGAGTGAGGTATCGGCCACTCATATCCCGCCTCAACCGCTCGTAGACCACTGGCTTGAGCCAAAAGATAAGAACGTCTATGCCCATCATCCTCCTCCATAACTTTATGAGTTAAGACACTAAAATTCACCTGGTCCAACAACGCGGCAAACACCGGGTCTTCAATAGCCTTCCTCACCCCCAGTTCTTCCAAATTCACCCCGTCGTCTAAAACCCTTGGGCAAGACAAAGCCATTTGAATTCTATCCTTCCCGGCAAGTTCAACAGCTTCAAAAGGTATATCCGTAGCAAAAACCCACCCCTCTTTAACCCATTTTCTGGAAACCCACTGCGCGAGCTGCTTCATTACCTTTCCACGGCCATCCAGCGGTAAAATTTTAGATAAATGCCCTTGGGGTACAGCCGAATACAAAGCCCACAAATCCAAGTCCTTCAAAATTCTACCTGGAGAAAAATCCATCAGGGGATTCAGCCTAACCCCTGTATGACTTTCCACCAATTTGGCAACAGACCATTGTGAAACCATGTGCTCAGTAGCTCGACCTTGCAAAAACGCCTCCAAAGGCGCGATTTTATCCCTTAAGGTCTCCCCATTAACCTTCACATCGAGCAAGTCCCTATCAGAAGGAACTTTCTCCCCAGAATCTTCAACTGCCCCTCTCTCACTCACCCCGCCAGATTCTGGCGCCACTTCCACCGACTTGGCTGCAACCCGGAGACGATGCCCCAAGTCACCCTTCCGCAAAAGAACCTCCGAAGATCCAGCCTCAACAGCAAAAGGTCTGCGACCTAAAGCAGGACTTTGACCTCCTTCTTCAACCACCGTTTCCCGACCCTTCGCAAAATCAGAATCCTTAGACATCTCTTTTGGCTTGACATAAATAAATATTGGGGGAAAATAATAAACAAGGGTGCGAATAAAGTCAATATAGCTTTTCTATTAATGACAAACCAAATTGCTTATCTGGAACCGGAAATGTTGGAGCAAATCGTCCGGTCTGCCAACATTGCTCAAAACATGAATGAATGTCTGTGGGTTGGTGATCGTCAACACCGCACACTTTACGTAAACCCCGTCTTTCAAAAACTCTCCGGCTATACCCTCGAGGAAGCCGTAAATAAAGATTGCATATTCTTCTTCGACGAGGAGGGAAAACGGATCATAGAGAAGCATCATCGATTACGAAATCAGGGTAAGTCCTCACAATATGAAGCTAATTTAGTTACTAAAAAGGGTAAAAAAATCCCCTTACTAATTAGCGGCGCCCCTACAAAAACCGGCGGTACTATCGGAATTTTCACCAATCTAAGCAAACTTAAAAAACTGGCGCGACAAGAAAAAATCGCCAGTCAGATAATCAAGAATTCCACGGAGGCCATTGTAGTATTGGACAAAAATCGCAAAATCAAACTCTGGAATACCGGTGCAACCAAAATTTTCGGCCACAAGGAAAAAGAAGTTCTAAACAAAAACATTTCACTCCTGATTCCCGAATCCGAAAAGGAGACCAATCAAAAAATAAACGAAAACGTGAAAAAAAACGCCTACATCAAAAATTTTGAGACCAAGAGGCTGGCCAAGAACAAAGAATTAATAGATGTTTCCCTCTCAATCACCAAAGTTACTGATGAAAACAAACAATTCATCGGTTACCTTGTTATCTATCGCGACATCACAGAACGGAAAAAATTCAACACCGAACTGCAAAAACGCTTTGAAACAATTCAAGATGCCTACAAAGAACTTGGCTTACAAAAACGCCAAGCCGACTACATCTATGACATTACCACTCACGCCACCGGCAAAAACTCCCTTGAATCACTGGGAAAATTGATTCTCAGCGCCATCTGCATGCTGACTAAGGCCGATGGGGCGATATTAAGGCTAGTAGATAGCCAAAGAAAAAACCTAAAAATGTTGGCCCACTTCGGCGTAAATGATAAATGGCTGGCTAAAAGTCAAATCCCTATCAGCAACAGTCTGGCGGAGAGTGCTTTTAAAAACCGTCGTCCAATCATCATTAACTCAATCGACAGCTCTGCGAAACACAAAAGCCTCAATCTGGTTAAAATGCACGAATTTAAAACCTTAATCCTGGTTCCGCTAGTCTTTGAAAACAAATTAATTGGAACAATCAGCCTTTATTCTCAGGATCCCGAACGTTTTCGTCTTATAGAAACCGATTTTTTGGAAAACTTCAGCCAACAGTGCACTTTGGCTCTATACGCAAAGAAAATCAGTGAAGCCCCTGCGCAAAACTAGCTCCTCTTTACCAAAAATCCTATTTCGAGTAAAATTCCCCAAGCATGCTGAAAAGGTTTTTACCACATAAAGATGTTAGTTGGTATAAGAAGCTGGCCTTCTGGGCTTTAACAGTCTTTATTGGGCTGTCTTTGCTCGGAGTGATTATGGTGGCCGGCGCTGTCGCCGTACTCTCTATCGGCCTACCCGATGTTACAGATTTGGAGAACATCACAGCCGCTCAGTCTACAGAGATCTTCGATCGTGAAGGCAACCTGCTCTATACCATCCACGGCGAGGAAAATCGTGAAGCTATAAGCTATTCTGAAATTTCACCAAAACTACTCGACGCCACCATCGCCATTGAAGACGACTCCTTCTGGGAACATGGCGGTTTTGATATTTTTGCTATCGCCAAAGCCGGTATGTATGAAGTTTTCGGCATTGGTTCACCCCGTGGAGGTTCAACCATCACGCAGCAATATGTAAAAAACACCTTTCTATCTTCCGAACGTAGCTACATTCGCAAAGCCAAAGAGATCATCCTTTCAATACGCTTGGAAAGAGCTTACGAAAAGGAAGAGATCATAGCCCTTTATCTGAACCGCATCCCTTATGGCAATAACGCCTACGGCTGTGAAAAAGCCGCAGAGATATACTTCGCAACCACCTGTAAAAACCTTGATCTGGCCCAAAGTTCCATTCTCGCCTCTTTACCTCAAGCACCAAGTCGCTACAACCCTTACGGTGACAATAAATATTCACACCTCCTAAAGAAATTTACCGAAGATGAGCTTTACTACCGTGATATCGAAAGTGAAGCCGACTTGGAGCAGGACGAATACGTTCGCGGACTTATCGGTCAACATGTAGATCTCGGTAACGGTACTACAATCTACATTCAGGGACGTACTGATCTGGTCTTAAAAAGAATGTATGAACTCGGCAATATCACTCAGGATGAAAGACAATTTGCCCTTAATGAATTGCAAAACATTGAGTTCAACGAATACCGAGAGGCCATTACACATCCACACTTCGTACTTTACATTAAACAAATTCTGGAAGAGAAATATGGAAAAGAGATTGTGGAACAGGGGGGGCTAAAAGTAACCACCTCCATCGATCCGAAAATCCAGGAAGCGGCGGAGCTGGCCGCTGAAGAGTATAAAGAAAGCAATCTTACCCGTTTCAATGCCAATAATATGGCCATCATGAGCATCAATGCCAAGACCGGAGAAATTCTGGCCATGGTCGGTTCGGTGGATTATTTTGATGAAGAAATCGACGGTAATGTGAATGTCGCACTAAGACCGCGTCAACCCGGTTCCTCTTTCAAACCAATCGTCTACGCGCAAGCCTTCTACAATGGTTATGCTCCGGGTAACGTAATCTATGACGTCCCAACCAAACTGGGCAACGACCGCCCGCAAAACTACGATGGAAAATGGCAGGGGCAAATCTCTATGCGTGTCGCTCTTGGGCAATCTCGCAATATTCCCGCCATCAAAGCCTACTATCTGGCCGGTGAGCAGGATAAAATTATCGACTTGTCGGAAAAAATGGGAATTACAACTCTCGACAAAAGCCACAGCTACGGCTATCCACTTGCACTCGGTGCCGGTGAAGTTCCTTTGATTGAAATGGTAACCGCCTATGGAACTTTTGCCACCAATGGTAAAAAGCCGGAACTTACCGGAATCCTAAAGGTGGAAAACTCCAATGGTGACATTCTGGAAGAGTGGCAACAGAAAGAATTTGAAGAAGTACTGGATCCCCAAGTGGCCTTTCTAATAAATGATATCCTTTCCGGACAAGAATACGCCGTAGGCCCAAGACTATTCGTAAGCGGAAAAATCGTAGCCGCCAAGACCGGTACCAGTACCAAAGAAAACAAAAAGACCTCCGGCAGCAGCGAAGTTCGCCCCAGTGACGCTTGGACTATTGGATACACGCCAACCGTAGTGACCGGTGTGTGGGTGGGCAATACCGACGGTAGCGGCCTGGCTTACAATGCCAACGGTTACGATGCCGCCTCGCCAATCTACAATAAAGTTATGACCGCGGCCCTACAGGAAATGCCGGCCGAACCCTTCCCCGAGCCTGAAGGAATTCAGCATGTTAAAGTCTCCAAAGCCTCCGGAAAACTTCCCGGACCAAACACACCGGCCTCAATGATAATCAGCGAAATTTTCCCAAGCTTTTCAGTACCTGATGTTGAAGAAAACCTTTTCTTTACAGCTGAAATCGATAGCGTATCCGGCAAACTGGCCACGGAATACACTCCCGAAGAGGCAAAAAAAACAGTAACTTACCAAAATCACGAACCGGTTGCCGACATGTTTAACTGGTACGAAGAAATCAAACAGTTCTATTCGGGCAAAAGCAGTGAAGAAAACGGCGTCATCGTTGGTATGCCGCCAACGGAATATGACGATGTACACACGGCCGAGACATCACAAAACAAACCAAGTATCACCATCTTAAACCCGGTTTCTCAATCCAAGCTGCAACCAGGAAATGTCCAAATCGAAGTTGACGTAAACGCCACTTATGGAGTCAAAATGGTTGAGTTCTACCTGGACGATGAAAAGAAATATTTCACCTCAACCGCACCCTACACCGGAAAAATCATTATTTCTCAATTCTTGAAAGACGGCTCAAAACACCTTCTGGTGGCAAAAGTTATTGATGAATTGGGCTATAGCAGTCAATCTGCTGTAGAAATCAAAATCGAGGAAGAGGACAAAAATCCAGGCCTCGTCGAATTGGATTTCAACGAAGTTTTAAATAAGAAAGAAGAGGACTAGAAAAAAGCAAATTCTCACACACGCCTTCTTGACAAATTGGCTTTTTTGTCGTAAAATATACGGAAAGACTAAAACAAAAATAAAACCGATGACCGATCACATTTTTCTCGAATTAAGTATAATCGTCATTGTAACGGTTGTGATTGCTGGTCTGGCAAAAATACTGAAACAACCGCTTATAATCGCCTACATAATTGCCGGACTCCTGCTTAGTCCTTCCGCTTTAAACGTAGTAACAGCCCACGAGGCCATAGGCACCTTCTCTCAGCTGGGCATAGCTTTTCTTTTATTCATGGTGGGAATGGGACTAAACCCCAAGGTCGTAAAATCCGTGGGCAAAATTTCAGTCTTAACGGGCATCGGCCAGATCATTTTCACCTGCGGCATCGGCTTCCTCATCGCCTCTTTCTTGAACTTCAATGTTGTAGAGTCCCTATACATCGCAATTGCAATGACCTTCAGTAGTACTATCGTAATAATGAAATTGCTTTCCGATAAAAAGGATCTCAACACTCTATACGGAAAAATCTCCATGGGTTTCTTGATCGTTCAAGACATCGTCGCCATGGTGATCCTGCTCCTTGTGTCGTCGGCCACAACCGAAGCCAGCTTCTCTACCATCATAATCGAATCAATAGTTAAAACCTTGGGGTCAATCGCGGTTGTACTACTGATAGGAAAATATCTGATTTCAAAAATACTGCAAAGAATGGCGGATAGTCCGGAACTCCTAATGCTTTTCTGCATAGCCTGGTGTTTCGGTCTGGCTTCAGCATTCCACGCCATAGGTTTAACGATAGAAATAGGCGCTCTTTTAGCCGGAGTTACACTATCCTTATCTCCATACCGACATGAAATTTTTGCCAGAATACGGCCCCTGAGAGACTTTTTCCTACTTATGTTTTTCGTTTTCTTGGGAACTCAGATGCAGTTTGACAACTTTCAATCGTACATAGTCCCAACACTAATTTTTTCCGCCTTTATTCTTATAGGAAACCCCATCATTGTAATGATTCTTATGGGCGCTTCTCGCTACACCAAAAAAACCAGCTTCCTTGCCGGTCTAACTGTGGCCCAAATCAGTGAATTTTCAATCATTCTAATCGCTCTTGGGATTAAAATGGGACATATCGGAAGCGACATTCTCTCATTTGTTACAATCACCGGTCTAATAACCATCGGTGGATCCACCTACTTCATCATCCACGGAAAAAAACTATACAAAAAACTGGCTAAATATCTTACCGTCTTTGAACGCAGTGGGAAAAAAGTCGATGAAAACAAATCTTACAACAAAAGACGCTATGACGCAGTGTTGCTTGGGTACAATAGAATTGGCATAAACCTCAGCACCACTTTAAAAAAATTGCATAAACATTTTCTGGTCGTAGACTACAATCCCGAAATCATAGACACACTCATTGAAACAAAAATCCCCTGCCTATATAGCGATGTTGAAGATGAGAACCTTTTTGAAGAAATTGACTTTAAAAAAGTAAAACTGGTCGTTTCCGCTATAAAGAATCCGGACATCAACTTTCACGTAATAGAAGCCATTCAAGAAATCAACAAAAATTGCATAATTATAGTAGTTTCCGAAAGGGTCGAAGAGGCTTTGGAATGTTACAAGAAAGGTGCCACCTATGTCATCATGCCCCACAATCTGGGCGGACACCATCTTTCAACCCTTATAGAACACATCGGGCTCAATAGTTCCAAATTCAGCCTACAAAAAATAAAACATTTAGAACAACTGCAGACAGCCTAAGCCCACATTATGAGCCACTTAAGTCTAAGCAAAACAGAACACTTCATCTCCCAGAAACTGCGTTTCAAAAAAACCCGCATGCAAAATTTTCGTGAATTGCCGCTTAACAAACAAGGTTTCATTTTGATGCGCCTATCAAGGCAACTACGTTACGATATTGTGGGCCAGTTAACCAATTCCGAATTGGTGGGAATCATCGACTATCTCGACCCCGAACATGCAACCGCATTATTAAGACCTTTAAAAGCCTCCCGTAGAACAAAAATATTAGAAACGGTAGGTAAACAAATCCGCGAGAAGATAGAGTATCTTCTTCAATTCGACCCAAAAACGGCCGGCAGCTTAATTAGTCTTCACTATCTGGAAATTGAAGAGGACACTTCCGTGAAAGAGGTTGTTGCTCTTATCTCAAAATACGAAAGGAAAAACGGGAAAACTCCAATAATTCTCGTGGTAAAAGATGGACTGCTACTGGGAGAGTTAAGAATAAACAGCCTTTTGGCAGCAAGAAAAAACGAAAAAGTTAAAAAATACACAAAAAAGATCCCCACTCTCAAGTACCACCAACATAAAGATGATATCGTAAAAACTTTTAAACACCATCGGCACGGCAAAATAGTTATTCTAAACGACAATCAAAGCATCTTAGGGGTAATTTACGCCGAAGACATTCTAAAGCTTGTGGAAAATCAAGCGGCCAAAACTTTAAGGGAATTTGCCGGTATTCAGGAAGAGGAAGATGTTTTGGATAGTGGCTTCAAAAAAGTACACTACCGCTATAAATGGCTTATTATAAATCTTTTCACCGCATTTTTGGCAGCCAGCGTAGTCGGCCTTTTTGAAGAAACAATCTCAAAATACGTATTATTGGCTGTTTACTTACCTATAGTTGCCGGCATGGGCGGCAACGCCGGAACACAAACTCTCGCGGTAACAGTAAGAGGATTGGCCTTAAAAGAAATCGACCTGGATCATGGAAAAAAGGTTATTGTAAATGAAATGATTGCCGGAACAATAAATGGCGTCATTACCGGTTTCATCGCCGCGGTAATCGCGCTAACCTGGAATGGTGACGCTATTTTGGGAGCGGTAATTGGTCTGGCCATGGTAGTAAACCTCATCATCGCAGGCTTCTTTGGAACCCTTATTCCGTTAATTATGGAACGTTTAGGAAAAGATCCCGCCACCTCTGCTACGATATTCATTACTACGGCCACGGATGTATTCGGCTTCATGGTCTTTCTGGGACTTGCCAAGCTTCTACTTTAATCGCAAAACCCGCCAATTTTGATATACTGGATTCACTTTAATCCGAACTTTTGAATTCAAACATCAAAACCATCTTACGTAAACTGGAACAAACCAGAGAAAAGTACTGGAACATTCCACCGGAAACCGGGCAGTTTTTAAATATATTGATCAAGACACGCGGATTTAAGAAAGTTTTGGAGATCGGAACCTCAAATGGCTACTCGGCCATTTGGCTTGGTGAAGCATTAAATAACACCGGAGGTCACCTTTGGACTATCGAATCCAACAAAAAAAACCGCTTCCCTTTGGCTACTCAAAACATCAGTAAATCCGGACTCAAGAATATCACCCAAATTCTGGGCCACGCCCCGGAAGCCATTCCAAAAACTCCCCGCTTTTTTGATTTAGCCTTCTTCGACGCCACAAAATGCGAACATCAGGATTATTTCAACGCCCTGAAAACTCGCATAAAAAAGGGCGGAACGATCATCACTGATAACGCCATCTCTCACGCCGACGAACTTGAGGGCTACTTAAAATTAGTACAAAAAGACAAAAACTGGCATACGGAGTTGCTTAGCATTGGAACAGGACTCATGTTAAGTCTAAAAAAATAAACCAAACCACTTGCAAAAACATCAAAAAATGGTAAAGTTGGACCTTAAAATTAACAAGACCCAACATGGCTAATGTACCTAGCAATTTAGAGCCTCTAGAATCAGATGAAATACGCCAACTAAACGAACATGCCGAATACAACGAAGCGGTAAGCCTAACCGGTTATGACCTGGAAATCCAAACAGCGGAAGGACCTAAAAGGCTGCAAATTGCCAAAGTTGAGCCATTTTCGGAAATGCTACAGCCATCTCACAAACGAGCCTTTGAAAAGAAGCCTCGCAATCAGGGAGAATTATTCTTTATCTGGTTTCGCGGCAACACGCCTTTCCTAAATGTAGTCGTGGATTCGGAACAACAATCCATTGTTTGCGTAAAGACCCTGTTAATTGACGGGCAAGAAGTTAGCGCAACTACACTTCTTAAAATGATGGGCTTTGAAAGAAATCGCTTTGCAAAAGGTTCTGAAGGTGCAAAACTCTTTAGAGATTCCGTTGAAGGAGCTCTGGACGGCAAACAAATCTACAGACAGCCTGAAGGATCAATCATTCGCTTAGAAAAACCAAAATCGGGTGCCATAGTAGAACTTCGCAAAGAAACCGGCCAAAGAGCCGAAAACAGTCTTGGCGTTTTTGTAAACACTGCGCATTACAACAAGAGACTTTTGGAGGCTGGCTCACATTAATACAACGGAATAGCTCTGCGTATAGGATTCGGATCATCATCCAGGATAAAACCGGCCTGGCCGTTTCCGTAATCAATGGGGGTTATCCCTCGTAACATCCATTCACCTCTAATCTCGTCACCAACCGTGGCGAAAGAGTTACCATGTGCCTCATAAAGCTCGCGTAAATACGAACGGGATTCTTCCACCTGGCGTAAAAATTCCTCCTGATTACGCTGTTTGGTAACCTCTGCCAGATCACATACCACGGCCTTGCTGTTAATGGCGAATTTGGTGTGGATATAGCCCGACTCTTCATTAGTAACAGTAGCTGGAGTATCCGGCCTTTGTCCCGCATTCTTGCCATATTTCACTCTCGTAAACTTCAGATTGCTTAACTCCAGCTCCTCCAGGTTTGGACCGCCAACCTTTTTACACACACAAACATAATTCTGAAAATGATTTTCGTCATCAGTTTGATCGGTAGAAGAAGCCATTCCGGTATATTCGGTCAAAATTTCAAAACCAAAATGATTTTGAAGCTGAATTGCAAAATTGGCGAATTCTTCAGCTGAACAGGCGTTAAAAGGTAGTGTTAAAACCATAACTCCTCCAGGACGCAAAATTCTATTAAACTCCATTAAAGCCTTTACCCGCTCGTCTTCTTCCAGATTTTTAGTTCTCTTACTCAACTTTGTACAGTAAATAGCCATACTGGAATTAACTGCATCAAAATTACCATCAGGATAAATCTCTCTCATATCCGTAAAGCTACCAACCTGCAACAGCGGCTTAACGCCATCCCCTTTTTTGTCTTTCAGTGATGCCTTTCCTATTTCCAATAAAAACGGGTTAATATCCAAATTAAAAACAGTCCTGTCTTTTTTACTATCCAACGCAAGTAAAGTATTTTCCAGCGCCAAATGAGCCGCCCCTAAATCCGCATATCTACTCCCTACAAGAATCCTTTGGTCCTCCAACTGCTTCCAGAGACCGGCAACAAACCTTCCATTATTTCCACCATAGCCACGCTCCCAAACCTTAGTATAAAGTTCAGCGAACATTTCTCCATACTGCTCTACAAACAGCTTCATGTCTTCTTCACTTAAACCATCCATGTAGGTAAAAAAGGCATGAAGTTTTTGACGATCGGTCAT
Source organism: uncultured Candidatus Peribacteria bacterium (assembly GCA_964383675.1). Classification (GTDB taxonomy): domain Bacteria; phylum Patescibacteriota; class Gracilibacteria; order UBA1369; family LOWO2-01-FULL-3; genus CAYLHX01. The sequence continues at coordinate 39,378 of CAYLHX010000006.1, read as the reverse complement.
GGTGCTGCTTCTCACAATGGACCACAAAAATATCCTTCCGCGAGTAACTACAACTTTATCTGAAAAATCGCCCATTTCCGCTTTTGCAAGTTGTTCATCGGTTAAAGCACCACCATATTTGAAAGCGATATTTTCTTTTTCCTTCTCTGCGGCATGCAACAATACGGCCTCGTGTACGGTTCCTTCGGGAACAAGCAAGGTCGCCTTAAAATCATCAACACCATTCCTGGGAAAACGCATAACAAGTTGCGCCAACTCCGGCTTATTCCAACAAGCACCAAGCAGAACAAGCCTCTTAATATGAGAAAGATCCAACCCCACCCTCACAATATCTCCATAAGCAAAAATAACCATTTTTTTGCTGGGATCACGAGAGTCCCTAAAGATTCTTCTCCGCTCTGCCTGTGGAGTACTGCCGTCCACCACACAAACTTCAACATCATCTCCCAAACGCTGACGCACCCTCTCAACCAGGCTCGGCCCAACTACACCTTCGAGCTCCCTCAAAAGCCCCTGATTCAAAATATTTTCCGCAACCACAACCTTGCCACTGGAGGCAAGGTCCTTCTCTATTGTTTTTACTAAACTGTCCAAATAGGCGGACTCCACTTCTTTTCCTTGAATAAACAGATTAGGGTTCATTCCCGCTCTATACAAAATATTAAATTTCTTACCCGGATCGCTAATGGAATCGTCTTGCACCATGGCATCATAGTAAGCACGTTCCTCAGGGTAAAGTCGCAAAGGTTGGTATTCAACATGCTGCTCCCAATCCTCAGGATCATCGGGCATAAGTACAAAATCCGAAACAATATTTCTAAAAGTAATTGGCCCCATTTTATTTACAGCCGCTCTAATCGATTTAATATCGGCAAAATTTTCCGGATCCCACCACCGTAAATATGGTACAAAATCATCAGGTCGGTTAGGAGTAGAATTTCCGGTCAAGCCTACGATATAACCATTCTCCTGCAATCCCGGTATCTCGGTTGCCAATTCCTGAACAACAGTTGCTGTTCGTCCATTTTCGTTTTTCGCATGATGCAGTTCATCAATAACAAATATCTCAAAATTTCTTGCCTTCACGGCATCGACAATTCGTGTCTCTTCAACACTGCTACCCATCATGCTATACGGAAAGATAACCACATCGGAATCTAACACTTTTTCCATTTCCTCGGCATTCATACCGGCACGAATAATACCTACTGAAGGTCTGCACCCCGGCTTATAATACTCGTCAACTTTATCCTTAATTTGTTCAGCCAGGTTCTTCTCGGCGGTAACATTAGGGCAAACATAAAGCATCTTCTTCAGGCCCAATGACTCCTTGGCCAAAAACGCCGCGCCGGTTTTCCCCTTTCCCATAAAATATTCCACAATCTTTTTCCTGTTCCTTGGGTGATTTTTATGTTCTTCCGGCATACAACTGGTTGCCACACCCACTCCGCTCAATTCAATCATGGCAATCCTTTGACGCAAAGAAGGGAAAAAATGTACTTTATCCTTCTTGTCGGTAAGTGAAGTAACCATATCCGACGATAGCTCCATGCTCAACACCTCTTCATAATATTCCAGCAAATTTTTAAGCATGTCTCGATGTTCTTCATAGCCTTCACCGGCTATCCCCAAATCAAACATCTCTTCAATTTGAGCCCTAATATGAACCAAATTACCTTTGTGAACTTCCACATTATCACTACCATTAGCTCTTCTCATCAGTTCACGATAAACGTGGTCGCGCATACGCACAAAAAGCCATCTTTTAATACTCGGCATCTTCATCATGCCCTCGGGAATCAAAGGTATGTCGCCCAATACCGGCGCCGGAATCTTAACTTCACCCAGATAATCCGAAATCACACCAACAATCTTTGAAAATTCCCTCTCCTTCACTATCCCCATATGAATAAGAAATTCAGCAATAGCCTCGGGACCTAGTTTTTCAGCTAATTCCCTATAGGGTTCTATGTTCACCAGCAATTCCTGCTCCTTTGACATGGCCTCCTTTACATCAAATCGTTCACGCAGATCAGCGGGAAGCATTTCTTTAACCTCGCTCCATTTGTAAATATGCGTTTGCTGATCCGTAACCAAATCTCTAACTTTTTCGTAAAGTCTTCTGTCTCTTGTTCTAAACCAAGTCAAATCAACAACCATTCCTCCCTTCTCCTGTCTCATCATATCCACTAATTTCGATACTTCCATTGCCAACATTTCCTGCCTCAAAAACTCCAAATTAGCATCAGCATCGGCAAATGACCCCTGTCTTTTCTTGGTAAAAAGATTTGTTATCAGAGCGCGCTGAATCTTTCGACGCCCCTCCAAAATAGCTCCAGCCAAATCGGGCTCTATCTCCAGGGTTTCATCAATACGCGGACAAAGCTCAAAAATATCGGCAACCTTGGTTATTTTCAATCTATCAAATCCGCTCTTAAACTGTGCCAGCAAGCTAACAATACCGCCACGTCTAGTAGGATGCTCCGTCAAAAAATTTTTTGCCTCGGCCTTGATAACTCCCTCTATGTCTTTATAAGCCAATTCCATTGTAAATTTTTAATCTTCCAAATGATCCAACTCCTTACCGTTTATAACCTCCAGGGCTCTTAAAATCTCATCTCTGCTTGCTGATAATTCATTCAACCTATCAACCAGCTTTGCAATTCCCTGACTCTCCAAATCTAAAGCCTCTATCCGTGGATCAATTTCCAACAACTCCCTCACAACATCTTCCAAACGACCTTGGTTTTCTTCTGCCTCCAGTCTAAGCCTTTCCTTATCGGCTTTTTCGTGTTCAATCTCGGCCTGTTGTTCCGCATTGGGCTCCCCATCGTCGGTAGTTTCCAAAGCCTGACGGCGAATCGTCAGAATACGTTCGTTGTGAATCCTTATTGTGGCCGTAGCTCCGGCAATAGCAAGCTCCAGTCCATTTTTTTGAGCAACCAACGCCTCTTTTCTTACGTTAAGTTCATCACGTGCCTCTTGTTTTTGACGTTTTTGCTGGATTGCCTCATCAATCCGCTCAATTCTCCTTTGCAAATCATCCAATCTTACAGAGATTCTATCAATAACAGACCAACTTCCACTTTCAACAACCGGCACAGACACCAATCTCGCTACATCCATTTCCGATAAGTTATTTCTCACAGTCGCGGTTCTCCCGGAACGATCGTCAACTGCAGATCTCTCCATGCAAAGTTCAATTTTTTCAACAATATCTCTTATCTGAAAAACCGGAATACATAATCTTCCCTCAATTTTCAAACGATGGGGCTGAAGCTGTTCTGCCATAGCCAAAAGCCACCGCCTAAAAAATCGTGTCGTGCTTCCCGGCAAAGAGTTAACCCAAGCCACCGCCTCATCAATTCTTCTTTGAAGCTCCTCGCTAATCTCAGCGGACTGCCTCTCTTCACTGCGCTTTTTCAAAGCCAATTCAATCACAATCTCCCTCAAAAATTCCCTAACCTTATCTTCACTTCTAACTTTTACTCCACAATAATATTGATCATTTAAGCCTTGTGTAACCGCAGCCAAATCCTCTTCCAAATCTATCATTACTTCATCAACTCCTTTGTCCGCGCTTAAATCGATCATCAATTCACATGCGCTGGTTAAATAGTTTTCTTCCACCTCCATCACCGGCCCCTCATAGGCCTCACCCCCCTCTTTCAACAGTGATCCCAAAATCCATTGCTTAGCTAGACTTGGCACATCATAAGTATCTCCCACCAAAGGTTCATACCCCTCTTCCGCAGGGCACACATCCGGAATAACGTGGGTAAGATAATTTACTTTTCTCAAATGTTGCTGAATCTCTTCGGGCGACAAAGCGATATGCTTTCTCAACTGCACCTCAACGTAATTCTCAACCAGATCTCTATCACCCACCGCCTTACCACCTTTAGCAACAAAAAGATTTCTAAGTTCGGGTAAGTCCATGTTGCCATTTTCGTTATAACTTGCAAAATTAAGTTCAATATTAGCCGCAATATCGCCTAAAAAGCTCATTAACTTCTCAAATCTAGCCTTAGAGAAGGCTACCACTTCTCCGGTTTCTGCCTGTTGCTTCTTTTCCAGGTCCCCCCTCACCAAAGACAATACCGTCATTATTAGCTCCAGAATATACTGGTCCTTTAAGTATTCCAGCACATTGGAAACAACGGCTTTTTTGTGGCGTAGAGCATCCACCTTTTCACGCCCCTTTTCAATCTCGTCTTCTCTCCATAAATCTAAAATGCGCTCAAGATCACCAGCATCTCTTAGCGATAAACCTCCATGCAAAGAATCGTTCACGATCTTGGCCATCTCCTCCCTTTTACCACTATCCAAAACATCCTCTACATCAGCTCTGCGCTCTAACCAGAGTTTTTTTAACAATTGGACCTCTTCCTCGCTCACCGGATACTCCTCGTCGTATTCCAAATCAGCTTCTCTAAATTCAGCTCTTTCCTGCATAAAAATCTTCTTTTTTGCAAGAAAAATCTTATCCGCAGCAAAATTTTCTGAGGACAATTTGTCGCTTTTGCTCGCGATACTATAAAACTGCGAAGCACTTCCCATTGCTTGGATCTTTTGAATCATACGGCCAAAGTATTCCTCTATACATCGTGCCACAGCATCCTCCGGATAAATGTCTCCATACGCCTCAGGATCATGACTGGGCTTAGCTTCCTGCAAAGACTCTATGACCTCTTCCCGAAAGGTTTCAAAATCCCAATTCTCACCGGCTCGCAGCTTCTGTCTCGCAGTGTTCACAAATCCGTTTAAAAGAATTTCCAATGACCGCAAAAATTTACCTAAGGTAGAAAATTGCTCGACACTCAATTCTTGCCTACGAATATCAAAACCCGCATTTCTACGCAAAGCTTTCATAAAAGCAACAAACATTTCGTCCAGATGACTCTTCAAAGTAAGCTCAAAATAATCAACGCTCTCACCAATAGTTTCCGCTCCTAACAGTAAATCGCCTCCTCCCTCATCCTCCATCTCCTCTTCCTCAAGGTCTTCCTCCTCTTCATCCTGAAGCCCTTCGTCCTCGAGTTCATACCCCGCCCCAATCAGCCTTTGAACACGACGCAGTTCATTCCTAGTTTCTCGCATAAGTTTTTTAGTCGCACCCTTTGAGGCTTGCAGATTAAACTCATTCCTCAATACGTTAATGGCTTCATTCACTTCACGACAAATGATAGCCAACTCCGCATTGGTTAAAACACCACTCGCGGACACTCTGCCAATGGCGCTTCTGACTTTGGCAACTGTTCCCCTCCAAACCGTGGAAAAGGTATTTCCCTTATCAGTCTTTCCGGACTTATTTTTGTCCAAAATTCTATCAACGGTAGACTTCAAATGATCAAGATTCTCCAAAGAAGTCTGCAGCTCTTGCTCTAAAAATTCCTTAGGTATTGAACTTAGTTTACCTGGCATTCTTTATGTTAAAAGAGGCTATTATACTAATAACCGCCAGCCTGTCAAGGCGGACAATCACTTTTCTTCAAGGCTTTTTCTCACTTCCCACATCGCCTTCCCCCTATGACTCACGGAGTTTTTTTCGTGCTTGCTCATGGCGGCGTAAACTTTATTAAAACCGGTGGGAATAAAACAGGAACTTATCGGTATACCTGAAATAATCGGGGCCTGAAGATCATTAGTCAAAACTCCGCGAGTTTCCCCTTCAAAAAACTGAGCATCATCAATGGTTCGAGCGCTTCCGTCCAACAAACAAGCCGAACAAACAAACTTAGCAGTGCGCTGTTCCTCGCGCTCCATTCTCCTCATAAAATAATCAATCCACTCCTCGTCACCGGCAAACTCACCGGCCCCCCATCTACGCGTTTTCACACCCAGTTCACCGGGCAAAGCGTCCACCAAAATTCCAGAATCTTCGGCCAAAGTTAAAAGTCCGGTCATATCGTGAAAAAAGCGCGCTTTTTTATAGGCATTTTCGCGAAAAGTATCGCCATCTTCCACCAGGCCATCGGAGCTAATATCCAAATCCTTCAAAAACAAAAACTTATAGGGAAGGTCCTCCAAAACCTCCATCATTTCCTCAAACTTCCCCTTGTTGCTGGTCGCTATTAAAAGTTCGCGCATATTTTTTTATTCTCCACTCCTTAACCTTTTTAACAAATTTATACTCAAGTGACCACTCCGGAATTTCCACCTCCACATCCACAGAACCATCTTCCAATCGGGTAATAAGCAATCTATCAACTTCAAAATAATCACACAATTTATTGCTCACCCCCTCGTTGATACTGCGAATCTCATTGTCTGCAAAATCGCCCTCATATACAACCTCGATTCCACAACTGGTCGGATAACCGCGCGGTATCTTCCACAAATGGTCCACCAGATTATAAATCACTACGCCGATAACCCCCACAAATATCACAGCGGGAACCAAGGCCAAAAGCACTTTCCAGCGATCGAAAAAGTCCAACATGCGCTCACGACGTTCAAAGCGCTGATTGGCTTTAACCTTCTCCTGCTCCTCCTCTTCACGCATTTCACGCACCGCCTCCACAAAAATTTTAGCCGGATCGTTAGAGCCCTTTGGAGCCTCTTCACCGTTTTTTTCTTGAACCGGTGGCTTTTCCGGCATTTTTTCCTCTTCAAACTCCGCTTCAATTGCGTAATCTTTCTTCTCAATTCTGGAATTCAAATCCGCTCTCAAACTGAGCCTAAAGACCTCCGGCATCTCAATACTCTCCATTTGACGCACTCTCTCAAAAAGCCCGCTCAGCTCACCGAAATAAACTCCTTGTCTCTCATCACTTTCACCAAACAATAAAAAGTGGGCTCTCTTCAGCACACGATAAATCTTGGTTCCTATTGATCCCTCCTCCATTCCCAGCACCATCATCACATCCCCATCGGTCACCTGCTCAAAAAACTTCAAGCGTAAAATCTCGCGCTCTTCCAGCGAAAGCTTCGCCATCATTTTGTCTAAGCGCTCAATCAGTGTTTGATCAGCTTCTCCTTTTGCATCTTCCACAGCAATAAGACCACGCTTGGTGGGCATGCTGCTTTTAGCGACAAACTCCCAAACTCGCGGTTTGGCCAGACTCTGCAGCCACACCAAATAGTTGACATCCAATGGCGTATTTTGCACCTGTCCCAAGGCGTCCAAAAAAGTGAGGCGCACAATCCGCTCAACCTCATTACGATCATCAATTCTACGAGCGACATACTTGTAAATATCGGCAAAATTAGCCTCAAAGAGCAGCAAAAACTTCTTCAGTTCACCCTGCTTCATCTGCTCAACACATTGTCTTTCCACGTATAAGTCCATCTTATGCGACGTATTTAAAGTAAAGGTTCTATATATGCCATGCAAAAAAAGTTTTGTCAACAGCGCAATTTTGCTATATATAGCTGGTGCAAAGTTTATCAAACGACTAGTCGCAATTCGCTATTGACAAAATCGGTAAATAATGTATTATGTGCGGCTAACAATTAATATCTCAATATGACAACCAGAGGACCCCGAAACAATCCGTCAACGCTCATTGAAGAACAATCTCTACGATCCTTAACCGAACTTTTTCAAAGAGCAGGAGCCGCTTTGCCGGAAGACATCAATGTTCTCGAAGACAATGGAGTACCTTACCTGGTATTCAATCACCCCGATGAACAAGATCACACTCCTCAAATCCTCCCGATTTTTGAAGCCGTCTTTTGGTTCTCGGCACTAAACGAGGCGGATCAATACACCTTTGCTCGTCAAGTATTAACAGATTTGAACACCGGCGGAAAAAGTTATCCGGAAATTGCAGAATTGGTTAAGCTAAGCTTAAACGAATTTCCGGGGGAAGCAGAATTGAAAAAATTCTTACACACCTTAAAAACGGTTGCCGAAGGGCGTAGATATGCCTACCAAAGCCCCTCATCCACAAGCAACGAGCCGCGTGGAGGATTTCCCACGATATTGGTAGACCCTGAACTGCTTGAAAATCCCCCTACCGCCCCGTCCCCCAGAGAACCGATACATATTGTCAGCGGAGTTATGGACACGGAAGATCCACGGAGAGATACGCAAATAATAGAGTTTGCCAAAATTACCCCCAAAGACCGCCTACTTCTTGGTATAACAGAAGGGCTCTTTGAGGAAAATCAATACATGATCACTTCACCGCGCGCCGAGGAAAAGGCCGTACGCAGATCGGTAATCGAAGGGATTTTCTGGGAAGCTGCTCTAGACAGGCTCTCGATAGAAGATGCCGAAAGGTTACTTGATCGATGTATTGAAAAAATGGCAGAAGTTGGGTTTAAATTATCAACTCTGGCAAAACTTCTAAATCGTGCGATCGAGGAAATTCCCGCCGACAGAAATGCTTTTCCAATTAAAAATTCCTTGGCTGCCGATATTATTGCTCGAGTTTTAATGAAGACCCCTGCATTAAGAGAGGAACCGAAGGGAGAAACTTCAAAAGCAATTTTCGCGGCAACCCAAAAACATCAATTTGGAGACTTCGACTATACGCTTGCCGGTATAGCGGGTCAACGTACCGCCATAGACACCAGCAGAAGCGCTGACGAACCAGACCAAACCAACTTGCTCGAAGGGCTGTTTAGGGAAGCCGCCAGTGGAACAATACCACCGGCAGAAACTTCCAGACTATTGGTTACTTTAATAAAAGAGCTTGTCATGGCAAACACCCCTGCTTCAAACATTCAGAGCTGGATCGACTGGATAGTTGAAGGTGGCAGAATAAGCAGGCTGGAAGGCGAAGCTGTCATAAAATTATACAATAGTTTAACCGACGGACCGGAGATAGGATCGCTAATAGGGCCCAAAACTTCTCATGAAATTGACCTCGCTAATAACAACGAAGACCGAACCGAAATTATAGACCCAAGAATCTTTAGACCAAGTTTTCTAAGGATAAGACCCTCTGTAATTGTTGCTCTTCTGTTGGCGCTGGGCGGAGCTGCGGGTTACTTATTGAAAGACCGTATACTACCCAAAGACCCAATCGAATTAACGCCTGTTATAGCAACTCGACCAGCAGAAAAAGAAGAGCCTATCGCGCGAAGAACCAATTTAGAGAAAGCACCGGAAGCACCGGTCACATCTCCGACTCCACCGCCGGTAACAACCTCACCTGAACAAATTGCCATTGTCGATTCTCCAATCACCCAAAAAGTTGAAGCACCGGCACCAACAAAAACCATCCAAGTAACCATCCACACCAAGAAATCAATGGCCAGTGGTAGAGTGGTTTTGGATACCGCAAAAACTATTGGTGCACTTCCCGAAGGTGCTACCGCCGAGACAAAAATGATTGATGATCAACTAACATTGGTTGTAACCACAGCATCTGGAGAAATTGCAAAAATAGATGTCAGCAATCCGGCCGAATTAGAATCCATAATCGAAGCACCGTTTGAAGCAGAAGCTAAATAAACTTAAGAAGGTCGATAACAAAGTTATTTTTTTCCTGGCTTACTCTTTGCCTCGTCAGACAGCTTTTTATCATATTCTTCTGCGCGCTCCCGTGCTAGCGAGTAAAATTTTCTAAACATATCCGCAACATCCTTACTCTCGATAATAATGCCAAATTTTTCCTTCAGAGAGACAATCGCGGTTTTGTCGGCATAAATGTTAATCTCCGGACAAACCTTAAACTCTTCAGGCAAAACCAGAGTAGTTCTTAAGTGTTCCTTGTCCTTATCTTTCAAAAACTTACCCTCCTTTGTGCCGGCAGTCATACAGGTACAATGAATTCCCGCCTCTTTTCTTCTCTCAAAATATTCCGGAAAATAACCCGGCATAACAATTTTTTGATAGTCATAAGAGGTAAACGAAAGCACTTCATCGCCACCGGAAGTCAAAGTATCATCATAAATCTCCTCCAAGCCGGCATTCCCTGAAAAATATTTGACTCGCACTTTTTTTTCTTTGCTGGGCGCATAAATGGCTCTCAGTTCCGCAATCAAATCCTTGGCCTCCTCATATTTTTTTTGCGCGTCATTCATTTTTTCCTTCATCAAAAACAAAAACTCTTCCGGCCTCTCCGCTATAAAAACCGCTTTCTTATTTTTACTGTTATCGGGGTGGACCAAGCCATAACTCATCAATGCTTCAAGCAGATGATAAGTGTTTGTTCGTTTAACAGCGGCCTTTTTGGCAATTTGAGTAACGGAACTCGGCCCGAGCTCAATTAAAGCCAGATAAACTTTTGCCTCCTTTTCGGACAAACCGAACTCGATGAGCCTGTCTAACATATAATTAATTTAATGAAAATTATTGGACACAATCTTACCAAAGAGTCAGCGGTTGTCAACGAATTTCAACAATAAAATTCCAGACCAATTCGGCCATTTCGCTTCTAGTGTACCACTTCTTGTTAACAAAGTCTTTGGTTAAAAGCTCTCTTTGACTGGCCCACCATACATAAGAATCGTACCAAGGATCGGTGTATTTTAACTCGGCACCATAAGCGTCAACCAGCATCTTAAGGGCGTGCAAATTACGAATTTTTTCTTCCGGTCCGTAGCCCTCGACGACACACTCCTTCTCCCCAAATTCCTGCGCAAAAAGTTCACAAAAATCTACCGCCTCGGCATAGGTAATATTTTTGTAAGGCCAAAAATAATCTCCTTCAAACTCCAATCCCAGCTCCTTAAGACCACTAATACCCGGCTCATAACTACTGCCAACTCGCACATCTTTAAAGCCGCTTTCACTAAGTTCTTGGGGGTTAACCACCACAAAACCGCCATCACCGTAAGTTGGCACCATATAAACTTCACCGTCAAAATTGGGGTCTAAAAAATTTGAGTTGGGAATTGGGTCCACCACTCCCGGAGTTCTCGAAAACTCCGTCGGCCCCTTGGGCGCAACCACATCAATATCAAAATAGTTGGCCACTCGTTGTGCCAAAGTATCTTCCTCCGGAAAGCCCTCAGCCACATTACAACCGTTAAACTTTATCCAACCGCGCTCATTAAACACCTCCGGCTCCAACTCATAAATCGAGGCAGCAACATAATCGCGATTTTGGTCGACATCGTTTGCATACAACGCCCCATTCACATTAGGCTCCTGGTTCACATAAAGCCCCACGTTATTACCATGTCCGAAAAACTCCAGATGGTCTATTTGCCCCTTTTTATCATAAAAATCCCGCATTGCCGCCACAAACTCATCACCGTTATGCACTTCGTAGATATCGCCACCATTTTCCCTTTGGTAGGTCTCGGCCGCCTTAACAAACATACTTCCGGAAGGCCCACCTTCACCAATTATAATCAAAATATTGCGGTCTTTTTGATCGACATTGAGTTTAAAATCCTCCAACATAAACTCCTCAGGTAATGCCGAGGCTTCAAAAGAAGATTTTAAAGCCTCGCTAATATAGTGTCCCACAAGACCCCCAACCACCACCGTAACTGCCCCCAAAAGCAAAAAAAGCCTTTTCATAAGTCAATTTTTTATTGTACATTTGAACCCAATCAATATCATAGCAAAAAATGAAGATTGCCGTAATTGGAACAGGATATGTTGGATTAACCACTGGAACTTGCTTTGCCGAACTGGGAAATGAGGTTGTCTGCGTAGACATCGATGAAAAAAAAATCCAGGATCTGCAAAAAGGTAAAATCCCCATTTACGAACCCGGGCTTGAAGAACTGGTAATTAAAAATCAAAGCTCCGGACGCCTGAGCTTTTCCACCAACACCAAAGAGGCCATTGAATTTGCCGAAATAGTTTTTTCGGCAGTAGGGACTCCGCCCGACAAGGACAGCAAGGCCGATCTCACCAATGTAAAAGCCGTTGCAAGAGAATTTGGAAAATATCTTAACAACTTCAAGGTCTTTGTTAATAAATCGACTGTGCCTATTGGTACGGGCGATCTTTGTAAACAAATCATTCAAAAAGAACTTTCGGCCAGAAAGATCGCCCTCGATTTCGAGGCCGTTTCCAATCCGGAGTTCTTAAAAGAGGGAAGCGCCATTGAGGACACCTTAAAGCCCGAACGCATAATAATCGGTCTGGAGACGCCCGATTCTAAGGCAAAAAAAATCCTCGAAGCTCTTTATGTCCCCTTCCTGGACAAAAAAACACCGATCCTCTTCACCGATCTCAAAACGGCCGAAATCATCAAATACGCTTCAAATGCCATGTTAGCCACCCGTATCAGCTTCATCAACGAAATCGCTAACTTTTGCGAACGTGCCGGCGGCAACATCCGCGAAGTGGCACAAGGTATGGGCCTGGATAAAAGAATCGGTTTAAGCTTCCTGCAAGCCGGTGCTGGCTACGGCGGAAGCTGCTTCCCAAAAGACGTTAAAGCCCTGATCGAAACCGGCAAGGAGTTCGGATATGATTTCGAAATTCTCAAGGCCACCGAAGCGGTGAACGAACAACAAAAAGAAAGTCTTTATCACAAATTACGACTCTATCTCGGCCCCTTGGAAGGAAAAACGATTTCCATCCTTGGCCTGGCCTTCAAGCCCAACACCGACGACATGCGCGAAGCTCCATCGCTAAACCTCATCAAAAAACTGCAAGCCGATGGTGCCAACATTCAGGCTTACGATCCCGCCGCCACAGAAAGTGCCCAAAAAATTATTGAGTCCTTCAATATTACATACGGCACCGACCCATACTCCACGGCCAAAAACAGCCACGCCCTTGTAATCGTAACCGAGTGGCCGGAGTTTAAAGAGCTCGATCTCGCAAAAGTCTTTTCGTTAATGCAAGGCAACCTTTTGGTAGACGGCCGCAACATTTTTGAAAGAGAAATCGTCGAAAAAATAGGCTTCAAATACTTACCAGTCGGCGAAAAACTCCCGAAAATCCCCGAGCATCAAAAAAGCGACCTACTTTACTCCTGAGGAAGCTTAGACGCCGCCTTGGTCAAGATGGCAACAGCTGACCTGGCCTTTTCAACATCGCCAGCCTGAACAGCATTGCGCGCATCAATAAACCATCGGCCAAACATAAGTGTGTGTTGTTTGGGCGTTTCCACAGGCACGGCGAACTCTCCTCTTTCCATGGCTTCAATCCTTCTTTGAACCTCACCTACAAATCCCATAACCACCTCTCTCGCTCCGGACATAAATCTTGCTTCTAATCCCACCGGTCTATCATCCTCTTCCCCCTCCACTCGCTCAAAAGTTAATCTGGTTGAATCACCCATAAAATACTTATTAATTGCTTAAGCGCGCATTTTGGGACAAAGTATTTAAAATGTCAATGGTGAAGTTTGAAGCTGCGCCTTCTGACACAACTCTATGGTAGTCGCTACGCGGCATTACATACGACCATCATAAAATTAGCCTACAAATTAACGTTTTCTTTTGGAAGCGCGGAAACCTCTTTCGATAAGGTTTCCGGTTTTTTCTGGTGGAGATGCCGGGAGTCGAACCCGGGTCCAGAGATGAGAACAGGAAGCTTCTACAATCATAGTTTGTTTTTAAATTTTCGGCATGAAGGCTATAAAACAAACAAAACACCTCCGCACCTATTCTCTAAATTTTCGAGCTTTTGGCCGAGACTTACCAAAAACCTTAACCTGCAAAATGACGCCTCTAAAACTTAGCAGATATCGGCATCAGAGACGGCTCGCCAAATTGGGCAAGACTACGCTGCAAATGCCAAAGCTGGTGCGAAAGCAGGAGTTCCTGCCTCAGAACCAGTATTTTGTGCTTTTGCGAAGCGGCTAACTAGGTTGTCAGCAATTAATTTGCACTGGACGGATATAAGGGGAGACAGTGCTATCCCCTGATTGCAACTTAACCGATTCTTGGTCATCCTGTCGAATACCAATACATCCCCACTTGTGAAAGATCTCGCCAAATTGGGCGGACCCACATTATAAAACTTTTTCGAAAATCAAGCAACCTGCCAACTTGTTAACCACCCTATGTTCAAAAGCGAAAATTTGCCACCTACCTTACACCGTGTTTTGCACAATCGCTCAAAGATTTTACACATTTCATCAACTCATCAAACCAGCGCATACCCAAATCTTTTAGGCTTATTCTAAGCCTTTCTCCGGTTATAATCCATTTTGAATTCGTTTCAAGCATATTTATAATATTTGCCGGTTTAATCTTCTTAGACATATGTAAAACAATCTCCTTATCTTTACTCATCGGCACGGTTTCAGCCTTTATATTAAGTAGCGCGGCTTTTTTAGCCAAAATCTTCAGTTCAATAATCTTGAACAAATTACTCACCTCCATCGGCATTTTACCGGCCTCTTCAATCAATTCCTCTCTAACTTCTTCCAAATATTCCATGGTGTCGCAAGAAGAAAGTTTCTGATAAGCGCTGATTTTTTCTTTTGAATCAGGAATATACGTGTCCGGAATATATGCAGGTATAGGAAGTTCGACGGAAACATCCTCAATCTCTTCCTCCCCCTCCATTACGCGCCCGGCCTTAAGGTCTTCTACCGCCTTGTTCAGCATTCTCATAAAGTGCGATACACCAACCACGTTGATTACCCCATGCTGATTGGCACCTAAAATGTCTCCGGCTCCACGAATTTCCAAATCCTTCATGGCAATCTGAAAGCCACTTCCCAGCTCTGAGGCCTCTACGATCGCTCTCAGACGCTTCTTGGCATCAAGTTTCAGTCTCTGCCCTTGGTATAGGAAATAGGCATAGGCTTGCTCCTTACCGCGCCCCACACGTCCGCGTAGCTGATAAAGCTGGGCCAAGCCAAACTTTTCGGCATTGTTTACAATCAAAGTGTTGGCATTGGCAAGATCTATACCATTTTCGATAATGGTTGAACTAACCAGAACATCAAACCCACCTTCCGTAAATGTCATAATTCTATCTTCCAGGTCTCCACTACCCAGCTTACCGTGAGCCACGCCAAATTTGGCTTCAGGCACCAGGGATCTTAGTTTGTCGGCAAAGCTATCTATGGTCTGCACCCGATTGTGCAAGAAGTAGACCTGCCCTCCACGCTCCAACTCTTTCATAATAGCTTCACGAACCAGACTCGGCGAATATTTGCGCACCTCGGTAATAATCGGCAACCGACCGAAAGGTGGGGTTGTAATAGTGGTAATGTCACGTAATTTGTTTAGACAAATATTTAAAGTTCTTGGAATAGGTGTTGCTGTAAGTGTTAAGATATCAACCTCTTTGCGTAGTTCCTTTAGTTTTTCCTTTTGTTTAACACCAAATCTCTGCTCCTCGTCTATAACAACCAGTCCGAGATTCTTAAACTTAACATCGGGCTGTAAAAGGCGATGGGTTCCTATTACGATATCGAGTTCGCCCTTCTCCAGTTGCGCTAGAATTGCCTTCTGCTCTTTGGCGGTCCTAAATCGACTCAACATCTCAATACGCACGTTAAACTCTTCCATACGCTTCTTAAAAGACTTGTAGTGCTGATCCGCAAGGATAGTGATAGGAGAAATTATCGCCACCTGCTTCTTTCCTTGAACTGCCTTGAAGGCCGCCCTCATCGCCACCTCTGTCTTGCCAAATCCCACATCTCCACACACCAGCCTGTCCATCGGCACAGGACTTTCCATGTCGTTTTTAACGTCGTTAATAGCCTTAAGCTGACCCGGGGTCTCTTCATAAGGAAAGGTCTCCTCGAAGCGCCTTTGTACAGTCTCGTCTTGAGGAAACTTATAACCGTTAGCCGCTCTTCTTTCCGCGTAAAGCTTAAGTAGCTCTTTGGCAATCTTCTGGGTCTCTTTTTTAACCTTACTGGTAACCGTATTCCACTCTGCACTGCCTAAACGTGTTAGTTTCGGCATTAGCTCTTCTGATCCAATATACTTATTAACCTTATCCGCCTGATCAATAGGTACAAAAAGTTTGTCGTTTTCGGCATATCCAAGCTTCAAATACTCTTTAGTTATTTCATCCACAGTTTTTCTATCCAACCCCATAAACTTGGCAATACCGTGGTCGGAGTGAACAACAAAATCCCCGGATTTAAGTCCGGTAATAAAATCATCAAAAACATTTCTGCTGGTGGCTTTCTTTTTCTGCTCTCTAATTAAAGAAACATCAATATCGTTGATTAACAGAATCTTTTGTTGCGGCGTCTGGAAAGACAGAGGAAAGGTGTCTTCTTTTTCCGTTTCAATAAGAAAAATAGACGAACTGGAAAATTCTTTTTCCCCAATTCCCACCACGAATGGAATAGACTGATCTCTCAATAAACCACGAGCCTCCTCCGAATGCTTTGTGAAAAACAAAACCTTCCAACCTGCAGCAATTTTGTCGCGAAGATCGTTAGCAAAATCGTAACCGCTTCGATACTTTAAAACCGATAAAAAATGTAGGTGTCTATGGTTGGAAACATCGTCATTAAAAGAAGCAAAAGCAATTGTTTTACACTTACCGGAAGCCTTTTCCATAAATTCATTCCAAACCTCGTAATATTCATCGGTAACATCAACCTCGTCATCAATAATAACGTCATTGGGGCCGAAAAGACTAATAATATCAGCATCCTCTTCATCAACCTCTATGGGGTATATCTCCGCCCTACCGAGTGGCCCTTCTTTAAAGGAATCGTCTTTACCGGAAACTGTGCGAATTTTATCAATAGAATTAAAGTCGTTCTCAACCCTAATTAAAGACTCACTGTTTACGGGATAGATCAAAATACTATCGCCTATACGCAAATATTCCCCCTTAATCAGCTTTTCGGGATCATCTGCAACCTCATAACCGCTCTCAACAAGTTTTTCAATAAGCTCGACACTGTCCAGCTCATCGCCTTCTTTAAGGGTTATGGCACCTTTTTTAACTAAGTATTGGTCCGGGAAGTTTTGCAGAATGGACTCAAAATTAAGCACAAAAACAGCATCCTTATAAACTGAAATTCTGGAAACAAACTCTAACAGCTCCACTCTTTTAACTCGCTCAAATTCACTAGATGTTGGGTAAGAAAGCCGCTCCTCCTCTTTCTTTTTTCTATAAACAAAAACCGGCCTATCACTCCACATCTCCATGGCCTTTTTAATCACATGTTGCTCATTTTCATCATCTACCACCCACAAAACGTTTCCGGAATTAACTTTTTCATTACGACAAATAGCAGCTAAGAGCATAGCTTTCGAAGAGCTGTTACCGGCTCCGGAATAGCTAATATTCTGGCTGCTACAAAAAAGTGACGTCGCACCCGAAAGGTCTTCTTTAGAAAAGTACGAAATTATATTCCTCATTAAACTTCTTAAACCTTTAATGGCATTATGATATACAGATAGTCTTCTCTTTTAACTGGTGTAATTTGCGCTGGGGAAACTTTGTCTGTTAATGAAAACACTATCTTGTCATCGTTAATGTATGTCAATACATCCAGTAAATACTGTGCATTCAGAGAAACTTTATTATTTTCTCCCTCCATTTTAATCATCACCTCAGCCTTTTCTTCACCAACTTTTGTCTCTTCGGAAGAAACCAGTAATTTACCATCGTTAGTGGCACTAAGCTTGATACTATTATTGTTTTCTCTGGCAAAAAGGCTAACTCTCTTTAAAACTAGCGACAAATCTTCAACCGAAACCTCGATTTTGGTTTTATGGTCTTTTTGCACAATTTTCTCATAGTCAGGAAAGTTTCCCTCAATTAGCCTGGAAATAAACTCAATCCCATCCACGGAAAATAAAACCTGATTCTTGGAAACGTTTACTTTTAGCTCTTTGCTGTCTGATTTGCTAATAATTTTACTTAGTTCCAGCATTGTTTTTGAAGGAACAATACAAGAAAGGTCGCTCTTTGGCTCCTTTACAAGTTCCACCTTTCTTTCAGCAAGACGATAACTGTCTGTAGCCACTAATTTTAAATTCTTCCCTACCGATGTCATTAAAACTCCGGATAAAACAGGCCTGGAAGTGTTTGTTGAAGCGGCAAAAACGGTTTCCGTAATCGCTTCATAAAAATCATTAATTTTTACAGAAAACTCGATTTCCTTTTCAATTTTCGGAATAAGTGGAAACTCGTCTGCGCTTATACATTTAATTTTCGTGTGAGAAGTTGTTGAATCAATAGATAGGTTTAAGCCTTCAATAAGGTTTAATTCCACCTTCTCATCTGTTAAAAGTGATATGTAATTAGTTATTAATTTTGCCGGAACTGTAATTGCTCCTTCGCCGCGAACATCGGCGTCAATCGAACAGCTTATAGCGATTTCCAGATTAGTGGAAGAAAAATAAAGTTTCTTCCCTTCGGCTTTTAATAAAATATTATTCAAAACCGGCAAGGTGTTGTTTGAACTAATAGCCTTGTTAACAATATTGAGAGCGTAATCTAAATCTCTCTGAGTACAAAAAAGCTTCATGTTTTCAAAAAGTTAATTTAATGGAGCCCGAAAAAACCTAACCCCATTATATGATTAATCAAATTTAAAACAATAGAAATTTATAAACATAAAAATAACCAATAAGTGTTCTATTAAATGTTTTAATTAAAATAAATAAGAATAGTTATAGTAGGGTTTCACATTTATTTAAAAAAACAGCATAATAATATTTTGACTAATCGGAAAGCGGTAAGCCTAAAAAGTAAATTTTATTAAAAATTCTAAAACAAAAGATAAAACAAACTGAACAAGGAATCTTTAAAATATGTGCAAAACCTTGTGATTTGTTTATAAAAACCGTATAATTTCCACACATTAAAAGTACTATATGTTTAATTTCGCTATTTTTATAGGCGGGATAGTTTTAAGTCTAGGGGTAACAATGGCCTTCTTTAAGGGGAAAAACTTTATAGATATTGAAAAAAAGCAGAAGGAAGCTGAGGAACTTATTAATGAAAGTAAGAAGGAGGCGGAAGCTTTTTTAAGACAAACTAAGGAGAGAGTACACTCGTTTAAGAGAAACTCCGATGAAGATAATAAAAGAAGATCCGAGCGTTTGGAGAAATTAGAAGAGTCTATGAAGTATAAGGAGGATGTGGCTAAAAAAAGAGAAGATAGAAATAATGAGTTAAAAAGAAGCCTCGAAAATTTGTTAAAAGAAGAGGATGAAAAGAAAAGAGGGATTGAGAACATGGAAAAAGAGGTTTTTGAAAAGCTTTCACTTAAGGCTGGTGAATCCCCTTCCAGTGTTAAGGAAAAAATATTAGAAGAAGAGAGGGTGGGGCTTGAACTTGCCAATGGTGAAAAACCGGTAATGATGGAGGAAAAGGTTAAGGAAAATGCCAATAAAATAGCTAAAAATATTATTGTTGGCTGTATGCAAAGGTTAAGTTCTCCGACCTCGGTTGAGGCTAGGGCGTTAACCGTAAAGGTTCCCAAAGATTTTATTAAAGGAAAAATTGTTGGCAAGGAGGCATGTAATATTAAGATTGTTGAGGAACTTTTGGAGGTATATATAGTTTTTAACGACCTTCCTCAGACAATTAGCATTTCCGGCTACAACCTTGTCGTGAGAAGAGTGGCTCAAAAAACAATCGAGAAATTGGTTATGGTTAAGGGGGATATTAATAAGGAGATTATTGAGCAGAAAGCGTTAGACGCCAGGAAAGAAATGGATGAAGAGCTGCTTAATATTGGGAAAAAGGCCGTGGACACCCTGGGTTTTAAAAATTATGACCCTGAATTGCTTAAGATTATCGGGAGGTTACAGTTTAGGACCAGTTATGGACAAAATATTATGAAGCATTCGATGGAGGTTGCTTGGGTTTGCGCAATGCTTGCCGCCGAAACCGGTATGGACACTGAGGTTGCGAAGGTTGCCGGTTTCTTACACGACCTTGGTAAGGCGATTGATCAAGATCCGGACCAAAAAGACGCTCACGACTACATTACCAAGGAGTTAATGGAAAAGTATGGTTTTTCCTGGGAGGAGGTACATGCTGCCTGGACTCATCATGATGCCGAGCCACAACAAACTCCGGAAGCGTTTTTAATTAAAGCTGCGGATGCGGTATCTGCCGGTAGGCCAGGGGCAAGACAAGAGTCTATTCATAGCTATAATGAAAGAATTGCCGCTCTTGAAGAAACCGTTTCTTCATTCAAGGGAGTTGATAAAACCTTTACAATGTCCGCAGGAAGAGAGGTTAGGGCCATTGTTGATCCAAGAAAGATAGATGATAAAGAAATGCCGGAGATGGCTAAAAAAATGGCAGAAGAAATTGAAGAAAATGTCACTTATCCGGGTAAAATAAAGGTAAACCTAATTAGAAGAATGGATTTCTACGAGACCGTTAATAAGAATAAAAAGGTTAAAAAATAATATCTAAACCATGAAAAAAGATAATCCCAAGAAGCCGGGAAATAAGCTTGATAAGGTTTTGATGGGCGCCATCATAGGTGGTGCGATTGGGTCTGTTTTAGGTGCCACAATGGCGCCCAAAAAAGGCAAAGAAACTAGAAAAGAAATTGTGGAAGTAGCCAAAAAGGCCAAAGAAAAATCATTCGGACTGTTTAAAATGATTAAAGGAATTATTAAGAAAGAAAAGGAGGCCCCCAAAGATCATAAAAAAATTCCAAAGGAAATGTGATGAATAAAGCCAAAAAAGTACTTATCGGCGTTGGCGCGGGACTTTTAATTGGACTACTGATAGTAGGGGGAGTTTTTGCTACCCGCTACTATCTTAATGGACGTTTACCTAAAAACACATATATTTCTGGGCTAAACTTCTCGCACTCCACCCCCGAGGGGGCTACTGCGGAACTACAAAAACTAAGCGAAGAGTTACTCAACAAGCCCATAAAAGTGAGAATTGAAAATAGGGAACACGAATTAACCTTGGCTGAACTTGGAGTTGCCATCTTTCCTGAAGAAACAGTGAATATTATTAAGCCCATAGAATCAAGAAATCTTTCGTTTTTAGATTTTTTCCAAGCTCCACCAAGAAATAATCTCAAGCTTATAACAAAGTTAGATGAAGGGCGGCTCTTAGAGGTACTGGAAAAAGAGTTTTTCCTAAGCGAATTTGCACCCAAACCAGCTGAATTTTATTTTGATGAGGATAGTAAATTGATGATTAGAGAAGAGGAGGAGGGCTTCGTAATTGATAAAGAAAAACTACAAGCCGACATAAACAACATCACCGCAACATTTTCACCTAAACAGCTTGAAATACAACTGCTGAAAACAGAGCCGGTCATAACAAAAGAAGTTCTTGCAACAAAAGAGGAGGAGGTAAAATCGCACCTAAGACACAGCCTTAAATTGATTGATCCGGTATATAGTGATCCGTGGTATGTAAGCCTAATAGATCATTTGGACTGGGTAGAGTTTGTTAGCGAAGAATATTTGGCCTACGCACCGATCCCTAATCGTGGAGAACATCCTCAGCAAGTGAGAGAAAGAATTGCCATAAAAATAAACGAAGAAAAGTTAAACGGTTTTATTGATGCTGAAATTGCCGAATGGCTGGATAGGGCCAGTGAAACGGTAAATATCTACACAAATGATGAGGGTGGGGTTGTTATAGAGGGGGAAGGCCACAATGGGTTAAAAATAGAGAGAGAGCGACTAAAGGACCTTATGGAAAAAGCTATAATGAAAAAGATAAGCGCTATAACCATTCCGGTAAAAGAAATTGAGCCGGAAATTATTGTCTCCGAAGACTTACAAGAGCTGGGAATTCAGGAAAGGATTAGCATAGGACACACATCTTATTACGGCTCTCCAGCAAACAGAGTGCACAATATCAAGGTCGGCGCCTCAAAATTTAACGGCAAATTAATTGCTCCGGGGGAAACCTTCTCTTTTAATCAAAATCTGGGAGCGGTAGATGGATCGACCGGATACCTAAAAGAGCTTGTTATCAAGCCGGAGGGGACCATACCGGAATATGGTGGCGGGATATGCCAGGTCTCCACAACTCTTTATAGGGCCATACTATTGGGAGGTCTTCCTATTGATGAAAGAAACCAACATTCCTACGCCGTATCCTATTATTCTCAAATACTTGGACATGGTTTGGACGCGACAATTTATTTGGGGGGACCCGACCTTCAATTCACCAACGATACAGGCAGTCACCTCTTGGTACAAACTTACACCAAGGATGACTACGAGCTATATTTTGTTCTCTACGGCACCGACCCGGGACGTACCGTAGAGCTTGAGGGGCCTTATCTATCCAACTATCACTCACCGGGCCCAACAGTTTATCAGGACACGGAAAGTCTTCCGGCGGGACAAACAAAACAAGTGGAAAAATCGCACACAGGATTCACGGCACTTTGGTATCGCCATATCACCGACAAAAACGGCGAAACTGTTAAAGAAACAATCAGCACGAAGTACAAAGCCATACCGGCCAAGATACTTGTTGGTACAGCGGGAGCGGAAGAAACCTAGGACGTTTTGGTGTCTTCTCTAAGAGCCTTCTCTTTTAATTCCAGCTCCTTGAGAGTACTGTTGGCAAATTCATTCTCCGGGTCCATGGTTAACACGCGCCCCAAAAGCTCACGAGCTTCTTCGTAATTCCCAAGCTCAATTTGCATATCAGCCAGAAGGAGAGTGTAGTCCATATTTTCCTGCTCCAACTCAAAAGCCTTGTTCAAGGCAATGATAGCATTTTGGTACTGCTTCATTGCTCGATAAACCTGCGCCAGACTCACAAACCGCTGAGGACGACTCTCGTCGAGCATAATAGCCTTTTGATAGGCCTCTTTGGCCTCGGTAAATTCATTTTGCTGGTAAAGCGCTAGGCCCAAATGGCTATAGTGAACAGCCTCTTCGGTTAAGTCACCCAGCTGCTTAAAGAGGGCTGCCGCCGCCCCAAACATTTGCTTCTGCATATACAGCATGGCCAATTTGTGCTGAGCTTCTACGTGTAAAGCATCTATAGCCAAGGCCTGAACAAAATACTTAACGGCTTCGTCTTCTTTTCCAGCCTTCAGCTTCTTGTCTGCCAATTCACATAGCTCAACAACTTTGTCACGGTCACTACGGGAAATTTTTTCCGGTGTTGGCAAATCCTCCGCTTCTTCTTCCTTCTCAATAACCTCAGTGGATTTGTTTTTGGACTTTTTGAAGTGATATGCACGATTGCCAAATACCGCTAAAAAAAGCACTACACTAAACAAAATTGCAAGATAGGTCCACATGGTAAAATTTTAGAGAGCTAACATTAAGTTTTCCAGAACCAAACGAGAATTTACATTTTTCTTTATCAAAATACCAGCCTCTTCGATTTCAGACAAAAGATTAGCGTATTTTTCGCTATGAATATCTCCCTCCAAAATCTTGCTTCTTAATACGTGCGTCAGGATTGAGATGAAAATATCCAGGTCCGCCTCGTCGCTTTTTAACAAATCTTCAATGTAACCAAAGCGGTCTACAACACTGCGGTGATCCAAAAAATTTTGTACTACATGATAAACCTCCAGGCATTTTGCCAACGAGTCCGGATTTTCAATTAAATGGATAGCCTTACCGGTCTTTCCCAGGGAAAAGAGACTGGCTTTATTTATCGCTTCTTCATCAAATTCCGGATACAACCTTTGTAACTCTTCGTGCAAAAAATTGGCAGAAACATTAAAAAACTGCACTACCCTAACGCGAGAAACAATAGTTGGCAAAACAGCGCGCAGATTGTTGGTCGTTAAAAGAAAAATTGTTTTTGATGGTGGCTCCTCCAAAATCTTTAAAAAACTGTTTGCGGCCTCGGTGGTCATTCGTTCAATGCTCTGGACAATAAAAATTTTGTAATTGGACTGAGGCGTCATATTGGCCCTTTCAACCAGCCCCCTCACTTCTTCAATTTTGATGGACTCATTTTTACCTTTCAGCTCAACAGTATCCAGGTGACCGCCCTTTTCTACTTGCAAACAAGTATTGCATTTATGGCAAAAGTTATCATTACACTGCAAAATCCCGGCAATTTTTCTGGCAACCGTGAATTTTCCTATACTGTTAGGGCCGGCCAGAAGATAGGCATGCGAAAGATTATCGGAAGCTATGTCCGATTCAATTTTCCTAAGCTGTTTTTCATGTCCAATGATTGACCAATTGTATTTCATAATTTTTCTTCCCAAAATTTCTCTTGTCTGGCAAGAAGCTTTTTAGCATCTTCGGGAAAAGCCATCAAGGCTTTGACGAAGCGTTCCAGCCTAACATTATTTTGTGATCCCTTCACTAAAACCAAATCGTCCTTCTTTAGCTTGTCTTCAAAAAAATCTATAGCTTCTTTAGAAGTTTTAAAACTATGAACGCTTTTCTCCTCCATACCTTTTTCAATGGCCGCCTCAGCCATAAACCTGGCCTCCTTGCCCACCGTTATCAAAAGATCAACACAAGAAGGGATCATTTCTCCCACAAGTCGGTGAAGCTTCTCAGTCTCTTCTCCCAATTCGTTCATGTTCCCTAAAACCGCAACACGGCGGATATGCTCCTTTTCTTTAGCCAAGTCCGCCAATAGCGCCAAGGCTTCTTTTAGAGCTTCCGGTGAAGAGTTGTAAGAACTGTCCAGCAAATTTGCGCCTTCCACCTTTGCGGGGATAACGCTCATTCTGCCCGGAGGCAACGAATATCTTTCCATGGCTAAAACCGCCTCTTCTGCGCTCATCCCCAGCAGAAATCCGCAAATAATAGCCGGTACGGCGGTGTATGCCTGAATCTTCCCAATCGCCGGCGTCACCACATTGAAAATCTCATCCTTATGATGAAGGTGAAACTTTGTTCCCTCCAGAGAGACTCGCACATTGCTAAACCAGAAGTCGGCATCTTTATCAGAGCCGTAGGTAAAAGTGCCTTTTTTACCGCGAGTTTTTGCCAAATGTTTCGTATAAGGATTATCCAAGTTTAAAATGGCAGCCCCCCCCTCCTTAAGCGCCTCAACCAGCTTTTTCTTTTCATCAAAAATCTCCTGTAAATTTTTAAATTGTCCTTCGGCAAGATGAACCGGAAAAACGTTGGTCATTACCGCAATGTCGGGCTTTATAACCGATGTTAAAAAGTCCATGTCCTTCGGCTTATCCACGCCGAACTCCAATAGCAAAACTTCGCTGTGATCTCGGAAAAGAGAGTGGAAAAAGGCTTTTAATAAAAGCCAGGACCACTTACCCACTGAAGAATAGCCGCTTTCAATCTCTAAAATGGTCAACAGTAGGCCAAAGTCGGTATTCATGCTCTTTTCACTTTTTCTTACACGAAACTTACTGTTTAACACAGTATATATCGCCTCTTTTGCGCTGGTTTTTCCCACAGAACCGGTAACGGCCACTACTTTCCCACGAAATTTTTTTAGCCTTCTTCCGGCCATAACCCTTAGTTGCCAAAGCACAACCCTTTTTAAAAACCTTTTCATATAGATTCTTAGATAAACACGCGCATCAACAAACGCGCAAATTGTCTTTCCCGCCAATGCAGATTAGCATAAAAACTCTTCAAAATCGAGAGATGCGTGATAAAATGCCAGTACTCTTAAACCAGAAAAATGAATAAAAAACTAACCGTACTGTTAACCATCGCATTAATCATTGCGGGCTGTAGCCAAGGAACCGACCGCTTCGTGACAAATAATCCCAATTGTAATTACTCAAATTTAACCCCTAGCCAGATGGATGACCTCAAAAACTATACCAAAGATCTCAAGATGAAGCTCGAGCCGGAAAAAGGAGACCAAGTAGCCGTTGTGACCACTAATAAAGGTGAAATAAAGATACTGCTATATACCGACGAAGTTCCGGAAACCACCAAAAACTTCATTGAATTGGCTAAAGACAAAAAGTACGATGATACCATTTTTCACCGCGTAATAGATTGTTTCATGGTTCAGGGCGGTGATTTCGAGAACCGCAATGGAACAGGCGGACATAGTTACAAAGGACCTGGAACCAATATTGAGGATGAATTCGGCAAAGATCTAAAACACATACGCGGAGCCCTTTCAATGGCAAACGCCGGCCCTAACACAGGAGGCAGTCAGTTCTTTATTGTACAGGCTGATCATGGAACGCCTTGGCTTGACGGAGCACATGCCGTCTTCGGGTTCGTTTATGAGGGGATGGAAAATGTCGACGAAATGGCTAAGTCTGAAGTCGGTCCCATGGATCGGCCACTAGAGGACATAGTTATAGAAAGTATTAAAATAGAAACCTTTTAAATACTTATGCAGCAGGCTTTGCTTAGAATCCACGGTAAGGTACAAGGGGTATTTTACCGCGCCGGCGCCAAAGAAAAAGCATTATCGCTAAATGTCAAAGGGCATGCAAGGAATATGCCTGACGGAAGCGTTGAAGTTTTGCTTCAAGGGTCGAGGTCGGCTATCGAACAATTTATTGAGTGGGCCAAAGAAGGCCCTCCGAGTGCCAGGGTAGAAGAAATACACATAGAATGGTCATCTACGCCATCCATCGACCTGAAAGGCTTTAGCACGCACTAACCATAGCCGTGTTTATTAACTTCATCGACTAAGCTTTCAATAACAGTGCCCCAATTTAAGGGGCGCTTTTGCCGTAGTTCCATTCGGGCCTTAAATATCCGCAATTTTTTTTCCAGAGAATGGTTTATCGCCACCGTCAACCAGTTACGATTCAACTGGGCGATATTGGAAGAACTTGGCATAATTATCACGGTTAGGAAGTATTAATTGAGTACAGCCTAGCAGCCAAGTCTTAAAATTTTATTAAAAAATCTTAAAAAATTTCTAAATTATAAACAAAAAACAGCACGATTATTCGTCATGCTGTTTCAATTGTTGTTTTAGGGCTCTCTATTTCTGTACCTCTTCAATTACCGCCTTGAAAGTTTCAGGCTCATTAGCCGCCAGCTCCGCCAGCATCTTTCTGTTGATCTCGATTCCTTTCTTGGTCATTCCGTCGATCAACCAACTGTATTTTACGCCAAGCTCTCGACAACCGGCATTAATTCTGGCAATCCACAAACGACGAAACTCTCTCTTTTTAGTACGTCTGTGTGTATAGCTGTGAAGGCCGGCCTTCATTACAGCGTTTTTGGCCTGTTTGAAGGTTTTACTTCTTAGGCCTCGGTAACCTTTGGCAGCCTTCACTATCTTTTGGTGCCTACGGTGGGTGTTTTCACCACTTTTTACTCTAGTCATTTTTTTATAAGGTTAAAAGAAAATGTTTATTTATTTGGCAGCCTCAGCGGTTGTTTCAACTCTTTTTCCCTGAACCTGCACCTTTCCTGGCAGCAATCTGCGTAAAGCCTTCATCCTGGACGGGCTGATCGGCATTCCTGAAGAATGAGACTTCTTCTGTCTCTTTGACTTATTAATCAATAAGTGATTTCTACAAGACTTCTCCATAACCGCCTTTCCGGACTTTTTAACTTTAATTCTTTTTTTCGCCCCACTGTGTGACTTTTGCTTCATGATTTATGTGTAGTTAATATCATAATTAGGGTATTCCCTTGGCCCTTTGGTGGGGCCTCAAGCACTGCAATATCTTTCAGTTCTTCAAAAAATTTCATCATTTTCTCTCGTGCCAGGTCTTTATATATAGCTTCTCTTCCGCGGAAAATCAATGAAACTTTTACGCTGTTTCCCGCCTCCAAAAATTTTCTGGCCTGTTTTGCTTTCACTTTTAGATCGTGATCACCGGTTTTAAAGCCCATTCTTACACCTTTAACCTCGGTCTTCTTCTGCATTTTTCGGTGTTTTGTCTCAACCTTCTTCTGGTGGTACTGATATTTTCCATAGTCCAATATCTTACACACCGGAGGGTTTACGTTGGGAGCAACTTCCGCCAAATCCAAGTCGGACTCTTTCGCTTTCTCGAGGGCTTTCTCAATAGCAACAATGCCCAATTGCTCGCCCTCGGCTCCGATTAGCCTAACCGTAGGGGCTTTAATATACTGATTTACTCGTAATCGCTTAGCTATAAACTATCGTTAGAAAATAAAAATGGCAAAAAGCCAAATAGCCTTTGGATAGTACGAAAAAAGCCCGAAAAAGTCAAGAAGCAGCTTGAATAAAAATAAAACAAAACCCCACTTGACATTTTAGGCTCAAAAAAAGCAAAATCCGGTCATGCAAAAGCAAAAAGTTATCATTCTGGGATCAACAGGTTCTCTGGGTACCCAAACTTTGAAAGTTTTGGAAAAATACCGTGAGCAATTTGAGGTTATTGGCTTACTTGCAAACAAAAACGGTAAAGCTCTCGGGGATCAACAGAAAAAACACAACATTAAAAAGGCGATCCTTGCCGACAAGACCAAGCAAAGATTATCGCTTGAGGAGGCCGACATAGTGGTAAATGTTTTACCGGGGGTGGTTGGAGTGGAGTATAGCGAAGAGGCTCTAGCTTGCGGCAAAATTTTATTACTCGGCAACAAGGAGTCCTTGGTGGCCGAAGGCGAAAATTTACTCAAAATTGCGCAGAAAAACGCTGGCAAAATCATTCCGCTCGACTCGGAGCACAATGCCATTTTTGAAATTCTTAAACAAAACCCCGGTAAAATTCCCAAAAGCATCACCTTAACTTGTTCCGGCGGTCCTTTTCTGAATTTCAAGAGCAAAGATCTGGAAAGAGTAACCGCCGAAGATGCTCTGTGTCACCCTCGCTGGAAAATGGGCGGCAAGGTTACGATTGAATCGGCCACGCTCATTAACAAAGGGCTGGAAATCATAGAAGCTCACTATCTTTTTGCCCTACCGCTCTCCAGGATTAAGGTAAAAATTCATCCGGAGTGTCAGATTCACGGTGTTGTGGAATTTAAAGATGAGCAAGTGGCATATCTTTCCTCGCCGGACATGCGCGAACACATTGAAAACGCCTTTCGACACCTTTTGGGGAAAAACACCCGAAATGCAGCTCAGAAAATTCGCCCCCTAAATGAAATTTTGAAGGAACATAAATTTGAGTTCAAAAACCCAAATCATAAACTCCTTCCCGGAATACGACTGGTGCTCGAAGCCTTTGAACAAGGAAAAATCAAAAACTTTCTTAAGAAGGAAGAGCAAATTATTGAAAACTTTCTGGAAGAAAAACTGTCCTTTCCGGAGATTTTTATTCAATTAAAAGAGCTTTAATCGTTGACGGACTAGATCCCCACAATTTTAGTTTACCTCACTTAAAGCGCTTTCATCGACCAGTTCGCGGTCAGGCCTAGAGGAATAACTAATTCTTCCGTCTTTCGTCATCAAACTCATTACGGATTGGTTCCGCCCGCCCGCCTTTGCGGCATATACGGCTGCATCGGCACGCTTTTTGAAGCTGGCATAATCGGAATCTGTATCACGAGTTGCGGCAATGCCCAGGCTAACGGTAACAGGAATACGTTGACCATCATAAATAAATTCATGTCCTTCAATGGTCTTTCTAAGTCTCTCTGCTACTATATAGGCACCACGTTCATCAGTCTCAGGTAAAAGCAGCCCAAACTCTTCTCCTCCATCTCTGGCAAACAGAGGGTCGAGCTCTTCTTCTTTTTCCTCATCATTCTCGCCGTCTCTGGCAAACATAAAGTCTGAAATACGTAAATCATCCTGAACAATTCGAGCAAATTCTGTTAATACATAGTCACCTGCATCATGGCCATAGGTGTCATTGATCAATTTAAATTTATCCAGGTCCAGGAAGATGTATGCAAAACGTTTGCCTTCTTCACGGTAAGTATTAAATAATTTCTCCCCGGTTTCTCCCAATACCGCTTTATTCCAAACACCGGTCATTGGATCTTTTGTGGCCTTCTCTTTAAAAATGTCCCTTAAACGAATCGCCTCTTCCAGTCGGTGTCCCAGGGCATCGATCTTGCGGTGAGCGACAAAAACATGCTGAGTCATGATCCTCACTGAATTGATCAAAACCCAAATAGCGTTAACCGCCTCGGGGTCGAGATCCGGCTTTCTAAAAAGCAGTCTTGTGGCGTCTCCCACACTTTTTACCACCTGATTCAAACTGTCTTCGACACTGGTATCTTCTGCCACGGTTTCCACGGGAATTGGACCGCCAATTTCCGCCAGCGCCGCAAGAGTATCATAGCTGATTGGCTGTGGCGCCAAGCTCTCAGCCACGCCGGGAACGGCGGTACGGCCATTCACAGCCGTTATTCCGGCTTGGTGGTCAGCTTCTGGTCCACTTTTTCTACTTGGCATAGTGAAAATTATAAAGCAGTGAATTATATAATTTAAGTGCACCCGTGTCAACCCGAATTGAACTGCCTGTCCAAATGTGGTAAAATAACAAACTGAATAGCACTAATCATATTATGAATCACGTAATTCTTTTGGCGGCCGGTCGGGGGCAGCGCATGGAGGGGCGGCAGGAGAAGCTCCTTTTGCCGGTACTTGGCAAGCCCGTTCTCTATTATTCTCTAATGGCCTTTAACGATCATCCGGAAATAGATGAAATTATAATTGTGGCCAACAAGGCCAACAAGAGGGAGATAGAAGACTTAGTGAAATCGTACATTTTTACCAAAGTTAAGAAGATAGTACTTGGCGGAGAAAGCAGGCAGCTTTCAGTCGAAAATGGTCTCAAAACCCTAAAGGCCAAGGATAAGGACATTGTTTTAGTTCACAATGGAGCCAATCCTCTGGTTGGTGAAGAAGAGATCACTCAGGTAATCCAAAAAGCGTCTGAGGCCGGTGCGGCCATAGTGGGACATAGTGTTAAAGAGACGATAAAAGAGGTAAACAATGAGCACATAATAAAAACACACGACCGCAGCAAGCTGTTTGCCGCACAGACGCCGCAGGCCGCGGATTACAAAACTATGGTAAACGCCGTAAAAAATGCTCAGAAGAAGAATCTTGAGGCTACGGACGAGGCTATGCTCTTTGAGGCGCTGGGCAAGAAGGTGGCCTACGTGGAAGCGGGAGAGCATAACTTTAAAGTCACAACACAGGGAGATTATATTAGACTCAAAGCCGTGCTTGGCGAGTTGCCTGAGGATGTGCGTATCGGTATTGGTCAAGATAGTCACATGTTTGAGGAAAAAGTGAAGGGGTTGGTGCTTGCGGGGGTTGAGTTTAAGGAGGAACCAAAGCTTGAGGCCAACTCTGACGGGGATGTGATTCTCCACGCGATTTTTAATGCC
The DNA here is from genome assembly GCA_964383675.1 of uncultured Candidatus Peribacteria bacterium. Classification (GTDB taxonomy): domain Bacteria; phylum Patescibacteriota; class Gracilibacteria; order UBA1369; family LOWO2-01-FULL-3; genus CAYLHX01. The sequence continues at coordinate 8,472 of CAYLHX010000006.1, read as the reverse complement.
ATTTCGCAAGCGCTTGGAGAAATGTCTCTGGGCTTTTACGCCGATGCCGAGTGTGAAAAAGGCGTCAAAGACAGCAAAAAATATCTGGATATCATTTTAAAAAAGATGAAGAAAGAGAAGTTTAAAATTAACAGTCTGGGAATCATGATCGAAGCCGCTAAGCCAAAAATTGATCCGATGGTCCCTCAACTTAGAAAAAGCCTCGCCCAAATACTCGACTTAAACCACCGCCGTATCGGCATAACCGCTACCAGCGGAGAAAAGTGCACCGCCTTTGGCAATGGACTCGGCATGCAGTGCCTGGCCATCATTTCACTGACAAAATAGGCAAAAAAATAGAGCGGAAGTTGACTATCCAGCCCCAAAGCCACACAATGCAAAATGATACGTCAACCTTTTTCGCCAAAAATGAAAAAACTAACAATTCTTGCTCCGGCCAAGCTAAACCTTTGTCTAGACATAATTGAGAGGGAGTCGTCCGGCATGCATAAAATACAGACAGTATTTATTGAAGCAAAAAAAATACAGGACAAGCTTGAAATCTTTAAAACAACAGAAGACGACCATACGTCAATAGCAGACAGAGAACAAAACCACCTTATCAAAATGGAAGAGAATCTTGCTTTCAAGGCGCTGAAGTTGTTAAAAAAAACCTACAAAATTCCCCGAAATGCCGGCATCATGATTCATAAAAAGATCCCTCTTTCCTCCGGTCTTGGTGGGGCATCTTCCAATGCGGCAGCGGTTTTAAAGGGTCTAAATGAACTCTGGGAACTAAACCTTACTGACCACGACTTGATTGATCTGGGGGCAAAATTAGGCAGTGACGTGCCTTTCTTCATTCTTGGGGGCACAGCCTTAGCTACTGGCTATGGAGAAAAACTGGAGTGGCTGCCGGAAATAAAAGGTTTGGATTTTAAAATTCACGCCCGTACGGCGCACGTTGCCAACAAAACGACAGCCAGGTATCAAAAATTAGACCTTTCGCGTTGTGGTAAAGACTTAGAAAAAACGCAAAAATTAGTGGAAGCAATCCGCCGGGGCGATTATATCGAAATTAGCAAAAATCTTCATAATGATTTTGAAACAATACCTGAGATAGCCGAAAAACTTCAGCCACTAGAACATCTTAGCGGCAGCGGCCCCTCCACTTTCGAGGTTATTTTGCAAAAGAATCTCTGACGTGAGGCCAGCTCAGGGCTGCGGCAATGCGGATAATTTTACTCCCGGTTTCTTTACCTACCTTGCTTACCATTTCGTCCCATTGTGCCTGAAAATAGGGCATCAGCATGTTCGCCTTGGCCATAATGTCATCCACTACCTGCACCTTGGCCGGATCCTGCTCAAGGGCCGGAGTTTTTGCGGTAGTATGGTTAAGCTGGAGCCACACACCTTCGGCAATATCTCCCACCTCGGATTGATTGATACCGTTTTCCCGTAGTTTTTCCAGTAATCTGGAAACGACACTTTTGGCTAACTTTCTGGCTACCAGCTTTGTCGGTGAAAAAGTTTTTTTGGCCAGGCCATCGGCAAAGTTTAATATATAAGAGTGAAGTTCATCCACCAGGACTCGCTCTTCCGGTTCCAGGCTTTGATACTCCTGAAACACAGATCTGTGGCTCACGACCCCACCCTCCGGATACTGAACCCTAAAAGCTTCTATAGTCATAATTAAAAGTTAGATCTTCCTTGTAATGCTCGGGTTAAGGTAACTTCATCGGCGTAATCCAGGTCTCCCCCCACAGGAAGGCCTCTGGCAATTCTGGTCACCCGCACGTCGATATCCTTAAGTTGTTTCTGAATGTACAATGCGGTGGCCTCTCCTTCAAGACTCGGATTGGTTGCCAAAATCACCTCACCCAAGGAGTCGCTACGGGCAACTCTCTCAAAAAGGGCGGTTAGTTTTAGTTGTTCCGGGCCGACGCGATCCACCGGTGAAAGTGCACCGTGCAGTACATGATAAACCCCTTTATACTCACCGGTCTTTTCAATCGCCACTACGTCAAGAATGTCTTCAACTACACAAATAGTGTTTTTGTCGCGGGATTCGTTATGACAGATCTGGCAAGGGTTTTGCTCGGCGATATTCCAGCACTCTTCGCAAAAAATCACATTTTCCTTTAGATTAAGCAGAGCTTCTCCCAGTGGACGCACTCTACTTTCGGGAGAGTGCAGCAGATAGATTGCCAGCCTCTGGGCTGATTTGGGCCCCACGCCGGGCAGTTTTGCCAGCTCTTCCATTAATGTTCGTACTGATTTCGGTAAGAAATTTGACATAGCCAAATTCTAGAAAGATAGCTCAAAGAAAACAAGAACATTAACCAAGACACCTTGACAGAAATGTTGATTGTATGTATAAAGGTGGTCTCCTAAAACATTAGAATGTCTTCTCATCAACAAATAAATCGTCCACTTACATTAAGCCCGGATGCCAAAATGGCCCTTTTTATCGCCGAGAGATTTTTGGAGGAGATAAGTGAATTTTTTAAGATCTACCCGGATGTTTGGCAAAGAGACCGTAATTTTGAGGCGCTGGTTGCCAGTTTACAATGTGTGATAGACACTCCTGAGGAAATTACCTTGGACATGGTTAGGGCTATTCACGAGTCATTTATTAGTCAGCTTCACAGACATACCAGGGTGGTTCACCTCGATAGATATCGCGCCGGAGCAAGCGGCCAAATATCGCTTGAAACTATTGCCACAAGCTTTGATGAGCTCTTGGACGAGTTGAAGGATGATCGCACCATTGAGGAAGGGCTGGAGTCCTGTCAGTCAGCTGCCGATATGGTGATTTTAGGTGACTTAAGTGTTAACGCCATAAGATTTCAATATCTTTTCAAGGTCCAAAAGATTATTGTGGCGGCCGCAGCGGAATATCAACGGTACGAAGAGGGACCCGAAAACCTTATTGACGGTAGGGTTATTGTAGAGAGATTTGGCGAATACGCTTTTTATGAACTCCTTGCAGATAACGACGCTGAAATAAACGCTTCTGCGGCAAGCCTGGGTGAGGAAGTTGTGGACTTAATTATGGCCATGCGAAGAAACATCAGAGATGGTTATGGTCAAGGTGCTGTGGCCTCACACGAACGCGTTTCAGAAGCTGCAAGAGTATTGGTGAATCCAAGCATGATTTTAGAGGAAAACTAATTGCAAAGTTCCAGAAAATATTTATGGACTACCTGGCTGGTAGTTAGTTCGGGATGAAAGCTGGTAGCCAAGAAGTTGTCCTCCCGGGCAGCGATTATTTCAGTACCATGTTTGGCCAGAACCTTTACCTTGGGGCCGATTTTAAGAATTTGTGGCGCCCGTATAAAAACTGCCGGAATCTGCTCGGGCTTGGAGTCTATTTCAAAAGTGATATCGGTTTCAAAACTGTCTAGTTGCCTTCCGTAAGCGTTTCTTTCGATCTCGATGTCCATCAGGGCTAAGCTTGAGACCTTTTCGGCACCTGCGCCAACAATTTTTTTGGCCAGCAAAATAGCTCCCGCGCAGGTGCCCCACACTGCCATCCCCTCGGCTGCACGGTTTTTAATAGCTTTATCCAGTCCAAAACGTTGCAAAAGTTTGCCGATAGTCGTGCTTTCTCCCCCCGGAATAATAAGTCCGCTGATCTGTTGCAGGTCGTCAGCGGTTTTCACTTGCACCACCTCAGCGCCCAATCCCCGAAGAGATTTGACGTGTTCAATAACCGAGCCTTGAATATCCAGCACTCCAACTTTTTTCATTTTAACCTCTTGTTAATTTGCTCGAGAAATCTACCAGCCTCTTCCGGCATACTTTTGCTCCAGTTTGTCGATTTCCAAGCCGGCCATAGCATCGCCCAGGCCACGTGATACACGCGCCAAAACATCAGGAGCCTGAAAGTGCATAGTTGCCTCTACAATAGCCTTTGCCATCGCTGCAGGGTTGCTGGATTTAAAGATACCGCTACCCACAAAAATACCATCACAACCAAGTTGCATCATTAGGCTGGCATCAGCCGGAGTTGCAATGCCACCGGCGGCAAAGTTCACCACAGGTAAATGACCCAGCTCAACAACTTCTTTAAGCAGCTCTACGCTTGTCCTCTCATTCTCCGCCCACTTCGAGAGAGCCCGGTCGGCATCCTGTTGTTTAGCAAGTGATTGAAGTTCGGAAATCTCTGAGTTAATCGTTCGCATGTGACGAACGGCCTCTACCACATTACCGGTGCCGGCTTCGCCTTTTGTACGAATCATGGCGGCGCCCTCCTGAATCCTGCGCAGCGCCTCCCCCAGATTGCGGGCGCCGCACACAAATGGCACCTTAAAGTCAGATTTATCAATATGATACTGGTCGTCAGCCGGAGTCAGCACTTCGCTTTCATCAATATAGTCTACTCCCAGGCTTTCCAAAATTTGAGCCTCGGCGAAGTGACCGATACGCACCTTGGCCATTACCGGAATTGAAACGGCAGCCATAATTCCCTCAATCATTGAAGGGTCACTCATTCTGGCTACGCCCCCTTGGGCACGAATATCGGAAGGTACCCGCTCAAGCGCCATAACGGCACAGGCCCCCGCTTCTTCGGCAATCTTTGCTTGCTCCGCATTCACTACGTCCATAATCACCCCACCCTTTAACATTTGTGCCAAACCCTTCTTCAGCTTCGGCGTATTTTGAGCTTTATCAGTCATTTTCTTTTTAAATAAAGGAAATAAGCGCTGGCATTGTATCGGCAAAAAAAAGTTTTTTCAAATAAAAATGGCTTTTAGAAGTACTCCGCCACATCGGCGATCTTCAGATCGTCCACTCCATATGTCATTAAAGCCTCCACCATTATCTTGGCAATCTGGACATTGGTGATTAGGGGAATGTTTAAATCAACCGACTTTCTGCGGATCAGGTAGCCATCCGTTACGTTTGAACGACTATAGCTGCGTGGAATATTCACAATCAAATCAATGCCTAGCCCGCTCATGGCGTCAATAACATTAGGGTGTTTTTTAGTGAAAATTTTATAGACTTTTTTAACCTTAAGTCCGTTCTCCTGGAAGAAGTCCGCGGTGCCCTCGGTCGCAAAAAGTTTGAAACCCATTTCAGCAAACCTCTGAGCCACCGGCAACATATCGGCCTTATCGCCAACGCTGCCCACGCTAAATAAAATTCCTTTCTTAGGCAGTTCGAAGCCAACCGAGATCATCGCTTTCAACAAAGCTTCATATAGATCTTCCCCAAAACAGCCCACCTCACCCGTTGAGGCCATCTCGACACCCAGTACCGGATCGGCTCCCTTTAGGCGCGGGAAGCTGAACTGCGGAGCCTTTACCGCAACATGATCCAGGTCTAGAGTTTTATAACTCTTATATTTTAAAAGCTTTTCGCCACGCTTGCTCATCTTGCCCGTAGTTGCAGCCAGCATCGATTCGGTCGCAATTTCAATAAAGTTGTAACCGGTAACTTTGGAAGAAAATGGAAAACTTCTACTGGATCTTAAATTACATTCGATGACCATTACGCGGTTACTTTTCGCTAAAAACTGAATGTTAAAAGGACCACTGATTTCCAGTTCTTTGGCAATTTGTTTGGTTATTACCTTAACCCTCCTGATAGTTTCCATGTAAAGCTTTTGAGGAGGTAGAACAATTGTGGCATCTCCGCTGTGTACTCCGGCGTTTTCAATGTGTTCGGAAATTGCGTAGATTACCACATCGCCCTTATATGCCACCGCGTCAACCTCAATTTCTTTGGCTCCGGTTTCAAATTTGGAAACCACCACCGGCGCCTCTTTGGAAATCTTCACCGCCTTGCCCAAAAAGGTGTCCAGGGCAACCTGGTCATAGGCTACACTCATTGCCGCTCCGGATAAAACGTAGGACGGTCTGACCAGAACCGGATAACCAACATCTTCCACAAACTTATAGATGTCGGATTTACGCGCAAGTTCCTGCCATTTTGGCTGATCAATCTCTAGTTTGTCCAACATCTGCGAAAATTTATGACGATTTTCGGCTCGATCAATATTGTTTGGTGAAGTGCCCAGTGTCCTAACACCGGCCTTATGTAATTTCATGGCTAGAGTATTTGGGACCTGCCCTCCGGTTGAAATTACCACACCGGTAACATTTTTGCCCTTTATCTCCTCATTCTCAAACTCGTAAATATCCAAAACACGCTCCAGTGAAAGTTCATCAAAATACAACTTGTCGCAGATATCATAGTCGGTGGAGACGGTTTCCGGATTATAGTTAATCATTACGGTCTCATAGCCTTCGCGTGCCACTGTTTCAACCGCGTTCACGCAGCCCCAATCAAACTCCACACTGGAACCGATACAGTAGGCCCCGGAGCCCAATACAATGATCTTCTTTTTCTTTCCGGCCACAATATCGTTTCCATCGCCATGATAAGTTAGGTACAGGTAATTGGTGTTTGCCGGATATTCTGCCGCCATCGTATCGATTTGTTTGATTGAGGGAAAAATGCCCATTTTTTTGCGCTGCTTGCGTACATCGAGCTCCTCTTTCTTTTTAATAAAGCCGATCTGTTTATCGGAAAAACCTTTGCGTTTGGCTTCCAGCATCAGATCGGGAGTAATGGTCTTGGCTTTTTTCAAGGTTTTTTCCAGCTCCACGATATTTTTGAGCTTATCCAAAAACCAAGCGTCGATACCGGAAAGCTTGGCAATCTGTTCTACCGTATACCCCTTTCTCAACGCCTCTGCTATCACCAAAATACGCTTAGGAGTTGGACATTTTATATCCTGTTCAATTTCGTCACTTTTAATTTTCACATCTTCATTGGCTACGAGCCCATGCAAGCCAACCTGAAGCATGCGCAAACCTTTTTGCATCACCTCTTCAAAGCTGCGTCCCAAAGCCATAATCTCCCCTACCGATTTCATCTCACTGGTGATTTCTTTGGAGACCATCCTAAATTTATTTAGATCCCAACGGGGTATCTTTAAGGCCAGATAGTCCAAAGCAGGCTCAAAACAAGCCGTAGTGGTTTTGGTGACGGCATTTTTTAATTCCGGCAAAGTATAGCCTAGTGCCAGCTTGGCCGCTACGTGCGCCAAAGGATATCCGGTAGCCTTTGAAGCCAGGGCCGAGGAACGACTTAGACGGGCGTTTACCTCAATCACACGATAGTCGTCGGACTTTGGGTCCAGAGCATATTGAATATTACATTCTCCCACAATTCCCAGGTGACGTATTACCTTAAGGGCAATTTCACGCAGCTTATGGTATTCGTGGTTGGTCAAGGTTTGTGATGGTGCCACTACGATACTTTCTCCGGTGTGGATTCCCAGCGGATCAAAATTTTCCATATTACAAACCGTGATACAGTTGTCTGTGCGGTCGCGGACTACTTCATATTCCACCTCTTTCCAACCTTTTAAATTTTCCTCTACCAAAACTTGTGGACTATAGGCAAAAGCTATCTCAAGCATGTTATCAAGCTCTTTTGAGTTGTGTGCGAAGCCGCTGCCTTGGCCTCCGAGGGCGAAAGCCGCCCGGATCATTAAGGGAAAACCTATTTCTTTCGCGGCTTTCACTGCCTCAGCTCTTGTCGTGCAGGCTCGGCTTCTGGGGACACTCACGCCGATTTTTCCCAGCTCTTTATTGAACAAATCACGATCTTCGGTTTTTTGAATCGCCATTACCGGAGTGCCCAAAACCTGTACCTTATATTTTTCCAAAATTCCCTTTTCAAAAAGCTCAACACCGCAATTCAATGCGGTTTGTCCACCAAAAGAGAGAAAAATTCCGTCAGGGCGTTCTTTTTGAATTACTTTTTCCACAAAGTAGGCATTTACCGGTAAAAAATAAACCTTATCGGCCAATCCTTCGCTGGTTTGAATTGTGGCAATGTTGGGATTTACCAAAACAGATTTAATGCCCTCTTCTTTCAAGGCCTTAATAGCCTGTGATCCGGAATAATCAAACTCTCCGGCCTGACCGATTTTTAAGGCTCCACTTCCCAAAACCAGAACCTTCTTGATTTTTGGGAAATAGAAACCCTTCTTATTTTTTGAAGCGTTTCGCGAAGATTTTGCAGATCCTCTTTTGGGCATTAAATTCAGTTAGTTGCGGAGATAACTTTTTACGGATTCTAAAAAATAATATAGCACAGGTCAACTAAAAACAAAGGAGATAATTTATAGGGAAAGGGCCGGCTTCTTTTTGAGAAGCCGGCCCGAGTCCCGACGTCGGTAGCTCTTTTGTTGGCCAGAGGAGAGCAGATCAGATGTGAAGAATCAGGGGATGAGGCGTCTAGGCGACGACGCGGCGGCAGGGCTGAAGCCCGATGTCGTCGGGCGTCCCCTCGGCACCACAGCAGCTGCAGCGATGCAGGAAGACGCTGACGAACTCACGTCCGTCGCTGGGAAGCACTAGCTTGGGCTCGGCTCCGGGGATCTGAGAGATGTCGGAGTGCGCGCCGATTCGATCGGCGCGCACGGTGATCGAACTACGTCCGGTCTGGAAGATCTCTTGCATGGAACCC
>CAYLHX010000005.1:0-56159 GCA_964383675.1 uncultured Candidatus Peribacteria bacterium | reverse complement strand
TATGAGATCCAAAACAAACCGGTGGTAATTATCGGCCATTCAATAATGGGGCAGGGGGTGGATTTTATGGAAGAAGCCGGAAGACTGTTTAAGGCCGACTGGCACGGTAAGGCTCCAAAAACCGAAGAGGTTGCCGTCTCAATCGAGGAACTCACCCCCACCGCAGAAGAACAAGCTCTACTAAATGATTTCCGCACCAATTTTGTTAAATGGCATCCAACTAAAAATAAATATCCGAAGCTTTTGAGCCAAGTGAATATAGATACCGGAACACCGGTTTTATACCCGGCGGATGAGGTAACGGACTGCCGCAGCGCTTATGGAAAAGCTTTGCTGGATCTGGCAAAACTAAATAAAAAGGTGGTGGTTTTAACCGCCGACCTTAAAGGATCCGTAAAAACCGACGCCGTTTCCGAAGAACTCCCGGAACAATATTTCGAGTGCGGTATCGCCGAACAACACATGATCTCCGCCGCCGGCGGCTTCAGCTTGGACGACTTTATCCCTTTCGCTTCGACCTTCGGAGCCTTCATGTCCAGCCGCGCCAAAGATCAGGCCCGCGTTAACGACATCAACCACACCAATGTAAAAATGGTAGCCACCCACTGTGGACTTTCCGTGGGGGAAGACGGCCCCACCCATCAGGCCATCGATGACAGCGGTTCTTTCTTGGGTATGTTCAACACTATGGTTATAGAACCGGCCGACCCCAATCACACCGATCGTATCATTCGCTATATAGCTTCACACTACGGAAATTTTTACGTGCGCATGGGCCGACACAAATTCCCCTCCATCACCAAAGAGGATGGCTCAATTTTCTACGATGAGAATTACAAGTACGAGTACGGAAAATGCGACCTTATTCGCAGAGGTTCAAAGCTAACCATTGCCGCCATGGGCTCCCTGATCGGAGAAGCCGTAAAAGCCCGTGAAACTTTGGAAAATCCGGAAGAGGTGGAAATCATTGCCGTGAGTTCCATAAAACAATTCGATCAAACTTTGAGCGACTCCATTAAAAAGACCGGCAAAGTAATCACCCTGGAAGATCACAATTCTCTTTCCGGACTGGGTGGTCAATTAGCCAGACATCTAGCCGAAAACGGTATCCACAGCGAAAAATTCGTCATGATGAGTCCGGAGGAATATCAACTTTCCGGCACCGCCGATGAACTCTACCACATTGCCGGACTGGATGCCGACGCCATAAAAAACAAGTGTCAAGAATTGTTAAAATAATAACTCTCCAAGTTTAGCAACTTTTTTATTTAGCTTAAACAAGCTGCTAAAAAGATTTCGTGCTACTTCGTTCGCTAAAAATTAGGAAAGCTTTTTCTTTTTTGTTAAATTAACAAACCTACATAAAAATAATTCCGTAGCCCTCCGTGCGCATGTTCACCCGTCCACTCAATCCCCTGCCACTCCGCCTAACCGCAAGGCTGCTCTACAAAACTTCGGAGAGACTGGAATCATCTTTCGACGACCCAGGCATCGATGCCTGTGGAATCACCGCAATTCAAAGTGGCACCGGAGCCAACCGTGAGGTTGTGGACATGCTTTTGGAAGCTTTGGAGGAAAATGATATCCGCGCCGGCAAGATAGTGGGGCCTGACGGCCGACCAATCAGTGACGGCGCTGGAATCACTCTGCGCACCGACAACGACGCAAACGGCCGGGGCATGCAAGAATATCTTCATCAAATGACCGGAAGAGGAGACCGTGTTCCGGTTGGTCATGGTGAAAACATCCACGGCGGTCTCTTATTCATAGATCGTTCAATGGCGCGAGACATGGGAGACATCAGAGACCGTGTGGAACAAGCATTGCGCTATCACGGTCTACGAATGTTAGGTTTTAAACCGGCCAATGTTGATCCTGAGGCTATCAGTCCGGTTTCCAGACATGTCATGCCTGAGATCCATCAACTCACATACGCACGTGGACAAAATCAAGAGACGGAGCTGCAACAAAAAGTTTTTGAGGCCCGCCTACAGATTCAGAGAGAACTTGGAGACGGTGTCTACATCGTCTCCCTTCAGCCGGGAACCATGACCTTCAAAGGTATGATCCGCGGAGAAGAATTCGGCAGATTTTACCTCGATCTGGAAAGGCCCGATGTCATTACAGATGCCGGCCTCACCCATACCAGATTCAGCACCAACGTCCTGGGAAACTGGAAAATAGCGCAAGGTTTCGACATGCTGGTGCACAATGGCGAGGTAAACTCCATCCGCAAAATTTTGAAAGTATTACAAAACCTTGAAAGAATGTACCGCCTCGACGGCAGTAACATCATGAAAAATGCCAGCGATTCGGCAAACCTGGATAGGACGTTGCAGTTTTTAAGAGGGAAAATGGGCTTAAGTCTCGAAGAAGCCGTTAGATACTTGATTCACCCACCTCTGGATGAAATCAAGAGAATGCCGGAAGAAATTCAAAACTATTTTGCCGCGGTCTCACGAGTAATGGGCTCTCTAAAAGCAATCGGCCCTATCGCCCTTTTGGGCATGGACCGTAATAAAATCGTTGCCGCTTTGGACAACATGGGTCTGCGTCCACTAAGAATAGTCCAAAGAAAGGACGGTCTAATCGTTATCGGCTCCGAGGTGGGCATGCCACACATCCCGCTTGAAGATGTACAAAAATATGGACGAGTACGCCCCGGTGAATTAAATGTGGTACACCGCGATGGCAGTTATGAAAACAATGGCGACGTAAATCGCCGCATCATCCAAGACACAAAGCTTCCTTACGATAAATTGGCCAACAGAAAAATAGTAACTCTAGGCTCTGCTGACAAAGATCCAGCACAAGTTGAGGCGGCCCGCAAAAACATGGAAACAGTCGCCGAAACTTTTGCCAGAAGAGCCAATCTTTTCGGCTTAAATCGTGAACGTGTTCAGCGTATTCGCGACTCTATCGAGGCCGGCAGCGATCCAATCGAAGGAATGGGTAGCGATCTGGCAATGGCGGTATTTTCACCTGAACCAAATTCCCTGGGAAGATACATCCAGGCCGACTACTCACAGGTAAGTAATCCTTCTTTGGATTATGTCCGTGAGAAAGGCCCCTTCACCACCGAAATTCTACTTGGAGCACGACCGAAGAAAAATCGCGACAACAGTTATGAAACTCAAACTCAATACCTCCTTGCAGATCCTCTATTGGACGAGGATCAGATGGCCGCTATCTATGCCACACCGGAGAGCGAAAATCCTAAGCAAGTAACCATCTCAACAACTTATCAAAGTCAAAGCGTGGAAGCTTGTCTGGCAAAAATCGAAGAGATCAAGAACGAGGTGATACTAAAAGCCTCTAACGGCAGTCACGCCATCATAGTATTGAGTGATCGCGACGCCACCGGCGACGGAGACGGGTACATCCCACCAGCTCTATTGGTGGCTTATTTAAGCAAAGAACTCGACAAAGAAGGCCTTAGCAGTGGAGTAAGTCTGGTTGTGGATACCGGTGAAGTGCTGGATCAGCACGAATTCAATATCTTGGTGGCCTGTGGAGCAAAAGGTGTCCATCCAAGACTTGTTTACGAAATGATCGACAATGAAGAAGTTCGCCCGAAACCGAGCCACTTAAGAGAAAAGAACCGCTCTGCCACTTTCACCAAAGAAGAGATGAAAGAACAGGTACGCAAGTCATTTAAAAACACACTACTAAGATACATGGCCAAACTGGGCATTACCGATATCGATGCCTACCGCGGAAGTCAGCAATTCTCAACTTTGGGGCTTTCTTCCGAATTTGTGCATCAATATTTTAATACGGAAGTTCCAACCAACGGCGGAGGACTCGGTCTGGAAAAGATTTTGGCAGATCAGTGGAGAAGATGCGATGCCACAGACAAAAAAGTCCGCACCGCCCAAGAGAGACACGGCTACCAAAAACAGATCTGGAAAGCCTTGCATGAGGCCGGCGGAAATGTGGTCAAAAACCCCGAAGATATCTATGAATTACAACAAATAGACGGCCTAAGCGACACCGAAGTCGCCGAGAGAGCCAGAGAGATTGCCGGAACCGAAAAAGCGCTCTGGGATGCCTACCGGGCGGAAATAAAAAAAGAGGGCATCTTAAATCTGAGAGATACCTTCAAACTCAAAGAAGCTTCTGCGCCAGTACCATTGGAAGAGGTAACACCAACCGCTGAAATTATTAAGCACATCATAAGAGGAGCCGGAATTTCTTTAGGATCAATTAATGATGCCGCTCACCGCGCCTTGCATTTGCTATTCAACCACTACGACTCTTACGCCAACTCCGGCGAAGGCGGCGTACCCAAAAACCGCCGACCCGGCGAGAAATACGAAGCCGCCCACGCCAGGTCCATCCAGGTGGCTTCAGGTAGATTTGGAGTAGACATCGAATATTTGGCAAACCCACAAGTACGGGAAATTGAGATAAAAATCGGTCAGGGCGCAAAACCCGGAGTAGGTGGACATCTTCCCGGCAAGAAAGCCTTTCACTTCGTGGCGGAAATCCGCGGTGTAAGTTTGGGACAAGAATTAATTTCCCCACCAACCAACCATGACATTTACAGTATTGAAGATCTGGAAGGACTGATTCAAAGGCTGGGAGCCTGTAATCCGGCCGCTAAAATAGGCGTAAAAATCACTTCCGGAAGCAACGTGGGGACAATTGCCGCCGGCTGCGTTAAGGCCGGAGCCGATGCCAAAGTACAGATAAGTGGCGGCGCCGGTGGCCACTCTCACCGACAAATTCAACACCGGTCTACCGATCGAATTCGGTGTAGCCGAGGCCCACAACATCCTTACCCAACAGGGACTTAGAGGTAAAGCTCACATCGGTGCCGATGGAGGAATCCGCACAGGTGAAGACATTGTGAAACTTTTAGCCTTGGGTGCCAACGAAGTTTCCCTGGGCACCCTACTTTTGATCGCTCAACAAAAGTGCATCTTCTGCTCACAATGTTCAACTCAAAAATGCCCTTCCTTCATTACTCGCACCGTATCCGAATTGCTGGGATCATCAAAAGACAAAGACAAAACACTCTACACCTCCGACAACGAAAGAGAACAGATCACTCGCCTCCTCTACAACGGTATTCGCACCTTGGAGATGCTGGCAGGTGAAATTCGTGAACACATGGCAGCTATGGGTATCCGTGACATAAATGATCTAATCGGCAATCGTGATCTATTGGAACTCGATCCAACAGCCCTTGAAGAATATCCCTGGCTGGAAGATAATTTTAATCTTCGCCGCTTTTTAACCAGGCCAACTTCCAACTTCGATGGCATCCCACTTCCCACCGAAACACCAGCAGAACCAGAATCTTCCGTCGACAATCAAACTCCGACATACACCCCTGATCAACTCGAATTCTATCTCAATAGCCCCAAGGTTAATGCCCGAAACCGTGAAATCATTGAGAAAGTACACGCGGGACTCCAAGCCGGCAATGATCCAATCGAAATCGAACTTCACGACATTCACCCCAAAGACCGCAACCTGGGAGCCACACTCGGCGGACTAATCGTTAAAGGACTCCTGCAAATCCCCTCTCAAGGCATCACCATTCGCACCTTGGGCAACGCCGGCCAAGGCTATGGTACAGGATTGCCTAAAGGCGTCACCATGATCCACACCGGACCGATTCAAAACGAAGGTTCCGTCTTCACCAGTGGCGGACGGGTTGTTGTTCTCAGCCCTCTCGCTCACCTCAGCGATACACCTCTAACCAGCGGTAGTGAAGACGAAATCGGCGGCAACACCCTGGCTTACGGTGCCCGCGAAGGAGATCGTTTCATGCAAGGCAGCGTCGGCGACCGTTGTTGCGTGCGCGAAACAGCCGGTCGCACCATTATCAGCGGCAACACCGGAAAATATTTTGGAGCCTACAAGACCGGCGGCCGCAGCCTAGTACTCGGTGATCTGGGTTGGGACAGCGCGGCCGGCATGAGCGGCGGCACTATCTTCACTCGGGATCCAAGAGCCTCAGAAAAAATAACCAAAGGCACCAAGGCCATCAATCCACGCCAATCGGACCTGGCAACCATTAAAGCAGACCTTGAAGAATTTTACGCAATCACTAAAGATCCGCGCACCGGCAGTATTTTGGCAAACTGGGAAAGTGAACAACACAACTTTCAAAAAGTGATCGCCCTAAGTCAGTACGACACCAAGTTATTCCAATACCTCTACGCCCAAATTGCCGGCGAGAACATCAACGGAAGCTTCTATGAAGATCTTTTAGCAGATCTCTACGAAATGTTGGGCTACGATAGTGCCAGCGAAATACCGGCAGAAATCTCTCGTGAAAAACTCGAAGCACTTCTCCAAACCGGCCTAGAACAATTGCAAACAGAGCTAGTAGGCAACCGCAAAACCGGAGATCTTGAACAGCGGTTCATGTATTGTAAAGAGTTCGCCAGCGATATGATCGCCCAGATCCAGGCTTTTGCCAAAACAGAGGTATCGGATTTTGAGGCATACAAAGCCGCAATCTAATCAAAAAGGCTTCAAATAACAGGTTTTTTGTGTTATAATAATAAAAACAAATAACAAAATTTCGACATGCCAAAAACAAAAACCGCAAAAAAAGTACAAGTAGTAAAAAAGGTTTTAATGAAGAAGAAACCTATCACTATGGAGGAAGAACTTAAAAAAGACGATTTCAGAGTAACCATTTTTGGTTCTGCCCGTCTCCAGCTCGACGACAAAACTTACAAACAGGTTTTTGATTTGGCAAAACGCATCGGAAAACACAACTTCGATATCGTCACCGGCGGTGGCCCTGGTCTGATGGAAGCTGCGAACGCCGGGCACGAAGCCGGAGACGGAAATCATGAATCAGACTCTATCGGACTAATTATCAAACTACCTTGGGAAAACGAGGGAAATAAGCATTTAGAGATCAAAAGAACTTTTAACAAATTTTCCGGACGTCTGGACACCTTCATGGCTCTCTCTAATGCCGTAGTGGTTATGCCAGGTGGTATCGGTACCTGTCTTGAGCTTTTCTATACCTGGCAACTGGTTCAGGTAAAACACATCTGCCCTATTCCAATTATCTTGGTTGGTAAAATGTGGGAAAAACTTATTGATTGGGTAAAAAAATACCCCCTAAAAGATGGTCTAATCAGCCCCGAGGACATGGACTCCATACATATCGCCAAAGATAATGATGAAGCCATGAAGATCATCCTTAAAACTTATAAAGTTTATAAAAAAGAAGGAAAAAACTTTTGTAAAAACATCAAAAGGTATAAATTGAGCTAGATGAAAAATGAAATCGGCTTAATCGGACTTGCCGTGATGGGCGCGAATTTGGCACGCAATATTGCCGGACGCCAACATCGCATTGTTGTTTATAATCGAACAACAGAAAAAACCAAGGAATTTATAGACGAATACGGCAACGAATACCTTTCCGCTGCAACTAACTTTAAAGAGTTTGTTGCAAGCATCGCTCGTCCAAGAAAGATCATTATCATGGTTAAAGCGGGTACAGCGGTCGATGCCGTAATCAATCAGCTAATCCCCCATCTCGATAAAAACGACATCATCATCGATTGCGGTAATTCAAACTATCTGGATACCAAAAAGCGCTTCGAAGAGCTCAAAAAGAAAAACATGGTTTTTATCGGCTGTGGCGTTTCCGGTGGAGAAGAGGGCGCTTTAAACGGACCAAGCCTGATGCCCGGAGGAACTGAAAAATCCTGGCAATCCATAAAACCTATCTTTGAAAAAATCGCCGCCAAAGATTTTGGTGGCAAAGCCTGCGTGACCTACATTGGCGACAACGGCGCCGGTCACTATGTCAAAATGGTCCACAACGGCATTGAATATGGAGTTATGCAAATGATGGCCGAGGCCTATGAACTTTTGCGTTCGGTCTACCGACTAAAAGCTCCGCAAATTGCCGACATCTTCGAAAAATACAATCGCGGAAAACTCAAATCTTATCTTTTCGAAATTTCAGTGGAAGTTCTACGTCGCAAAGATACCTTCCAAAAAGGTTATCTGATCGACCATATTTTAGACAAGGCAGGCCAAAAAGGCACCGGCGGCTGGACAGCCATCGATTCCATCGAAAGAGCGGTAACACTTTCTTCGATCACCGAAGCCGTCTATGCTCGCGTAACTTCCGGGGAAAAAGAATTACGCGGCAAGTTAAGTAAGCTTTATAAAAGACCTGTGCCTTCACAAAAAATTCCGCTGGAAAAGTTCATAAGTATTTTAAATGACGCACTCTACGCCGGCATGTTAAGCGCATATGCCCAGGGATATAGCCTAATTCAAAAGTCCGCCGCCGAAGAGGGCTGGAAAATAAATCTTTCGGAAATTTCCAGAATCTGGGAAGGGGGCTGCATTATCAGAGCCAAAATTCTCAATTTTCTCCATAAGGCCTATGCAAAAAATCAAACAAAGCATCTTTTTGAGATCAAAGAAGTTGCAGCGGGAATGAAAAAAACTATACCAAAACTAAGAGAGTTGGTAGCTTTCGGCGCCAAAAACGGCAGCGCGCTTCCCTCCTTGGCTACCGCTTTAAGTTACTTTGAAAGTATTACCTCGGAAAAAACCTCCGCCAATTTAATTCAGGGGCTTCGGGACTATTTCGGTGCCCACACCTATGAAAGAACCGATCGCAAAGGCAACTTTCACACCGAATGGCAGGAATAATCAGCCACATTGAGCTTGATGACGTAAATAATGATCCATCAGCACCAACGCCGACATCGCGTCCACAATCGGCACCGCTCTTGGTAGTACGCAGGCATCATGCCGACCATAAGCTCTCATTTCAGTATTCTCACCCTCCGTATTTACCGTATGTTGCTCTTTCATAATTGTGGCAACCGGTTTGAAAGCCACCCGGAAATAGATATCCTCTCCATCGGAAATACCACCTAAAACCCCTCCGGCATTATTGGTTTTTGTATGAACCTCCTTACCCTTACTAAAAAACTCGTCATTGTGTTCACTCCCCCTCATTCTCACTCCTTCAAAGCCGGAACCTATCTCAAATCCTTTCACGGCATTGATCGCCAGCATCGCTTTACCCAAATCGGCCGATAATTTATCAAAAATCGGTTCTCCCAAACCTGCTGGCACACCTCGCAAAACACCTTTAACCACTCCACCGATACTGTCGCCATCTCCTTTGATTTTTTTGATCAAATCACTCATTTGTTCGGCCATTTCAGCGTCGGGACAGCGCACAGGATTTGCTTCAATTTCTTTAAGAGTAATATCTTTATAATCAATATCGGTCTTTAAATCCCCCACCTGCTCCACATAGCTCAACACCTCCACACCCAACTTTTCGTCCAGGTATTTCTTGGCCACCGCTCCGGCTGCCACAATCGCTAAAGTCACCCTGGCAGAAGATCTTCCACCACCGCGATAATCTCTTACACCATACTTTTTAAAATAAGTGTAATCGGCATGGGATGGGCGAAAAACATTTTTTAAGTGCTCGTAATCTTTGGATTTGGAATCTTCATTGATCGCCAACATCATAATCGGGGTTCCCGTAGTAAC
Organism: uncultured Candidatus Peribacteria bacterium; assembly: GCA_964383675.1. GTDB lineage: Bacteria > Patescibacteriota > Gracilibacteria > UBA1369 > LOWO2-01-FULL-3 > CAYLHX01. The sequence goes on along the minus strand of CAYLHX010000005.1, from coordinate 46,643 downwards.
TCCCTCAAAAACACCGGACATGATTTTTATCTTGTCGCCTTCGTTGCGCGGAGTGGTCAGATCACTCTGACCGGGCTTACGTCGGTCCAATTCCTTCTGCACATCCTCTTCAGACAACTTAAACCCCGGCGGACAACCATCAATCACCACACCCACACATTCTCCATGTGATTCTCCAAAAGTTGTAATTCTGAATAGTTCTCCAAAAGAATTGCCCGCCATAGTGATTTTATTAAGAAGAATGCCTTGATTTTAGCTTCAATTAGAGTTTTTTGCCACTTAAAATTATAAATTGTAAAGTAAACAAAATTTGTTATGCTTAACTCATGGAACTCTACAAAATCAAAAAACCTTTTGTGCTCCTTATTTTCGGAGCTTCCGGGGATCTGGCCAAGCTAAAACTCTTTCCGGCGATTTACAGTTTGATGGAACAACACCGTTTGCCAAAGGATTTTTACGTAATCGGCTTTGCTCGCTCTCAAAAAAGCCAGGAACAGTTTAAAAAAGAGTTTAAAAAAAGCATTCTAGACAAATATGGCAAAGAGACCAATCCTAAAATCTTAAACGAACTGCTCAAGCATATTTACTATTTCCGCGGCCAATATGATAAACTCCAAAGCTACCGCGATTTACGTGAGTATATCGACAAATTAAGCGACAACGGAAAGCCTACAAAAATGGCCTATTTCTCTGTGCCACCATTGGTTTTCAAAGACATCATTCAAAATCTGGCCGAGTCCCGTACTCAAAAAAATGAGGATCTACGATTGATTCTGGAAAAACCTTTCGGCGAAGATACCGAATCGGCCAACGCGCTTTTCCACTTTGTCGCCCGCTATTTCGACGAAGAGTGCGTTTATCTGCTGGACCACTATCTGGGAAAATCGGCCGTACAAAGCATTCTCACTTTACGACACGCCAACCGCCTACTCAATATCATGATGAAAGGACCCGAGGTTTCCAATATCCAAATTACCGCCTCGGAAGATTTGGGAGTAACCAGCCGTATAGGCTACTTCGATCAGGTGGGAACCATCAAAGATATGTTCCAGTCGCACTTATTGCAAATCCTGGGACTTATCGCCATGTCCATTCCTATCAGTGAGGAACACGTGGGTCTTAAACGCGAAAAAAACAACATTCTCGCCGCTTTGAAATTCATCCCCAACAAGAAGAATATTTCACTGGGACAATATGCCGGCTACAAAAAAGAAGATGGCGTACCAAAAAAATCTAAAACCGAAACCTTTGCAGCTCTAAGACTTTTTATCGACCGTGAAAGCTGGTACAACACGCCGATCTACGTGCGAACCGGCAAAAAACTGAAAGACAAACGAACTTATGTGGTCATCGAACTGAAAAAATTCGGCTTTCAGCCAAAAAACGAAGAACCAAACCGACTGGTCTTCGAGCTACAGCCCGAAGAAAAAATCACCATTCGTCTGGTAAACAAACAAGGCGCCTCTCCGGAATATCAGCATGTATCCACTACAGATTCCATTGCCTGCACCGGCGACTACTGTCTTTCGGAGCACGGGCTACTACTGCTAGATGTAATGCGAAAAAGACGACTGCACTTCTTAAGTTTTCAGGAAATAATCTCCAGCTGGCACATAACCGATCAGATAATTCACTTCGTTGAAAAGAACAAAGTGAAAGTTGAAGAATATGATGACCACAGTGAAGGTCCCACTTCGCAGCACAACGTCACAGCAATGGACGGTTTTAAATGGTTTAATCTGGATTAACAGCCCATGCAATTAAATATTTTTGAAACAGAAGAAGATTTTATAAAAACCTCTCTGCAGTTAATTGTGGATCTAGCTAAAGCAAAAGATGGTGACCTTTACTTTGCCTTAAGTGGAGGAAGTACGCCGGTAAGCTTATACCAAGCTATGGCCAAGTCAAACTTGCCGTTCGAACGCATCGAACTCTTCGAGGTCGACGAACGCTACGTCCCACGCGACCACCCCGACTCCAACTGCAACCTCATCTACCAAAACCTGGTTTCGCAGGTACAGCTCAAAAATTTCACACCTTTCGATACCAAAAAACCGATTAAAGAAGCCCTGGAAGAATACGAAAAACTGCTACCAATCAACGGCCTCGACCTGACAATACTGGGCATCGGTCCCGACGGCCACACCGCCTCTCTATTCCCCCATTCCTCCGCCCTGGATATTCAAATAAAATACACCTCCCACAGCCAAACCGATCACTTTGCCGTAAAAGACCGCCTCACTCTCACCTTCCCTGCAATTCTAAACAGCAAACATCTACTGGTTTTGCTGAAAGGCAAAGACAAACAACACATCATAAAGGAACTCCAAAATCCAACCAAAAGTTTCCAAGAATTCCCCGCCATCAAACTACTGGAACACCCAAAGCTCACCGTCAACTTTTTGAATCAATGATTTACGACAAAACTCTAGCCCAAAACCGCAGCAAGCTCACACAATCAATCCGCGACTTTTTCTTACAACAAAAATTCTTGGAAGTGGAAACACCCATCATGACCCCCATTCCGGGCATGGAACCTCATCTCACCCCCTTTGAAACCAATTTTCAACCGGGTAGCAAAACACTCTATCTGAACACATCTCCAGAGCTGCAAATGAAAAAACTGCTCGGAGCTGATTTCGGCAACATTTTCCAACTGACAAAAGTCTTCCGCAACGGCGAAATCGGCGGAGATTTGCACAATCCGGAATTCACCATGCTGGAGTGGTACCGCACCAATGCCAACTATCACAAAATAATGGAGGACTGCGAAGACCTGCTTTCCCATTTGACCGATTCCATAACATATCAAGGCAAAGAGATATCACTCAAAAAACCTTGGACAAGAATTTCGGTCAATCAATTATTCAAAACTCACTGCCAAATCGACCTGCTTAAAAACAAAACCTTCAACCAATTGCAAAAGTCCGCCGCTGAAAAAAACTTCGACACCGCCGGTTGTGAGAATTGGGATGATCTCTTTTTCAAAATCTTCCTCAATCAGATCGAACCCCATCTCGGCTTTGAGAGGCCAACAATAGTCTACGACTACCCTTCTTCCCAGGCCGCTCTGGCCAAAAAATCTGAAAAAGAACCTTTCTTTGCCGAACGCTTCGAGCTATATATCGCCGGCATCGAACTCGCCAACGCTTTTTCCGAACTTATAGACGCCAACGAACAAAGAAGCCGCCTCAAAGAAGAACAAAAACTGCGAAAAAAGCTTAAAAAAACCGTATTTGATATTGACGAGGAATTTTTGGCTAGTCTAGAATCGATAACGCATCCATGCAGTGGAATAGCTCTGGGAGTGGACAGACTATTCATGCTTCTTCTGGACAAAAAAAGTATCGAAGAAGTCCTACTCTTTCCACTGAACAAAATCTTAAACAATTAATTCAAACCAATGCCTTCAACAACGAACATCACACAAGGGCTCGCCATCAACTTCAAAGACCAAGCCTGGCTTGTGGCCAGCGCCCAATTTGTAAATCCAGGAAAAGGCTCGGCCTTTACACGCTGCAAACTTAAAAATCTAAAAACCGGACAAGTTGTTGAACACACTTTTAAATCCAGTGAATCCGTGGAAGTTACCGACACCGTACGCAGCAAATGCCAATATCTATACAGCGACGGCAACGAATATCACTTCATGAATAACGAAAACTACGAACAATTTTCACTAAGCAAAGAAGAAGTCGGAGAAAACAGTGCAAAATATCTACTGGACGGCACAGACTGTTACGCTCTCTACATTGAAGGCAAACCGGTCAGCATCCAAATTCCGCAAAAAATGGAATTCACTATCATTGAAACCACTCCCGGCGTTAAAGGCGACACCGCCACCGGTGGTAGTAAAGAAGCCACTATCGACACCGGAGCGATCGTAAAAGTCCCACTTTTCATTAAGGAGGGAGAAAAAATAATCGTTAACACCGAAAGCGACGAATACGTCAGCAAAGCCTAATCAATTTATCCGCCTAATCCAAAATAATGATCGATATAAAATTCATCACCGAAGATCCGGAAAAAATCAAAGCCGGAGCCAAAAAGAAAAATGTTAAGGTTGATATCGACAAAATTTTGGAGCTCGACAAACAGCGCAAAGAACTGATTCAAAAAATCGAACAGCTACGTGCCCGCCAAAACGAAGTCTCCAAGCTTATTCCTCAAACCGATGGCGACGAGAAAGCAAAACTGCTGGAAGAGATGAAGAGCGTGAAAGAGGCCATTCAAAAAGACGAACCGGAGATGGAAGTTTTGGAAAGTGAGATTACCGCTCTCGCTTCACTCGTCCCCAATCCACCACTGGACTCTGTGCCTGAAGGCGGCGGCGAAGAAGACAACCAAGTGGTTAACATGCACGGAAAACAACCACAGTTCGATTTCGAGCCGCGCGATCACATTGAGCTTGGCAAAAAGCTGGACATTATCGACATTGAACGCGGCGTACGCGCCAGTGGAGCACGTTTCTACTACCTGAAAAACGAAGCGGCCTTAATGGAATTCGCGCTCATTCAACACATCATAAACAAGTTGGTCTCAAAAGGTTTTTCTCCGGTGATTCCACCGGTTTTGGTAAAAGAAGAGGCAATGTACGCCACCGGTTTTTTCCCGGCAGACATAAATGAAATCTATCACGTAAATCCACCTACAAAAGATAATCCGGATAATGACAATCTCTACCTGGTTGGAACCTCCGAAGTGCCGCTAACCATGCTGCACTACACAGAGATTATGGACATGGAAAAGCTGCCGCTCAGATACTGCGGCTTCTCAACCTGTTTCCGCCGCGAGGCCGGTTCTTACGGCAAGGACACCGCCGGCATAATCCGCGTCCATCAATTCGATAAAATTGAAATGTTCAGCTTCTGTCATCCGGATAAATCCGAGGAGGAGCACGAATTAATCCGCAGCATCGAAGAGGAAATCATGCAGGATCTCGGCTTCCATTATCAGGTAATCAATATCTGTGGCGGCGATCTTGGCGCTCCGGCGGCCAAAAAATACGACATTGAGGTCTGGATTCCAACTCAAGGCAAATTCCGCGAACTCACCTCTTGTTCAAACTGCACCAACTTTCAGTCTCGTCGTTCCAAAATCCGTTACAAAGACAAAGACGGCCAAAAAGACTACATCCACACCCTAAACGGCACCGCCGTGGCCATTGGTCGCACCCTGGTGGCGATTTTGGAAAACTACCAAAACAAAGACGGTTCGGTCACCATTCCGGAAGTGCTGCGCCCTTACCTTGGAGGAAAGAGCAAAATTGAGGTAAAAAATTAAGATAAGCGCATAAGACTTCCATAAATGGGCCATCCACGCCTGTTAAATCCTTTAAATTGTTTAACATAAACCGGCTCATCCTCCATACCAGACTCAGGCAAACCATCTACTATAACACCACTATCGGCTTCCACTCTAACTAACGATCCGATCTTAAAGTCTTCGGGCCAGCCTAAAAGTGCAGGGTCCAATTCAAAAACCGGTTCACCTTGAACAAAAGCAGAACAAAAGCCTCTGACTTTTAGGCCATCAATACGCAAGTTGTAAACTCTACCAACCTTAAATATACTATCCGGTTCATCATCCAACACCTCCTCCGCTCTGGTTAACCCCATTTCAACCATTAAATTTCCAAGTTCAGCCAAAGTTTCAGCCAAAAACTCTCTATATTCGGCAAAAATCAGTTCCCTCCTATCTACGGCTCTATCCATATGATAATCTGCAACTTTTGCATATGCTTTCGAGATCAAATTCCGAATATCAAGATTCATATCTCCCTCTCTAAAACGAACTGAAACCGGAAATTCGACATTAGGGGTAAAAGCTTTCATCCCCATTCTGTTCATAACATTCGCCATCGTTTTCAATAAAGCAAATCTAAAACTATCTCTTCTTTCACGCAAATCTGCCTTAGCAATCTCCATTCCGGCTACAATCTGATCTGCCCTTTCAAAACTTAACGGCAACCCCTTGCGCTCAGTAAATTCAGTCCCAAAACCGCTTTCACTCATTTTAAATTGGTTAAATTGCAAGGGACAAATTTATACCGCAATTCCACCGCCTGTCAACCTTCGTATTAACTTCAGCTCATTGTAAAAAACAGCTATTTATGCTAAAATAACTAGAGATTTAAAAACAAAAAATGATTGTTCTTTGGACAGATTCCTTAAGGGGCTACGGCTTAAACCGCGTTTTCGAGCTTGCAAAACAGGCCGGTTACGATGGTATCGATTTAAGCGTAAACTTCGGTCAATTCGACACCTTCAACACCGAATACATCAAAAGACTTATCCAGGAGCATAATATACCGGTTCATTCCGTATCGGCACCGAAGCAAATTGCCGTAAAACGCATCAAGGAACTGGTTAAAATGACCAAAGACATTGGTGCAAAAGTACTGGTACTACAGCCACCGAAAATCTTCGACTTCAAGCTGGCCAGCTGGCTAAAGCAGGAAATACCAAAACTGAGAGAGAAAGAGTTCCTTTCAATCGCTTTGGAAAACGCCAGTGCCGGAACCATCCTTGGTTTCCTTCCTGAACACGCCCTCTCCAACACCCAGGATCTGAAAAATTTCAAACATATATGTCTGGATACGGCCCGCATCGGTGAAAAAAAGCAGGATCTAATTCGCGCTTATACAGCCTTCAGAAAGTATCTGGTACATGTTCATCTAGGCAACGTTTACCGTGGACAAAAATATGCTCCACCTCAAGAGGGTATCATGCCACTCGAAAGCTTCTTAACAAAACTTAAGCAAGACAAATATCCCGGTGCCATCTCCCTCAAGATCCAACCGAAATACCTGCAGGCCGGTGAGGACGAGCGTGTAATTGAAGAGCTGGAACGCGCCAAAAAATACTACGAAAAATACTACAAAAATGTGGAAGTGATCGAAGAGGAAAGTGAAAGTAGCGAAAGCGAAGAAAATAACGGATAATTAAGACATGATCAAACTTAGCACCGTCTCCAAAAGCTTCATTTCGGGGAAAAGCAGAGTTCACGCTCTTGAAGATATCAATCTGGAGATCAAACAGGGAGAGTTTGTGGCTTTGGTCGGTCCTTCCGGATCAGGCAAATCCACCCTGCTCAACATGATCGGCGGACTCGACATCCCCACAAAAGGTAAAGTTCTAATCAACAAAAAAGCCATCAGCAACTTAAGCGATCAGGAACTTTCCAAATATCGCAATCATGAGATAGGTTTTGTCTTTCAGGAATTCCACCTGGAAAGTTTCTTGAGCGTAAAAAACAATGTTCTCTTACCGACATTCTTCAATCACAAAACCAAAAAAGACGAACAATATGCCGATCACCTGATTGATGAAGTTGGACTCAGCGCTAAAGCCGAAAGCAAAGTGAATGAACTTTCCGGCGGACAAAAACAGCGCACCGCCATCGCCCGTGCTTTAATCAACAAACCATCCATGATCCTGGCGGACGAACCAACCGGCAACTTGGACATTAAAACGGGAAAATCAATCATCGATCTGTTAAAAAAACTGCATAAAGTACATAATGTTACTTTGATTATAGCCACCCACGACAACGCCATCGCCAAGATCGCCGATAAGGTTGTCCACATCAAAGACGGTAAAATCACCAAATAATGCTCACTCAACTGGCCCTACAAAATATTAGACGAAAAAAGTTCAGAACCTTTCTGGCCAGCTTAAGCATTGCCATCGGCACCGCTTCGCTGATTCTATTCCTTGGACTGAGCAACGGGATTAGAGAAGCAACTTTTGAAGAGATCGAGAAGAAGAGCCCACTAACTCAAATTACAGTGCACCCAAAGGTGGAAGATGCCGGCATCGTCTCCTTTTTGGCAAAATCGGACGAAAACAAGTTAAACCAACAAACCATCAAGGAAATCTCAGAAATCGAAGGAGTAAAAGCGATTTATCCGGAGATCCAATTCAATAACTTTTCTTCCCTCGAAGCCTCATTGCTGGGCTTCAGCCTAATTACCGACACTATGGTCTTCGGCATGCCCACCGGATTTATTGAAGACGACCTAAGTGCCTCCTCCGACAACGAAAATCCCGCTGAAATCTGGAAAAGAAAAGAGCAACCTTATCCGGCCCTAATCCCCCGCCGTATTCTGGATCTCTATAATCTCGGCATCGCCATTCCCCGAGGACTCCCCACAGTTTCCGAAGAATCACTGCTAGGCAAAGACCTCAAACTTTATCCAAACTACTCCACTTTTTTTCCTGGCCTGGATGATAAGAAAGAAGTTATCAGACTGGAGGTTGTAGGTTTTTCCGACAAAATCAATATCCTCGGTGCCACTCTTCCATATGAAATCGTCTCAGAAATGAATGCCGAATATTCAAACGGCGAGAACCTGATTCTGGAACTTTTCGTAGAAACCGAAGACGCCTCAAAAACCGCCGCAGTTGCAACTCAAATAGAAGAGTTGGGGTATAACACTCAATACTTCCAAAAAAACCTACAGGAAGTTGAGGCCAGATTCACTTACCTCTCTATCTCTCTCGGTTCAATCAGCTTCATTATTCTTATCACCGCCGGCATCGCCATCATCAGCACCTTCCTGGCAACCATCGCCGAACGTCGCCGCGAAATCGGACTCTTCCGCGCATTGGGCGCCACCAAGTCACACATCAAAAAACTAATCTTGATAGAAGCCGGCATCATTGGTCTTATCGGCAGTTTGATCGGACTTTTAATCGGTCTGATATCCAGCGGCTTCCTGGAAAAATTCGCCCTCAAACAACTGGAAAGCACCACCTTTACTCCAAAAAGTTTAATTGCCATCGACCTGCAACTTGTTGGCCTCACCATTCTTTTCGGCCTACTCCTAAGCATCCTCGCCGCTTATATCCCCGCTCAACAAGCTGCTAAAATCACTCCGAACGAAGCACTGAAGTAAATTGAAAAGTTCTTTCCGAAACTTCCACTTGACTTTGCTGTTTTTCTACGTAAAATAGCCACGTAAAAGACCCTTCGGAAGAGTTGAGGAACGCAAAACGGTCTTAAAAATTCATTTTCGATCTATTAAACGTTTCCTTGACCACCTTTCATTATGCCAAAACCCAAGAAAACCGCTACTAAAGCTGCGTCCAAACCGGCTAAAGCTGTTAAAAGTGCAAGCAAGTCTACCAAGGCTTCCAGCGCCAAAACAGCCAAACCCGCCAAGAAGGAACAGCCCGAAAAAGTAGCAAACAAAGCTCCCAAGGACAATATTATTGTGCCTCTGGAAATTCCGCTTAAGCGCGACACCATTATCGCCAAGAGTGATCGCAAATATTTCGGTCAGCAAATCGACAAAGAAGTGGAAATTCCAAATCTTATCGAGGTTCAGCTGGACTCTTACGATTGGTTCCTCAATGAGGGCGTAAGAGAGCTCCTTGATGAAGTTTCACCTATTCAGGATTTTTCCGGTAAAAAACTGGAACTACACTTCCTGGAACATTCCATCGGTGAAATCAAATACAACCCCGAAGAGGCCAAGAACAAGAATCTTACCTACGAAGCTCCTCTAAAAGTACATGTGCAGTTGATCAACAAGGAAACCGGAGAAATCAAGGAACAGGACGTATTCTTGGGAAACATTCCACTGATGACTAATCGTGGAACCTTTATTATCAATGGTATTGAAAGAGTGGTGGTTAGTCAGATTGTCAGATCACCCGGTGTTTTCTTTTCTAAGAACAACGGTGCTCCCGGCATGAATGCCGCCAAGATTATTCCAAAAAGAGGTGCCTGGCTGGAAATCGAAACCGACAAAAAAGGCATTATTTCCGTTAAAATCGACCGCAAACGCAAAATCCCGATCACTTCCCTACTGCGTGTTTTCGGCTACGATTCAGACAAAAAGATTATCGATCTATTCAAAGACGTAACTATCGACATCGAACACGACTACATTCTAAAAACTCTGGAAAAAGATTCAGCTAAAACAGTGGATGAAGCTTATCAAAACATCTATAAAAAGATTCGCCCCGGAGATTTGGCTACACCTGAAAACGCCAAATCTTTGATCGATTCCATGTTCTTCGAGTACAGAAAATACGACATGGGACCGGTGGCACGTTACAAATTAAACAAGAGATTCGCTCTCGACACCCCAAACAAGAAAAAATTTCATACCTTCCAGGTTGAAGATCTCGTACACATCCTAAAACATCTGATCAAATTAAATAACGCCGAGATTGAAGCCGACGACATCGATCACCTTTCAAACAGAAGGATCCGTGCCGTTGGTGAACTTGTTCAAAATAAATTCCGCGTCGGTCTGCTTAGAACCGACCGTATCGCCAAAGATAGAATGACCGTAATGGACCTGGAAACCGTCACCCCTACTCAACTTATCAACTCCAGGCCGATCACTGCGGCACTAAGGGAATTTTTCGCCAGTTCACAACTTTCTCAGTTTATGGATCAAACCAATCCACTTTCTGAGCTTGAACACAAGAGAAGACTTTCCGCCATGGGGCCCGGTGGTCTTTCACGTGAAAGAGCTTCCTTCGACGTACGTGACGTACACCAATCTCACTACGGCAGAATCTGTCCGATTGCCACACCGGAAGGACCGAATATCGGTCTGGTTGTGCATCTGGCAACTTACGCTAAGGTTAATGAATACGGTTTCATTGAAACCCCCTTCAGAGAGGTGGCTCATACAGTAAAAAATAATGAAAAAGAGTTGGTTGGACGCATCGCCCGCGAAAGTATTGACGACAAAGGAAAGGTAATTGTAAAAGCCGGTCAGGTTATCGATGAGGCCGCCGCCAAGAAAATCGTCAAATTAAAAGTAGATGAAATAAAGGTGAGACCTTGTATCACGAAAAACATCAAATACTTTGATGCCGACGCTGAACAAGGTTTAGTTATCGCCCAAGCCAACTCCGAGTTGGACGATAAGGGGCAATTTACCAATACTCGTCTTTCCGCCCGCAAAAACGGTGAACCTCTGTTGGCTCACGTAAACGACATTACTCATATCGACGTTTCGCCAAAACAAATTATTTCAATCACAACTTCACTTATCCCCTTCCTGGAGCATGACGACAACACTCGTGCTTCCATGGGGTCGAACATGCAACGCCAGGCCGTTTCACTTATCAAGCCTAGCGCGCCTATCGTTGGTACCGGTATCGAAGAAATCGCCGCCAAGAGTTCGGGACAAACAATCCTGGCCGAAATGGATGGTGAAATCGCTTCCGTGGATGCCGATCACGTTTCAATAGTTTATGCCAATGGTAAAAAAGTAACTTACAAACTACAAACTTATCAAAGATCCAACCAGGGAACCTGTGTTCACCAAAGAGCAGCAGTAAACAAGGGCGATAAAATCAAGAAGGGTGATGTATTGGCAGACGGACCCGCTATCGACAAGGGAGAACTTGCTCTTGGACAAAACCTACTGGTAGCCTACATGGCCTGGGAGGGGTACAATTTTGAGGATGCGGTAATCATTTCAGATAATGTTGTTAAAAACGGTCTATACGACTCCGTTCACATTGAGACCTTTACCGTGGACGTTCGTGAAACCAAACTGGGACCGGAGATTATCACTCGCGATATCCCTAACGTAGGTGAGGGTAAGCTGAAAGATCTTGATGAAGACGGTATCGTAAGAATCGGTGCCACCGTTCATGAAGGTGACATCCTCGTCGGAAAGATCACCCCTAAAGGTGAAACCGAACTTACCGCAGAAGAAAGACTGTTAAGAGCCATTTTCGGCGACAAGGCCCGCGACGTAAAAGACACCTCTCTACGTCTACCCGGAGGAGAGGGGGGAAAAATTGTCGGCGTACAGATTTTCACCAAAGAAAACGGTGATGAACTTGCCACCGGCGTTCTAAAGCAAATCAAAGTTGACGTAGCTCAAACCAGAAAGATCTCCATCGGAGATAAGGTGGCCGGTCGTCACGGTAACAAGGGTGTTGTCTCAATTATCGTGCCACAGGAAGACATGCCATTCCTACCTGATGGAACTCCTGTAGATGTAATTCTAAACCCACTCGGTGTATCCAGCCGTATGAACATCGGACAAATTCTGGAGACTCACCTCGGTTGGTCCGCTTACGCTCAAAATATTAAAGTGGCCAGCCCGGCTCTAAACGGTGTCCACCCAAGTTATATTCTTGAACAGTTCAAAAAAGCCGGTCTTAGAGAAGATGGTAAAGTTACTCTTTACGACGGTAAAACCGGCGAGGCTTTCGATCGCCCGGTTACCGTAGGTATCACCTACATTATGAAACTTCACCACCTGGTTGAAGACAAGATCCACGCACGTTCCGTCGGTCCATACTCACTTGTGACCCAACAGCCGCTTGGAGGTAAGGCTCAGCATGGTGGTCAGAGATTCGGTGAAATGGAGGTATGGGCGCTTGAAGCTTACGGTGCCTCACATACTCTGCAAGAAATGTTGACCATCAAATCCGATGACGTTTACGGTCGCTCCAAAGCTTATGAATCAATCGTCAAAGGCGAAGCGATCAGAAAACCGCGTGTACCTGAATCCTTCAACGTTTTGGTAAAAGAATTACAAAGTCTGGGACTTTCAGTAAAACTGATCGATACCGGCGACGTGGACGAAGAAGCTCCACCGGAGGAAATTCTGGAGGAGGATCCGGAAGAAAGAGAAGAGATCTCAGAGGACATAAAAAAAGAAATTGAAGAAGAAAGCGCAGGTACTTCAAGAGAGGCCGGAAATCTGGAAGGCATCGATGAAGACAGCCTAGATGAAAACCCGGAAGAACTTGAAGAGGAAGAAATCGGTGAAACCGAATAATCAGCAAGACCTTTTATCCTAAACTATTAACATCACTATTCATGAGAAGCGTAAATAAAGTAGTTATCATTGGAAACCTGACCAGAGATCCAGAAATGAGACAAACCCCAAACGGACAAAGTGTAGCCACTTACGGTGTCGCCACCAATAGAGAATGGATGACCAAAGATGGCGATAGAAAAAGTTCTGCCGAGTTCCACGAATGTGTGGCTTGGGCTCGTCTGGCTGAGATCTGCGCCAACTATCTAAAAAAAGGAAACTTGGTGTACGTGGAAGGTTACCTCAAAACCCGCAGTTGGGAGACACCCGAAGGCGTCAAAAAATTCAAAACCGAAATCGTTGTTCAGGACATGATCATGCTCGACAAAAGAAGAGACAACGGTGAAGCCGATGAAAGCGATGACAGTTACATCCCACAAGAAGATATTGTCGACAACGAATACGAAGATGTTTCAAGTGAAGAACCAACACAATCCACCGAAGCGGTAACGGAAACCGAACAAACCGCACCGGCCGAAACACCTGTGGAAGAGCAAGCTCCGAAGCAGGAAGAAAATCCAATCGACAAAGATCTTGGACTTTAGTATTTCGGCTCACCAAACCAACTAACCCACCAAACAAATGGCACATCAACAAGATGACAAAGCAAATCAGCAAAAGAAGGATCGCTTCAACGCGATTACTCTTGCTGTCGCTTCTCCGGAAGAGATCATGGCCTGGTCTCATGGAGAGGTTAAAAAACCTGAAACCATCAACTATCGTACTCAAAAACCTGAAAGAGACGGTCTCTTTTGTGAAAAGATTTTCGGTCCGACCAAGAACTACGAATGTTATTGTGGAAAATATAAGAGAATTCGTTACAAAGGTGTAATCTGTGAGAAGTGTGGAGTTGAGGTTACCAGGTCTTCCGTCCGTCGTGAACGTATGGGGCACATTAAACTGGCTGTTCCGGTAACTCATATCTGGTTTTTAAGATCAACTCCAAGTCGTATAGGGCTATTGCTTGATCTGCCGATCAAAACTCTGGAACAGGTGGTTTACTTCGCCGCTTATATCGTGTCTCAAGTGGATCCGGAAGGCAAAAAAGGCGCTCTCGAACAATTACAAAACGAGTACAAATCTCATAAAAAGAGGCTTCAGGAAGAGTTTAAAGATAAATCTCTGGAAGTTGAAAAAATTGAAGATGGAGACTTGCAAAAGAAGGCTCAAATCGAGCTGGAAAAAGAATATGCTATGAAGGTGGAGGATTTGGAGTACCAACACTCGGAAACCAAAGACCTTTTGGAAAAATTAAAAGTTGGTCAAGTTTTCTCAGAGATTGAATATCGTTCCATGTCCATGAAGTTCGGACACATCTTTAAAGCCGGTACCGGTGCCGAAACCATCCGTGACATAATCACTAACTTAGATCTTGATCAGCTGATTGATGATCTAACCGAAGAGGCCAAAAAGAGTTCCGGGCAAAAGCACAAAAAAATCATTAAACGCATCAAACTTGCCGGCAGTCTGGCTAAATCCGGCATCAAAGCCGAATGGTTCATTATGACCGTTCTACCGGTAATCCCACCGGATCTACGTCCGATGGTTCAATTGGATGGTGGAAGATTCGCCGCTTCAGATCTGAACGATCTATATCGACGTGTTATCAACAGAAACAACCGTCTAAAAAGACTTATCTCAATCGGTGCTCCCGAGGTTATCTGCAGAAACGAAAAGAGAATGTTGCAAGAAGCCGTAGACACTCTTTTGAACAATTCAGCCCGTCAGGGGAAGACCGTCTTCAATTCCGGAGATAAGAGAAAACTACGTTCTCTATCCGACATGCTTAAGGGTAAACAAGGACGTTTCAGACAAAACTTGCTTGGTAAACGTGTGGACTACTCCGGTCGTTCCGTAATTATTATCGGTCCGAAACTGAAACTTCACCAATGTGGTCTACCGAAGATTATGGCTCTGGAACTTTTCAAACCATTCATCATTGGTCGACTGATCAGAGACGGTTACGCACACAACATCAAGAATGCCGAAAAACTTATTCAAAACAACAAACGTGAAGTTTGGGATATTCTGGAAGAAGTTTCCAGAGATCACTACGTGCTGCTAAACCGTGCGCCAACTCTACACAGACTTGGTATTCAGGCCTTCCAGCCTATCTTGATCGAGGGTAAAGCGATTCAGGTTCATCCACTGGTATGTGCGGCTTTCAATGCCGACTTCGATGGAGACCAAATGGCCATTCACGTACCACTATCCAAGGCCGCACAACACGAAGCAAAAACTTTAATGCTTTCCAGTACCAATCTCCTAAAACCTTCAGCCGGTGAACCTATCGTTACACCGACTCAGGACATGGTACTCGGTTGTTACTACCTAACAAGAATGAGTGAAGGCGAAAACGGCGAAGGAATGGCCTTCTCTAATCTTGAAGAGGCTATTATTGCCTATCAATCAGGTCACGTAAGTCTACACGCCAAAGTTCAATGTCGTTACAAAGGCGAACTGAGAGAGACAACAGTGGGACGTCTAATCTTCAACAGCTTCCTGCCGGATGGTCTTCCCTACTACAACCAAAGTATGGGTAAAAAAGAATTGAGTAATCTAGTAACCGAATGTTTTGAAGTTTTGGGTGAGGCCGCAACCGGACCTTTGGTGGACAACCTAAAAGATATGGGCTTCAAATTCGCTACCAAGTCCGGCATCTCTATTGCTCAGGTAGACATGCAGATTCCCGATGCCAAAGAAAAAATCATTGAAGACGCCTCTGAAGTGGTGAAACAGATCTCCAACCAATACTGGAAAGGGCTTATCACCGATGATGAGAGGTATCATCACACCATCAAAATCTGGTCCGACACCAAAGGTAAGGTCACCAAGGAGATGGTTGCCGGTATCGATGAAAGCAACAACATCTATTACATGATTGACTCCGGCGCCCGTGGTAACTGGGGGCAAGTCACTCAGCTCTGCGGAATCAAAGGGTTGGTTGCCAATCCGGCCGGAAAAACTATTGAACTTCCTATCAAATCAAATCTAAAAGAAGGATTTACCATTCTGGAATACTTCATCGCCACTCACGGAGGACGTAAAGGTAAGTCCGATACCGCGCTTAAAACCGCTGAAGCCGGTTACCTGACTCGTCGTCTGGTAGACTCAAATCAAGACGTGGTAATCAGAGAGTACGATTGCGGATCCGAGCATGCACACATTATTACCCGCGAAGAGTCTGAAAAAATCGGTGAAAAATTTGAGATCAGAGTTTACGGAAGAACTTTGGCCGAAGATCTTATTCATCCAAAGACCAAAAAGGTCATCGCCAAGAAAAATTCCATCATTGAAAAAGACACCGTCAAGCAGATCAGTGAAGCGGAGGTAAGTGAACTTCATGTTAAATCCATAATGACCTGTAAAACTGAAGATGGTATCTGTGTTAAGTGTTACGGTAAGGATCTGGGAACCAATAAAGAGGTGGATATCGGTACCGCGGTAGGTATTATTGCCGCCCAAAGTATCGGTGAACCCGGTACCCAGCTGACCATGCGTACCTTCCACATGGGTGGTGTGGCCGAAGGCAGCGATATCACTCAGGGTCTTACACGTGTTGAAGAGCTCTTCGAAGCCAGGACACCAAAAAATCCAGCCGTTATATCCGAACTTGAAGGTAAAGCCAAGGTTCAGCAAAAAGGCAAACTAACACGACTTATCGTCACTTCTTCAACTTCCATCGATATCGATCACTATATTCCATCAGACATGGAGGCAGTGGTAAAGGTTGGTGATCAAGTTAAAAACAAAATGATCATCGCCAAATCCGAAACTCATAAAGGTGCTATCAAATCCAGCGAGGATGGAAAAGTTGTTGCCGTTGAACCGAATAAAATCGTCGTAAAAACCAATGGTCCGGTCGAAAAAGAATACGCCGTACCGCAAGGCAGAACCGTACGCATTAAAAACAATGAAGAAGTTCACAAAGGACAACCGCTGACAACCGGCCACTTGGACCTAAGACAGCTTATGCATCTGGCTAACAGTTACACCGCTCAAAAATACATCTGTAACGAGGTACAAAGCATCTACGCTTCACAAGGTCAGAGTATCAACGACAAGCATATCGAAATCATAGCGCGCCAAATGCTTTCCAAGGTACGTATCCTTGAAAGCGGAGATTCAGACTTCCTACCCGGTGAAATTGTCGACATCATCAAATTTGAAAACACTAACGATAGACTTACCGAAGCTAAAAAGACTCCGGCAAACGGAGAAAGACTGCTACTTGGTCTAACCCGAGTTGCTCTTTACACCGAAAGTTGGTTGTCCGCCGCTTCCTTCCAGGAGACCATCAGAGTACTTGTGGAAGCTTCAACAACCAACCGTATCGACAAGCTTGAAGGTCTAAAGGAAAACGTTATCATCGGTAAACTTATCCCGGCAGGTGAAACTTACAGAAGAAAGCATCCTGAAGCCGTTGCCACCGTTCCGCATGCTGCGGAAATCGTGGAAGAAGCGGTCGAAGAAGAAGAAAAACCGGCAAGACTACCCGTCATCTAAAGTTCCCTTGCATTTATTAAAAACTTGCTATAAATTACCCAAGCCTAAAAAGCAAATATTATGCCAACAATCAATCAATTAGTCAGAAAAGGACGCCAAAAAATAAACAGGAAGAGTAAGTCACCGGCTCTGCAGTATGTTATGAATCACTTGAAGAACAGAACGGTAAGCCTTAATTGTCCTCAAAAACGTGGTGTTTGTACGAAAGTCACCACTATGACACCTAAAAAACCTAACTCGGCGCTACGTAAAGTTGCCAGAGTGAAGCTTACCAACGGAACCGAAGTTAACGCTTACATTCCAGGAGAGGGACACAATCTGCAGGAACACTCTGTTGTAGTGATCCGTGGTGGTAGAGTAAAGGACTTGCCGGGTGTGCGTTATCACATCGTACGTGGTTCAATGGACACTCAGGGCGTAAACGACAGAAAGCAAGGAAGATCCAAATACGGAACCAAGAAGGTCACCAAATAAGGTTAATTTAATCAAACTATGACTAACAGAAAGCAAAGATACATGCCGGAATCATCATCTCCAGTTCAGGAGAGATTCATCAACTACATTATGCTTGATGGTAAAAAATCCGTTGCTCGCAGAATTTTCAATGACACTTTAAAAATCATCAGCAAGAAGACCTCAAGTGATCCGGAGAAAATCTTTAAGGCAGCCGTAGACAACATTAAGCCAAAACTTGAAGTTAAAGCCAAGAGAATCGGTGGTGCGGTATATCAAATACCAATGGAAGTAAAACCCGAAAGACAAGTGAGTCTGGCTTTCAGATGGCTACTTGCCGCGGCAAGAGGTAAGAAAGGAGCACAAATGGCGCAAAGATTGGCCGGAGAAATCATCGAGGCCTCAAACGAACAAGGAATAGCAATAAAAAAGAAGGAAGATACTCACAGAATGGCACAGGCCAATAAAGCCTTTGCTCACCTGGCTAGATATTAATAGGTGCTCAGTATTTTACTTGACTTGACACCTCCTCCCCCTATAATGCACCTGGCATCTTTTAAAGAGATGCCTTTTTACTACCCATAAAATATTAACAATGTCCGAAGATTTAAATCTCCTACGCAATATCGGTATTATTGCCCACATCGATGCCGGAAAAACCACTGTTACTGAACGTATTCTTTTCTATACAGGTATTACCCACAAAATCGGTGAAACACACGAAGGTGCTTCACAAATGGACTGGATGGAGCAGGAAAAAGAGAGAGGTATAACCATCACCTCTGCCGCTACTACCTGTTTCTGGACCCCAATGTCCGGAGTTCAACACAGAATCAATATTATTGATACTCCGGGACACGTAGACTTTACCGTAGAGGTAGAACGCTCACTGCGTGTACTTGATGGTGGTGTAGCCGTATTCGATGGAGCGATGGGTGTGGAACCACAATCCGAAACCGTATGGAGACAGGCGGACAAATATCATGTTCCACGTATCGCCTTTATCAACAAAATGGACAAAATGGGTGCGGACTTTTACATGAGTCTTGAATCGATTCATAAGAGGTTAAATCCTGACGCAATCGCCATTCAGCTGCCAATCGGTGTTGAGAAGGACTTCAAAGGAGTTGTGGATCTTGTTGAAATGAAAGCCTACACTTTCGAAGGTGCTCACGGTGAAAAAATTGTAGAAATCGAAGTTCCGGAAGACATGAAAGATAAAGCCGCCGAATACCGCGCAATGCTAGTTGAGAAAGTATCGGAAAATGATGAGGCCTTGATGGAAAAATTCCTTGAGGACCAAGAAATTACAATCGATGAGCTTAAACAAGGTATCCGTAAAGCAACTATTGCCAGCAAAATCTATCCTGTCATGTGTGGTACTGCTCTACAAAACATGGGTGTACAGTTGGTATTGAACGCCGTTTGTAGCTTTCTACCTAGTCCTAGTGATCTTCCCGCCGTTAAAGGATCCGACGTAAAAACCGGCGAACCAATGCAGAGAGAACTTAAAGAAAGCGAACCTTTCTCCGCTTTGGCCTTCAAGATTGCTACCGATCCCTATGTAGGTACACTTTGTTACTTCCGCGTATATTCCGGGAAACTGGAATCCGGAAGTTACATTTTAAATGCTTCCACCGGAAATAAAGAGAGAGTTGGACGTCTGCTGCAAATGCACGCCAATTCTCGTGAAGAGATCAAACAGGTTGAAGCCGGTGACATTGCCGCCATTGTAGGTCTTAAAAACACTACTACCGGTAATACCCTCTGCGATCCTACAAGTCCTATCTTGCTGGAATCAATCGACTTTCCGGAGCCGGTTATCCGTATCGCCGTTGAGCCGAAAACCAAAGCCGATCAAGAAAAAATGGGTATCGCTCTTCAGAAACTTGCTGAAGAAGATCCGACCTTCCAGGTTAACACCGATGAAGAAACCGGTCAGACAATTATTGCCGGTATGGGTGAGCTCCACCTGGATATCATTGTTGACCGTATGAGAAGAGAGTTCAAAGTTGAAGCCAACATCGGTGCGCCTCAGGTTGCTTACCGTGAAACAATTACAACCGAGATCACCATGGAGGAAAAATACGCCAAACAATCCGGTGGTCGCGGTCAATTCGGTCACGTTCATCTACGTGTTATGCCTCAACAACCTGGTGAAGGTTACGAATTCGTAAACTCCATCGTAGGTGGTAAGATCCCGAGAGAGTATATCCCTGCTGTTGACAAGGGTATTCAAGAAGCTATGACCAGAGGTATTATTGCGGGCTACCCTGTTGTGGATGTTAAGGCCGAACTGTACGACGGAAGTTACCATGACGTGGATTCTTCCGAAATGGCCTTCAAAATAGCCGGTTCTATCTGTTTCCAAAATGCCGTAAAGAAAGCTACGCCGGTTCTGCTTGAGCCGATCATGGAGGTGGAAGTTGTTGTTCCGGAAGATTATTTCGGAGACGTTATGGGTGACATCAACTCCAGACGTGGACAAATCCAGGAAACCGGAGACCGCGGACTGGTTAAATTCATCCACGCCAAGATTCCTCTGGCCGAGATGTTCGGTTATGCAACCGATCTTCGTTCCATGACTCAGGGACGTGGTAACTACACCATGGAATTCGGTCACTACGAAAAAGTGCCGAACAACGTTGCCGAGGAGATCATCTCTAAACGTGGCGTTGCCAAGAGTGAGTAGGGACCAACAAGACTCGCTTGAAAAACCTTGTCTGGCAAAAAGTTCTCCCCGGGGAGAACTTTTTTGTTGCGTTCCAGAATTACATGATTTATAATATTTATATAAATTATATAAATTCAGCCGTGGATAATATATCAACAGCCAAGATTTTTGGCACCGGCCAAATCACTCTACCCAAAAAGTGGAGAAACAAGATCAATACTAAAAATGTCATCATCGAAGAGGTGCCACAAGGACTACTTATTAAACCGTTAACCTCAAGCCTTTACTACGAAATGGATGAAGAAAATTTTGGCATCAATTTCCCACTGGGCATCAAAGCTGAAGATCTGGTTAAAAAACTGAAAGGCACCGATGGAAAACTATCTTAAATTTCTCAACAAACTTCCCAAAAAGTTAAGACAACAACTCATCAAGACAATCGAGAAGATTGCGCTTAATCAAATTCAAAATCTTGATGTAAAATGCTTATCCAAAGAACATCAAGTTTATCGTTGCCGAGTTGGGAAATTGAGAGTCCTTTACCAGGGCCGTCCCGATGGCAACTACATCTTGGATATTGGATTCAGAGGTGGGATTTATCAAAAACTCAGTAAATACTTATAAAAAAAGTTCTCCCCGGGGAGAACTTTTTAAAATGCAAAACCGCAACTTATTACTCAACGGTCACGCTATCAACATTGGAATAACCTTTATAAATGAATCTTCCATAGTTGATCGGGCTCCATCTGAAAACCAAAACCCTGTAAGTATATGTTCCAGGCTCTTCCACAAACACAATGGAACTTCCAAGCTTAGTCAAAGCACAATCAACATTCGATTCAATTTTCTTTGAAGCCTTAAAAGAAGGAAAAGAAGACATGCTTTCATCACTATAACCCACCACCACATAAGCCAAATAGTTATCGCAAAGCCCTCCACTCCAGTTCACCGTAACTTCGGTGCCATCCACTTCGGCTTCAAAGTTGTCCACAAGTAGAACACTTGTATCTCCATAATAAGCCATGGTCGCATTCAAACTAACAAAAGTAAGCAATGTTGCAGCCATTAATGAGGTAAAAATTCGTTTAATCATACTGATATAGTTTAGAGAATATTTTTAAAATGTAAGTTCAGGAGAGAGAAAACTACACCAACCTATCCCCTTTTGTCAATCGTACAAATGTGAAGTCGCCCAAAGTCCAATTATTTTACAAATAAACCTTGCATTGCTAATAAATTTATTATAGTATTCCCCGCGCTAGTTCGAGCGCAAGCTAGAACGTTTATACATATAACCTTTAATCAAAAACTATCATGGCTGAAGGAACATTTGACCGCAGCAAACCACACGTAAACGTGGGTACAATTGGTCACGTAGACCACGGTAAAACCACACTTACAGCTGCAATTACCACAATCGCAGCAAAGAAATTCGGTGGTACCAACAAAGCAATCGCATTCGATCAAATCGATAATGCACCTGAAGAGAGAGAAAGAGGTATCACAATCGCCACTTCTCACCAAGAGTATGAAACTGACAAGAGACACTACGCTCACGTGGATTGTCCTGGTCATGCCGATTACGTTAAAAACATGATTACCGGTGCCGCTCAAATGGACGGTGCTATCCTTGTAGTATCTGCTGCCGATGGTCCGATGCCACAGACTCGTGAGCACATCCTGCTTGCTCGTCAGGTAAATGTTCCTTACATCGTTGTGTTCCTAAACAAGATGGACATGGCTGATCCGGATATCGCTGAACTATCTGAAATGGAAGTTCGTGAACTACTAAACAAATACGAATTCCCTGGCGATGACATCCCGGTTATTAAGGGGTCCGCTCTAAAAGCTCTTGAAGGAGATGCTGAATACGAAGAGAAGATCGTTGAACTTCTAAAAACACTTGATGATTACATCCCACAACCGGAACGTGAATTGGACAAGCCATTCCTAATGCCTGTTGAAGACGTATTCTCTATTAAGGGTCGTGGTACTGTTGCAACCGGTAAGGTTGAACAAGGTATCGTTAAGATCAATGATGAGATCGAAATCGTAGGTATTAAAGACACTAGAAAAGTTGTGGTTACCGGTGTTGAGATGTTCAAGAAGCTACTTGACCAAGGTCAAGCTGGTGACAACGTAGGTATCCTTCTACGTGGTATTGAAAGAGAAGAGATCGAAAGAGGACAGGTACTTGCTAAGCCAGGTACTATCACTCCTCATACTAAATTTGATTCTGAGGTTTATATCCTTACAAAAGACGAAGGTGGACGTCACACTCCTTTCTTCAAAGGTTACAAACCACAATTCTACATCAGAACAACCGACGTTACAGGAAACATTGAGCTTCCTGCCGATGTAGAGATGGTTATGCCTGGTGACAACGTAAAGATGGTTGTTACTCTGGGTTCTCCTATCGCTCTTGATGAAGGTACTCGTTTTGCTATCCGTGAAGGTGGTAGAACAGTAGGTGCCGGTGTGGTTACCAAGATTATTGAATAATCTTGACCTAAAAGAAATTTTTAAAAGGCCCGTGATGGAAACGTCCGGGCCTTTTTTGTAACAAGAAAAACCGAAACCCGCAAAAACTTTTGACAAGCGATCAAAGAAACGTTATAAATACTGCACAAAATTGGTTTTCTGATTTTAGGAAACCACTCGCCGAACTTCTCGGCAGGGACAGCTCGATATACGAACTTGCAAACTATTTGCAGAAAAAACCGAGCTATCTCAATCTCGGTATTTTTTAAACCCCCAGCAATGGCAACAAAGCAAAAAATTCGTATCAAAATCAAATCTTTCGACCACAAAGTGATAGATGAAACCGCAAAGCTAATTATCGATACCGCAGAACGTAGTGGAGCGATCATTGCCGGCCCCATTCCCCTACCTACCAAAATTGAAAAGTTCACCGTAAACAAATCCACATTCGTTCACAAAACTTCTCGTGAACAGTTTGAGATGAGAACACACGCGCGTCTAATCGACATTCGCGAAACTACGCCAAAAACCATCGAATCTCTTTCCAATCTAAGCCTACCGGCCGGAGTACAGATCGAAATCAAGATGTTACACGAAGAGTAAGCCATACCCGAAAAATCAAATCTGGCAACACGGCTAAAGAAAGCGGCTTTGACCACAATCTATGCTCATGTTAACTTATCAGCATGGAAATATTTCAATGGGTCAGCCTCTTTATCATAGCTTTAATCGTAGTCCTTAAATCGGCACAGATTTTTACCGACGCCGCCGAAAAAATCGGGCTGCATTTCAAAATCTCGCCCTTCATCGTCGGCGTCATCATCGTCACCATCGGCACCACGCTACCGGAAATGTTCACCTCCGCGATCGCCGTAATGCAAGGTCATTCGGAAATCGTAGCCGGTAACGTGCTGGGCTCTATAATTACCAACATTCTCTTGGTATTGGCAATATCGGCAATCGTAGGAAAAAACCTTCGAGTTAATCGCGAAATTATCAAAATCGACCTTCCAATCCTGCTCTGCAGCGTGATCTTCCTCTTCCTAACCACATTGGACGGTATCTTTACCTATCTGGACGGCACCCTCGGATTATTCGCCCTGGCCAGTTACATCATTTACAACAGTCAATCCGATCGCCAAGTATCCAGAAAAGAAAGCAGAGCTCAAACACAGCTCAAAGTGGAAGGTGCCAAACACAAGATGATCCCCAAAAGAGCACTGCCACTGAAATACTTTCTCATGTTAATGGCCACGGCCACCTTGCTATACTTCTCTTCCGATCTCACCATCACTTCGGTAATAAAACTTTCGGAAATCTTCGATATCGGAGCCGAAATAATAGCCATATCGGCGATAGCCATCGGAACTTCCCTCCCGGAGCTGGCGGTTGCCGTCCAATCGGCACGTCAGGGAAAAATAGATATCACTATCGGCAACGTAACGGGAGCCAACATCTTCAACGCCTTTGGAGTAATGGGCATTTCTTCCTTCGTGGGACCTGTCACCATACCGCCGGAATTCATCATCTTCTCCATTCCCGCAGTTCTTTTCATAACTATCCTCTACGTATTCGTCACCATGGACAAAGAAATTTCCACCTGGGAAGGCATCACCATGCTGATTCTCTACCTGGCCTTCCTCGGAAAAACCTTTGGTGTTATTTGAAAAAAATCTATTGACTACCCAAAACCGCATCTGTATATTCTATTGGCATTTTAACGATGCAAGTTAACAATCTCTGTACGGGTTCACGAAATCTTGACAGAGTCCCCTCCAAAAGGGGTTAACCAATACATCTTATGACAGGTATTCTTGGAAAAAAAATAGGTATGACTCGTCTAATTCAAGACGATGGCCGCGTGATCCCGATCACTGTCGTACACTGCGAACCAAATGAGGTATCACAGGTAAAGACGGTTGAAAAAGACGGATATCCGGCGATAGTCCTGGGATTTTCCAAATTAAAGAAGCCTACCAAGACTAAGCAGTTCAGGTTCCTAAAGGAATTTAGAATTACTGAGGAGGAAGTTGCTAATTATAAGGCAGGAGATCAAGTTACGGTGATAAAATTTCAAGAGAACGAAGTGGAAATGGTAAAGATTACAGCGACTTCAAAAGGTAAAGGTTTCCAGGGTGTAATTAAGAGACATAATTTTCACCGTGGACCTGAAAGTCATGGTTCGCACCACCATCGAGAGCCCGGCTCCGTCGGAGCCTGTGCTAAGCCCGGTAGGGTCCATAAGGGCAAGAAATTGCCTGGACACATGGGCTCTGCGAGAGTGACTCTTGGGAAGGTGAAAGTTGCCTACATTAATCCTGAAAAAAATCTGATTGGTCTAAAAGGTGCCGTTCCGGGCCCCAATGGTGGACTAGTCGAAATAAGCATTAAATAATTATGAAAGTAGATTTATACAAACAAAACGGAGAAAAGAGCGGAACTTTGGATCTGCCAAAGGAGATGTTTGACGCGCCATTCAATGCCGACCTTATTCATCAGGCTTTGATTAGACAGCTCTCTAACAAGAGGGTGGCTATCGCACATACTAAGACTCGTGGAGAGGTTAGTGGTGGTGGTAAAAAGCCGTTCCGTCAAAAAGGAACAGGTAATGCTCGCCAAGGTACTATCCGTGCGCCACATATGCGTGGTGGTGGTATTGTATTTGGCCCTAGAAATAACAGGAATTTTGAAAAAGACATGCCGAGAAAGCAAAGAAGAAAGGCTCTTATTTCCGCCCTGTCTGCCAAGGCTCGCAGTAATGAGATTATTGCCCTTGAGGGTTATGAGGTGGAGGTGCCAAAGACTAAGGATTTTGGTGCATTGCTGAAGAAACTGCCGATTGAAAAGGATGTACTGGTTGTAATTCCGGCTTCCAGCAAAACAGTACAGTTGTCGGTAAAGAACATTCCTCACGCCAAAGTTATTCTTGCAAACTATTTGAACATTCAGGATCTTCAACGTTACCAGAAGGTCCTTTTGTTTAAGGATGCTATAGAAAAAATTAAAGAAACATTCAAAGTATGACCAAAGTAGACGTAATAATCAGGCCAATCGTAACCGAGAAAGGTTCCGTGCAACAGTCCGGAGGACAGTATGCTTTCGTGGTAGCCAAAACCGCCACAAAAGTTGACATCAAAAACGCTGTACGCGAGCTTTACGGAGTTGAGGTTAAAGAGGTAAAGACAATGCTTCAGCCTGGTAAGAGTAGGATGGTGCGCAGAGGTAAGGAGTGGGTTAAGAGACCTGTAATGAAGAAAGCGCTTGTTACTTTGAAGGATAAAAAAACTATCGATCCAAATAAATTCGAATCTAAATCTAAGAAAAAATAATGGCCTTAAAGAAATTTAAACCAACAACACCGAGTCTGAGACAAATGAGCGTAGCTTCATTTGAAGAAATAACCAAGACTAAGCCTGAAAAGAGTCTGACCACTGTGATAAAGAAAACTTCCGGTAGAAACAATCAAGGAAGGATCACTGTAAGACACAGGGGTGGTGGCGTTAAGAGACTTTATCGAATCGTCGACTTTAATCAAAGAGACAAGGCGAAAATCGAAGCGACAGTGAAGGCTATCGAGTACGATCCGAATAGAACGGCTTACATTATTCTTGTTCAATACAAAGATGGAGAAAAGAGATATCATCTGGCTCCGCAAGGAATTAAGGTTGGAGATAAGATTATGACTGCCGAAAAGGCTAAGGTGAAAATTGGAAATCGCATGTTGATCAAGAATATCCCTGTTGGTTTCAGTATCTACAACGTGGAATTGCACGAAGGTAAAGGAGGACAGATGGGAAAAAGCGCCGGAACCGAGATTAAGCTTGTTTCTTTGGAGGGTAATCATGCGCAAATCCAAATGCCTTCGGGGGAAGTTCGCCTGGTAAGTAAGAACTGTTATGCGACAATTGGTGCGGTAAGTAACGTGGAACACAGTAATATTAAGATTGGTAAGGCCGGTCGTATGAGGAAGATGGGTAGAAGACCGCAAGTAAGAGGTAAGGCTATGAATCCTTGTGATCATCCGCATGGTGGTGGTGAAGGAGGAACTTCCATCGGTCTAAAAGCGCCGAAGACACCATGGGGTATGCCCGCACTTGGTTTCAAGACCAGAAGAAGAAAATATACCAACAAAATGATCATTAAAGATCGTCGAAGAAAATAATTAACTATATTAACTCAATATCATGGCTAGAAGTAGCAAAAAAGGACCATACGTAGACCCGAAAGTGCTAAAAAAGATCATGAAGCTTGATGAAGCCGGTCAAAAAAGACCTGTTAAGACTTGGTCCAGAAATTCGGATATTGCTCCGGAATATGTTGGTCACACTCTGGCCGTACATAACGGTAAGCAATTCATTCCGGTATTTGTTACGGAAAACATGGTTGGGCACAAGCTGGGAGAATTCTCACCGACAAAGATGTTTAGAGGACATGGAGGTAAGCTGGCCAAAGGTTAAAATAAACTAATTTAAATTATGAAAGCAGTACTAAGACAAACCAGAATCTCACCGAAAAAAGCTAATCTTATAGCTAGCTTGGTTAGAAAAAAGAATGTACAAGACGCATTGAATATACTAAAGTTTACACCTAAAAAAGGTGCCCAGATCCTGCGCAAAGTTGTCGCTTCCGCGGCCGCCAATGCCGAGGCTAACTTTAAACAGAATACTGCCGAGTTATATATTAAAGAAATTATTGTAACAGAAGGACCGACTTATAAGAGAAGCGTGCCAATCTCCAGAGGAAGGGCTCATCCCATCCTAAAGAGAACTTCTCACATTACTGTGAAGGTTGAGGCAAAGGAAGGTGTTAAGAAGGCCGAAAAGGCAACAGAAGCAAAAGAAGAGCCAAAAGAAGAAGTGAAAGTCGAAGAGGTGAAGGCTGAAACTAAGACCGTTAAGAAACCAACTAAGAAAACTACTAAATAATTATCTAAAGTTAATCAAATTACATGGGTCAAAAAGTAAATCCAAAAGTCATTAGAATAGGAATTACCCGCGATTGGGATTCAAAATGGTATAGCTCTAAAAGAGATTACAAAAAGCTGTTTCATCAGGATCTTGCAATCGAAGAATTGATTAACAAAAAACTTGAAGCAGAAGGTGGAGTATCGAGAATTGAGATTATGAGAACACAAGGAAAAGTTATCATCAATATTCACACCTCGAAACCCGGAATGATTATCGGAAAAGGCGGAGAATTGATCGAGAAGTTAAAGGACGCATTGTCAAAAACATTTAAGGAAACATTTGCCATTAACATTAAAGAAGTTAAGAAGCCGATGTTGGATGCGAGTCTGGTTGCTGAAAGTATCGCGCAACAAGTTGAAAGAAGAATGTCTTATCGTAGAGTGGCTAAAGTTACTCTGGAAAAAGTTATGGAGTCCGGAGCCCTGGGAGCAAAAGTTTACCTTGGCGGAAGACTTAACGGAGTGGAAATTTCTCGCGGAGAATTCTTTACCAAGGGAAAAATTCCTCTACACACTTTCAGAGCCGATATCGACTATGCTCAAAAGGCTGCGCACACTACCTACGGAAAGATTGGAATCAAGGTATGGATCTACAAGGGAGAGGTCTTCAAGAAAGATTTGATGGCAAGACTGTCTCAACAAGTAGAAGAACTTAAACAAACTTAACACTATAAAAGAACATGTTAGTACCACGAAAAGAAAAACGCAGACGAGTATTTAGAGGCAGAGGTAAGTTCTCTGGAGTTTCCGCCAAAGGTGCAACTCCAAGCTTTGGAACCTTTGCACTGAAAGCTCAATCAACAGCAGAAGTGACTTCAAGGCAAATTGAGGCGGCACGTCGTGCCATGACCAGATATGTTAAGCGTGGTGGTAAGATCTGGATCACTATTTTCCCACACACGCCGGTTACAAAAAAGGCCTCAGAAGTACCGATGGGAAGTGGTAAAGGGTCTCCCGATCATCACGTTGCTCTGGTTAAGCCGGGAAGAATTATCTTTGAAATGGAAGGTGTTAAGCCTGAAATTGCCAGGGAAGCGATGAGACTTGCGGCTCACAAACTACCTGTTAAATGTAAATTTATTAATACCAACGAAGACTGATCATGAAAACACTTGAACTTACAGAACTTAGAAAACTTGATATGGCAAAATTGCTTGAAGAGTTGACCGGTGCCAAAAAAGAACTGTTTAAAATCAGATTCGAAGTACGCAACGGACAGTCGAAAAGCAATCACCTAATCGGGTCTTACAAGAAGTATATCGCGCAAATCAAGACACTAATCAGAGATGAAAATTTGAGCATTGCGGAAGAAAGCCTTGCAAAATAACGAATAAACATCTAAAAACTATAAAACATGAGAAGTAAAAAAGGACTAGTAACCAGCAACAAGCAAGAGAAAACCTTAGTGGTGACTGTTCACTCTTATAAGAGCCACCCTAAATATAAGAAGAGATTCAGAACTTCTAGCAAATACCATGTTGATAATCCTGAGAATCAAAAGTTTGAAGTCGGAGATGAGGTGAGAATCTATGAAACCAGACCTCTGAGCAAACTAAAAAGATGGACAATTATAAAACCAATCAAAGAAACTAAAGAAAGCTAAATATGATTCAACCAGAAACCAGATTAAAAGTAGCGGACAACACCGGCGCAAAAGCCGTGGAATGTATCAAAGTTCTTGGCGGAAGTAAAAGACGTTATGCCAGAATTGGTGACATCATTGTTGTATCGGTTAAAGAGGCCAGCCCGAAAGGAGTTGTTAAGAAGAAATCCGTACAAAGAGCGGTAGTTGTAAGACAAGTGAAAGAGTTTAACCGCAAAGACGGTTCAAGTATTAAATTCGACGAGAACGCGGTTGTGATTATCGACAAAGATAAGCAGCCAAAAGGAACACGTGTATTCGGACCTGTGGCCAGAGAGTTGCGTGAAAAAGGTTACCAAAAAATTATTTCTTTAGCACCTGAAGTACTATAATCATGAAATTAAAAGTAAACGACGAAGTTGTTGTTATCGCAGGCAAAGACAAAGGTAAAAAGGGTAAGGTCATGAAGATCATGAGCAAACACAATAAAATTGTGGTTGAAAAGATCAACATGAGAACCAAGCATATTAAGAAAACCACCGAAAGAGCCGGAGAAAAGATCCAGTTCGAGGCACCGCTTGACGCTTCAAACGTAATGCTGGTTTGCCCTCAAACTCAAAAACCAACCAGAATCGGTTATAAGAAGTTGGAAAATGGTAAAAAGATTAGAATCTCCAAAAAGAGCGGTGAAGCTATCGATAAAGAATCATCTACTACTAAGAAAAAATAATTAATTAAAAATGGCCGACGTAAAAGATCTACAAACAGCTTATAAGGAAGATATCCTACCGAAACTAAAGACTTCACTGGGTGTTAAAAACACCATGGCTCTGCCAAAAGTGACTAAAATAGTTATCAACGTGGGAATTGGTACTTATGTAAAATCACACAATAAAGACTTTTCAAGCATAGTTGAGAATGTTCAAAGAATTGCCGGACAAAAAGCTGTGGTTAACAAAGCCAAGAAGGCGATCTCAAACTTTAAGATCAGACAAGGTGATCCGGTTGGTATCTCTTCAACTCTAAGAGGTAAAAAAATGTACGATTTCCTTAATAAGCTAGTTAATATTGTGTTCCCGCGTGTAAGAGACTTTAGAGGAGTTGCTCCAAAAGGTTTTGATGGCAACGGAAATTTCAGTATCGGTTTCAAAGAACACACCGTTTTTCCTGAAATAAGCCCTGATGACATCACTAAACTGCACGGAGTACAGATAAATATCACTACCAACGCAAAAAACGACGAAGAGGCTTTAGCTCTACTTACAGAAATGGGATTTCCTTTTAGAAAAAATAACTAATTATCAAAATGGCAAGAACAGCAATCGTAGTAAAGTGTCAAAGAAGAAAGGATCGCAGAGATAATGAGTTCCGACAGAATAAGAAAATCGCTTTCCCTACTCGTGTTTACAACAGATGCGAAAAGTGCGGAAGAATTCACGGATATATGAGAAGATTTGGAATCTGCAGAATTTGTTTCCGCGAGCTTGCCAGCGATGGAAAGATTATGGGAGTAAAGAAATCATCCTGGTAAAAATATTAAACTAATTAATAATCATGCACACAGATCCAATAGCCGACCTATTGACCAGAATACGCAACGCTTCAAGAGCTCACCACCAAAAAGTGTTAATCCCCTACTCTAAAGTTAAGGAAAACATCTTGAAAGTGATGCAGAAAAAAGAGTTTATTACCGGTTACAGTATTAATGAAGAGGGGAAGTTTAAAAACTTGGAAGTTGAACTAAACGAAGAGAGAGCCGATCTGACCTTTAGAAGAGTTAGCAAGCCCGGTCAAAGAATCTACATTAAGAATTCAGAGCTAAGAACGGTAAAAAGCGGCCTTGGAGTAGTAATCGTATCGACACCAAAAGGAATCATGACCAACATCGAAGCAAAAAAGGAAAATGTAGGTGGCGAAGTTATCTGTGAAATATACTAATCAATAAACGTCTAAAAACATGTCTCGTATCGGAAAACAACCAATCGAAGTACCAAACGGGGTAACTGTAGAAATACAGGGACAGAAAGTTACGGTAAAAGGACCAAAAGGTGAACTGATTCGCGAAATTCATCCTAACATGAAAGCGGAACTGCAAGAGAACCTCTTGATCGTATCCCGCCCCAATGAACAAAAAATGAATAGGGCCCTACACGGTCTAACTCGCAGCCTACTATCAAACATGGTCGAAGGAGTTACTAAAGGATTTGAAAAGAAGTTGGAGATCGTGGGAGTTGGTTATAGAGCTCAAGCAAACAAAAATAAGATCACCATGACCCTAGGGTATTCGCATCCAATTGAATATGTGGCCGAGCAAGGAATTGAAATCAGCATGGACGAAGACAAGAAGAATATCATAACCGTATCCGGAATCGACAAAGAAGTTGTAGGAGAAACCGCCGCTAAGATCAGATCATTCAGGAAACCTGAACCATATAAGGGTAAAGGCATCAAGTACATGGGTGAACACATTCAGAGAAAGGCTGGTAAGGCCGCTGGATCTGCTTAAAATCATTAACTATTAACTTAAAATGGCTACTAAGAAAGAAACATTAAGGAAAAGAAGACATATCAAGATCCGTACAAAAGTTAGCGGTACCGCTGAAAAACCACGCTTAGTTGTTTTCAGAAGCCTAATGCATACATACGCTCAACTGGTGAACGATGACGAAGGAAAAGTGCTAGCCAGTGTTTCAGACATCAAATCCAAAGATAAGGGGACAAAAGTTGAAAAAGCCAAGAAAGTAGGTGAAGAAATTGCCCAAAAAGCACAAGAACTAAAAGTCAGCGAAGTAAAATTCGACAGAAACGGTTACAAATATCACGGTAGAGTGAAGGCGGTTGCTGAAGCTGCCCGTGAAGGCGGACTTAAATTTTAATTCAATTAATCTATCAACTTAACCATGGCCCAAAGAGCACACCATAAAGGACAACAACGCAAAGAACCAAAAGAATTCGACGAAGAGGTGATTCAGATCGATCGTGTTACTAAAGTGGTTAAGGGTGGACGCCGTCTAAGATTCAGAGCGACCGTTGTAATCGGCAACAGAAAAGGAAAAGTTGGAATAGGCATTGGCAAATCCAAAGAAGTTACCGGCGCAATCCAGAAAGCGATTGCCAAAGCTAAAAAAGACACTATCCAGGTAATACTGGACGACGTGACTATTCCACACGACATTAAAGTTAAATACAAAGCTGCAAGACTATTGCTTTTACCGGCTTCACCCGGTACCGGTATCATTGCCGGCGGTACTATCCGTAAAGTACTTGAGCTTGCAGGTGTAAAAGACATTCTAAGTAAATCTTTAGGTACAACCAATAAAGTTAACACTACCAAAGCGACCGTAGAGGCTCTAAAGAAGTTGAGAACAACTCCTTTCATGGAGAAAAAAGCAGCCGCAAAAAGAGCACAGGCCGCTGCTGCACCTAAGGCAAAGGTAGAGCAAAAAGAAAAAACACCAGCACCTAAAGCCGAAAAGAAAGAAGAAGTAGCACCTAAATAATTAAATTATCATGACATCACTATTAGAACTACGCAGTAAGACAGGCAAAAAATCCCGAAAACGTATTGGACGCGGCAACGCTTCAGGACACGGAACTTACAGTTGCCGTGGAATGAAGGGGCAAACAGCCAGAGCCGGTGGAAAAAGAAGGCCGGGATTTGAAGGAGGTCAAACTCCCCTACTACGCAAGATGCCTAAGCTAAAAGGTTTCAAAAATCCAAACCACTTTGAATACCAAGTGGTAAATACAGGATCTTTGAACGTATTTAATGATAACGATATTGTTGACATAAAAGTTCTACTGGAAAAGAATATCATCAGTAAAAAATCTCAACCGGTAAAACTACTTGCGGGAAAAGGCGCTTTGGAAAAAAGCTTAACCATCAAAGTGGATAAAGCTTCAAAGGCCGCCGAAGAAGAGGTTAAAGCTAAAAAAGGAAAACTTGAACTAACTGAAGTAAAAGCAGTGAAAGAAAAAAAGTCCGCAGAAAAATCCGCAGAATAATTCTACACTAAACAATGCTAACCTACCTCAAACAAATCTGGAACTCACAGGATCTAAGAAAGAAAATCCTTTTCACCATTGGAATCATCGTTCTTTACAGATTCATCGCACACATCACCGTTCCAGGCGCCGATCTTGAAGCGCTAAAGGCCAGAGAAAACCAAACCAATCTCCTTTCAGTATTTAGTATCCTAACCGGTGGCAGCACCGAGTTTTTCTCAATCGTGCTGATGGGTATCTCTCCTTATATCAATGCTTCAATCATTATGCAGCTATTGGGAGTAATTGTACCAAGCATCGAGAAGCTTTCCAAAGAAGGAGAAGATGGACGCAGAAGATTAAACTCCTACACCAGATGGTTAACACTGCCTTTGGCTTTCCTACAATCATACGGAATGATCATTCTATTGAATACTCAATCACAGATTCCAATCATTTCCGATGTGAAAGATCCGGCGATCGTCTTGCCGATTATGCTTACTATCACAGCCGGTACCGTCCTTTTAGTCTGGCTGGGAGAACTTATTACGGAACACGGTATTGGTAACGGTATCTCTCTGTTGATCTTTACCAGTATTATCTCACAAATTCCGGCCAGCGTTGCGCAAAGCCTATTCTTGGCCTCCAGCGACGAAACCAAAATTATTCCTTTCGTTGTAATCGTACTTATCACCCTAATTCTGATAACCGTTGTAGTTCTAGTAAATGAAGGACAGCGCCGAATTCCAATCACCTACGCCGGACGAGGCATCCGTTCCAAGAGCGATCAGGCCTTCTTGCCTATCCGCATCAACCAGGCCGGTATGATTCCGATCATCTTCGCCGTAGCTTTGGTGAGCTTCCCCGGTATTATCGGTCAGTTCCTGGTAAACGCCAACTCCGAATGGCTTAGAAATTTGGGAGATACTTTAAGTACAGCCTTCCTGCCAAACACCTTTACCTATCTTATTATCTACTTCCTACTTGTTGTTGCCTTTACCTTCTTCTACGTTTCCATTACCTTCAATCCTGAACAAATCGCTGAAAACATTCAAAAGCGTGGAGGATACATCCCAGGCATCAGGCCGGGAAAACAAACTTCCGAATATCTTGATAACGTTTCTAAAAGACTAACTCTTTTTGGGGCCTTCTTCCTTGGCTTCATCGCAATCTTGCCGCTGCTGATTCAATTCTTCTTCACCAGTTCGGCAATCGGTTCCGTTACTCTACTTATTTCCGGAGCCGGAATCATCATCATAGTTGGTGTTGTCCTTGAACTTATCAGACAAATCAACGCCATGTTAGTCATGCACGACTACAAAAAATTCTACTAACCCCACTTTTACATGGATTTAATATTCTTTGGCATGCAAGGCGCAGGCAAAGGAACTTTGGGTAAAATCCTTGCCGAAAAATTCAATCTTGAAATTTTTGAAACAGGCGGAGAGTTACGAAAATTATCTAAAGAAGATAGTGAGTTGGCCAGGAAAGTTAAATCAATCATTGAGGCCGGACACCTTGTCCCGAATGAAGTGGTTATGGAGATCGTGGAAAACTTTATGAACAACCTGGCTGATGACAAAGCTGTTCTTTTCGACGGCATCCCACGCAGTATCGAACAGGCTGAAAGTTTAAACAAACTTTTGGAACAACACGGACGCAACTTTAAAGCGGTACTAATCGAAATAAGTAAAGAAACCGCACTAAAGCGTCTAACCACCCGCCGTATCTGTAGCGTATGCAAAACTGTTTATCCGGCAAATTACGCGGAAGAAAAATGTAAATGTGGTGGAGAACTTATCACCAGAGCGGACGATAATCCCGAATCAATTAAAAATCGTCTGGATGCTTTTGAAAAAGAGACCATTCCGGCAATAGAAGTATACAGAGATAAACTAATCAAAATCGATGGCGAACCGCAAATCGATGAAGTGAGTGCAAATGCTTACACCATTTTGAAGCCTTTGATGAGCTAAGTATATTATGGCAATTCCCATAAAAAATAGTGCAGAAATATCAGCCATGCGCAAAAGTGGTCGTATTTTGGCTGAAGTATTGGAAAAAACCAGCCAAATTGCCAAAGAGGGAGTATCAACTTATGAACTGGACCAATTCGCCGAAGAGCTGATTAGACAAAAGGGAGGTATCCCCGCCTTCAAAGGATATAACGGATTTCCAGGTACTCTTTGCACCGGAGTAAATGAAGTGGTGGTTCATGGCATCCCACGCAAAGATGAGATCCTAAAAGAAGGCGATCTTTTAACCATTGACTGTGGCGTAATCTACGACGGCATGTACAGCGATGCCGCCCGTTCAATCGGAATCGGAAAAATTAGCAGCCAAAAGCAAAAAATGATCGATATTGCCTACCTGGCCTTATCAGAGGCCATCGATCTGGCCAACCCGGGCACTCCCCTGAATATGATCGGCAAAAAAATTCAGGAAATCGTAGAAAAAAGCGGTTTTCACATTATCTATGATTTAACCGGACACGGAATCGGCAAAGAATTGCACGAAGACCCAATTGTTCTAAATTATTGGGACGGTAAACCGGGACCGATTTTGGAAGTCGGAATGACCCTGGCAATAGAACCGATTTTTTCGATAGGTAGCAACGAAATAGAAACATTACCCGATCACTGGACATTGGTGACCACCGACCGATCAGTGGCTGTGCAAGTCGAAAATACGATCTTGATAAGTCAAAACGGCGCAGAGATTCTAACCGCACTGTAAAATCAAGGTGAGTTATGAAGCGAGTGCACGGCACGAGCGCGCAGACGAGCCCGAAATTAAGGGCGAGCCGAGCTTATCAAGAAAATCGCAAAATCTATTGCATATGCAAATTATCTAATGTAAAATCCTACCGCTTTGTATATTCAAAAACACTAAAAAGGGCATTTAAATGGGAAAAGAGGACGTCATTGAGGTAACAGGTACGGTAATTGAACCACTACCAAACGCTGAATTTAACGTCGAGATAGAGGATGAAGGCGGTACAAAGCGAATAATCAAGGCCCACTTATCAGGAAGAATGAGGATGCACTTCATCAAAATCCTTCCAGGTGACCAGGTGACTCTACAAATGAGTGTATACGACCTAAGTAAGGGCAGAATAACTTATAGACATAAAAAATAATTCACTATGAAAGTTCGTGCATCTGTAAGAAAAATGTGTGACAACTGTCAAACTGTACGCCGCAAGAGAGTGGTGAGGGTTATTTGTAAAAACAAAAGGCATAAGCAGAGGCAGGGGTAATTTTGATTTTTGGATAGTCAGTATTCTTTCCCCCAAAGAGTACTGACTATCTAGAAATTAATCGCTTAAATAAATCATATGGCACGCGTAGCAGGAATAAACTTGCCAAAAGACAAGAGGGTGGAAGCAGCTTTGACTGCGATCTATGGAGTTGGTAGACAGACCAGTGCTAAGATCTGTGCTGAAGCCAAAATTAATCCCGACACCAAGGTTCAGGACCTTACTGAAAACGAGGTGGCGGTGATCAGAGAGATTATTGAAAAAGTTCCAACAGAAGGTGATCTGAAAAGAAAGATCGCCATGGATGTTAAGCGTCTGCAAGAGATCGGTTCTTACCGTGGGTTTAGACACAAAAGAGGCTTGCCGGTTCGTGGACAAAGAACAAGATACAATTCTCGTACCCGCAAAGGTAAGAAGAAAACCGTTGCTAATAAAAAGACCGTAACTAAATAACACTAATGGCTAATAAAACTACCAAGTCGGCTACTGCAAAGAAAAAGGCTAAAAAGCGCATCTGCACTGATGGCCGTGCCTATATTCAAGCCTCATACAATAATACCATTGTTACCCTTACAGAAGATGGCGGAAACGTTTTGTCCTGGAGCAGTTCAGGGTCAAACGGTTTCAAGGGTGCCAGAAAGTCCACACCTTACGCCGCTCAAGTATCAGCTGAAAACGCGGCTGAAAAAGCTAAAGTTTACGGCCTTGAAAGAGTGCACGTATACGTAAAAGGTGTTGGGTCTGGTCGCGATCAGGCTATTAGGGGTTTGGTTGCAGCCGGTCTTGATCTGCTGTCTATTAAAGACATCACGCCGGTGCCACACAATGGCTGTAGAAAAAAGAAAAGCCGTAGAGTATAATTAACTTAATAAATCTATGTCACGTTATCGAGGACCAATAACCAGAATTTCAAGAAGACTAGGGGTAATGCTGTTCACTAACGGCAAAAGTAAATCAAAGGCCTTCGAAAAGAAGAAGTACAAACCGGGAGAACATGGTCAAAAACGTTTTTCCCAGCTTTCCGAATACGCGAAACAGCTACAAGAGAAACAAAAAGCACGTTTCCTTTATGGTATCAGTGAGAAGCAGTCACGCAAATATTACGTGATGGCCTCAAAAAGCACAGAGATTACCGGTGTAAAGTACATGCAAATTCTTGAACAAAGACTTGATAATGTGATCTTCCGTTCCGGACTGGCGGCAACAAGGCCGCAAGCCAGACAAATTGTTAGTCACGGACTACTGAAGCTGAACGGACGCCGCGTTAAGACACCTTCGATCCTGGTAAAAGAAGGTGACGCCTTTGAAGTTATAGACAGCAAGAAGGGGTCTAAACTTTTCGAAGGTTTGAAGAGCGATAAATTCAAAGCACCAAAATGGATCAAAGCCGATCCTTCAAAACTGTCAGGTAGTATCGTAGCCTTGCCCGATAAAGATGATATCGAAAAAGTTATCGACAATCAGTTAATCACAGAATTCTACTCTAAATAAAGTCAGCTACTTTCACTGCCTCATTCACCTATATCCCCTAATTTATAAAAAATGCATCTAATCCAAGAAGAAATTGGGATCCCTAAAATTAAGACCGAGAGCATTAGCGAAAACCATGCGATCTTCATCATGAGTCCGCTACCTACCGGTTATGGAGTTACTCTTGGAAATGCTTTAAGAAGAGTCCTCTTGTCTTCATTGCCAGGAGCAAGCGTTACTGGGGTTAAAATCGATGGCGTCAGTCATCAATATTCAACGGTAAAGGGTGTGAAAGAAAGCGTTTTGGATATCAACCTGAACCTCAAAGAACTTGATATTAAGAAAGAAAGTACCGGTACTTCAATCATCACACTTGAAGTCTCCAAAGCCGGCGAGATTAAAGCCAAAGATATAAAATGTCCTTCAGATGTAGAAATCCTAAATCCTGAGCTGTATATAGCTACTTTGGATAAGGGTGCTACGCTGAAAATCGAAATGATCGTTGAAAAGAATGTCGGTTACGTACCGGCAAGCTTCAGACAAAAAGAAGAGACCGATGCCAATGTTATTCTGGTAGATGCACTATATTCACCGGTTAAGAAAGTTCGTTACGATGTAGAGGCCACTCGTGTGGGCCAAATGACCAACTTGGACAAACTAACACTTGAGATAAAGACCAACGGAGCGATTTCACCTGAGGATGCCCTAAAATTCGCTTCTAACCTCCTACAATCATATTCAAGCCTGTTTAATCAGGAAAATATTATGGTTGAAGAGGATTACATGTCCGACATCAAGTCAATCATGGAAAAGGAGAAAGAAGAAGAGGCCAACAAGCCTACTCAAGAATCCTATACTCCGATTGAAATCCTTGGATTCTCACCAAGAACCCTCAACGCGCTGATCAACGGCGGAATCGGATCGATTGAACAACTTTCCAAATGTACAGAGAGTAAATTGACCAACCTAAGAGGATTTGGTAAGAAAGCCCTGACCGAAGTACGAGCAGCGCTAGAAAAAAAAGGTCTTTCTCTTGCAGACGAGTAAAAAATAATTTAATATTCCCGCCCAAATAACTAAATCATGAGACACAAAGTTAAAAAGATACAACTAGGAAGCGACAAAGATCACAGAGTTGCCCTTATGCGCAACCTGGCGATGTCCGTTGTAATCTACGAAAAAGTTAAAACTACAGCCAAGAAAGCTAAAGCTGTGCAACCGTTCGTCGATAAGCTGATTAATATCGCCAAGAAAAAACAGGATAAAAGAGAGGCCATCAGAGAACTTGATCGTCTTCTGCAACACGAAAACAGCTCAAAGAAAATCCTGGAAGTTTTGGTTGATAAATATAAAGACAGAACATCAGGTTACACCAGAATTACCAGACTTGGTTATAGAAGCGGTGACAACGCACCAGTAGTACAAATTGAACTAGTATAACAATATGAAAACCCATATCCCAAAAACAACAGACGTTAACAAAAAATGGTATCTAATCGATGCCAACGAAAAAGTGCTTGGTAAACTGGCACCTGTTATCGCCAATAAACTAAGAGGCAAAGATAAGCCTATCTTCGCACCACATATGGATTGCGGTGATTTTATTGTTGTAATCAATGCCGACAAGGTTCGCCTTACCGGTAACAAAGAAGATGGCAAGAAGTATTACAGACATTCCGGTTTCCCGGGAGGTTTAAAAGAAGAAAGCGCCAGTACCTTAAGAGAAAAACAGCCTACTAAGTTGCTCGAACTGGCTGTATTCGGAATGTTGCCAAAGAATAGACTACGCAAAGTATTCATGAAGAAACTCAAAATTTATGCAGGAGAAGAGCACCAACACCAAGCTCAACAACCTCAAACACTAGAAGTTTAATAATTCAAAATGCCAAAAACTACCAAGGATACTACAAAAAAAGAAGAAAAAACTGTAACCATAAACAAATCTGGTAAATACTTCTATGCTAACGGCAAAAGAAAACTGGCCGTTGCCAGGGTAAGACTTTATAAAGGAGACGGTAAAATCCTCGTAAACGACAAACCGGCAAAGGAATACTTCGCTATCAGGGAACAATTTGGTTTGATCAATCATCCCTTCAAACTTACCGGTACTCACAATCAATTTGATGTAAGTGCAAAGGTAGAAGGAGGCGGCATCATAGCTCAAGCTGAGGCCATTCAACACGGCATCGCCAAAGCTTTGGTGGAGAGCGATCCTCTAAACAAACCAACCCTAAAGAAGGCCGGTCTTTTGACCCGTGACGCCCGCGTCAAAGAGAGAAAGAAATATGGTCTTAAGAGAGCGAGAAAGGCTCCACAATTCAGCAAACGTTAAAAATTTAGTACGCAGAACCTTAATGTATCTGACCGCAGTCCCCGCCATCCGGCGGGGACTTTTTTTTGTAATTTTTTGATTAACTACAAGAAGAAAATATGGCAAAAGAAAGTGTAGTTTTCCGCTTGCAATAAAGGGGCCAAATCAATAGAATCGGCTCTTGAAACTTTAACTTAACTTCAGAGCAATATGGCATTCAAAGTCCCAACTTCAGATCCCCTGGCAATATTCGATCCTCCACGACCCGAACCTGTGGAGGCACAACTTTTACGTGAATGGCATGGAGACGAAGCATCTCAGAGAGATACCGTTATGGTCGTAGACGACGATCCAATAATCAGAGAATTATCCGGTGCACATTTGGAATACATGCTGCCAGGGTATAAGATCGTTAGTGCAGAGAACGGTTTACACGCATTAGAACTTCTCCAAGAGAATCTAGCTGAAAGACTGGCCCTAGCGATAACCGATAAAGACATGCCACGCGTAAACGGTTTTGAATTTGCTGAAGGGCTAAAAGGCATTAACGGCTACGGACATGTTTTAAGTCGCAATATCCGAAGTCAACTAAACCGTATTCCGGTAGTAATGCAAACAGCCGACAATGCGGTCTTTGCATCGGGAACGAGAGAAAATGAAACTGCCAACGGTTTACTGAGAGCAAACATCATCCACGCATTCGTAAACAAAGGGGACGGTCCTATGGGGCTGCGTAAAGGCGTTGGTCAAGCGGTAAGGCATATGTATGGATTTGGTAGATAAGACTTGCTCTACAAAAATTCACCAAAGCTGGTAAAATGGATAGCAAATAAACCTCATCCCAAAAAGCCTATGCCAGCATCTACTTATCTAACTACTGGTTTAACCACCAGAGAAGTCAATAAACAAGTTGCCAAGTTCGGCTACAATGAAATTCCTCAAAAGCGCGAATATCGAGCACTCAAAATTCTACTTTCACAATTCACCTCCTTCTTAATTATCATTTTAATAATTGCCGGCAGCATCTCGATCTTTCTTCACGAACTGATCGACGGCCTGGCAATCTTTGCCATCGTCCTTATCAATGCGGTAATTGGATTCATACAGGAATACAAGGCGGAAAACGCGGTTAACGCCTTGAAAAAAATGGTGGTTCCAAGAGCCATAGTTTTGAGAAACGGCATCGAAACGGAAATACCAATCAGAGAGCTGGTCCCCGATGATATCGTTATCTTACAGGAAGGTGAAAAAATTCCGGCCGATCTGGAAATAATTGAGGGCTACTCACTGAAAGTAGATGAGTCGATGTTGACCGGTGAAAGCGTTCCGGTAAACAAAGATAAAGGCAAAGGTAAAGAAGCTCTGCTCTTTAAAGGGACCCTGATCACCACCGGTCACGGTACGGCCAAGGTCCTTAAAACAGGTATCGAAACCGAATTCGGCAAGATCATCCATCTGGTTTCAAAACAAAGCAAAACCCGTTCCCCTTTGGCCGAACAGCTTGATAATCTGGGCAAAAAACTTGGGCTGGTTATTCTACTGCTAATTTCAATATTATTCCTGCTTGGCTATTTCCGCGGCGTCTCAATAATAGACATGCTTATGACCTCCGTAGCTCTGGGGGTTTCCGCTATTCCCGAAGGCATGCCGATCATTGTCACCCTCACCTTGGCCAGCGGTGTCACTCTACTCGCTCAAAAAAACGCCATTGTACGAAAAATGAACTCCATTGAGACTCTGGGAGCAACCACTATCATCTGTTCAGATAAAACCGGTACGCTCACCTTAAACGAAATGACCGCCAAGAAAATTAACACCAACTTTCAAGACACCGATATACCAGGTCTGGGGTACGAATTCAAAGGTAAAAAGGCCTCTAAGGTAAAGCTAAACTCACCGGATGAGAAGAAGTTGCTGGAAATATGTGAAAATTGTAACAACTCCTTCGTAGACAAAAACATTATCGGTGATCCCACCGAAATTGCCCTCAAAGTGCTGGCCCGCAAAGCCGGTTATGTGAAACAATACAAGGAATTGGACGAAAAGGTTTTCACCTCGGAGCGAAAAATGATGAGCACCCTGCACAAGGTTGGAAAAGGAAAAGAGATTATGTCTAAAGGTGCCTTCGAGGAGATCATTAAGAGATGTTCCTACATTTTGCTAAATGGCGAAGTAAAAAAGCTAAGTGCCACTCACAAGAAAAAATATCAGGAGCTCGCCGAAAGTTACGCTTCAAAAGCCTTGAGAGTTTTAGGATTCGCCTATAAACCATACACAGGCAAGTTTGATGAAAAAGACCTGATCTTCGTCGGACTGGTCGGCATGATAGATCCTCCTCGCAAATCCGTAAAATCCTCCATTGCCATTGCCCAGAAAGCTGGCATCATGGTGCGTATTATCACCGGTGACAACGCAGTCACCGCTAAGGCCGTGGGCGAGCAGATCGGTCTTAAAGTAAATAAAGTGGTCACCGGGGATCAGATTGATAAAATGAGCGACACTGAGCTGAAAACCGCAATTTATGAAAGTGAAATCTTCGCCCGCACCAAACCGCAGCACAAATATCGCATTGTGGATATTTTGAAGCGCAACCACGAGGTTGTGGCGGTAACCGGTGATGGAGTGAACGACGCTACGGCCATCAAAAACGCCGACGTGGGTATTGCCATGGAAATCAAGGGAACCGAAGCCACCAAAGAGGTGGCAGACATTGTCTTAAAGGACGACAACTTTACCACCATCGTTAATACCATTCACGAAGGCCGTCGTATTTATCAAAATATTCTGGCCTTCATCAAATACATGATTTCGGCAAACTACGATGCCATCATGACCGTTGGAGTTCTCACCCTCCTCGGCTACCCCCTACCGATCCTGCCACTGCAAATTCTCTGGATCAACATTGCCACCGACGCACTACCGGCTCTGGCTTTGGGGCAATCACCCGCGGCCCCCAATATCATGGAGCAAAAACCGCATCCCAAGCAGGAAAACATTTTTAAAAAATTCTTCGGCTTCATTATGGTGGCCGTCTTTTTCCAAACTATCGTCAACCTCTTAATCTACTTTTACGGCTTCAATATGGATCACAAGTTCGGGCTGGACATTTTTGACCTCTCCTCCCCCTCTCACGCCAGAACCATGGTCTTCACCCAAATTGTGATGTTTGAACTCTTCTTTGTCTTCGTTTGTAAAGAAGAAAAATCAGTCAGCTTTAAATCGCTATTCAACAATAAAAAATTGCTGGGCGCAGTTTCAGTATCTTTCGTGCTTCAACTGATCATGATATATACTCCATTCATGCAGACCGTATTTAAAACCGTACCGTTAAACGCTATGGAATGGCTCATGATCATCCTGGGTGGCTCTACAGCCTTTATGGTCCCTAAAGCCACCGAGATTATCCGCAATATCTTTCAGCACTCAAAAAAATAACCGCCATGCGTTTCGACATTCTCACAATTTTCCCACAAATTTTCGACTCCTATTTGAAAGAGAGCATTATAAAAAGGGCGATCGCAAGTAACCTAATTGAAATTCATGTTCACGACATACGCGAGTATTCAAAGGACAAGCACAAAAAGGTCGACGATATCCCTTTCGGTGGTGGAGCGGGCATGGTAATGACCCCACAACCGTTACATGACTGCATAACGGCAGTAAAAAACCAAAACCCCGGCCCGGTAATTTTTTTAACCCCTCACGGCAAAACTTTCAGCCAAAGTAAGGCCGAGCGCTTAAGCAAAAAGAATTCAAAGAGTGGCATAATCTTACTTTGTGGACGTTACGAAGGCATCGACCAAAGAATTCGGGAGACATTGGTTGACGAAGAAATCTCCATAGGCCAATATGTGCTTACGGGGGGCGAGCTTCCGGCCATGATTCTGGTCGATAGTATTTCCCGCCTACTTCCCGGAGTTTTGGGCAAAGAAGAATCCCATGAAGAAGATTCCTTTTCAAAAAAGCTGGATCGCAAAAAAGAATATCCTCACTATACTCGTCCCCAAAACTTCAACGATCTGGAAGTTCCGGAAGTCCTTACCTCCGGCAATCACAAAAAAATCCAGGAATGGAGACGAAAACATCTGAAATAGACTATGCTCAAAGACATTTTAACACAACATGGACCAATTCTGATTCTTTCAGCACTGCCCATCAGTTACTTCCTACTGATTTTAGTACCGAAAATCTTTGCTAAATACGATCCCAACCTTGGGGCAGCAACAGTCATCTGTACCAACATTACAGGCACTCTTACGGAAGATAAATTGATGGTAAGAACCGTTTTATATGACCAGTTTAAACTCACTCAAGAGGAGGGCAAAAACTTCTTCAAAATCGAAAACATCGACACAAAAGAGGAACTCCTAGTAGAAAAAAACGGCA
Source organism: uncultured Candidatus Peribacteria bacterium (assembly GCA_964383675.1). Lineage (GTDB taxonomy): Bacteria > Patescibacteriota > Gracilibacteria > UBA1369 > LOWO2-01-FULL-3 > CAYLHX01. Next base: position 1,763 of record CAYLHX010000005.1, on the reverse strand, counting down.
TCAGCAAAGATCAAAACATTCAACTTATCGCCACCACCATCAACCTTTGTCGCTATGAAAAGGTCAAAGGCTTGGAACAACACATTATCCACTTCTTCACCCTATGCGGTGTCAACAAGCACAAAATTCACAATGACCATGAAATCATACAAATATTACCTACAGACTCCGAAAAGAAAACCTCCACGGTAGTAACAATTAAAAGAGACACCCAAGAAATTTTCGGTTTCTCCAAAGGCAATCCCTTCAAAATACTTGATCAGTGCAGCAAAATTCGCATTGATGACAAAAACATCGAGCTTACTCATCCACGCAAACGAAAAATCCGCAAATATATCAATAAACTTAATAAAAACGGACAAAAAGTCCTTGGCTTCGCCTACAAACCTTTGCCGCTAAAACGCCTCGATGTTTACCAAGAAAATTTTGTGGAAAAAGAGATGGTATTTCTAGGTCTGATCGGTGTGACCGAACCGCTTAATCTGGACCTTCAAGAAAGCATCGAACAGGCTCACGAAGCCGGTATCAAAACCTATATTCTCTCCAAAGAACAAGAAAAAAAGGCTGTCGCAATCGGCAGACTTTTGAACATCATCAATCCGCAATATTTTGAGGCTATCAGCGGCCCCTACTTGGAACAGCTTAGTGATCAAAAACTGGAAAAGATGTTTGAAAATAAAGAAAAAGATTATGTTTTTTGCGAGCTGAAAGAACAAGACAAAGAAAGAGTCGTCAAAATTCTTAAGAGACAAGGCGAAACCATTGCCATCGCCAACAAAAAAACGAACATAGGTTACAAAGAAGTTGTGGAAGGAATCTTCCGCGGCCGCACCGCTATGCAAAATTACAAGAAATACATTCAACACGCCCTCTCTTGTAAAATAGTTGAATTTCTGCTGGTGATTTTAGCTATACTCATCGGTGGCCCACTCCCTTTCAGCATCGCCACGCTTTTGGTAATCGACATCACCACCAATCTCTTCCTGGAGCTGGCCCTACGTTCCAACAAAAACAATGAAAAACTTACTCAGTTCCAAAAACCACGCATTCTCAAGAAAAAACATCTCCTTCCTATAATCATTAACGGCTGTTTTCTCACCGTCATAGTAGCCGGTATCTATCTCGTCAACCTCCTACGCAACGGCTGGAGTCTCAGCAGCGGCAGCATAGAGCTTAACTCCGACCTACATCTGCAAACTATCACCACTACCTTCCTGATTGTCAGCTTGATTCAAATCGTTAACGCCTTCAATATCAGCTCACCTAAGAAATCACTGATCTTTTACGGCTTCCTCAGAAACCCTTACCTTATTCTCACAACAATCGTATCCGTACTGGTAACCTACATTCTCATCGATTTTCCACTTTTCCACAAAATACTCAGCCTAACCGAATTAAACACCCTGGACTGGCAAATAATAATCTTCACGGCCATCACGGTATTCATTCTGCAAGAAGTGAAAAAACTGATCACCAAACCCCACCCACAAGCATGAAAGATTATCTGCGCATTAAAGTGATTCCCAAATCTGCCAAAAACGAGATCGTTGAAATAATGGACGACGAAACTATCAAGATTCGCATAAAAGCACCTCCCGAGAAGGGAAAAGCTAATCAGGAACTGATAAAATTCTTATCAAAAGAATACAACATCCCCAAGGAAAACATTTCAATCATCAGCGGAAAAACCGAACAGCTAAAACTCATCAAAATTAAACAATGAACCTCACAAGCCCCAAAATAATTCAGGAAATTCTGGAAAA
>CAYLHX010000004.1:0-61104 GCA_964383675.1 uncultured Candidatus Peribacteria bacterium | reverse complement strand
GCATGCGATAAAATTACCGAGTCCAGCTCTTTGGGATCAAAAAAGAAGTGACGATTTTTCTCATCAGACTCTTTGCGATGTCCCTGAAACAGACCACAGTCCAGAAGAATTTTTTTATTATTGAAGGTAATCAAATGCTTCGACCCGGTTACTTCTCCAGCGGCTCCACCAAATAAGATTTTCATAGGCTTGAAATTTTAGAGGGTAAGTCTAGGAATTTTAACCAATTATAACACACTCCCATTTTCGCCGCTAATTTCTAATATGCCGCTGCGAATCTGGCTTTTAGTCTGCTCGCTATACTCGCCGTAGTTGATAAAGCGCTCTATCCACTCACTCCACTCCTCTTCATTCATCAAACGCGACTGGGAACTCTCACTCTTCATCGGGAATAGGTAAACCTTCTGCTCATTTTCACCTAGCACAATTCCGATCGCCAACTCCTCCTGAGTATCTTTTGACCAATATTGATCAAAGACAAAATTACCCAAAGAGTAAAAAATATATTTTCCTTTATATTCTTCAAAAGTTTGCACCACGTGCGGATGATGACCAATTACAAAATCCGCACCGGCATCAATAAAAGCCCTGCCGGGGGAGACCTGACTATTCAAATCCGGAGAGTGCTTATATTCATACCCCCAATGAATTGAAACCAACAAGAAATCAACCTGAGGACGCACCTCCTTAATCAATTTTACCGCCGATTCATCATCCAATTTGTAAGTTACATCATGCAGACACACGAAGGCGTATTTCTTTTCACCCACTTCACCGTAATAAACGCTTTCGGGATCGGCCTCACTGGGATGACCGCACCAACCGATATCACTATTTTCCAGCACCGAGCGTGTAGTATCCACAGCTCCCCAACCTTGATCCACGGCATGATTATTTGAGATCGAGAAAAGATTAAACCCATAATCGCTTAAAAATGGTCCGATATCTTCATTGAATGAAAACACCATCGCGGTACCCCCCGAAGTGCCCTGACCGTTTATCGGCCCTTCCAGATTACCAAAAACTATATCCGCTCCTTCAAAGAATCTGTTTTCATAACCGGCAATATTGGCAAAAATATAGTCTTTACCATATTCGTTCATCAAGGTGCGCACATATCTGCCCAACATCATGTCTCCAAAGGCCATGACGGTTAAATCGCGATCCTCACTTACCGGTTCCCCTTCTTCAGCCACAAACAAGTTTGCCTCGGAGTCTACTTCTACCAGTTTCCGAGAGCTGTTTTCTTCCATCAATTTCATGAAGGTATAAATCACCGGGCGGCTATCCACATCCATTTGCGCAATTCCTTCATAATCAAAAGTCTCAAGCACGTTTCGGCTCAATTCTTGATGAAAATTTTCAACCAAAGGGTGCATCTGTTGAGAAAATTCACTTGAAGCTATCACAAAAACATCTTCACCCAGCTCCTCCTTTAGCACCTCCACAACCTGATCCAATTCAGCGTTCTCACTGAAATCTTTAAAAATCACCGGCACCACCTCGGCCTTCGGGAAGGTCTTTTCAATAAATGGTATTAAAGTGTTAATGGAATTTTCCTTCTTGAAAGCCCAGAAAGAGCTATCTACCATCTCCAATTCCAAAATTTTATCAGCAATCTCTAGCTCCGGCTCAATCTTCCCGAAGGGGGACTCATAACCGTATTTACTAACCAAAACATTCTCCTTGCCGAGCCAGCTGTGATTTTCTCCCAGAAGGATGAATGTGTCCACCTGACGCGTCTCCTTCAATCTTAAAAAAAACTCCGCCAGCTCCTCGGCATATAGCAGATTAGGCGACAGGATAGCACCATACGGCTCCTCTTCGAATTCCGTAATTTCTCCGACATTGCCAAAGACCAGATCATGATAGGTAAGTGGGCCCTCAAAAGCATGAAAATACCCCTCTGCCTCCGTCACCTCCTTTTCTTCAATTATCGGTTGGTTATGAAGCCCAAAATCGCTCATCTGCAGGACGTCCGTGGTAGTGAGCTCGCCCTGATTCATCTTAAACATCAGTACACCGGCAATCACTAAGGTACAGAGAAAAAAAGTTTTTTTCATAAATCCCTATAAATCTAACATTTCATCCAATTGGTCGGTGGCTTCCAAAGCTTTTAAATCATCAAAACTGCCAATGTGGTGACTGTTGATAAAAACTTGCGGTGTATCCGTGCGTCCACCGGACTTCATCTCCATCTCCTTTTCCAGATCTTTGCTGTGATCAATAACCTTTTCATCAAACTGCACCCCCTTTTCCTGCAAAAACTCTTTGCAACTCTTCGAATAGGGACAATAGGTCTTGGTGTAAATCACTACATTTGCCATAAAGCTTTTGGTTAAAGTTTCTTAACTTCCGAGTATTCTAACACAGAAGGCCTAATGATGATAGTCCTTGCCGGCAATAATTGTAAAGGCCCGATAGATCTGTTCAAGCAAAAAAATTCTGACCATCTGGTGAGTAAAAGTCATTTTAGAAAGGGCAATGGTAAAATCGGCTCGCCGCTTAACTTCTTCAGATAAACCGAAAGGGCCGCCAATAATAAAGACTAACTTCTGGCCCATATCTTTCTGCTTTTCCAAAAACTCCGCGAACTCCACCGAGCTTAACTCCTTTCCCTTTTCATCCAGTACCACCACCAGCTCGTCACCTTTCAAAGCGGCCAAAATAATCTCTCCTTCGGCCTTCACCGCCATCTCGCGGGTAAAAGTCTTGCCGCTCTTTATCTCCTTCAATTCAACCATCTCCACTTCGGCAAAGGCGGAGATTCGTTTCAAAAACTCCCGTATCAAACTTTTAAATTCGGCACTATCCGTCTTCGAACTTTCCAGGATCCTGATCTTCATTTAAAGGTGGTGATAATACTAAACGTAATAATGTTGAGTTGGTTCCTCTCCAAAGCTTAAATTTCATCTGTAGATAGCTTTGTTCCTCAAGGTTTTCCACAAAAAGCAACTCCTGTATCATATCAGTTAAATTCGATGCTTTCAAAAAAGCCTCAAAATCAACATGGGGATAATCTTTAGTAAATTGTGCCATGCAGAGATAATACTGCGCCAATAAAGTCTCCTTGGGAGTTTCTTTTACAACTCTTATCATTGCATTTATGAACATGGTCACAACATGTCTCGGTTTTTCGTGCCAGGGAATTGACACCTCAGAACCACCGTCTCTTCTTCTTGTGGGAGCATGCCCGATAAGTCGTGAAAGATTCGCTCTATGCCTTTCCGGCACATTGGGAGCAGCTGTGTATATGGGAGGTAAATCCCTGAATTTAAAGCTTTCACCATTTATACCGGCAATCATTAATTCCAATTCATGTACCAATATATTTCTTGATATTAGTTGTTCTCGGCACTTTTCTGTGGCCTTTTCGCGCCATCCCATTTTAGGTCCTGTATTTTCTGGCATAATTTAAGATTTCAAAATCGGTGCGACATGCTATCATAAAAAACGAAATATGGAACGCAAAATTGAAATATATACCGATGGTAGTTGTATTGGGAATCCCGGTCCCGGTGGGTGGGGGGTTATCGTGCTTTTTAACGGCAAGCAGATTGAGTTTAAGGGAGGCGAAGAGGATACTACCAATAATCGCATGGAGATGACCGCCATTATCAAGGCTTTGGAGTGGGTACGGGATAAATCCGGTTTAAATCACGAGGATCTTCTTTCACATAAAATAGCGATTCACAGCGATTCCAATCTAATTATTCAGACCATGAATCAAGGCTGGAAACGCAAAGCCAACACCGACCTCTGGGCTGAGATCGACAAGCTTCGTGCCTGGCTGGATATCGACTGGCGTTGGGTAAAGGCCCACCATATCGATAAATACAACAACCTGGTGGACGCACTTGCCCAAAGTGAATCAAATAAATTCAAAAGACTATCCTAGCTTCTCTTTCAGAGCCTCTTTGCTTTGGAAGCCGATAACTTTATCAACTACTTTTCCCTCTTTAAAAACCAATATTGTAGGGATACTCTGAATACCAAACTCCTGGGTTCTCTCCGGAGCTTCATCGATATTACATTTTCCAATCTTCCATTTTCCTTCGTACTCTTTTGCCAAGTCTTCAATTACCGGGGCCATCATTTTGCATGGACCACACCAATCAGCATAAAAATCCACCAAAACCGGAATGTCGGATTTTAAAACCTCCGAATCGAAATTTTCGTCTGTGAAATGAGCTGCCATAATTAAGCGTTAAATTTTATTACTGCCGACATTTTACTCCCCGAGAAAATTATTTCAATGCCGCGTTTTCAAAAACCTCTTTTACCTGTTTTTGCCATTCTTTTACGTCGGTTGCGGCAGCCTTACCGCAATAAGATTTTCTCAAAATTCGCAAGAAAGGCATCTTGCGGATCGCGTATTGGTAAGGGGAGTGTTTAAGCTCGCGTTTGTCCTTATAGCAAGGATCTTTTACGAAATCCAAAATCACCAGTGCCTGATTGATTTCCCGAACCTTGTCCTCCACTTTACTGGCCGGATCACCCTTTTCCATTATAATCTTGAAAAAATAGGTGTCGTGAGTGTGCTTTGGCTGTTCACCCTCGCCCTCCTTGCCACCCTGTTCCCAGCGTGGCAAAATTGAGAAAGCCACTACATTATGCGACGGTATGGCGAACATTATCCACTTCACGTGTTTGTCTGGCATCGCTTCGTCTCTCGCCAGTCCATAAAATATTTCATATTCGTTGGTCATATCGCGTAAAATCTGGACTTTGTTTTTAAAATCCTCTTCCTCGAAAATTAAACTGTCCACTGCCACGCACAGGTCCTTGTCCAGTTTATCCAGATCTTTTAGGCTAATAGCTTTACCGCCCTTCATCTTATAGGCCAACTTAAGCAAAGTGGCCATGTGAAATTCTGGAAAAATCTCCTTCAAAATATTGTTAACCAAAAACTCATACATCCCTCCCAAAAGCTCATTTATGCGCTCCTGGAAAAATTCAAAGTCGTTGCCCAGCTTGGAAAGGAATATTGTAACACCATCGTCCATTACAATTTTTAAGGCGTATTCAAAGTCGTCAAATTCGTGAAAATTCACGAAATCATAGTGAATTGAAAAGGCATCCTGGTTAAGCGGTACCACCACCAAGCTCTTCTCATAAAGCTTGAACTTTGCCTGTCCCTTGTTAATCAACTTGCCAAATTTGCTAAGTCTCTGAAACTCACCCTCAAACTCCGCCTTCAACTTACCGCCTTTCATAAAGAGCGCGTCCATCAAAAACTCGTTGCGTGCCCTATAGAAATCGATCAGTAGCTGATCAAACAGTGTTCCGGCATCGCTTAAAGCGTATTTTTCCTTGTTGAAGGTAATAAAAAAGATCTTTTCATTGCGATAATAGAACTCCTTGATCTCCGAAAAATTGATAAGTTCACCCTTGTCTCCGGCACCTTTACCCTTCAGCCTAAAGCCTTTGGCATAAATGATAACCTCGCCCTCCTTATCCAAGATGGTTTTGTTCGAAAAGTTCGATTTTTGATAACGCAGATTGTAAGAAACTTCCATAAACCCGCAGGTAAAGAAAAACTTTAAACGCCCAAATGGAAATAATGAATTAAAGTTTCTGCACGAAACTATAGTTATTTACCTAAAATTTGTAAAGAGAATCTGCACCAAAAGCGCTGCTTCGTCAATTGAAGCAAACGCAAAAAAATGATACAATAAGGAGACTTATACGTTATAGGTTTCGAACCTAATGAATATATATGGAATTCTTTAAAAAAGCAGGGATTGGTATAGTTTTGGGCCTTATGGCGCTATTTTTGGTCTTTTTTGGCTTAAACAAGCTGGATAAAGACTATACTACCCGCATTGAAACAATCACCGTAGATCAAACAATTACCATAAATTCCGAGCAATTGGCGGCCAGTACCTTTTCCGTCTCCCCCTACCAAACTACAGATGTTTTCATCTCTGAAGAACAAAGTCCCGACTTCGAATTCACCTCGGTTGGTGGTTCTTGGGAGGAAATTAAGCCTAATGGCACCAACGTGGACATAGAGGTGCGCTTCAAATCCGGTAATGAATGGAGCGAGTGGCTGGAAGTTGAAGAAGAGGAAGATATTTTTCAGGAGGGCAAACTGCATGAAAACTCCGTAAAACGTTACGGCATGGCCTCCAGTGACGGAGCCACCGCCATGCAGTATAAAGTTTTGATGTATGGCGATGGAGTAAACGTTCCGATGGTGGAAAACATGCAATGGACCTTTATTAAGGCGGCAAAAAGCGTTCCGGGTATAAACACGCCAAAGCCTCAGTATTCTTCAAACAGTGGCGTGACCGCCTCAACATATATAGCCTTGAACAGCAACAATCAAAAAACCGTAATCTCCAGATCTCAGTGGGGTGCCGATGAATCTTATCGCTATCTTGAAGATAACAGCATCGACCCCGTTTTGGTTGAAATAGATGCCGCTTACTACGAGAAATTCAAAGATGAACTGCAATATTCCCGTGTAGTGGAGTCCGATGAGAATGGAGATAAGTACAAATGGCCGCTGCAATATCCTACGAAAGTCAAAAAAGTTATTATTCATCATACCGCTACCACCGAGAATTTAGACAGCCCCGAACAGGCGATTCGCGATATCTATTATTATCATGCGATCAGTCGTGGATGGGGGGATATCGGGTATAACTACATCGTTGATCAGGAGGGTAACATCTATGAGGGACGTTACGGTGGAGAAGGGGTTATTGGCGCGCACTCCGGGCCCGGGAACAACGGGTCGATAGGTATCGCCGTATTGGGAAATTATGAGGAAACCGATGTCAATGAGGAGGTTGTTGGAGCCATCGGGCAATTCGTGGCGCAAAAATCTAAAGTTCACGACATCGATCCCGAGGGGTATTCAGCCTTCCGTGCCGAACTTATGCCTAACATCTTTGGCCATAAAGACATCATGAGCACTCAATGTCCGGGTATTTATCTGTATCAAAAATTGCCTATCATCAGATCTCTGGCCAAGGAGCTCAAGCAGAATGAAAAAGAGAAATTCATAAAAGATTATGACTACCAGGATCTTTCCGAGATCTACTATATCGAGATGAAGCCAAAAGATACCATTGAAGTGACCATGAAGATGGAAAACATCGGAAAAGTTGACTGGAACAGCGAAACCTTCCTGGTGGTGAACCAAAATCCGGATTTTGAAGGCTTCATATCTTTCCCGTCGGCCCAAAACTATGTTCTCACCTACATGGAAGAAGATTCCGTAGCTCCGGGTGAGACGGCCACCTTCAAATTTCAGGTTAAATCTGGAGCCAAAGGCGACATAGTTTACATGGAAGTCGCGCCGGTCATGAACGGTACGCAAAAGCCTTTTGATAGTGTGGTAGTGCCGATTGCCGTGCAACAAACCGATTATAGATACGAATTTGCCGATTCTAAATTTCCGCCCGATGCGGTAGAGAAGGGGCAAACCTTCGAGGGCTTCGTTAAACTGAAAAATACCGGTAACGTCACTTGGACCCAATTTGGTGAAAATATGGTTGTTTTAGGCGCGGATCATCCGCAAAATCGCCTGAGTGAATTCACTTCACCAAAATCCAACGTCCTTGGAACTTTGGAAGAGGAAGAGGTTAAGCCGGGGGAGATCGGGACCTTTAAGCTAAGTTTAACCGCTCCGGATGAATCCGGTTACTACAAAGAGTATTTCACGCCCAGAGTGGTTGGTGAAGATATGTGGATGGCCGACCATGGTCTCTATTTCGAAACCACAGTCTTTGGCGATCTTTATGAGGCTGAACACACCGACACCTTGGCCAGTCAAGACTGGAAGGTCGGTAAAAAATATCTGGTAATTCTAAAGTTCCGTAACGTTGGGCAAGTGGCCTGGAACCGCGACAACTTTACGGTCGGCTTCCTAAAAGACCAGGATCTCAAGATTACCGATACCAAGCTTGAAAATGAAAAAGACGTAAAACCCGGAGAAATCGCCACCTTGACCTTTGTCGCAGAGGTGTTAACAACGGAAACTCCGGGCATCAAGCCGATCTTGACCGTTCCGAAAGTGGATGGCACCAAGCTTTTCAATAGACCGATCTACACTCATTACAATGTGGTAGAAAATGGCGAGCTGAGTCCGGAAGAGGTTGTGGCGAAACTTAAGGAAAATCTTGAAAATATCAAAAAAGAACAAGAAAAAGTGCAAGAAGATTCGGTACAAAAAGGTGATGGCGAAGTCGGCCAGGGAAACGGCGATGAAGAAGACATCCGTGTTAAGTTAAGCTTCAGTGGCAATCCGGAAATCACCGCCGATAGCGATTTTGAAATCTACAGTGGAGATACCTTGTTGGAGAGTTTGAGTTCCGGCGAAATTGCCAAAGTTGAGTATTCGGCTAGCCAGTATTTGGTTACCACTCCGAAAAATACTTACAAAAAATCCGATCCGATCCGCTTCGTGCCAAAGGGCGGTGGAATAATGGAAATCGACAACTATGACCATAGCCCGGCCTGGAATCAGGATTTGAATGACAATGAGTATCGTGGTGTCCTGGAGGTGCGCAAAGTTGATAGTACCTTGGTTGTTATCAATGAACTTCCATTGGAAGATTATTTGAAGGGACTGGGCGAAGTCTCCAATACCTCAAACTTGGAGAAAATTAAGTCTATCATGGTGGCCGCCCGCAGTTACGCTTTGTATTACATTACCGTTGATGAAAAATTCCCCGGCAAGCCCTATCATCTTGACGATGATCCCAATGTAAGTCAGAAATACCTTGGTTACGGCCTGGAAAAACGTTCGCCAAACGTGACCAAAGGCGTTGAGGCCACAGCCGGACAGGTGGTGACCTATGATGGCGAAGTTGTGAAAACTCCATACTTCAATCAGAGTGACGGCACCAAAACCAAAGATGCCAAAGATATTTGGGGCTGGGATCTACCTTATTTGGTTAGTGTTAGTGACAGCTATTGTAATGGAGAGACCTTTTTGGGACATGGAGTGGGCTTAAGCGGTTGCGGAGCAACCGGTATGGCTGAAGCCGGCTTTAGTTACGTTGAAATTCTACAACACTATTACACCGGTGTGGATATCACCGACCTTTACTAAAAGTAAAAATTAAAAACAAAATATATGGGACTAATGCCACTGCCTCATGAGGAGGTGATCAAGAAGATAAACAAAGTTCTTCAAATAAGAAAAGAAATTGATAAGAAAGAAAAAAATAGGGAAGACTGCGGTTTAGAAAAAGCCTATTTGCAGCTCCAGACTTACCTGAACTCCAATAACAACTGTTCAATCGCCGAACTGGACGCGCTAATCTCCAGTTTACAGAGGGCGGTGATTACTTTGCATAAGAGAAAAATGATTAAAACCAGCAAAAAAATAAAAAAGAAATGATTTTTGACGTCCAGTCAGGTATAAAAGCATAAGACCATAACAGTTCTTATGCTTTTTTTGGCCATCAATACCGCAACCAAAGAAACCGCCATTGCTTTATTGGAGAAAAGTGGCGCTGATGCCCAAGTGCTCGCGGAGGAGAATTGGGAGAGCAGTAACGACGAAGCCGAGAAACTAATGCCCACCTTGGACCGTCTACTCTCCACCAGTGGCAAAAGTTATGGGGATATTTATAACGTGCTGGTGGTCAAGGGGCCGGGCTCTTTTACCGGCTTAAGAATTGGTGTAACCGTGGCCAACACAATCGCTTATCTCAACAATTGCAAATTGAGTTCGATCGACACTTTTGAGCTTTTATGGCAGGCGGCCAAGTCGCAGGGAATTATTGCCGAACCTCATACTACCGCGCTTTTGGTTTTTGCCGGTAACGGTGGAGCTTATCTTGATCTTCCGGACAAGGATCCGCAGCTTATTGATCTGCCCGAGCTAAGCACTAGACTTAAAGAGCTAAAGATTACTTCAGCCTTTGGTACGATCACTACCGAACAGCTTCAGGCTATTACTGAAATCGGTTATCACGATTTGAAAGTGGACTTTGCCAAGACCATGATGGAGATAATTAAAACGGAACAGCCCTATGAAAAACTGGTAAAACCTTTATACATAAAGGAGCCGGGTATTACTAAAAGTAAAAAAACAATTTTTTAAATTATGCTATACATAGTCTCAACACCAATCGGGAACCTCGAAGATATCACTTTTAGAGCGGTGAGAACTTTAAAAGAAGTTGATTATATAGCTGCAGAAGATACCAGGCATTCCAGGATCTTGCTGGACCGTTATGAAATCAAGACCTCTGTCTTAAGTTATCACTCGCATAGTAGCCACCATAAAGTGGATAAGATTATTGAGCTTTTGAAGGAGGGAAAGTCCGTGGCTCTGATCTCCGATGCCGGAACTCCGGGAATCTCCGATCCCGCCTACACTCTGATTCAGGCGGCAATCGCTGAACAAATTCAAATCGTCCCGATTCCGGGTCCTTCCAGCGCGCTTGCCGCCCTGGTTATGAGTGGACTACCGATAAATCAATTCCTCTATCTTGGCTTTCTGCCATTAAAAAAAGGCCGCCAAACTCTGCTTACCCAACTTGCCGAGGAAAAGCGCACGATAGTGATTTTCGAGTCACCTCATCGTTTGGAAAAAACCTTGAGCCAACTGCTTGAATATCTTGGCAATCGCCAGATTGCTGTGTGCCGCGAAATCACCAAGCTGCATGAAGAGGTCGTGCGCGGCACCCTCACCGAAGCCATCGAGCACTTCAAAAACCGCAAACCGAAAGGGGAGTTCGTGCTGGTCATCCACTAAAAACCTAAGGGGTAACATTTAAGGCATCACTCAAAACCGCATCGATCCAACTATCGTCATTTGGGGCGCTCCGAATATCCCGAATCGGTGGGTAACTTTGTATCGCCTCGGTCTGACCGGAGGCCACGGTTAGCTGCACAATCACATCCTCAAACTCTCCGGGATAAATTTTCTGCGCCTCTTCGGATAGGCCAAGAGTTAAGATTATTGTTACTGTTGGGTGATTCATGCCGTTGGATTCGGCAAAACCACGATAAGGATCGTCAACCGGAGTAATAATGAATTGCAGATCCTTTACATTGGTTCTCCAAGGGGTGATCGGTACAAATGATGCCGCCTGAAGGCTCACCCCAAATGGATTTGCCAGATCGGACTTTCTCGGTACGCTTGCACCCACTTGATCCATAAATTGCTCTTTACTGAAGAATGGATGATTTGAAGCGGTAAATTGATTGCCATCTTTGAAAATAGCCTCAAACAAAGTCGTATTATCACCAATGTCTCCACCTACGCAATTATTGGGGCCATCACAGCCAAAACATTCATATTCATCTTCACAGGTAAAGATATCCACAAAACCGTTTTGGTCAGCGTCAATGCCTTCCATCACCACCTTGCCTATCGCCCAATCGCCACCAATATCATTGTCATGAATCTTTTGGCGCCCTAAAATCGTTTTACGGGTGCCACTGGCATCAATTAGATATAGCTCATCAACAATTACTCCTGTCGAGTTAGGACAAACACCAACACCGCTACTCTCATCACAAAAGGCGCTACTTGTAGTACTATCGCCCACATAAGGGTTTTGACCGGTGGCAAAGTCCGAAGAGAGGCTGTAAACAATCTCACACTCTTGACCGTCAGCCAGGGGGCTGGGGAAAAGGCACTCCAGTCCCAGATCAAAGGGGTTCACCGTAGCGGCGCTATCCAGACTACCACCAGGATCATAAAACCTACTGCCGTATATTCCATGATGAATACCATAATAAGCCTCTTCCTCTTCACCACAGGCATTTTGAATCACGCAGACGCTGAAATATTCATCGTAGTCGATCGCTCCGCCCTGAATTTCAGTTGTTAGCTGTTGCAAAATCAAACGCACGTCATCGTAAATCACACTCTCAATCGAGGTGCGCTTCTCAAGCTTGACCATCTCTATCAGCAAAGCGCTGGCAATCACAATCGCGATGGTAAAAATAGCCACTCCCACCAGAATTTCCACCAAAGACATCCCTCTCTGTGATTTTAATTTTTTAAACACTTTCAAAATTGTAAATGGTTACGGGACGAACAATACTATAAACCTTTTTACCCTGCATCCACTGCACTTTTACCTCAAAAGTGGCACTCACAGCTGAAACTTGAGTAAATTCTATGCTTCTATAAAAGCCGGAACCGTTTTCCGGGGCCTCCACATGACGATAAAGCCCATCAACTATTACGAGTTCATAAGTTGTGTCCAACGTATTGTCCCCTAAATTCAATTCACCATTTATATCGTCAAATTTAATGGAAGAATTAAAGTCCGTAATGAATTTATAATTTTTCGGTTCGACAGCATTAGCTTCCCCGTCCAGCGGATCACAATTCAACTCCGGCCTTGTCAGCCAGCACTGAGGCGCCGTCGGGTATTTTAACCAATTGGTATTGCGCACCGCCTTCACCACCTCAATAGCCTCTGTTGCCAGATTTTGGGCGATCAAATAATCCCGCGACAAAGCCTGGCTCATCACCGCCGTCTGAAAAACCGTAGTCATTACCAGAGAAGCGACCACTAAAACCGCAATGGCCAGCAAGGCCTCCATCAAAATCAAACCGGTTTTTTCTTTCAGTGATCTTATCATTAAAATTGCGGGTTATCGTCAAAAGGCTCCACCAAACCGGAAACCTGAAAAATCACAAAGTATTTTTTCAGCTCCTGATTCTTAGCAAAACCGAAAGTTACATACTTAGTGTTGATCTTATCCAAATAAGTGTAGCCGGCTCCATAGTAGAGGTTCATCTTTCCGGTAGAGGCTTCATAGAAAACATTTACGGGAAAATCCACTCCCGCTGATTCCACGGTCAATTGATATTCCTCCGGATCCAAAGTTTCCACATTGGTGGTAAAAACAAAATCCCTGTCCGCTTCCAACAACGGCTGTTGCCCCTCAGCCTGATATGCCGGTGGAGGGTCAAATTTAAAAGGGGTTTTTCCGATATCCGCAAAAACCAGCATTTTATCGGCCTCAATCAAAATACCATACCGCGGTGGCACTTCACCGTTCAAATCCATATTGGTAACCGCGTAAGCTCTACCGGCTCGCAGCACATTCATCATGTCGCGATATTTTCCCAAGAAGCCGAATGCCTCGGTGGAAGACATATAATTTGTGACAGCGGCCACGCTTAAAATGGCAATAAAGCTGATAATCAAAAGAACCTCAATCAAAGTGAAACCCTTTTTCTGCGAAGAACTGTTAGCAAGCATATGGCAATTATAAATCAACCTGAGTTTTTTGCTAACAAAATTTTGGGGATTGCAAAAATTTTGTTAAGCTTCATAATACAATCGCACCAGCATAGCCCTTATTCTATGTCTCGTTCCTCCCAGAAAATTTTAAAGCGCTTAAGAAAGCAAAACGGCTTTATAGCCATCATGGCCCTTGGAGTTTTCGGACTTTTGGCGATTTTCGGAATCGTAATCTCCAAAACCTCCAATACCAATATTACTTCCATCAGCAACAATAACGACTACTACTACGCCCGCGACCTGGCCGATTCCACCGTGGAATATTTGCAGTTTCAGTTAAACAAACACGAGGCCGGTTTTAATTACAGCTTCAATTGCGATCAGCAGTTTTTTGCCGATTTAGAGAACGCCGCAAATGCCGAACAGCCTTTCTGCGGCCAAATATCTGAAAACATAGCCGGCAAAGAGGTGAATATAGTGATGAAAGTTAAAGGCACCGCCAGTGAAGGTGCCGGGGGCGCCGTTAACGAAAAGTTTGGTGGAGAGTGCCCAAACCAAATTGGCGGTAACAATGGCTGCTACGTTGTGCCCTTCCCCGGAACCGGTGACGCCGGAAAACGCTGCGAGAATTATGAGCCTATCTTCGCCGCCAACAGTGCCGGTCTCTGGTTTAACAATTCAGACAGTCAGCCAATTGATGGCCAGCCCCAGATAGCCGCCGATCAACCACAACCTATCAAACAGATCGACCACTCCTGCAACTGGAATAAGCTCACCTTCGGTAGCAATCTCACCGACCGCGTTTCCATTCCTTTCTACATCGACAAGGGCGGACTGGATCAGAGTAACACCGCAAATCCTTTCAATCTGGCCGATGCCGCTGGTGGCCTCGCCACGAAATTCGCCCTACGCGTACGCACTCCCTGTAAGCCCTGCTGGTTTCCGGAACTGATTTTCGACGAGGCCGGAAATCTACTGCCGGGTGAAACCCCCGATGGCTACCGCCTCTGCAAAGCCGACGAAAACCCCACCATCTGCGCCGACAGCGACCGCTACGAGCTTGACGACGGCAACGGTGCAGCCGGAGAAAACGACGTCGTAATCCAATGGCAGCTAACCGGCATGTGCCCCTCAGACCCACAAGATGCCAACAGCCCACTGGAGGAGTGTGGGTTGGTGCCGGTGGGAGGTGCGAACCAGGCAGCTACAATCACAGAATTGCTGATAAATACCAACATGCTCACAAATGATTTTGGCCAAAAATATAAAGCTATTGATACCCTCTACCAAGGTACACAAACACACAATTACCAGCAAACCGCCTTTATCAATACGATGCTCCAAACCATGAAAAACCCCGTCCTCACCCTCTTCCTCAATAACAAACTCACCTATATCGAAGGCAACAACGAAAAAGGAAATGTACCCTACCTCGAATACCAACTGGTCAGCGACAAGCCCCTCGGCAACCCAGAAACCGAGATAGAGGTAACCATTAACGTAAACGGCAATATCTTTAAGAAAACCATCAGCAAACAAGTGACCAAAGATTTGATCGATTTCGCCATTCAAAATTAACTTGACAAATTAGAGTTAGAATGTAATATAATTAGCTTACTAATCAACCAAAATGGCTGAAGTAGCTAGGTTACAAGAAAGGGGCTTAGAGGAGGGAAAACGCTCAACAGGTAATGTTGAACGTGTAGCTTTGAGTGAACTGCCTGATGGGGCAGAAAATTTACGAATTGACACCACGTTCCAAGTTGAATTACCTAGACTTGGTAGTGCCAAACTTTTAGTTTTGTCTGGTGGTCAAACACTGCCGGATGGGACTCAGGCAAGGGATATCCTAGTTGTTCGTGAAGAAGATACAGCAGAGGATGAAGCTGATTTTGAAGAGCTTCCACTTCCCAGATCAGCTCAAAAAGGCATCAGGTCTCGACGAGGTAGAGTGCTGCGTATGCTCGTTGTAGCAGGTGGTTTGGCACTGGGTGCGGTTGCCTGTGATGTCGACGATGGTCGTGACGGAGGCAATGGGAATTGGGCAACCGTCAGCGCTGCCTTAACCGGTGCACAGGCTGGCGGCGGAGAGTTGCAACCGGCGCAGGAAGCCGCGTTCAATGCCGCTTTAGTGGGAGACAAAATTAACCCGGCCGTCGGCCCCCACAATGGTGGAGTGGCAGTGACCTTTATCAATAATAATAGGTGCTACTACGTTTTGGGCGCAGACATTCAAGCCGCCTTGAACAATGGAGTGCCTCAGGAGTTGGTGCTGGCTGGGGTGAGTAATGTTAGCCCAAATGCTGCAGTATTCAGCTGTGATATCGAAGAAAATACCGTTTATTACATTAGAAACGGTGCAGATATGAGTGCTGAGGCAGTCATGAAAGCTCCAATTGTCAACAATGGTGGCACTTTATCAGCCGGTGCACCCCAATATGTGATGCCAGCAACCGTTGCAGAAAGCGTGAATGTCATTCAAGAGGGTGGTGTTGCCAAATTATTATCTGCAAACCCGCTAAACCGAGTAGAAAAAATCAACCTCCCAATGCAAGCCCAAGATCCTGCTCTTAATCCTGATCTCACCACGGAATGTGGCATCCCCGACCTCGACGACAGCACTGGTCTTTGGTTAAACGGAAAAGACTGGCCGCCGGGAGGTATGGTGACTTGTAGATTAGTCTATGCCAATTCAATGCAAGATTTGGTAAACAATGTTAACTTAGTGGCTTTAGGCGGTATGCCGATAGGAAGTCAGATGAAAAATCCGCGACTTGGTAGTCCAAATGTTTTAATTTTTGAGGGACAAGCCCCAGGAGGACCTTCAAAAATATATTATGCAATTGTTGAAGCTGTGGTGCCACCAGTGGATGCCGGTCCCGGAGACGCGGGAGAACCGGACGCAGGCCCGGGAGACGCCGAGGTGCCTCCGGAAGATGCAGGAGAACCGGACGCGGGAGATCCACCGGACGCGGGAGATCCGCCGGATGCGGGAGAACCGGACGCAGGAGATCCACCCGACGCAGGAGATCCACCTGACGCAGGAGATCCGCCGGACGCAGGAGATCCGCCGGACGCGGGAGATCCGCCGGATGCGGGAAATCCTCCGGATGCGGGAGATCCACCGGACGCGGGAGAACCGGACGCAGGAGATCCGCCGGACGCGGGAGATCCACCCGACGCAGGAAACCAACCGGATGCCGGCCCGGTAAATCCGGAATGTACAACCTCCCTAAAAGAATTCCAGATTACCGCAGGTGATTGTACTATTAGCGTTTGCCCGATCGACTTAAATGACGATGGAGCTACCGATGGATATAGTGTGAATATGGTCGGTAGTGGTGGAACGCAGTGCGTGGCCGAAGCCAGCTTTTTTGGCCAGACTCAGAAATCAAAGTTAACTGTAGAGCAGACCGAAGACGGCATGATTAGCATAAGTTGTGAGCTGTATCCTGAGTTCGATAATGAAGTCTCATGTCAGGCTAACACTCCCGGAATTAAAATGCATGCCAAGGAAGGGGAGGGAATGCCTAAATGGAAAATAGGCGCCTATGGAGCGGTTACCGGTTCAGCGGCCAGCGAGTTCTTTGTGATAGACCGAGGAATTAATGAAAACGGTGATCCGGTCTTTGAAGTTGCAAGTTTTAATGAAGATCACGAGCCACCGGTCTTTGTGAATCACCCGAATTTCAATTTTGAAGTTCCTAACGACGGACGAGTTTATTTGGTTAATGTTGAAGCGGGAACCATGGTAGAACTTCCCGAAATACCCGGAAAACCCGACCCGGCACCCGATGCCGGAGGTGGAGATTTGCCGAAAGGCGAAGATACCGAACCGGGGCCAAAAGATAAGGAACCAAAAAAATCCGGTGGAGGTTGCGCCGCTGCTCCGGGAGAAGGTCCAAGTGGTGGTCAGGCTATGGCACTTGCTCTACTCTTAGCCGGACTTGGTTTAATGAGACGCAAAGAGCTCTCTAAAGAAGCCGCACCGGTCAGAGAACACAGATCTCCGATGGAATTAGTTAGAGCCCTTGGAAGGAAACTTAGGGATGTCTTCAGCAGAACCGCCTAAAAGAACTTCTACTCCTCTGCCTTCAGGATCGGTAATGGAAACTTTGTGACCTGGTTTTGCATTTTGAAAATCTACTTCGATCTGAAAAGGACCATCTACTAAAAAGCCGTCAACCAGATCATTGTCTTCCAAGTGAGGGGATTCCACCAGATTGCCATTTTGATCTACAACTTCAATAAAAAGCCGAGTTTGGCTTGGAGAGTGTCCATACGCCTCAACTTTTTTAACATCAGCGCTTAAGTAGGTTAAGTTGCCAAAACTGGGTAGATTATCATTTCCCCCATCCACACCGTCCTCAGCATCTGATGAGGCGTCAATACTGACGGCGGCCGCCGCCGGTGAAAAACTACCTTGATCTTGTTTATGCGGCTCACAAGCCGAAAGAGCGGCAAGCAAAACGGCGATCTGTACTCCTCTTCCAATAATTGAATCACTTATCCCCGGCATACTAAAACCACCGCCTAGCTTTGCACCGCTTCGAGCAGTCTCTCTTACGCCTCCTCCCTCGCCTGGACCTTTTGGGGCCATAACTTTAAATTATTGCACCTCGAAAATACATCAAAGTATTGACCTAATGCAAGTTTTTCGCTTAAATTTGCCCCTAAAATAACAAAAAAATATGTCGGGACCAGATGCCGGACAACCAGACGTGAGCACCTCCGATGCCTCCACCAATAACAACCTGGATGCCTTTATTGTGATGTCCGGAGAACCTTGTCAAAGCTTTAAGAGCATTGAAGAGATAGAGGCGTTGGGAGTTAGTCGTGAGGTCGCCGAACAAGTTATGATGGTGCTTTCCGGTGACGATTGTAGTCCGGTCTACATTTCTCCAGCCATTCCTGAAGATTGTCGAGATATTCCTTCGGTGGTTCCCGTTGAGTCCAATCTCAAATTTAAGGGATCGCTCTTTGTTCTGAAGAATGCTGAAGGCTACAATTTGCAAGATGGAGAAATGCTTTACTCTTCTTTTCAAGGCGTTTGTGAGCAATTTCCCAATCAGAGCGTCATGGCTGTGGGGGTTGAATTAAAACCAATCGGAAATGAACCTGGTGAGATCCAGGCTCGTATCGAAAAAGGAGCCTTTGACGAACTTTTATTACGTATACACGTTTGGCAGGGCAATCATAAGATAGTATTGGAAGGGGAAGAACTTTTGGAGGTAGCCAAGAGCATGCAAGTACTTTTAAATCCGGAAAGCGGTGAGATTCTTGAACTTTTTTCAGTTGATCCGGAAGCTTCCGCCGATTCTCCACATCCACCTTCAATACCGCCTTTAATCAGCGAAACTCAGCATTCAGATACCACAAAAACCAAGGCTCTGGTCGGAAGTGATGGCGGTTGTAACGTTACTCCGGTCAGATTAAAGGGGCATACGGATTTCACTCCTCTCTTTTTGGTTATCACTCTGCTCTTGATGAGTAGATCCGTCCGCGACCAGATAGCCAAAATCCTTAAATTTAGACCCTTTCAGCAGTTTTTTGTGGCCGGCCCCAAAAAGAAGTAAAGCTCCACCCTTCCAAAAATGGCTTTATTATGGTATAATAAACGGATGTAATTGCGTTTATGCTAAGCCGCTTTCTTAAAAATCGTCTTATCGCCGGAGCTTTGATTTCAATTTTTGTTACTCTGCTCTGCACTTTAGGCATAGCTTCAGGCTGGTTTAGCAATCTACACGCTCATTTTGCCGATTCGCTCTACACTTTGAACGAGCCTTCGGAAGAGATTGTGATTATTGCCATTGATGATAAGAGTACAGATGAAGGGCTGGGACGCTTCTCAAAATGGAGCCGAACAAGCTTTACTGAATTGTTGAAAGTTCTGATGGAAGAAGATCCGGGGGTTGTAACTTTTGACTTAATCTTTGATAGCGAAACCGCCACCGTTGGACGTGATGATTTCTTGGAGTTGGAAAGCAAAACAGGTTCTCTCAGCAACGAGGAAAAACTTGCGGCGTACATTGAATTTGTTGAGCTATATTCAGACAAATTTAAAAACCCCATTGATTTGGGTTTGGCTGAGCAATTCAAGCAAATCGATAAACTTGTATTGGCGGCGGTCTTAACCCCTGATGGAGAATCAATGATTAAGCCGATAACAAAATTTGCCGTTCATTCCAAGTTGGGACTTGTCAGCTCTTTGCTGGACCAAACCGGCATAGTTCGTAAAAGTATTCCCTATTTTTACATCAAAGCTGAAGACAAATACTATCCCGATCTGGCTGTGGCTACGGTGGAGGAGTACCTCGGCCAAGATGGTTCGCTTGATCTTCCACTCGAAAATGGTCAGTTGAATGTGAATTTTTTTGGAGATCCCTATTCTTACCAAATGATTCCATTTATTGATGTTCTGAATGGTCAGTTTGAGCCGGGAACCTTTAAGGACAAAATCGTGTTAATTGGCGCCACCGCCTCCAAAGAAATTCATGACGAATTTTACACACCGCGTTCCAATGTTACCCCCATGCCGGGAGTGGAATTCCGTGCCAACGAAATTCAGACCATTTTAGAGGGCAAGTTTTTGAACAATCAAAAGCAGCTTAGTCAAATCATGACTATTGCGGTTATGTCTCTTATTCTGGCCATAATCTTTAATTATTTGGGCATTGTGCTTTCTATTGTGATAAGCATAGTGTCCATTGTCGGCTATCTTTTTGCCGCACATGTTCTTTATGGTCGGGGACTTATTGTGAACATGGTCTACCCATTTGTGGCAATCATCTTGGTCTATATCTTTTCCTGGGTCTACAAGTACACTGTGGCCGATAAATCCAAACGCGAAATAAAATCAGCTTTTAGCCATTATGTAAGTGATAAACTGGTTGAAGAGATCAGTAAAAATCCCGAAATGGTTAAGTTGGGGGGAGAAAAAAAAGTGGTTACCGTCTTCTTCTCCGACATTAAAGATTCCACAACACTTTCCGAAAAGACCGAAATTCAGGCCTGGGTTGTCCAGATCAATGAGTACTTCACTGTCATGGAACGTGTCCTTAAAACCTATGGTTGTACCGTGGATAAATATGAAGGCGATGCCATTATGGGCTTTTGGAATGCGCCGATCAGTCAGGAGCATCAAATTAGACTAGCCTACAACGCCGCTCTGGATATGCTCGATACCTTGGAAAAATTAAACCGGCGCTGGCAAATGTTACCCGGACGCCATAATCTCTCTATTCGTATCGGGGTTAACACCGGAGAGGCAATCGTTGGTAACTTCGGTTCGGCAACCCGTTTTGATTACACCGTAATGGGCGACACGGTAAATGTTGCCTCCAGACTTGAAAGTTCGGCCAACAAAACTTACGGTACCTCACTGCTCGTTGCCGGCTTTGAAGATCACGCCAAGCCCAATGAATTAGAGGACGTTATTTTGCGAGAAGTTGACACGGTTATTCTTCCGGGCAAGAAGAGTCCGGTAAGAATCCACGAAGTCGTTTGTCGCAAAAGCCAGGTCACGGCTGATATATATACCCGTATTAAGAATTATGCAGACGGTCTTCAGGCTTACCGTCAAAAGAATTTCGACGAAGCGATTCAGTATTTTAGCCAACCGCTTAATCTACAAGATTCTCCTTCAATAGTAATGCTTGAGCGCTGCAAGAAACTGCAAAACAACGAAATAGTCTTATTCCTGGATGTGGAAAAAATGATTTATAGCATAGGTAGTAAGTAAAGAAATATAAAATTCTTTGGAATTTAGGGCAGCAAGAGGCTGCCCTAAAGTTTCTCGAGTTTAACTTCTAGTCGGCAGGGATCCGCACAAGAAAACCGTACTCTGAAGGCATGCTCACAGAGCCGATAATCACATCCGGATTGTAAGGAGGATTGATGGTGAGGTTGCCGTTATAGGGCCACCATACGGCAATGTCGGGCAGCTTGCCGGGCACAACCGCCTGTTCGGCAAAGTTGACCTCATCAAGTGGGATGATCATGTTGAGACCATCTCCCGGATGGATCATAATTGCGCCAGGCAGGTCTGCACAGGCAAAACTCAACAGCATCCCCTCGTCACTGGGAAAGGCGTAGACCAGTGCAGAACTTTTGCTTGAAGCCATAGCCTCAAACCAACCGCCATCCACTGCAATCAGCAACTGGTAGCCGTACTTAGCATTGCAAGACCAGCCGGAACTGCTGCTGTAGCCTCCGCTAAGATTGGAAGTCCCAAAGCTGCTCTGCCAGGTGGCAGTTTCACCTTTAGGATTTTCAGCAGGAGGATCAGGCTCGGGATCTGATTCAACCTTCTCGGAGCACAGCGAGAACGGATTTCCTTGCTTTGCGTCAATCACGGCATCGAGCAGAGCAAGGTGCGCAGTCTGCTTCCCGGCGTACTTTTCAATCAGGTCAAATTCAACCTCGATCTTTCCGTTACCGGGCATCGCCGAACAAGCGATTTCGAAATGTCCGCTCAACTGCTTATTCTCATAGGCCTCCACTTTCTTGGTTCCCACACCGATGTCCAGGTGAGCATCCGTGACCTCGCAGAATTTTTCATCCGACTTATCGGTCATAGACAAAACCAGATCATCAATGAGGACCTTGGTGTTGTTGTTATTGCTCACTGAGCACTTGATGTAGAGAATCGTCTTCTCCTCTTCGCAACGCACCTCTTCCAAGTCAACAAAGCAGTAGATCTCCAAGTCCGGAGGTTGCTCCGTAGAGTCGTCTTTCTCGTTTTCTTCCTCCTCTTCAGTACCAGCCGCGCCACCCAAGTTGGACGAATCCTCATTGGGATCAACACAGGCGTAGACCTCCTGTTCACAGGCACATTCAAAAGAGCAGTTGATGTTCTTGCAATAGCACGGAGACAAAGATGCCGCCATGATAGCAAAATCACCACGCTTTACGGCCGTCTCCGGACTCATGTAGGTTTGGGCGCTATCCAAGCCGCCATAAAGGTAAAGTGTTGCCAGGAACTTATAGCCCCAATAGGAGCTGTTGAACTCCTGAAACTTCACCTTGCCTTCATTTTTAAGCTCGATCACGCCGGCCTTTTCTGCGGCCATGGTCACGAACTTTGCCGCCTCAACCAGTTTCACCTTGGCATTTGGATAGAAGTAGGCATTTGCACTCTCAACAATGCCAAACTTCACCCCGCAGGCGACCACCTCGAAAAACCAGTCCTCCTGATCGACGTCCGCAAAAGATTCACCACCGTAGCCGCACTTCTGCATCAGGCCGAAAAGGAACATCGCGATTTTCAGTGCTTCGGCCCTGGTGATGTATTCATCCGGGTCGAAATCGCCGTTGGCCTTACCATCCAGAGCACACTCACCGTAAAGATAGGCCGCAGCCAGTTCTTCCGCTTCCGTGAGCTTACTCTGGTCATCAAACTTGTGGCCGGAGTGACGATCGCAATTGGGGATCAGCGGACAGCCTTCAAGCTTTCCGCAAGCCGCGTTAGACCAACCTCCCTCGTCGAGATCCGCTTCACCGAAGACCGCCTCACTACTTGAGCAGTCCTCAACCATCTTGTTTGACAGCTTTAGGAAATTGTAGTTTCCCGAGCTGTCATAGACATCCTCACCGCGAGTGCATACCGGTACTCCATTGCCATCGGTGAACTGCATCTCCAGCGTTTCACCGCTTTCACAGTCCTCGAAATGGAAGTGCAGGTGAGCACCGTTCGAGCCGCCGGTGTTGCCGATCTCTCCAAGCTTTAAGCCTTGGCAAATATCCTGTCCGGCGTCGAGGTGGTTTGTTGAGTCATCAAGCATGTGGGCATAGCGGGTACAGATGTCATTGCCATGCTCAACCACCACGTAATTGCCCCAGCCGTTGTCGTAGCCAAACTCGCGCAAAACCCCTTGAGAAGAGGCCAAGACCGGTTTTCCCTCGTCGGAATTTCCGGGAAGGTTGAAGTCCCAACTGTAAACACAGCAGTCCCAGGTATGAGACATATCGCTGGAGCAATAGTCCCAATCGTCGTACTTCGCCTCGCAGATCTCGCAATGAACGGACCAGGACTGCGAAACCTCCCAGTCGTACCCCTTGGGCACCGGAACCTTGAAGTTCAGGTAGCCACCATGGTCCAACTCGTCGTAGCAGAACTCTTGATCCGTCATGGACTTCTCACACTCGACAGCCTCCTCTTCCGGAACCGCCTCCGAGGCAAACCGGTCACAGTCAGCCAAAACAAGAAACATACAAGACAGAAACATTGCCCTCAAAAAGCTCATCATTCTCTCCCTTCTAAACTCGAGATGTCAAAGAGCATCTCGTGAACCATTGCACACTTTTTCGTCAACATTCACGGGAATCTTCTTTTCTCAGGACTTGGGGCATCTGCAAAGATCCCTTTTGTCACCTGAGAAACAGTCGTCATAAGTTCACTATAAACCTGAAAATTTTTTTGCAAAATTTTCCTGAAACTCAAAAATCAAAAGCTCTTTCCAAAGCCCAATCAAAGATTGATTTACTGTCGATGAAGTGCCTTCGACAGTAAATGGTTGCCAAAACTTTTTCAGGCTCTATCATTTAAAGACACTAACCAATCGGCCATGAAAAAATTTATTTCCATCTCTTCAATACTTTGCCTCTTTCCCTTCTCCGCCTGCTCCAGAAATATTGAAAATCCACAGCTTGACGATCATACCAACACAACCAGCTGGACAATCATTACCCAAAATGATTTAGGAACAAAGTATAGCGGTTTTGCCGAAGTAACCGGTGAAGTAATCATGAAAAGTCGTTATGTTGGTGAGCCGGTTCCGCATATTTCTTTAAATGAAGACGAACTAAAAAAATTACCCAAAATGGAGAGCTACGATGAATTCTATCTGAATGGAGAGGAAGCCGGGCTGTTGTCGGAGCATTTTAAAAAATATGAAAAGATGGCGGTCACAGTTACTGTGACCGCCATCACTATTCCGAGTGAAGGTTCCCCTTCATTAAAAGTGGTTGATTTTACTATTCCTTAATTGCCAGAATCGTAATTACCATTAACATTGCCAGTCCGGTCATATTTAATTGGTTACAGAGTTGATTTGTACCATTTCTTCTTCCGAGATGTTCATTATCGCCGGTTCATAGTAGGATTCAACTTTTGCCGGATCGGCGTAGTACTCACCTGGCGCTACCACTCTCGCAAAATATTTGATAGTCCTTGAAGGGGAATCGGGAGCAGCACTCCAATAGAAACTAATCTCCTGACCATCAACGTTATATGGATAAGACCTGCCATCGTCATAGAAATAGGTGTTTGGAGAGATGGTTGAAGTAGCGAGCTTAAGACCGCTCGGCAAAATATCCACTACTCTGAAGTGCTTCCAATACAGTGAATCACTCTCAATATCCGCTGTTACGTCAATCCGCACCTCAATCAGATCGCCTTCGGTAAATTGATTTATCTCCTTGCCGTTTACATAGTAGCTACGCTCAATGGATAAGTTGCCATCTACAGCCAAATCTTCCGGATCTGCAAGCTGGTCATAGAAACTTACCGCAGCCAGTTCGCCGCTCATTTCCAGAACTTTCAATTCCTCACCTGGAGCAACCATCACCTCAAACATTTGCCATTTTTCCAAATCCACTTTTTCTTCACTATCACCAACCTTCACTGTAAAGCTTACTGGTCTGACATTGGCATATTCGACAGAATTAGCTATATAGCCGAGCTCATATAGATTACTTAAGTCATCCTTAAAGCCGGTTCTCTCTACAAATTCCCAAAGCAAAGCAGCCTCTTCGTCATGCTCCAAGCCGGCCGCCAGAATAGCTCCCAAAGCGGTTGCCTTCGCTGAATCATCACCATCAGCAAATTGTTCAAATACCTCCTCATAGATCGCGTTAGCCTCTTCCTTGCTACCCAAATTTTGGAAGGCCAGGGCAATATACAATTTATTTTCCAAAGTGAGTTTTTCCTCATCTTCAAGTGCACGTAAACTTAGAAGTACAGGCTCATCCAGGCTGGCAAGACCAAGTAAAGACCAGACAATCTCTTCCAGATTGGCCTCCGAATTCATATAGACATCATAAAAATAATCGGTCATGGTCGCCACATCGTAATGATCATTAGCGTTTGGATCGAAAGCTGCCGCCAAAGCGGTTAGACGTAAATCCGGATCAGCATAAGGCAGTAGCACCAGTCCGCCATCTTTTTGATAGTTTTCAGCCAAATAGTCCTCGGCCACAAATCTCTCTTCGTGAAAGTACTGTTTCAGTAATTCATTGGCGACCACTTTGGAAAGTCTTTGATCCAGACGATCACCATCGGTATAGAAAAGTCCAAGCAAATCGGCATAGTGGAAACCTACACCGCCATCCACAAACCTGACTACTGTTGATTGATCATCGGACAAAGCAAACTCGGTAGTTGTTGTTACATTTTTATCAAACTCGATCTTGGCCTCACTCAAGCGAGAACCAACCACCTCAAACTCTTTCTTCAAGGCATCGCTGTTGCCACCACTGTTGCCATATATTGTGACATTTTGCTTACCAATCTTTAGCTCCGGCAACTCCTGATATCCACCTTCATAAGCTGGAACTGCCACGGTATCGGTTTTGGCCAGTCCCAAACTTTCGCTCTCCAGCTGAAACTCTACTTCGTCACCTTCCGCCAATTCCTCACCGTAAGCTCTAAACTTCACCAACGGTTTGTCATTGATCGAGTATTCGCTGTTCATGATCAAGTCCACAAAGAAGGGGAGGCTCACCTTTACGGAGGCGGTTCCGGCACCGGCCTGTAACTGATCGGTATCGATTGCCTTACCGGTTACTCTCCAGGAAGTAATATTGTCCGGTAGTTTGAAAGTAATTTCTCCCTGACCATTGCCATTGGTTTCGATAGTTTCAAAAAGGGCATTGTCCTCAAAATCACTTCTTACCGTATCACCACCCTTATCGTTGTGAACATAGAAATCATTGGCTAAGTAAGTGTGATATCCCTCGACCTCAAAATTGTAAACCCACACCGGCCCATTGACCTTCCTGATGGTGTTTACCACCACCTCTTCGCCGTCCTTATTCAAAAGACGATCACCGGGCTTGATGTTCCCGGCCACATCCCAGGCACCGTTTACAAAGACCACGTGCACCGCTGTAACCTCCAAGTCATCATTAATAACCAGATATTCTCCCACAAAGTGGCTGACAGTATCCTTAACTTCGGCCTCCACCAATTCCGCGGACCATTCATGAGCCTTGGTCAAAACCTTATCGCCGGCTTTAATTTCGGAGATGGATTTATAAGTTCCATCGGCCATTAGAATCTGGGTTTCGGCGGTAAAACAGCCACCTTTATCACCGGTTAAATCCGCTTCCGCCAAAGGACTGTTGTGGGTGTCATAAGCATCCAGTATTCCGGGTGAATTTGCGGCATAAATCTGCTCAAGTGGATCGATAAAGTTGTCGTAAACAGCTTTATAGTAGGCTTCGTCAACCAAGTTCAGGTTTACTTTGGCCTTGGCACCATCTCCGTCCTGATCGGTCACTTTTACTTTCAGTGTAACTTCATCACCGGGATTATACTCTTCCTTGTCTGTCTCAAATTCCAGATTAAGACGTTTTAGTTCTTTGTCATAGTAGGCTTTATCACCGTTAATGGTTTTATAACTTTCCCCGTCAAACCAAATCGCTGAGATATAAACGGAAGGCACATCTTCATTGGCGAATTCAAAATTGTAGGCAGGGGAATCTTGAATAACATAATCTTCCAGACCATTTGCGTGCTGCATGAAGAGGAATTGCCCTTCGCTGTCTTCGGTCAGAGGCACTTCGTTATTGGCAACCACTGTTTGGACCTCCTCGCCGATATCAAAAGTTTTAGCACTGAAGCTCCACCATAGTTCAGGCATCTCGGTTTCCTTGCCGTTCAAAATCTTAATGTGGTGATAATCATAATCACCGGCTCTACTGTCCGAACCGTAAACATAAACGGTATCATGAGCAAAGTAGCCCTCACTGTCCTGTCCCTGAAGTAGCACCTTATAATAGCGGTCTTCCTTTACCGGGAACTGATAGCTGGCCTCGCCTGCCTTATCGGTCTCCACGGTAAAATTATCTACCGTATTCTCATGTTGAATATACTCATAAGTCGGAACTTTCTTTTTGTTGATGAAATCATAGTATTCGCCGGTTTCAATTTTCTCCCACCACAGTTCACGTATTTCGCCGCTAATCTGTTCACCGGGTGCAACTTCTCCCAGATAATCATAATAATTCTCTTCTTCACCGGAATTAATTTTATTCAAATCGATTTCATGTGTTTTAATCTCCACCAAACCTTTTCCGCCTTCGTTGGTTCCCTCGCCATCAAGGCTCAGGCGGGAATTGAATACTCGCACGTCGGAGTAAGCCCAGATATCGGTTTCTTCAGCTAATTTTGAGTTCACGGACAGATAGAAATTCTCCAAATCATAGCAATAGTCGTTTTGGGCAAAATTACAATTATCCTGGTCAGCGGTGAAACTCAGGCTGGCCTTACCGCTTACGTCGCTTTTAATCTCCGTGTAGTCTTCGGAATATTGGTCATAATATTCCAAGTCCAAGTTGGGTACCGGTGTGCCATCAAAGAAATTGGTTGAGATCTCAAAGTTCAACTCTTCACCCCCGAAAACCGCACGTTTTTCCGGCTCAACCGTTAAGTTATAGGCCGGCTTAACATAACTGCGAATATCCAGGTATTGCATATCAACTCTCTTTTCACCATCATAAATCTCCAAAGTATAATATCCGGGCGCCAGATTCTTGATATCGATCTGACCGGAATAAGTATTACCACCCTCCATTTTCACCGACACATCACTCACAAAAGTATTCCAGCCGTTGATCAACTTCATGCTTACATCCACCTCGGTTGAGCCCTGTTTAGGCTTTATAAAACCCCAAAACTTAATAGTATCATTGGTCTGATAAACCGGACGGTCGGTTCCGAAGCTCTTCCAGTATTCGGTGGAAGAATAACTTTCCTTGTAGGGGATAAGCTGATTAAACAAGATCTTGTCACCACTGGTAATCTTTAAAGTTTGTACAGCTCTGTCTTGATAGTCCACTACGAACTCCTCAGGGGTCTCAAAGCGGGCGATACCCTCGGCGTTTGTATTGGCACTCTCTCCACCACCAACAACTTCAACCTTAGCACCATTGGCCGCTTTTCCGGTTTCCAAATCATTTACCCAAACCAAAATCTCATCCTGGGCCACATTTAGGTAGGACGACAGATCTGTGACTTGTACAAAGGCCTGTTCAATCTTACCGTTATAGTCCACCTCCACCACATAGTAACCGGCCTCCAGTGTAATCTCGGGCAGGTATAAATAATTAGTGTAATTGTATTCGTCTCTTACTCCTTCAAAATTCCCAACCAATTTCAAATCCTCTGTGGCTACACGATAATTCTCTTTAGCGTAATAACACCACTCCGGCAATCCGCCGTAAGTCTTTAAAATATCCAGATAATCGTCTGCTCCGGCCATCTGATAGACGGAAACATCAAAACTTTCGACCTCCTCGCCATCCGCCCAATAGTAGATGTCAAAGGCCGGAGTCTGATCTAATCCAAGTTCGTAATAGGTTTGCACAAAAGAGAAATTGGAGTAGCCGTAATCTTGAGTAAATTTATCGGTCTCGAATTGAAAGACATAATCCTCGGACAATTTTTGGTCACTATCTGCCAAAGGCATTCCGCTCTTTAATGTAACGGTGTAAATGCTTTGCTCTATTAAATCTTTATCCGGCACAAAAACCGCGGTTCTTTGGTGCTTTTCGAAATAACCACTAACTTTCGGAGAAATCTCAAAGTGCTTCTCAACATCATCGATATCAAAGTTTTCATGGCTGAAATTTATCTCAATACCGGTGGTTAAAGGCACAATGGTCGCTTGATTCCCGGGTATTGTGTTCAATACTTTGAAGGTATCTTTAATCTGGTAAGCCCAGCTAAAGGTCTCATTATCGGATTCAATATAGAAACGATAAATTTTCCCATCTTGAAGTTCCTCCACAGGCTCAATCTCATATTCGCCGTTGCCGGTTCGATTCACCTCGAATTCCACCTCCGGTTCCACTTTTAGGCTTTCTTTAATAACGCCCTCCGGCAGATTCTCAGAGGCTCTAAGAGTAAAGGTGCTGTGCGATTCAACACCGCCGGCATCTTCATCCTCAGCCTCCATGGTGAAGTCTGCATGTACTGTCTCCACCTTTAAGAAAGGCAGCGAAAAATTTAAATTGTAGGCTAATACGGCGATCAGTAGAACCATAGCCACCGCGCCTACGGTTGCAAGTCTTTTTGGCATAGTAAAAAGTGATTTAATAAAATTCCCGAAACCGCTCTCATCGGCATGAGCTTTTTCTTGGGTTTTGCTTTGGATATGTTTCCACATCAGTTCCTTGCTTTTATCCACGGAAACCTTATCCACCCTCCTGTTTGTGTATTTTTTCTCTTCCATGGTTATTGGTTTAGATTAGGGGATAAAACTTGTCTCAGGTTCTCCACGGCTCGGTGCATCATCGACTTCACGGCACTAACGGATCTGTTAATAGCCTTGGAAATCTCTTCTTGAGACATGTTTGAAAAGTAATAAAGACTGATTACATTTTGGTAATCTGGATTTAATGTTTCGATTGCGTCGCTCAATTTTCCCAGCTGCTCGTCCCCAAACAGTTCCTTGTCCAGCTGCGCCAGCTCATCCTTTACATCGGAGACCAGATCTTTGTGGTTTTCCATCTCCTCCGTTAACACGGTAGACTGTGGCTTTCGTCTATAATTTTTAAGCGCGTTTATTGCTATTCTATACAGCCACACTTTTACAGACACACCGGTCCATTTAAACTTATGAAAGCTTTCAAAAGCTTTAATGAAGGTTTCGGCAGTTAAATCGTAGGCTGCCTCCGCCGACATGGTGCGTTTACAGAGATATTTGAGGATCATCTCATAATATTGTTCATAGACCTGAGCAAAAACATCTTTGTCGGTCTTGAACTCCTCAATTATCTGCTGTTGGACCTCCGGTGCCAGGTCTTGGTCAGGCATAATAATTAGGTCAAGAAATAAATAATTGTATTAGATAGAAAAGCGACTAGTCAAAACACTACCATCTGTTTACAATAACAATCAATTTCGAAAAGGTTGCGGTATTTTTGAAGTATTTTTTATTTCACCACAAAACCGATAATCCTACCGGGCACATAAATCTCTTTCACCACCTCGCTATTTTTCAGATATTTAACCACGTTATCGAGCTCCCTGGCCATTTTCAAGGCCTCTTCCTGAGAAGCGTTTTTACTAATTTTTAATTCACCACGAACCTTACCATTTATCTGTACACCGATAACAACTTCATCATCGATAGTTAGACTTTCATCGTACTTTGGCCACTCTTGATCAACCACGCTATACTCTTCACCCAAGCTCCACCAACACTCCTCGGCCAAGTGCGGCGCGATCGGTGCAATTAAACGACTAAGCAATTTTTTGCTTTCCAGATCGGTGCCGTTTTTCAGCGCAAAATTGGTAAACTCCATCAAAGCGGCAATTGCTGTATTGAACTGCATTTTTTCCACATCTTCAGTGACCTTCTTAATCAATTTATGCATGCTTTTCTTAAGTTCTTCTCTATCTTGAACCTCCTCGGTTTCGTCGCTGATCATATTCCAAAAACGGTCCACGAAACGTGCAATTCCTGTTATTCCCTTGTCATTCCAGTCGCCACCATCGGTAAATGGCCCCATAAACATTAGATACATGCGGAAAACATCACTGCCATACTTTTCTACAAACTCATCCGGACTAACCACATTTCCCTTGGATTTACTCATTTTTGCTCCGTCCTTGGTAATCATTCCCTGATGCACCAGTTTCTTAAACGGCTCTCTAAATCCAAGATGTCCGGCCTCATGCAGTGCCATATTTATAAAGCGGGCATACAAAAGGTGCATACAGGCATGCTCCGGGCCACCAATATACATGTCTACCGGAAGCCATTTATCAACCACTGCCTTATCAAAGGGCTTATCATCCATCTTGTTGCAGGGGTATCGCAAATAGTACCAGCTGCTACATACAAAAGTATCCATTGTATCCACCTCCGGACGCCAGCCCTTGCCAAAAATCTTCTCGGTGCGTTCTATAATTTCCTGCGACTTAGCGATGGGCGATTCACCTGTCGGATTAAAATCGACATCTTCCGGCAAAAGCCAAGGTAGGTGCTCTTCCGGAATCGTATGTGGCTTACCATCAGGGTCATAAACAATCGGAATCGGTGCTCCCCAATATCTCTGGCGGGAAATTAGCCAATCGTGTAGACGATAATTAACTTTAAATTCAGCTTTGCCCTCTTTGGCCAGTTTTTCGGTTATAGCGTTTTTAGCCTCCTCCGAGCTCATGTTATCAAATTCCGATGAATTTACTAAAATGCCATATTCAGTTGTTGCCTTGCTGCCATCAAAATCAGGTTCTGTTTTTACTACTTGCAATATTTCCAAACCAAACTTCTTGGCAAACTCAAAGTCGCGTTCGTCGTGAGCCGGTACGGCCATTACAGCGCCGGTACCATAGTGCCCAAGCACATAATCGGCTACCCAAAGCGGCACCTTTTTACCATTAAGCGGGTTAATTACATAGCTGCCGGTAAACACACCGGTTTTTTCACGCCCCTCGGCGGTTCGGGTAATGTCATTCATGTTTTTTGCCTCCGCAACATACTCCTCAACAGCAGCTTTCTGTTCAGCTGTGGTTACTTTAGTCACCAAAGGATGTTCCGGTGCCAAAACGGCATAAGTACAACCATGTAGCGTGTCGATGCGCGTGGTATAGACTTTAAAATTCTCTTCCATGCCATCAACCTGAAATTCAATTTCGCTACCGGTGCTCTTACCAATCCAGTTTTGTTGCATGAGAATGGTCTTTTCCGGCCAATCCAAGCCCTCGTAATTCAAAAGTTTCTCAGCGTAATCGCTTATTTTGAAAAACCACTGGAAGAGATCCTTTTTAATCACTTCACTCTTACATCTCTCGCAAATGCCATCCTGAACCTGCTCATTGGCCAAAACAGTCTGGCAACTGGGACACCAATTTACCGGAGCGGTTTTCTTATAGGCCAAACCGGTCTCATATAGCTTTAAAAATACCCACTGCGTCCATTTATAGTATTCGGGAGTGGAGGTTACCACCATTTTGTCAAAATCCCACATCGCTCCCATGGCCGTGAGCTGCTTGGTCATGTATTCGGTGTTTTTGGCGATACTTTCTTTTGGCGGCACTCCAGTTTGAATGGCATAGTTCTCAGCGGGCAGACCAAAGCTGTCATAGCCCATCGGTTGCAGCACGTTAAAGCCCTTCATTCTCATATATCTCCCCCAGCTGTCGGCCGGTCCGAAATTGTACCAGTGGCCTATGTGAAGCTTGTCTCCCGAAGGATAAGGGAACATTACCAGATTATAAAACTTCGGCCTGGATTCATCGCTTAAATTGGTCTTGTATAGTTCCGATTCCTTCCATTTCTGCTGCCATTTTTGCTCAACCTGACTGGCTTCGTACTTGACCATAAGAGAATTAAGTATAACTCAAAAAACCGTCCTGAATTCTACTGGAAGGTCAGGGATTCGGCAAGAAAATGAAAACTTACTTCAAATAACTGATCTGTTCCATTACGATCTTCATATGTTCCAGATTTTCCATATCTTTAATATGTGGGTATAAGTCCTGTAGCCACTCCTTCTCCTCCGCTTCTTCCTCATCTTTTTCCAGATCCTCATCATTCAACTCTTCAACCTGTTCGGTAAGATCCTTGAAAGAGAATACTATATTTTCCACCTTGTGTTCAGCTCCCAGCATCGGATGCGCTCCGATAAGTACTAAAATTTCTTTATCTTTTTGTAACATGCGCAGCGGACCAATCGCCTCAATTCTTTCGGCATTCTGGATCAATTTTGTATGTTGACTGGCAAATTCGGATAGATCTTTACTGTTTATAAGATCAAAAATTGAAACCTCCTTCAAACTCTCGCACTCCACGAGTAGAAGTAGACAAAAATCTTCACTGGCAAACTCCACTTTTCCCTCGGCATCGGTCATTAGAACCGGATTTTCCGCATCAAAGAAATCCTTATACATCACCTCAAGCGCCAGGTCCGCGTCATGCGATGTGGTCTCTTCATGGCTGTTAAGTTCCAGGATATTGGCTTTACCGTTATCCAAGCCGCTATCATTACTTTTTAGAAAAACCACCATTGAAACTATTGATAGCGCAAACATCGCTATCGCAGATATACCAATCTTATTATTTTGGGATAGTGGAAGCATAAAGTTTGTTATTTGTTTTTGGGGTTATTTTTCACACTACTGTATATTATAAAACAGAAGCGCATAAATGTCAAGAGGATTGGCTTACAAAAGGGAATACTCCAAATAGGTGGTTACGTTGACTAAATGGTGTTAAAAATGGTATAATAACAAGAAGTTCAAATAAAAAACATTTCTATGGCCAACGAAAATGTAGATGAATCGATAATACTCCCCATCCTCAAGAGAATCCCTTTATTTTCCGATCTGGATGAGAATGTTCACCGCGAGATTATTCAACATATCGTACTGATGTATTATCCCAAGGATTACGTTATCTTTAAGGAAGGAGATGAAGGAGATGCTTTGTATATCATTAAAAAGGGCCGTATAAAGGTTTATCATGCCGGGGAAAACGATGATGATTTTAATAAAGAAGTTGCCGAAATAGTCGAAGGTGGCTTTTTTGGAGAGATGGCCTTGATTTCGGAGGTTCCCAGAAACGCTTCCGTGAAAACCACCGAGGAAAGTGAGATTTTTATTTTGAGTAAAGAAGATTTTAAGAAACTTTTAGATACCAATACTCACCTGGCGGAGCAGATCAGCTCCACCGTCATTTCTCGCATCAAGGAAAATAACCAAGGAATCTAATGATATTGGCGTATCTCATTCTTGGTCACCTGGTATCCGACTTTATTCTGCAGCCTACCGGGCTTGTTCTTTGGAAGATGAAGAGCAAACTGGGCGGTTTAGTGCATGCTTCAGTGCATTTCGTGATCTCCACCTTGTTACTTATGCCAATCACTATAAATGGAGTGTATTGGTTGCCTTTAGTAACTTTACTGGTCAGCTTTATCCACTTTTGGATAGACGAGGCCAAAATCAATTACGATCTGCGCCACGATAATAAAGTACAACCCTTTCTTATCGACCAACTGCTACACCTGTTAACCATACTGCTGGTATATTTTTTCATCGAGGAAACCACTTACTTGTTACCTAATGGTGCCTTCTACAACTTCTACACCAACATTACGGTGGTGAACTTCTTCTCATTATTGATCTTCTTTTCCACGGTGATCGAAGTTTATCGTTTCCAGAAAGAGCGTGAAAAAAACAAGCGTGCCACCTTCAAGGTGCATCGTCGAGAAATGCTAATGCGTGTCATGGTTTTTACTATGCTCTATATCATGTTTATGGCGATTGCCGTCTTCGCCTTTACCAAAAGTCCGCTATAGATTTTTGTGACGTACCGTTTCATCACGGTTTTCGCCAATGTCGTCCGTTAATATCTCTCGGGCGGAAAGCTCTTTTTCCGAACTCAGATCAAGGAAGGTGAATGTCCACACCGCATAAGAAAAAATATCCACGATTCCGTTTAGATACGCGGCGACAATCAGTACGATTCCTCCCACTATCAGGCCGACAATCAGACCCGTGACCGGTAAAGCGATGGTGGTAATATAGCCGGTAATCAAGACAATCAGTGCAGGGATAAGAAAGACCATAATAGCCTGAATGATTATTCTGATACCAATCATCAGCATTAAAAGGGTAACCAGAAAAGTATGTTTCCAATGCGTAACCACCAGTTTGGCACTCTTCTTCATCGACTCAAAGACCCCATCATCATCGACCACAATGAAGAAGTCGGTATAAATAAACAGCAAATTCAAAAAGAATCCCATAATCATAAATAGGACAAATACCGGTAAAAGCAGCTTGAAAATCGCCGGCCCCAGATTGCGTAAAACGAAAGACATCTCAATCAAGATCGAGAAGAAGGCAAATGTTTTTATCAACAAATGATATTCAAAAAGGCTTAAGAAGGACATGATCCCATGTTTCAAGCCTGTCCCCACACCGGCCGGCTGACCGTTCTTATTGCGGGCTATTACCTGAATTGCCGAGGCTTTGGCCAAAGTTGGAAAGAGAAAATAGAAAATACCGAAAATCGAGGCGGCGATAATAAGCGGCACCGTCCAGCTGACATGTTCCTGAATGAATCCCCACATAAAAGACAGAACTTCTTCCAAAAAGCCGTGGTCAGCTTCACTGAAGAGATAGGAGTTTTTAAAGGCGAAAAATTGATAAGCTATATAACCGACGCCAACTGTGGTGGTGAAAATTGAGGGTAGAAAACCGAACCAAACGATGAGGCGCTTGTGATTCTGGGTATATCTCCAGGAATCTGCAATTATTTGCCGATAGTTCATACACACAATTGTAATACAGGGTGGTTCAAAGTCAATCCGGAGAGTGACTTCCGGACTTCAAATTGACGAAAGCGCTCTATAGACATTATATTGATGAAAACCCTATTCTTAAAAACCTCATGCCAACCGCCAGCAAAATCCAGAAGATGATTTTGAAAGACCCGAATATAACCTGGGTTGATATTCACGATCCCGATGAAAAGGAGCTGGCTTATCTGAAAAAACAATATAAATTCCATCATCTTGATTTGGAGGACTGTCTTTCCGAAACGCAAAGACCCAAAATTGACGATTACGATGATTACCTCTTCATAGTTTTGCACGTTCCGGTTAAGCGCGGGCGCATGAAGCACGTCCACAGCGAGGAGTTGAATATTTTCATAGGTCCAAACTTCGTGGTAACTCTGCACGACAACAATGCCATCCTGAAAAAGCTGTTCGATCAATGTAAAAAAAATAAGAAGGTGAAGGAGGAATACATGGCAAAGGGCTCCGGTTACCTGCTTTACATGATCATAGACGACCTTTTTGAGTCCGGTCTGCCTCTGGTGGATGACATTACCAAACAGCTTAACGAAATGGAGATCGAGGTC
Organism: uncultured Candidatus Peribacteria bacterium; assembly: GCA_964383675.1. Lineage (GTDB taxonomy): Bacteria > Patescibacteriota > Gracilibacteria > UBA1369 > LOWO2-01-FULL-3 > CAYLHX01. The sequence continues at coordinate 24,830 of CAYLHX010000004.1, read as the reverse complement.
TTTCACCGCGATTACACTCAGGATCGCCTAAAAGATATTCTCACTCTTAAGAAGGATATTATCAACTTCCGCCGCATAATCATGCCGCAGCGTGCCATTATTGCCCAGCTGGAGCACAAGAATAAGAAATTTCTGCCGGAAAATCTGGATGTTTACTTTGACGACGTGGTCGATAAGATCGAAAAGATGTGGAACACTTTGGAGAATTTGCAAGAATTGGTGGCATCGCTACAGGAAACCAATGAGTCGATCATTTCCCACAATACCAACAACATCATTAAAATTCTCACCATATTTTCAGTCGTGATGTTGCCGCTAAACCTTATTACCGGTTTTTATGGGATGAATGTGGAGGGGTTGCCCTGGGTGCATAATGTCAACGCCGTACAGATAATTTTTGCGGTTATTATAGGCGTTGCCGTAGTTATGGTGGGCTATTTTAAATATAAAAAATGGCTTTAGCCAGCTGATTTGAACTTTTGGGCTTGCCAGATTTCGCTATTTTGTGTAAAATTTCCTCCGCTTAAAATAAATTTCTACCACTAAAAGCACAAGTATGAAACGAGATGAAAAAAAGAAGGTGATGGGCAAGTTCGGTTATCATCCAAAAGACACCGGCTCATCAAAGGTACAAGTTGCCGTTCTTACCGAAAGAATCAATGAATTGGCATCCCACTTGGAGAAACATCCGAAGGATGATCACTCCAGACGTGGTCTGCTTGGATTGGTGGGGAAAAGAAGAAAGCACCTAAACTATCTACGCATCAACAAGAAAGAAGAGTACGAACATCTACTTGAAAAGTTGAAGCTGAGAAAGTAATTGATCCTTAAAATTAGATAATTCTCAAATGGCACCGGCCACTTTTGGTAACAAGCTTGGGTGCATAATTTAGCCTTACATAAGGCCATTTATGCTCTGAAACTTGTAACTGAAAAGTCTTCGGTCCATTTGGTTTTAATTTTACATCTTAAATCCAATTGGTTATGGAAATTAAAACTTTGACCATGGATCTTGCTGGTCGCGAACTTAAAATCAGCAATGGTCCTATCAGTAGTTATGCAAGCGGTTATGCCTTGGTTTCACTTGGGGATACCGTTGTCATGGCTAATGCTCTAATGAGCGAAAAAGGCAAAGAGGGAGCGGATTGGTTCCCCATGTTCGTAGATTACGAAGAAAACATGTACGCGGCGGGAAAAATCAAAGGCAGCCGCTTTATTAAGCGTGCAGGGCGTCCTTCGGAGAAGGCTGTCCTCGTTTCACGTTTGATAGATCGTCCCATCCGTCCACTTTTCCCTAAAGGTACAACAAATGAGGTTCAACTTATCTGTACCGCTCTATCGGCGGATCTTGAAGTTGACCCGGCAACCACCGCCATGAATGCGGCCTCCGTGGCGCTTTTGATGAGTGGCGCGCCCTTTGAAGGTCCTGTAGGCGCAGTGCGTATCGGTTATGTAAACGATCAATTGGTTGTTAATCCAACCTATCAACAGGTGGAAGAAGGAAAATTGGACCTGGTCGTGGCCGGAACTTTGGACGCGATCACTATGGTTGAGGCTGCGGCTAACGAAGTACCTGAAGAGATTATTCTGCAGGCTTTTGAACTTGCGCACAAACATATTAAGGAGATCTGTGAATTCCAGCTGAAATATGTCGCTCAATTTGAAATTCCCAAAATCGAGGCTGCAGTTGCCGAGTCCAACGCCGATGCTAAAGAGGCTGTGCAATCTTTTGTCACTAAGGAAATGCTGGATAGCGTGAAGGGTACGACAAAACCGGAAGTTAAGAAGACAATTAAGGCGCTTGAAGCTCAAATTATCGAAAAATTCGCCGCTGAAATCGAGGCGGAAAAATTTTCAGAAGGGGATTTGAAAGATGCCCTAAATACTCTTCTGGAAGCCAATATGCGTAAAAATATTTTGGAGAAGGAAGAGCGTATCGATGGCAGAAAACTGGATGAAATTCGTCCGATTAACGTGATGGTGGACGTCTTGCCACGTACTCACGGTTCGGCGATTTTCCAGAGAGGGGAGACAATGGCACTTACCATTACAACGTTGGGAGGTCCCGGTGACGCTCAGATTGTGGACACCATGGAGGCTGACCGCACTGTGAGATATTTCCACCACTACAATTTCCCTCCCTACTCAGTTGGTGAAATTCGTCCGATGCGCGGACCGGGCCGTCGCGAGATCGGTCACGGTGATTTGGCGGAAAGAGCCCTCCTTCCCGTCCTTCCGGACAAAAAAGATTTCTCCTACACCATGTGGGTAGTTTCCGAGATCGTAAAATGTAACGGTTCCAGCTCAATGGCCTCCGTTTGTGGCTCCACACTTTCGCTAATGGCGGCCGGTGTGCCGATCAAGAGACCTGTGGCCGGTATTGCCATGGGATTGGTGATGAATAAAGAGACCGGTGACTACAAAATCCTCTCCGACATTCAGGGACTTGAGGATTTCGCCGGAGACATGGACTTCAAAGTGACCGGAACCTCCGAAGGTATCACGGCACTGCAAATGGACATTAAAGTAAAAGGACTTTCCCTTGATCTGATGCGCAAAGCTTTGACACAGGCCAAGGAAGGACGCGCTTTCATCATGGACAAGATGTTGGCAGTGGTTCCTGAACCGCGCAAACAGATGTCTCAGTACGCTCCTCTGATCATGACCATTCAGATTGATCCGGACATGATCCGTTTGGTAATCGGTAAAGGTGGTGAAACCATTCAGGAAATCACCGGAACTTGCGGTGTGGAAATAGATATCGAGGATGACGGATTGGTAACCGTAACCGCTCCAAATCAGGAGAGTGGTCAAAAAGCGCTGGAGTGGATTAATAGAATTACTTACATACCAAAGGCCGGCGAACTGTTTGATGGAAAGGTTACTCGACTTATGGAGTTCGGTGCTTTCGTGGAATTCCTGCCGGGTAAGGAAGGTTTGGTACACATTTCCGAACTTGCCAACAGTCGCGTAAACAGAGTTGAAGACGTAGTTAAGGTTGGTGACCCGTTGAAGGTGAAACTAATCAAGATTGACGACCAGGGACGCTACAATCTGTCTCACAAGGCCACCCTTGGTGGCTCTGAAGGTGGTGCAGGTGGTCCCAGCCACGGTGGTGGTAGCCCAAGCCCAAGCGCTCCCGACAGCACGCCCTCCAAAGGCGGTCCAACAGGAGAGATCGTAGATGGTACAGCTGCGGTGAGAAAAGTATAGTTCCAAAATGAATATTAATATGCATGCTGATTGACAAATTGGCGTGCATATTTTATAATATATAAAATAGCAATTAAACCACTACATATGCCAACTCAAGAAACAGGAGAAGGATTAGAAACATTGCCACTCGAAGATCTGCGAACGATGGTCAGACAAGAAGGCGCAAGAGTAAAAGAATTGGGAGAATGGCATCCGGCGGTAGACACTGAAAAAAGTTTAGTGGCCCGCATTCCTGAAACTGAGGAGACACAGGCGGCACCTGGTTTTGATGCCGGTTTGGCTTGTACTTTAGATTTAATTCCCCGTGATAAGCAGAAGCTTGCCGCAATGATGCATGCCAACATTAATCCTCCGGCTATTCAGCAGATCAGAAGTGAAATACAGAGTTGGGACCCCGATTCTGAAACCGTCTGGTGGCTCGCAGCTTGCAATGTTTGTGATGAGGGCAATATTGATGGCGAAAAATTCCGCGGTCAGTTAACCGTCTTCCAGGAATTAGCCGCCGATCCTGAAAAAAGATTGGCCGCCGCTAAAGCTGAATATCAGAAAATGACTCAATCGGTTGATACCACCCAATTCGGGATTCCTTTTGGAACTGTCGATGGTTGTATGCATGGCGCCTATATTAGCGGTTATCCAATCGCAGGCATGTATGCCCCGGAGTACGGGATCTTCTTTATAGGTACCTTTGATACACCAATCAATAATGCTTTAGCCGACTTTCCTTGGAAAAATCCCGATCAAGAAGGCCAACGTGGTACTTCGGGAATGATCGCACCACAATTTTTCAAATGCGCGGACGAAGATGAATTCAGAAAGGTGATAGCACATTTACAAACAAAAGCGCCTCAATTATTTAACATCCAATAATCTATGGATCAGGAATTACAAGCAAAACAAGCCGAGCTTGAAAAGGCTTTAAAAACTCAGGCAGCCTTAAAAGCCGAACTTTCTTATCTGGAGTCCGTGGAAGAAGAAATTGTTCAGCAGTCCAATGAAGATCAGATTGCCACTATTCGCAAAACACTTAAATAACCCATCTGAAAATGTCTAATGAACCCGATAGATCTCTAGTGCCCGATGTGGAACAATTACTGGGGCCGGAGTTAGTTGAAAACGCGCGTACTGTTGAAGAGGTAGATGCTCAGCTGGACACGGTTGATTCCCAAAATCGCGAACTTTATGAACGCATTATTGGGCTTTACGCCGCCGTCATCGAGGCCGCGGTTGAAGGATTAAAGACTGCTCCCAAGCCTGATAAAGGCAGATATGTCAGTTTAAAAAGGGCTTTGGATGAGAGAAAAACCAGATTTATAGGGCGTTTTCCGGAATTCGTGGCGGAGGAACAAGCAGCCAAGGAGAGGGAGAAAGTGGAGAAAAACGCCACCGAGCTGTTTGCTCAATTGGATACTAAAGAACAGATTCCCGAGGATGAAAAAAATGAATTTAAGCGTTGTTGGCGTCAGCTGCCGGATAATTTAAAAGCGGGTTATTTAACGCAACTTAAAGGCGCGATTTCTCGTAATACGGATCAGGCTGCCGTACTCACCAATTTTAGAGGTACCTTGTTTGAATTGTCGAGACAAGTAATCTTGCAGAGCCAAGGCTTGGAACAGTTGGAAGTTTATCGCGGTGAACCGATCGTTGTTCAGTATTTAGGCTATCCCAAAGATAACCCCCAACTGGATAAGCCGCCCTATCACCCTTTGGGAGGAGACACCAAATCCGGGGATATCCAAATTGACGCTAGCGGCATTGTAAGAGAAGGAAAACCTTATGTTTACGAAACCAAAGCCTATCCCAGAAGACAATACGGTGCGGACTACGGAGGGGGAGAATCAATAAAAGCCAGAAATCAGCTTTTGAAATATCAGAAAGCGGTAGAAGAGGGGAAGGTTTCCGGTGCAACCGTGGAAATTCAGGGGCGACTCGATTACCAGTTTTTGGTTTGGGCGATCGGTGAAGACATCTCCAGCGAGGGCGCGATCCCAGATGTGGAGGTGATCTACAATACTCTTCTGCCAAGTGGTAGCGAATACAGATTTGTCCTCAAAAAGGGTAGAGGTGAAGGATTGAAATTTGAAAATGACGATGAAGGCTATACCGAGGAGGATAAATTGGTTATCAGAGGATTGGCTCAGGCCGTCCGCGATAAATCGATCACCAGTATTATCCAGGATGTAAACATTAAGCCGGAAGATGATAAAGATGGCATTGTTACTCAGGAACATATTGACCATCCCGAAAACATCACCGACCCGGCCGTGTTCAATGCTTATAATGAATTGAGACATAAAAACATCTGGGCAAAGTTGAGCGATAAAGCTCTAAATCCTAAAAGAGTGGACAAGATTGCCGCCTACGACCAAAGAGCTACCAGGGAACACATAATGAAAGAACTGGTGGATTTCCAAAATCTTTTACGCGAAAATCCACAAATGCGTGCCTTGAAGTGGGCTTACGTACTTGAAGAAGCTCAATATGACGATGTGGTGAATCATGTCATGGATGAAGTTAGAAAGATCCGTGAATATGAAAGCCAGAGAATCGGCTCAAGCGAGGAACAAGAGAGGCACGGGAAAAGGTTGGGGATGGGCTATGTAGGTCCCGAAGAGGGGTACGCGCTTGATGTGGAACATATCTTAATGGATGTGATTCAAAACTACACCAAGACCGGTGAGGACCAACGCAGCCGTTCCTACGATGATGTCGACAGATTTCTTGATCTTAAAACAGTGCGTGAACATCTTCAGGATAAAGATCGCTCATTTACCAAGATAACGGTTTACGATCCGGTAACCGACAAGCATATCGACACTACAATTACCGGTGATAAAGCTCACCGAAAGAATGATTTAATTGCCGAGCATGAAAAAACTCTAACTTTGAACAATTTAAAGCGTGCCGAACAAAGGTTGGCTAAAGCTTTGAAAGATTATCACACCCTCCATAGTGTGGGAGTTAAAAACATGGATGAAGAGCAAAAAGCGGAATATGGCAAACTGCAGAGCAGATTATCCGGTTACAATCAAGGTTTGCGAAATCGCTTGGAAAGAGTGCAGGCTGAGCTAGAAGCCATTGAAACGGAGAGGGACGCCACTTTGGCACCTTATAAGGAAGCAATGCAAAGCGTTAGAGGTGCTGCGGCCATTACGATAGGTGACACTGAACTTTCCCGCACCGCGGTTGTTGATAGATTGAGATCGGTCTCAGCGGACTACGCTCAACCGATTTTGGATAAAAAGGCTCAAATTCTGGATGTCTACAAGGAAATTTTCGCAAAAGATTGGAACACCTTTGCGCTTAGAGAGGTGGAAAGGGAAGAGGCCAATGTTATTAAATTTATCTACGCGATCCCGGCTGAAGGACCGATTATGGTTGAAGAGGAAAGATTTAGAGGCGGCGCGGATAGTAGTCGCGCGGCGCACTCGGAATTGGCGCGAGGCAGGAATATTTATGCCGCGGGAGAAATTGTATTCAAGAAAATCGGTGATGAATGGGTGTTAACGGAAATCAATAACGGTTCCGGACACTACAGACCAAGTCAGGATGTATTAAACTACGCCAAAAAAGCAATCGCCGAAGAGTTGGGTATCGACCCGAATGATGATAGAATCGCCCTAAGAAACTGTATTTTTAGAGGTATTGATATCGACGGTTTGCCACTTGAAGAGGCGGCTTAACACAAATTTTTATGGCGGAAGCTATACCTAATGGTGAGGCTGTCGATCAAAGAAGATTGATAGCGGATCCTGAAGGTTACATCAAAGAATTGGATCTGGATGGCAAGATCGGCGAGATCTTTCCGGCCTTGGAAAGGTCAAAGGGTGTGATGCAGTCTCCGATTAAGCATGCTGAAGGAGCTGTATTTACCCATACTTTAATGACCTTTACCAAGTTGGACGAGGAAACTCCTTCCGATAAGGTTTTTGGACCGATCACCGATCCGCATGAAAGGCTTTTGATAATTTACGCCCTCATGTACCACGATCTTGGCAAGAAGGAACGCAACGAGGGCCGTGACCAGGGTGAAAGACTCGATCACGTTAAGATCTCTCTGGAGCATGCCAAGGCCGATTTGGCGGATAAGTTGTCGGAAGAAGATTTGGCCCTGGTTTTGGAATTGATCGAAAAGCACGAATACATCGCCGATGCCGTACATATTTCCCCCAAAATCAATAAACTCCACCAGCTGTTTACGATCGGCGGTGATCTGAGAAAAGGCAGGTTGCAGCTGAAATGTATGGAGTGCGACTTGCTTGGTCGTCTCCGAGGCGGCAACGAGCAGCAACAAAAGCAGATGGTCGAAGAGGATTTCGCCCTTGCTGAAAGAAATATCGGAATATACCAATTACTGCTTGAACAGGAAGCTGCCGGCGCAACTTTCCCCTTGAATAAAATAAGCGCCGAGGTTCGCTCCAGAATAGAGGCCCTAATCGCCTCCGCCCGCTAGAAAAGCATTGACCAAAAGCACTTCAAATAATAAAATACCCACGCTCTTAAACATCCGCAAAGGGAAAAACCTCCCTTTTAAGCGCGCGAGTATCGTATAGTGGCTATTACGGTGCCTTGCCATGGCACAGACAGGGGTTCGATTCCCCTTACTCGCTCCAATTTAATTGCGAGATTTGCGATCCGCAGCCGAAGCGGCATGCGTATTCAGCATGCCCGCAGGCGCAGGAGAATTTTCAAGTGAAATCCTGCGGCCAGCAGACGATTTCACGTAGAAAATTCAGCAAATCCCTATTGGTAGTTCGGTAGCATTAATAGAAAGGACATTTTTGATTTATGAGGATTTTAGAAAACTGTTTACAATCGACTTGCCAATGTAAACAAAACCATATAATATGTTGACATAGGATTTGAGATGTAAACAGGCTAATATTTATGAAAATCGGTCAGATTAGAAAACAGCCAACAGGATATAATGCCTTTATTCCAAACAAATTCCCTCCAAAAGATGGATTTGAGTTTTCCTCGAAGATTATACAGAAAGCTAGTAAGGCCACCTTATTAATAGGTAAGCTTGATGGAATTACTCAGCTTTTGCCAGATTTGGATTTTTTCTTGTTTATGTATGTTCGCAAGGACGCAGCTTCTTCGAGCCAAATTGAAGGAACGATGGCGACCATGATTGACGCGATTGAAGCTGAGTCTAAAACAACCGAAAAATTGCCGGAGGATGTCGATGATATTTTGTATTATATAAAAGCTCTAAATTACGGGTTGGAAAGATTAAAGAATTTTCCTCTCAGTTTAAGATTCATAAGGGAAATACATAAGGAGTTGATGAAAGGAGCAAGAACTTCGCATTATTCTGATCCCGGAAATTTTAGGAAAACGCAGAATTGGATTGGCGGGACGTCACCAAGTAATGCTCATTTTGTGCCACCGCCACCGCAAGAAATGAAAGATGCGCTTTCAGATTTTGAGAAATTCCTACACGACAACGACGAACTTTTACCAATTATAAAAGCAGGAATCATTCACGCACATTTTGAAACAATCCATCCATTTCTTGATGGTAACGGTAGAACGGGAAGAATTTTAATAACACTTTATCTCTGGCTTAATAAGCTGCTTGATAGACCTGTATTATTTCTTTCGTCTTACTTGAAGCATCATCAAAAAGTCTATTACAACAGACTTGATAGTTATAGTGATGGAAAAATTGAGGAATGGTTAGACTTCTTCTTGGACGGAGTAAGTGAAGTCGCTCAACAAGCGATTGAAACAGTTAAGCAAATTACTACGCTTCGAGAGGTGGATATGAAGAAAATTCATTCTCTCGGAAAAACGGCAGCAGACAGTGCGATAGCCGTTATGCCTGAACTGTTCAAATTGCCTATTGTGAATGTTGCAGTAATTCAAGAATGGACAGGATTCACACGACAAGGAGCGCAAAAAGTTATTGACCGTTTTGTGGATTTAGGAATTTTGGAGCAAAAAGATGAAACTAAAACCTATGGTCGTTCATTTATTTATAGGCGATATGTTGATATTTTCGAGGAAAAGTAAATTTACATTACATTGAAATTTCTATAAATTTAGGGCATGAATAATTCAAAATCTCTAAAAGATAGAACAAAGAAATTTGGAAGAGCGGGATACAAAATCCACTTTGATCGACTAAGAAACATCAGAGCTGAAGCGAGTTTTATTAGAACACATAAGTTTCTGTGCGGTATTCCAAAGGATGCGGAAGAAGAAATTAAAGAAAAATTTGAAAAGTTGGCAAAAGTGGTGGATTCGAGTGAGGAAGGAAGTGGAATTTGGTTTTTGGTACAAATGGCGGGGATTGGTTTTTTATTTCCGAGTGCGGGCAATAAACTGCTTTCATTTCAGGAAAAGTTTGGTTTAAGTTTCGATTTTGGATTTCCTGTTCCGAATCAAATTGCTTTATCCAAAAGGTTACAAACAGGCACCGATAATATGGCAAATATTGAGAGATCATTTTTAGATATTTGGGATGTACAAAAATCAGAAGATTTACCACCGATTTCAACAAAAATACTTAATCGAATAAAAACAGACAGAAACAATCGTCCGTTTGGAGGTAGAGCAACAGGGTTAAACCAATGGTTAAAAGATATTTTTGCCGAAGAATTAAAATGTCCGGAAATTTCTAAAGTGAAAAAAGGAGAAGATTACATTATCTTCAATGGAGCATTTTTAAAGTGGAATGAAGATGAAATTTTAGAATGGGTTTTTAAAAAAAATATCCCTAAATTCTCACTCTCCGATCAGACCTTTCCATGGCTTTTCAAAAACATCTTGCCGGCGGCACAGTTGCTAGTAGAAAAACCAGGAGATTTAATGAACCCTTATCATGCTCTGGGAAAGTTTGTAGGGCAATTCAGGAATGATACTACTCAACTAAGAGAAATTCTTTCGAAACAAATCCCAAATTCATTTTCAAAAAAAGACGAATTATTAATTCTTTTTTGCAATCATGTCCAGAAATGCGCTAATTCAGTTCCCCCTTCGGAGATAAGTGATTTTATTGCAGAGGACTGGGCGGAATATCGTGAAACTAATTTTTCTGGACGGCTTTCCGGTTGGATCAGTAATTTTCAAAACCGTCTTGGGGAATTTCAGTCTGTTCTTAGTAATTCGGTTCATGAAAAGGAATTGGATGAATGGAAAGTACCCAATGCTGTTAGAGATTTTCTTTTTGAGAAAAAGGGAAATGAAACTTTTATTTTCAAAAGGGATTTTTCCAAAGAATTCGAGAAAAAAGCCTCTCTCGTAAATGAAGAAACCGGAGAGATAATTTTTGAAGGAAAAATTGCAGATGCACATTTTTGGAAAAATGGTTTGGAAAAGCGAAAAAAATCGATTCCCAAATGTACGAAAAACATTTTGCGAAAGATCCGAGAAGAGTGTGATTTTGAAAGAGTTTTTCCGGAAAATTTCAGGAATAATTTTAAACACCTGGAGAAATTATGCGATCCACTTCTTGCCAAACTCCGTGCGGTAGTTTTGGAAATTGAGGATAAAGAACCGCATAATGATCTCGGAAAAATGATTGAAGAGTATTTTATTTTTTGGCAACCGGTCAATGAACTGTTGGCAAAATGGGCAAATGAGGGCGTGCCGAAGAAAATAAGATCCAATGACTTGGATGAAGAACAAGAAATTACAATTTGGGATGATACAAAAAAAGTTCCCGAACCAAAGCCAGAAAACTTTTGGATCGCCAAATCTTTGTTAGCTGATGAAAAGGAAAAAGCTGCGAATGAAACGGAAAGTGAATCCGAATTGGAAATTATTGGGAAATGGGAAAAAACACTGATTCCATCAGCACTTCCCAAATATCCCAGGTTTTTGTATGAAGCGGCGAAGCATCCAAAGGCTGAAATCGAAAAAGCGGCGGAAATTCTGCCAAAAATCCTTGCGGGGGCGGAGAAATTTGTTGTATCAATAGAAAATCAAAAAGATGAAAATTGGGAAAGCGAGACCTGGTGGACAACAACTAAAAAAGGTGAGATGAAATGGCATTTCGGCGCCTTCCATAAAGCCCTTGAGGCATTACTTAAAATTGCGGTTCGAGCAAAGAATCCAAAGCAAATAATTGAGTTTTTGGATTTTTTTGTGGAATGGAGCGATGAGTTTTTTGAAAATATAAAAGAACTCCGTTGTAATAAGGCGGGTTTTGATGAACGAAAGGAACGACAAAAAATTGAAGATGCTCAAGCCGCGTGGACAGGGCTGATTTCTAAGCAAGAAATCGAGACAGAAAAGTTGGCAAATTTTCATTTTTATCTTTCGGGACGAGAATATGGCTTTACACGCTATGCCGTCGTACCAACAAAAATATGTTCAATGGCAGAGTTTTTGGAGCGATTTGAGAAACATTTTAATCTACAAAAGAATGGAGATTTACTCATTTTTCTAGAGGTACAAAACGGAGGAGCAAATGATAATTCGGCGACAAAAGCTGAGCTGTTAAAGTTTTGGTGGGCTCGAAGGGTGCAGAATTGTGCAGATCGATTAAATATTCCGGACTTCTCAGGTGATGACATTTTTCAAGAAAATGTTTTAAAAAACTTAGTTATTGGGAAAAAAGAAATTTCACGGGCAGACGCGCAGCGTTTTTTGACCGCTGGATTTGGTTCGGATATTCGCGGAAAAATCGGCACGCTTTCACGGAAAAGTTTTATCGCACGAAATGTTGTGCAAACAACAAATGGGGGCCAAACGCTTTTAGAATTTGTGCCACGAGAATGGGGAGATTTCAATGAATTTGAAATGCTGGCAAAGAATGGCAGACAACGTAGGAGGAGAAAAATAGCGGCAAAAAGGCTTGCCGAGAAGAAAGCTTCAGGAGATTTTGGATTTTCGGAATCCGCAAAGCAAATTTTGAAAGATTCAGATATTGATTTTAATAATTTAAGCAATGCTGAAATCACGGAAAAAATTTGGAAGAAAGATCTTAATAGAAATCCCGAGCTCGGAAAAGTTTTAGGCGAAATACCGCATTCCTGGAATGCAATTTTAAAAACGAAAGTTGAAATTGAAAATTTGACACCGATCTCAAGTGGTCACTTTCTTGAAAAATCACAGGATAAATCATTATTTAATTTCTGCATAAAAAAATCTGATTATCTTTACGCCTTCCCCATCCAGACCTCCACTGTTCAAAAACAATTCTTAGAACGATTCTTATGGGGAGACCGTGATAAAATTTTGACTGAAAAAATCACCGGGCCCAGCGTGATCCTTGAAACGGAAAAATTGGTAAAATGGGATGACAAAAAACCGAAAATCCAAGATGGCGAAACCAAAATGTTTGTGGCTATTCCGTTTCAGTTCTCAAAAGAAAAATCCGAGGAAATTTTAGACAATCGAATTTTGGAAAATACGGAAATAGAAATTCAAAATTCCACTGGAAAACCACAAAAACAATATCGCCGCGAGCGAAATATTCTTGGGATCGATCTCGGAGAATATGGATTTGGCTATGCCGTCTTTGATCCACGAGAAAAGAAATTCATAGAAAGCGGTTTTATCGAAATTGCTTTACTCCAAAAAATGCGCGATAATGCTGCAAGTTGGCGAGATACTCAAGGTCAAGGAATTTTTAGCCGTCCAACTACACACCTTGCCGACATTCGTGAAAAAGCTGCTGGAGCCGTTCGTAATCAGATTCATGCACTTGCTCTAAAATTCGACGCTATTCCCATTTATGAAGATAGCGTTGATGGTTTTGAAAGTGGTGGAGCTAGAATTTCAAAGCTTTATAAAACCCTCAAAACTTCAGATGTTGGGAACTTTGGCAGTGATGCTGACAAGGCGATGGTTAAGCATATTTGGGGTGGGGAAAAAAGAGGTCAGAAAGTTTCTCCCCTGTCCTCTCATATTGGGGGTGTAATCGGTGCTGCGAAAACTTCACAAACATGCAGAAAGTGCGGACGATGTGCGACAGATGAAGTTCATAATTTACCAGATGATAATCTAAGAATTGAAAACGGGAAAATTGTAAATAAAGACATTTCCTGTAATTTGCCAGATGGTGAATGGACAAAAAAGGAAGTCGAAGGAGCCGTGAAAAAAGCACAGAGGGTCGAATCGGAAGAGGAAAAAACGGCACGAGAGATTGGAAAAAGACGGCGTGGCGGAGTAGGAATGTTCCAATGTCAGATTTGCAATCACAAAGCGGATGCTGACGAACAGGCTGCGAAAAATATCGCCCTGAAATATTTTTTTAAACTTACCGCCAATGCAGAAGAGAAAGAAAAGTTTACTGATTCTAAAACTGGCCAATTGTCCACATTGAAACTTTTTCTTCATAAATCAAAAGATCCTCAATGGAGAAACCTCTAATCCCCCTATCTTATATCGCCGAATATGCGTATTGTCCCAGAAGCGCTTATTGGCTGCTTACTGATGCGCCAAGGCTACGGGATGAGAATGTTTTTATTCAATCGGGACGCCGGGCTCATGTTAAAGTGGATGAAGGTTATGTGAGGAGTAAGTCAGCAAAAAAAATCGAGTCATCTGTGCGAATTTTCTCCAAACATTTGGGCATCATCGGTAAAATAGACGTACTGGAGTTTTATAAAAATGAAGAAATTGTTCCGATCGAATTTAAGCATGGCCGTAAAAGGAAAAACAAAATGCACAGTATTCAATTGGCCCTTATGGCTCTTTGTCTAAAAGAGTCGTTTCCAAAAAGTAGAATTGCAAAAGGGGCAATTTTTTTTACTGATGACAAGCAAAAGATTTTTGTCGATTTTACTTCTGAATTATTGAGGGAGGCAGAAATTATAGCCAAAAGGATGGCTTCAGGTGTTAAAGAAGGATTAAAGCCAAAAGATTTCCTTCCTCAAAAGGATGAAAGGTGTAATGGCTGCTGCTTTTACGACTTGTGTTATTATTAAGAACATTGTAAAGTACCTTCTTTGTAAGATTTTTGATGACAATTTTAACAGAGAGACCGACTTTATATGTGATTGCTCGTCGCAACGATGCGTTGGAAGTACATGGAGAAAGTCTCCGTATAAGAAACACTAAAGACAGGGATATTTGTAAAAAAATACCTGCTCTGGAAATCAGGGATATTGTTGTGTGTGGCGATATTGAAATGAAATCAAAAGTCTTTTCATTGGCTGAAAAATATAAATTCCCAATTCATTTTTTGAGCATGGGAGGAAAATTTAAAGCAAGTACTGTTTTTGATTTTTCGAAAAATGTATTCCTAAGATATCGTCAATTCCAACTTTTGGAAAATACAGAGCAGAGATTAACGATAGCTAAGATTTTTGTGGAGGCAAAAATCAATAATCAAAATACTTTTTTACAAAAAATTCGTGCAAAAGGAAGAATAGCGATTAAGGTTGGAGAAGTCTTAGATCTAAATAGTTTACGCGGAAAGGAAGGCGCAGCTGCCCAGAAGTATTTTTCTTTATGGAAAACTGATTCAGTTATCAAAAACAAGGATCTCAGGTTTCTAGGAAGGGGAAAAAGGCCGGCTACAGATAGACTGAATGCTTTGCTCTCTTTTTGTTTTTCGTTGCTACATAGCGAGGTTCATACTCAATTGCTAATTGGTGGATTGGATCCATGTTTGGGAATCTTACATGATCAATCTTTTGGTCACCCTGCTTTAGCCAGTGATTTTGTGGAGATATATAGAGGATTGGTCGAGTATTTTGTCGTCAGGTCAGTTAATAGGCGGGAGTTTGACAGAGAAGAGGATTTTGAAGAGTTAACAGGTGGAGAATTTAGGTTATCTCGCAAAGGTTTTCAGAAATTCTTTCTAAAGTGGTCTGACTTTTTGAGGACCCAAAAATTTCAAGGTGATAGAAATTTGACAAGACTGATTGAAAGAGATGTCAGAAAATTCATTCATTTTCTGATGGGAGATGCTTCTGATTTTATTCCTTATCATTGGCAAAAATGAAACAACATTTTTTTATAGTCTATGACTTCGTTCAAGATAAACGTAGAGCCAAATGCGTAAAAATTTTAGAAAAATACGGCATACGCATACAATACTCAATATTTGAATTTAACTTAACCAAGGCAAGAAAAATTGAATTGATTAACCTTCTCACTCAAAAAGGGTTTTTAGAAGACAGAAAAGGTGAGGCATTTATGATTCTGCCGGTATCTGTTGATTGCGCTAAAAAAATACAGCGCTTTGGGAATACGGTCGATATTATTGGAAAATCATATTTGGTTTCACTTTGAAATTTTTAATTTTTTGGTTATATTTATAAAGGTCCTTTAAATTTTGTTTCGGTCCATATCTCGGATGATACATTTCATTTAGAGATTAAAACGACTTATTTAAAGGATTGGTTTAGACAGAAGCCGTCGGCATAAGGTTTGCGCAAACCTCCGGCGGTTTCAGTTTACTGCCCCATAAAATGAAGCTTTTTGTCTTTTTTCAGCCATTCATATGAATTTGTCAATTTTACAGATTTGCACCGAAGTTTTGTCTTTAGAAAGCCATTTTGTATTTAAAATTAATCGATGCAATTTTGACATATATCATTTTTCCTTTTGCCAAAGGCATCTTTGGGGTCTAAACCAGTCCTTTGAAATATAAGTCGTAGAAACATTCAAGCGCAAATAGTGCCGCAAGCGACTCTAGTCTAAACCAGTCCTTTGAAATATAAGTCGTAGAAACACTCATCAGGCTCAGGAAAACCATGCAACCTTTGTCTAAACCAGTCCTTTGAAATATAAGTCGTAGAAACTAGGTTCAAGAGCGGTAGCCGTTTCTCTGGTCTAAACCAGTCCTTTGAAATATAAGTCGTAGAAACTCCAGTCCAGGCCTTCAAGCCTAATGCCTGTCTAAACCAGTCCTTTGAAATATAAGTCGTAGAAACTGATAAAGGTTGATAAGGATAGGGAGTTCGGGTCTAAACCAGTCCTTTGAAATATAAGTCGTAGAAACCCCTAGTTTTATTTTTAACTTCCTTTGCGGGTCTAAACCAGTCCTTTGAAATATAAGTCGTAGAAACCCGTGTATTTGTTTTTTTATTACTTGCATAGTCTAAACCAGTCCTTTGAAATATAAGTCGTAGAAACGATGAGGGTAAATTGAAGATGAAGAAGGTTGTGGGTCTAAACCAGTCCTTTGAAATATAAGTCGTAGAAACTGGAGGAAGATCAAAATAGTTTTCAGTTTCAGGTCTAAACCAGTCCTTTGAAATATAAGTCGTAGAAACTCGTGAACCGAAGAACTGGTCTTATAATCAAGTCTAAACCAGTCCTTTGAAATATAAGTCGTAGAAACTCGTGGCTAATGGGGCGTCAATGGTCCCTGTAGTCTAAACCAGTCCTTTGAAATATAAGTCGTAGAAACTCGTGGCTAATGGGGCGTCAATGGTCCCTGTAGTCTAAACCAGTCCTTTGAAATATAAGTCGTAGAAACGGGAACCGAAATTTTCCACGATGCGCGCCAGGTCTAAACCAGTCCTTTGAAATATAAGTCGTAGAAACCGTATCATAACCTTGAGTCCTGTCTTCATGTCTAAACCAGTCCTTTGAAATATAAGTCGTAGAAACATCCGAACTTTTCTGTTGCCAATATCAACTTCGGTCTAAACCAGTCCTTTGAAATATAAGTCGTAGAAACTGAGCGGTGAACCTTGCTATGAATCCATTGTCGTCTAAACCAGTCCTTTGAAATATAAGTCGTAGAAACACTAGGTCTGATATTGCAAATGCAAACTCTTCTTGTCTAAACCAGTCCTTTGAAATATAAGTCGTAGAAACACTATGTAGAAAGTCTAAACCTAGATGATCTTTTGTCTAAACCAGTCCTTTGAAATATAAGTCGTAGAAACATATTTACGAAAATGTAAAGTCTATCTCGATACCTTATAAGTCTAAACCAGTCCTTTGAAATATAAGTCGTAGAAACAGAGTAGAAACTCCACAATCGGTTCTTCAACAAGTCTAAACCAGTCCTTTGAAATATAAGTCGTAGAAACCAGGGGACTTCGCAGCTTTTTTAATACGATAAAAGTCTAAACCAGTCCTTTGAAATATAAGTCGTAGAAACTCGCCAAGCCAGAGGGTTGACTCTTTCAAGGTCTAAACCAGTCCTTTGAAATATAAGTCGTAGAAACAAATACTGGGGAAAGAAGTGATAAATCTGGTCTAAACCAGTCCTTTGAAATATAAGTCGTAGAAACCAGTGTAACTATCACTGAGAAGAGATTTGGTCTAAACCAGTCCTTTGAAATATAAGTCGTAGAAACACATCGGGAATCGTCTCTTTTTTAACTGGGTCTAAACCAGTCCTTTGAAATATAAGTCGTAGAAACGATAAAAACTTTGAGCGCATCCGTATTAGCTCGGTCTAAACCAGTCCTTTGAAATATAAGTCGTAGAAACTACTTATCATTTAACCCAAAAGCATATGAGTAGTCTAAACCAGTCCTTTATCGGCAGTATACTATTTCCCTACCCCACCACCCACAACACCCCCGGAATATACACCAGTGCAAAAAGGGTGCTCAGAAACACGGTCAAAGCAATCTTTTGTGGGTGAATTTTGAATTCGGTGGCGAAGACCACGGTGTCGGCGGCGATTGGGACGATGGAGATCAAGATCAACAGCTGATAAATCACCTCGTTGTATAGGTGCCAATAATTTTGGTCCAGGAAGATCACAACATAAGCCAATAATGGCCAAAACACAAAGCGCGAGACGAAGGCCCAAAAGGTAAAGGGCCAGTCCAGCGAAGTGCGCTTCAAATTGGCCAGGTTTAGGCCCAAAATCATCATACCTAAAATCGAGTAGGCGCCGGTGAACTTCTCGGTCACACTCAAAACATTTTCGCCCACGCCGATTCCCGCCACATTGAAAATCAAAGCCACCAAAAAGGCATAAATCACCGGCACTTTCAGAAACTTCTTCAGGCTTTCCTTAAAACTATGCCGACCATTCGCCACCACCAGATAACCGCCGGTAAAACCGAAAATATAGGCCCCGACCCACAGAAACAGATAAATTCCCAAAATCTCCTCACCGAACAAAATAATCGCCACCGGAATGCCGAAATAACCCGCGTTCCCCTGACTGGCCGCGAAAGCCAGAATATTCTTGTGCGCGTCACCCGGCTCCCGCCAGAAAAGCTTGCCGATAAAATAAAAGACCACCGCCGCCAAAGTGCAGAGTCCGAACATCAAAAAAGGCAGAGTAAGTAGCTCCGCCTGCAGTTCCATATTGATCACGCCGTGAAAGACCACCACCGGCGCCAGCACATAAATCAGCACCGCCGAGATCGTTTCTTTGCGAATCGCTTCGTTCTTGCTGGCCAGATAACCCACCAGAATCAGCAGATACAGCGGGATGATTTTCAGCAGCAGACTGAAGAAGTATTCCATGAGTAAACTATAACACAAAATAGGAAAATTCACATTTTGGACATTAACGATAAATGGAAATAAAATTTAACTTATCTCCATTTTTAAGTAATTATGGAGATAAGATTATCTGAATTTACAAAAAACGAAATTTTACACTATCAATCTGAAACCATTCATCCCTCTTCTTTTCAAAACCAATCGTTAACATAAAAATGATAGAAAAGGAGTTAGAAATAAGCTTCAACAGTGCAAATAGATTGGTCAATACTTTTAAGAGTTAAAACTCTTAAAAGAAATCACAGGGTACAGCCGCAATCGTTTATTTGTCCTTTCCGAATACTTGAACCTGTTTCAGTAACCCGGAATACTAGTAAATACCGCCATCTTCATCGCCCTCAGGACCCAAAAAGTTACACCTTTTACTTAATCGGCTCCGTGAGCAGTGGCTTCACCTCCGGCACATTTTTCTCATAAAAATCCGGATCGATCTCCTTTTCAAAGCAGTCCACGCCGGCCTCATGTTCAAATTGAGCCGCTCCCATATAGCGATCCGGCAGGGCCTGATTTTCCAAGCTTGTTAAGTCAAAATCGGCGCACAGCTCAAACTTCAGATCCCCCAATACCTGATATTGATAGCTCTCACCGCTTCTCGGATCCAGCGGTAGCTCGAAATAATAACCGTCACGCTCCAGATCGGACAATTCACTCGGTAACTCCTCCTTCAGTCTCCAGTACTCAATCACTTCATATTCCAGTGACTGCAGATCTTGCACGCGCTCTTCATCCAGGCGCACCATGCGCTGATGCTGCGGACTGCCGGCAAAGACAAACCCCACCGCCAAAATAGCCAGCAAACAGCCCGAACTCAAAAAGGCAAAAGCACGCGGCAACTTGGAAGGTTTGCGCTCACGGCCAAGATCCCATTTGAGGTATCCAAAGGTTACGGAGCTCACCAACAGAACAGTCAGGACTTTCCAAAAGAAGGGGAGTGTGAGCTCGCCGCTGTAGAAGCTGTTCACGAACTGAATCAGGTCGATCACGATGGTTAGAGCGGCGATAAAAAGCGCCAGATAGATTAGCCATTTGCGCACGCCCATCTCGCTGAGCTGCGGCTTGTCTTTCATGTCTTTATTGATCAGCCAGGAAGTCAGAACAAAAACCGGAAAACTCACCAGCAGAATCGAAGAACTCAAGCGAATATTGTCATAAGCCGAACCGTACCAGATCAGCTCATCGGGGAAGAGCAGGTTTATGTATTGCACCACCAGCGTAATCAGACTCACCACGCTCACAATGATCATGGCAATCATCATCAGGTGCAAAAAAACCTCATAGGGACTAGACTCAATATGTTTTTTTGGGCTCA
Organism: uncultured Candidatus Peribacteria bacterium; assembly: GCA_964383675.1. Classification (GTDB taxonomy): domain Bacteria; phylum Patescibacteriota; class Gracilibacteria; order UBA1369; family LOWO2-01-FULL-3; genus CAYLHX01. The sequence continues at coordinate 4,915 of CAYLHX010000004.1, read as the reverse complement.
TAGTAGAGGGGTTAATCACCTCAACTATACTCCTTTAGAGAAAATTTCCAAAATCAATACAATCAATTTTGTCTGTATTCTAGTTATCCCAGATACTCTATTTTGTAGATCACCCCGCGCTTATCATCGGTCACATACATCAACCCTCCGGGCATAACCCAAACATCCACCGGCCTGCCCAGCTTTTCATCCTCGTCGCTCAGCCAGCCGGTGATAAAATCTTCACGGCTCACCTCATTGCGTTCATCGTCCAGCTGAATCCACATTAATTTGTAGCCGGTAGGCTCACTGCGATTCCAAGAGCCGTGGTAGGCCACAATCAGATCCAACCACATCTCTTCGGGCCAGCCCTCCTCGGGAATAAATGCCAGTCCCAAAGGTGCGGAATGTGCCTGCAATTCAATTTTTGCCGGCTCGGTAGTTTCGCAATAATCCGGCATTTCATTACTTTTGAATTGAGAGTCTCTCACCTGATTGCCATAACAATAGGGCCAGCCGTAATCCTTTCCATCGGCAATGATATTTATTTCGTCCGGCGGCAAATCATCTCCCAAAAAGTCGCGTCCCATCTCTGTGGCCCAGATCTCTCCGGTTACCGGGTCGGTAGCCATAAAGACCGCATTTCTCAATCCGTCCGCAAATTCTTCAAAATTCTCACCATTTTTGTCCATCACGTAAATAGTGGCGTAGCGCTCATCTCCTTCAGTACAGGTGTCACAACTGGAGCCGATCGAAATGTAAAGCCGGTCATCCGGACCGAATAGTAATGTACGAGTGTAGTGTCTGCCACCTGCGGGAAAATCAGCCAGCTTTTCCAACTGACCTTCGGTGTAAAGTTCAACCATGGAAATTTTATCGGTCTCAGCTATATACAAAACCATCCCACTTTCCGGATCCAGTGCCAAACCGTGCGGTTGATTTAGTCCGGTAAAAATGTCGGAAACATTTTCCACATTGCCGTTTTCGTCAATTTGAATATTCGAAACGATTCCCTGCTTGGTGCGGCTCAGCCAATAATTACCCAACTGATCGGGCCCAACCAAAACGCGCGCTCCCGAAACACCGGTGACCCACTCCGAAATCTTAAATCCCTCCGGCACCTCCAGAGGTAGAGAAGTTTCGTTTACGCCGGGGCTTGTATCATCGCCATTATTTTCTGTTGGAAAAGTATTCTCAATTTCCACCTTAGTCTCCTCATCGGTTTGCGGCGTACAAGCACTTAAAATCAAAATAGTCAGCAAAAGAAGTATTGGTTTTTTCATGCTTTCAATATATTCCAAATTAAGTTAAGATCAATCCCTTTTTTAAAGCATTTATGGGCATTAATAGGGCTGTGGAATACATCAATAGACGTGAAGAGTGCGATGCGCGACTTTTCGAAAAAAAGGAAGATGGACGATTTTTACGTCCCGAAGACTTGGTTGACAGAACAAGAAAAGCGCTTCAAATAGCTGCGACAATAGACGAAATCCAAGATGATCTTGAAGTTGCCCAAATAGCCCGTCAAACCAACCTGGAAGTCTCTGAAATCATGGATATAGCCGATGCTCTTTTTCTGATTCCCCAAGGTGCCTTCAACAGATTTGTTAACCTATGTCGTCAAAGAGAATTTGAATTTGAAATTCCGGAAGTACCGGATGAAATTGACGAAGTTCTCATGGAATCTATGATCAAAAACGCACCACACAAGAATTCGGGTGTTGCTGAAAGAATAAGAAGCATTCTGAAACGCGACCTTTACGAATTGATTGAGAGTTTTATGAATGCCGGTACAAGTCTGAATCATGTTCTTTTAAACAGATATTCGCCTTATTACCGTAAGTATGGTTTGAAACTGTATTTAATTTACTTCGGCACCGATATGGAAGAGCTTACCGGGCATGATAATCCACATGTCCGGAAAGAATTGGAGATTGCTTTGAACCCGGGCGGCCACGTAAATCGCAACGAGGCCGTTGCCGTTTGGAGCCGTGTTTCAACCGATTGGGTAGACGATATACGAGATCTCCCCGAAGAGGAACTTATAATTGAGGTTGAACGATATTTTGGTATTTCCTTGATCGGGCGTTACCGTGAAAGGTTCAACAAAACAACCACACTGAAATTGCTCGAATTTTTCGCAATACATGATGTACAAACTCCACCTCATCTTTTGTGGTTTACTTACAGCGAAAAATCCTTGAAAAAAGTCTTGGTAGATATTGAACTTACTTTGGCTATTTGTGAAGAACATGCCATTCCTCAAAAAACTATCAACTCCCTCATAAAGGCGCACAAAAACGGAGAGAAACTTTATAAGCATATCGCTGAATTTGAGGAACACGGGTTAATGCCGGAATATTATGGCCCCTATATGGGAGTGCATGGGCAGCATCTCAATGAAGTAGTGATTAAAAACATAATTGCCACCATTGCCATGGAGCGTAGATTGTCTAGGCATAGAGATTTACACTATCCGCATAAGGAAATAGATCCTATTCAACCTCGCCGCGCCACTCACGATCGCATTGCTGCTCAGATTTTTCTAGATCGCATTGGCCATCCATATGATTCTTTTTCTGTAAGGACGGCCACCCCCGAGGCGCTAGGGCAAAGGGTACGCGTTTTTCATGAAGCGGATTTACCAATTAAGGCCAAAGCCAATCTTGGTAGCCGCTCACTTGCGCCAATCCAAGATAGGGCGGAACATGTTGTTGAAGGCAAAAATGAATTCCAAAATATTCTGCAAGAAAGAAAAATAGATCCCCCTCAATGGCTTTTGGATACACATAGAGGCTATGTCACCGCAATGATCAACAAAATAAAATACATTGAGGAGAGAGGGCTTGCATTTACCAATGAAAATTTGCGACGAAAAGTGGTTTTTTGGTCTTGGCTGAATCTTGCCACAGGAGAACTTGATCGTAAAATAGAGCAGGGATGGAAACGGTTGCACCGCGCGGACAGATGGAGGGTTTTAGGCTATATGTATGATATTGATCATTTTCCAGCAAGTTTACAAAGAGAGGACAAAGATAGTAAATCGCCCGAAACCGTTTGGCGTTATCTGCGTATTGCAACTCAAGCGGGAACGACAATAGATGATATTTCAGTGTCCAGAATTAATGTTACCACTTTGGAAACCTGGCATGACTATCTGTACAGAAAAATTAGAAAGGGTAATACGCCTCTCAATAGGCTCTACCGCGAAAAATATAGATTGGCAAAAAAGTTGAAAACCGACTACGAATGTGAAGAAGCTCACGAATTGATAGATAGTTTATCGGAAGAAGAGTTCCATGAATTCCAAAAAGCAATTGGTGGAAACAGTTTGCCGGATGCGGCAGAATTATATGATTCGTACATAGATAGACTTAACAGAAGAGAACGGATTATCGAACTACTTTTCAAAGCTCGTGCCAGCTATGCGGATTTGGAGTTTTTTCTGGATTATTTTGAAGTAGATCAAATTGAAGCTCGCATTCAAGTTTTTGAAGATCTGTCTCAACCTATTGATATAAAACTGCTCTACCTTACACCTGAAGAGATAAGAAAAAAATTGACGCAATAAATCACAAATGTTATAAAAAACTCCAATTTAAACAGCCAATATGCCTGAAAGTACCGCAGCAAGACTAGATGAAGCAGTTGATGTTTCCAGCGCCGCTCCTCTTTTAACTTCCGAAGATTTAGAGGTCAACCTTGAAAGTGCGGTTAAAGGGGATGAAGTAGTGGCAGCGGATGGTAGCAGAATAGGAGTTCTTACCCGTCTCCCAAATTACGAACACAGAATTTTTCAAGTACCCACGGGGCTTATAACTCCTCGACACGATCAGCCCAGGCAGGATTTTGACGAGGCAAAGACCGACGAATCTCAAAAAGTTGCCGCAAAAGTCGTACCATACTACAGTTATGCGGATCAAAGTTTGAAATTTCTCATTGTTGATGGAGAAAGAAGATATCGAAAAGCTTTAGCTACAGGGGACGCCACTTTTCAAGTGGAAATTATTTGGGATGCCAGCATGGAAAATCTCTATGATCTTTCGGTAATAATGAATATGGATCGAAAAGGGCACAATCCCATGGAAGAGGCTATCGCATTCGATAGAATGATTCAGAACATGATCAGAAAAGGTGAAGCGACCAATGCCGGTGACGCAATGGAACTGCTGTCTGCAAAAATAAACATTGGAGTTGCCACCATTAGAAATAGGATTGCTTATTTAAACCTGCCTAATTCGATACAACACTTAATCCGCTCAGGCGCAATAAGCATTACTCAAGCAAACAAACTGATCACAAACGAATATAGCGGAAATTTAGATCGACTAAGTATCATGCTCGGTCAGGCTGCTGAAAAACGTCAAAACTTGGAGAAACCAATCCCCGATAGTACTTTTTCCAGATTGCTGAAATTATCAAAAGCCACGGGAGGAGAAGATGCTGTAGCGAAAGCCAGAGAGATGACTATAGATGAACTCGTCGCTATTTTATCTACACAGGTAAACACCGCCGGCAGAACCTCGGTTAGAGTTGAACGCGTCCTGGATGAAGAACCAAGTAGTAGCCAAAAAGAGGCATTAAGAACAATCTTGGCTAGACTGGCAGGGATTGAAAGACGTGTCAAAACTCTACTGGAACCTCCGGTAGAAAAAACGCAACACATCAACTCACTGTCGGATTTACGAGAAGCGGTTGGTACGGCAGTTAGAAAATTTAATTTTGAAGGCGCAAAAGATGATGTTTTAGCCGATTGCACAGCGCTCAAGGACGAATTGACTTCATTACGAGAACAACTTACTACAGAACTTCTAAAGGAAAAAATAGATACAGTCTTAGCTTTCATTTCCAGGGCCGAAGGTGCTATTAACAGCGGACGAACGGTTAAGGATCTCAGAAGCCAAATTTTGAGAGCTCAACTTTAAAAGTTTATGCT
>CAYLHX010000003.1:0-71467 GCA_964383675.1 uncultured Candidatus Peribacteria bacterium | reverse complement strand
ATCGTCACTTCTTTTTTGATCCCAAAGAGCTGGACTCGGTAATTTTATCGCATGCGCACATGGACCATAGTGGTGTTCTACCTTACCTGTTTAAAAATGGCTATAAAGGCCCGATATACTGCACCCACGCCACCCGCGATCTCTGCAACTACATGCTGGCGGACAGCGCCTACATCCAGGAGCGGGAATTTGAATATTTAAAGAAGAAAAAACGACTTAAAGAAGATGACGTGAAAGAACCTCTCTATACTTTGGAAGATGCTGAAGAAACCTTGAAATCATTTTACGCGGTGAATTATGAGCAAAGTTTTATTGTAGAAGATGGCTTGGTAGCTTCATTTTATGATGCCGGACATATTTTGGGATCGGCACTGGTCCACATGATTTTTTATGATAAGAAGAAGAAAAAGCACTTAAGAGTTTGTTTTACCGGCGACTTGGGAAGAAAAGGCTTGCCGATTTTGCGAGATCCTCAAACGGTTCCCGCGAGTGACATCCTAATCAGTGAATGTACTTATGGAAACCGGTTGCACGCCTCAATACAAACCGTGGAGGATGATCTGGCCGCAGTGGTGAATCAGGTGGCAGAGAATGGCGGTAAGTTGATTATTCCGGCCTTTGCCTTGGAGAGAACTCAAGAAATCGTTTATCACCTGAATGTTTTGAGAACTAAGGATAAGATTCCGAATATTCCGGTTTATGTGGACAGTCCTCTGGCCGGTAATGTAACCGAGGTGTTTAGGTCACATATGGAGTGCTATGATAAAGAAACTCGTAATGCTTTTATTGAAAATGGTAATAATCCTTTCGGTTTTGAAGAGCTGCAATACACTCGCAGTGTGGAGGAGTCAAAGTCCCTTAATGAAAAAGCCGGACCGATGATTATAATTTCGGCTTCGGGAATGTGTGAGTTTGGTCGTGTGCTACATCACTTGAAGAATAATCTTGAGGACCCGAAGAATGTGGTGTTGATTGTCGGTTATCAGGCGGAAAACACTTTGGGCCGCAAGTTGGTGGATGGTGAAAAAGAAGTGAGCATTTTTGGCGAATCATATAAGGTACGGGCCTCCGTTTACATTATGGATGCCTTTTCCGGACATGCCGATCGCAGCGACCTTTTGGACTATATCGGAAAAGTTGAATCAATTAAGAAAGTTTTCTTGGTGCATGGTGAACAGACCCAATTGGAGGCTTTTACAGGTGCGTTGCATGAAAACGGTTATAAAGACGTCTATGTCCCTAAATACGGTGAAGAGGTGGATATAGACTTTGAATAAGCTATTTTCTGCTGCGTGTTTTGTAGAGAATTGCCGTAAAAGCCGCCAGTCCAAGCAGGATTACCAGGATGCCGAGGGGGTTTAAAATCTTGTCTTTGGCGGAGCCATTTTTTTCAGGGTCTATCGCCGGCTTTATGAAACTTGGCTGACTTAAAACTTTTTCCAGCTCTTTATTTTGTTTTTCCTTAGTATTCTGTTCGAGTAAAAAAGTGCTTAAATCGTTGGCATCTTCTTCGCTCAAAGTGGTTTTTGACAACTCCTTTTGAGCCGAGAGGCCTTTCAATGATTTCAAATATTCCTGGATCGGGTTATTGCCCTCAACATAAATCGTACCATCTATAAGCAACGGAATGCCCCCTGAAGTGTAGCCCACTTCCTGGGACTTTTGCAGATAAAAGGCTTTATTCACTTCATCATTATAAATTTCATATTCCTCAATTTGAAACTCATCGTAGAGGTCATTTTCCTCAAGATAGTTTTTGAGATTGGCGCAGTAGTCACACCCCTCTCCCACAAAAAGCAGCATTTCCGCTTGGGCGACGGGAGTAAGCATTACCAGCACTATACTTGCAGATATTAGTTTTTTGATCATCGTCATCTTAGTTTTAATCTTTTTTTGAGAGGAAGAATAGCCAGAATTGTTAGCAGGGTCGTTGCAAATACTATCAAAACCAGAATAGAAAAGATATCCCCATCGATGATGGAGTGTTTAAGTCCGATAGAGAGGATAATCAGATTTACAGCACCGCGAATGTTCATCGTTACACCGGTTAATACGGCTTTCTTATGAGACATTTTTTGTAAAATTGCCGGTAAGTATGAGCCTAAAAACTTGCCGATGAAGGCTGCCAAAAGTAAGACGATAAAGATCCATGGATGATTGAGAATGCCTTGAAAATCCAGGTGGAAGGCCAGGCTGGTGAAAAATATCGGTCCCAAGAAGCTGTAGGCCAAGCCGTAGATACGATCTTCAATTTTTTTGTAAACCTTGGTATTTAGAACCTCTTCGCGAATGAACAATCCCGCCAAAAATGCTCCGATAATCGCGTGCAGACCTATCCATTCGGCAATATAGCCTAGAGTAAGCGCGATAATTAAAGTTAGAGTGAATCCCTTGTTGTCAAAAAATTTTCCTAAATGCTTTTGGCTCTTGAATCCGCTAAAAATAATCAGCCCAAAGAAGAGAGTTATTTTTAGAAAAAGCCATAGAATACTTTGCAACTCAAAGTTGCCGGTTTGGTAGGTTTGGAGGAAAACCGCAAAGGCCAAAAGAGCGATAATGTCACTCATTATGGCCGCACTCAAGATGGTTTTTCCGAATTTGGTGCGCTGCAGTTTGTAGTCTTTTAAAATACGGACGGTAATGTCGATAGCACTGGCGGAGATGGCAATAGCTATAAAGATCGATTGCGTGATGTCCAGGCCGAGGTGATTAGCGGCAAAGAGGATACAAAAGAATGGTACGATTAAGCCGCCCACAGCTATGAGAATGGCTTTTTTGGACCCCTTGAAAAGCGCATGAGGATTTGTTTCCAGGCCCGCATGAAGCATCAGAATAAATATTCCGAGTTCCGAAAGTATATTAATGGTTGGAGTACTTGCACTAACAATTCCAAGAATGGAGGGCCCAACAACAATACCTCCCAAAAGTTCACCGAAAATCACAGGTAAAGAGAGCATTCTGAAAGTTTTACCCATGACCCAAACCACTACCATAATTATCAACAAGCTTCGAAAATCTTCCATCGAATAGAGTATTAAGCTTGTTAATTGTAACGAAACTCAGGTGATAAAAAAAGGCCACATCAGAATATATGAGATGTGGCCTTTAAGGTGCTACTCAAGAAAAATACCTTTAACTACCTCAGTAAAAACATTTAAAGCAACAAGTTTCCCCCCTTAACAGACTAAGAACGAAAGCAAAGCTTCCTGTTGAGAAAAACCAGCAATTTAACTTCCAAATGATTAAGCACCACCCTAAACATTAAGAAGAAAAACGAAGTCACATGTCTCACAACATGTTACCACTGCGAGATAGATCCAAGAAAATCTTGGTTGGGCATTTCCCCAGAGGGAGCTGTACTCAGAAGACAGCAAGGCTCATGAATGATCCGGTGAGATCAAATCAAGAAAGCACTGCTTTCAATTGAGCACAGCTCTCTCCAGGGAATAATAGTGGAATTGAATTTTTAATGATCTTTGTTTTTGTTTCTGAAACTATTTATATGATACAATGTTTCTACTTAAAAGTCAAGGGCGAAGAGGTGGAATTTTGCTACTTTTTGCAATATTGAATTTTGGCCTTTGTTTAGTTAAAATGAAGTGGTCAATTAAAATCACGAATGTCTGAAAATTTACAAAAAGCAACTTTCGGTGCGGGCTGTTTCTGGGGCGTGGAGGAGATTTTCAAGAAACTACCGGGTGTGTCCAGTACTGCCGTTGGTTATATGGGCGGACACACCAAAAACCCTACCTACAAAGAAGTTTGCTCCAATCAGACCGGCCATGCCGAGGTTTTGCAGCTGGAGTATGATCCGGTAAAAATAAGTTATGAGGAGTTACTACAAACTTTTTGGGATTGTCATAATCCTACGCAAGTAAACAGGCAGGGGCCGGATTATGGCACTCAATATCGCTCCGCAGTCTTTTTTCACAGTTTAGAACAAGAAGAGCTTGCAAAAAAATCCAAGGCGGTACTGGAAAATTCCGACAAATACCATGAGCCAATTGCAACTGAGATAGTGCCGGCAGAAACCTTTTATCGTGCTGAAGAATACCATCAGCAGTACTTTATGAAGAACGGTGGAGGAGCTTGCCATATATAAGTTCCGGATAGGAAATAACTTTTATCTAGAAAAAACTAGCCAAAATATTTCGTAAGCGTATAATGCTAGATAAAGGAAATTTTTAATTCCTGAACTGAATCACTATGGGGGAGACAGTTCGTAGCGATGATGGGATCATGGTTGCTCCTGACGTTGGTGAAAGGCAGCGATTTGAGCAGAGGTTGGGCGCACAGACCGATATGCTCTATTTTCGTCAAGCTTCAGGAAGAATGGATATGGAAGAGGCTGTTAACTCGGCAGATGGTGATAATGAAGGCGATATGCGTAAGCTTGGCAGATACTTTGATTTGTTTTTTGAACAGGGTGAATTTGCAATAAGGTCTGATGTGGTGCAACACTTGGCTCCGATTATATTGAGATATCTACAATTGACTCCCGAGCTGCTCAGCTTCTATAGAGGAGCGCGTCATGACCTAATCGGATACCTACTGGCCGCAAGGAAGATATCCAGCATGGAGCAGTTCGAAAGGGATTATGAAATTGCTTTCCTGGTTTTCATGTGCGGTGAAATGGCCGATATTGAGCTCTTGTGTCCTCATGAAGATGGAAGGGTCAACGGTGAAGTTTTTATGGCACAACAGTTTGTAAGAGCGCGCTTGGTTAGTCCTGAAGGAGGGACACTGACTTATAACGATGTTGTAGAGAGAATCAGAGCGGCGAGCTGAAAATAAAAAACTCCTGATTCCCCTCTTTTCCTTTTAAGGGTACTTTATAGGTCTCGTTGCTCTGCAGACTGTTGGTTTCCAAAAAGCTGATGAATTCGGCCAAAACCTCTTCCACATTGGGATGCTTCACTATCCCCTTCTTCAAAAACTCCTTACCAACTTCAAATTGCGGTTTAAATAACATTAAGAGTCTTGTATTTGTTTGTAGGAGCTTCTTGATTGTTGGGATAATTTTACGCAGGGAGATAAAGGAAACATCGATCACAATCAGGTCAAAAGTGAGGCCGGAGGGCAGTTCAAAATTTCTTATATCGGTGTTTTCAAAGAGTTCAACCTTTGGATGTTTGGCCAGTTCTTCAGCCATTTGATTGGTGCCGACGTCCACCGCAAAAACTTTGCTGGCACCATTTTCTAGAAGATATTGAGTAAAACCGCCGGTGGAACTACCTACATCCAGACAAAGGTAATGCTCGGGATTGATTTGAAAATGCCGCATGGCCTGTTCCAATTTAGTACCGGCACGACTGACATAGCTCTTGATCCTCTTAACTTTGATATTTGAAGCTGGCAACACTTTAGTGGCCGGCTTTAAGGCAGGTTGAATGTCGAGCGTGATAAGACCTTTTTCAATTGCGGTACGGGCTTTTTCACGACTCGTGAAAAAGCCCTCTTTAACTAAATACTGATCAAGCCTCATGATTTATCTTTTACGGAAAATTTTATCCTACGCCTATATAACCTTCTTAAAACATCTATTTCAATCTCTTTATAAAAACGGTTCTCCCTTATCGCTTCCAGGATGTTAACCACTTTGCTTGGTTGTGGCACGAAATAGAGAAAAACCGGCTTGGGTGAGGCGGGTAGATTGAGTTTCACTTTGCCATAATTGAAGATATTGGCCAGGAGCCCGTGTTGTTCCTCCTCAATCTCATCGATTTCGGCTATTTTGATAAAAGTAACGTCATTTTTGATGTATGGCAGGGTATTAAATATCACCAGATGCTTTTCTCCGATATACCAACTGGAGATAGACCACTCAAAAAGTGAGATAAAAACCCAATGAATTAATAGAAGGAGTGCGATGTAATCAGTTATAATGATCGCCTCAGCGGCGATAAAGTTCTCCGCTTTTAATCCCAAAGCCGTTAAAAGTATTACCACAAAAATCGCCACGCCGATTAAAAGCGCAAGTAGAGGTTTTAGAATAATGATCCAATGCTCGTTTAAAGCAAGTAGGATCTCTTCGGAAAATTTTTGTTCGCGATATTCCAGTCGACGCATTTAACGGATTAAAAGATACGATGTGGCGGCCAAAGTAATAATCAATAAAATGTAAATGTAGCGAAATACTTTGGTAGAGTTAACGATCACCAAAAAACGCGCATCCGGGCCCAAAATATGGATTTGTCGACGAACCATTTCGGCTATTTTGCGAAGAATAAGATAGAGACCTATAAGCGATACTATATTTACTACTGTGATGATAGCTAAATAGTTGCTCATAAAGGAATTGTACGCCTACCGGATCGGAATAATCAAGTGACACTGCCTCTCATTTAAACTAAATTGCAAAAGTTATTGCAATAATATTGCAATAGTGATAAGTTCTCAGCACTATGAAATACACAGATTTTGCAGAGCAACGTTTAAAGGAAGCAGGGTACAGAGTTACCAAACCGCGCCATTTAGTACTACAGGCACTATCTAAAGATGCGGTGGCACAAAACCCTTATGAAATATGCAGAGTAATCGGTGCTCAAGGGTTTAGTATCGATGTTTCCACCGTCTATCGGATTTTGGAAGTTTTCAAAAAGCTAAAATTGGTACACTTTGTAAAGGAGCAGCAGGGCTATCTGGCTTGTCAGGACTATGACTGCTGTGAGGCAAAACATTGTCATCATCAGTTTGTCTGCAAAAAATGCGAGAAAGTTAGTGAAATACATGTTGATGACTCCACTTTTATTGAAAAATTGAAGAAAAATTTTTCCGAGCTGATTTTTGAAGGCCATTATTTTGAGTTTTCGGGAATCTGCAAAAAATGTTTTAAAAAATAATAATCTCATATGGAAACAGTATGGTTATACGCGATTGGTAGTGTGCTGCTCATCAGCTTGATGTCGCTTGTTGGTGTTTTTACGCTCTCAATAAAACCTAAAACTTTAGACCGCATACTCATATATATGATCAGTTTTTCCGCCGGCGCCCTGATCGGAGACTCCTTTGTCCACCTACTCCCGGAAATTGCCGAAGAACACGGTTTTGGAATAGATATTTCCATTATGATCATGGTGGGTATCGCTTTTTCTTTTATCGTGGAGAAGATTATTCACTGGCGTCACTGCCATCACACCACAACTCACGATCACCCGCATCCCTTTGCCTGGATGAATCTGTTCGGGGATGGCGTACACAACTTTATTGACGGCTTGATAGTTGGAGCTGCCTACATGATAAGCATTCCGGTTGGTATTGCCACAACTATCGCGGTAATTTTGCACGAGATTCCTCAAGAAATTGGAGACTTTGGCGTACTTTTGCATGGTGGTTTTTCAAAGTTCAAAGCTCTAATGTTGAATTTTGCGACCGCCCTACTTTCACTTTTGGGCACGATCATCGCTTTATTCCTAGACCATTATGTGGAAAATCTTACCACTTATCTTATTCCTTTCGCCGCGGGTAGCTTCATTTATATCGCTTCGGCCGATCTGATTCCGGAACTACACAAGGAGGTGGCAGTTAAAAAGTCTCTTTTGCAGTTTTTCTTCTTTGTGCTGGGAATTGCTATAATGTTTTTGCTTTTGCTATTTGAAGCACCCGGACACTAACCATGGCTGATCAAAAATCAAAGAAAGAACGCCTGGCGGAGATAGATTTCTGGCGGGGAATGGCTGTAATAGGTATGATTATTTACCACTTTTTCTTTGTCTTCAATTTTCAGGGACTGTTGATACAAGATATGCATTCCTTCTGGTGGACGGTTTTGGCCAGACTGGTGCAATTTTCCTTTTTGGGACTTGTCGGCGTTTCTTTCGTTTTAGCGCGTGGCAGAAGTTGGGATTTTTACCGTAAAGAGTTTAAGCGTGGCCTGATATGTGTATTTTTTGCCTTGATGATTTCACTGGTCAGCTATTTGGTGGTGCCGGAGGTATGGGTGCAGTTTGGAATTTTACACTTCATCGCTTTTAGTATTTTATTTTTGAGTCCGCTCTCTAAACGTCCGTTATTGAGTTTTATTCTTGGTATAACGGCAATTCTAGTTGGTTCCTACATAAGCGCTATCGAAACCGAGAACTTATTCTTGTTCATTTTGGGATTTAACGGCCCTTTTGCCTCGTTGGACTATTTCTCCATCTTTCCGTGGAGTGCTGTGGTTTTATTTGGTATCAGTTTCGGGCATCTTTACCTGGCATTATTGAAGGATCATTTCAGTGCTCTGCGGAGAGTGCTGAAGGAAAGTGTTTGGGGCAGAGTTGTTATTTACTTGGGAAGGAAGTCACTGATAATCTATGTTATACATGTACCAATAATATATTTAATCTCAATTCTATATGAAAACTATTTCAGCTGAAGAACTTTGTGATCTGATAAAAAACTCCGATAAACATGAAAATGTTTTTATAGACGTAAGAACTCCTGAGGAATATTTGGAGAAGCGTATCCCGGGGGTAATAAATATCCCCTTAAACGAGCTGGAAACGCGCCTGGAAGAGCTTAAGCCTTATAAAAACATCTATGTCCACTGCAAGAAGGGAGGACGCGGCGGGCAGGCCTGTGAGGTCTTGGGTGGCCTGGGCTTTGAGAACGTTTACAACTTGGAAGGAGGATTGGATGCCTGGGAGAGTTGCCATCTGGAAACAAATTTGTAGCCTTCTCTTATGAGGAAGAAGCTTAGCGCTGCTGTTGCGGCAAAGAGCCAATCTATCAGCGAGAGCGGAGCTGTACGGAAAAAATGGCTAATCCAGGGATTATAGGAGATGTTTAGCAGTAGGAAGAGAGAAATGGCGTAACCGACGAGGAGACGCTTATTGGAAAAAAGATAGGAAGTGAAAGCTGAATTTGTTTCGCCGGCGCGGCGGGAGAGGATGTTCATCCATTGAGTGAAGACGATGCTAACGTAGGTTAGGGTTGTGGCCTGCATGTAGGTGATTGTATCGGTGGAAAGACCGGCCGGGTCAATCTCGGCTCTTTGGAAGAATAGTATGAAATTGAGGTAGCCCAGCCCACCCATTAAAAAACCACTCCAGATAATGTCTATCAGCCGCTTGCGGTTTAAGATGTGCTGATTGGGATTGCGGGGGGCCTCGGTCATGATTTCGGTTTGTGGTGGATCCCAGGTAAGAAAGGTAAGCGGCAACATTTCTCCTATCAAATCGATGGCTAGGATCTGCACCACCAGAATAGCCAGAGGAAAGTCGTATAAAATACCGAAAGCAAGGCTTAAGAGTACGGCAAAGAGTTCGGCGCCGTTGGAGGTGAGGGAGGAGAGGATGTTTTTTTTGAGATTTTGAAAAACCGTTCTGCCCTCTTTAATGGCTGTTACCAGGGTGGCAAAGCTGTCGTCGAGGAGGATTATTTCTGCTGATTCCTTTGCCACCTCCGTTCCCGTTTTGCCCATGGCAACTCCTATATCGGCTTTTTTGAGGGCGGGCGAATCATTCACCCCGTCGCCGGTAACCGCGACTATTTCGCCCGCCTTCTTTAACAAATCAACTATCCGCAGCTTGTCGTCAGGTGAGGTGCGGGCAAAAATCAAGTTGCTGTGAATCAACTGGTGCAATAACTCAATGTCTGAGATTTTGTGTAATTCGGCTCCTGTAATTACGGTAATTTCCTTATCATGGTGACTATACTTGGCCAGATCTATTTTTCTGGCAATGGCCTCCGCGGTTAGAGGATAGTCTCCGGTTATGATAATCACTCTGATATTGGCTCTTAAAGCCATTTGCAAAGCCTCCTCTACCTCTTCACGCAGGGGATCGATCATGGAAACCACGCCCAGGAAAATTAAATCCTTTTCGATGTCTTCCATCTTGGCCTCAGGGTCATATTGATCAATTTCTTTATAGGCTAAGGCCAAATTGCGCATAGCCTCTCCGGCATTGGTTTTGTCGGTCTCTTCGATGAATTTTTTAAATTCCTCAGTAAGCGGTTTTATTTCACCATCATCATAATAAGAGTTGCAATTTTCCATGATTCTTTCCGGCGCACCCTTTACAAAAACTATGATTTTACCGTCGCACTGACGAATCGAAGACATCCTTTTGCGCACGGCATCAAAGGTGAATTCCTTAAGTTCAGTACATTCTTTACTTAGCTTTTCGGTATCCACGCCGGCCTTGAGGGCCAGAGTTATTAGAGCCGCCTCGGTGGGGTCTCCTATGCCATACCAACTGTGGTGCTCTTCGTCCGGAGCATTGATCTTGGCGTTGGAAGCCAAAGAGCCGGTTTCGAAAACTAGTTTGTATTTTTCCAACTCAGCAGCTTGAAGCGGTTTGTTGTTGTAGAGAATTTCTCCTTTTGGTTCATAACCCAATCCGCTAATCGTAAATTCTTGGTACCCAATCGTGAGCTTCTGCACGGTCATCTCATTTTTGGTCAGGGTACCGGTTTTGTCGGTGCAGATGATGTGGGTGGCACCTAAGGTTTCCACGGCCGAGAGCTTTTTAATGATTGCTTTTTCCCTGGCCAGACGCCCCGCAGCCAGCGAAAGAGCAATCGATACCTGAGCCGGAAGTCCCTGAGGAACAACAGAAACGGCCATGCCTAAAGCAAATAAGACCGCCTCTTTAAGACCGAAATCCAGTAGAATGGCCACAATGAAAAGCAAAGAGGCGATGGTTAAAGCCGCAAAAGAGAGTTTCTTGGCTACGGTATTTAATTCTTTCTGCAGAGGAGAAAGTCCATCCGTACTTACCTGGCTCAAATGGGCAATACGGCCTATTTCGGTTTCCATTCCGGTAGCGATCACAATTCCCTGACCATTTCCGGTGGCCACTGTGGTTCCCATGAAGGCTATATTGTTGCGGTCCCCTAAAGGTACGGCACCTTTTATTTCATGCGTGAACTTTTTGGTAGGATTGGATTCACCGGTTAACGCAAAGTCGTTGGTGGAAAGATTATTGTCCTGCAAAACTCTCAGATCGGCCGGCACGGCATCCCCTTCTTCAATAACCACTATATCTCCCGGAACCAGGTCAGCGCCATCAATCTCAATCACTTTACCCATCCTGATAACCTTAGCCTTGGCCTCAACCATAACCTTGAGCGAAGCCATCATCTTCTCCGCCTTATACTCCTGAAAAAATCCGATCAGCGCGTTGATAACCACAATCGAGTAAACGATAATGGCATCGCGATACTCCTGCAGATAAATTGAGAAAAGGCCGGAGACTATAAGGATAATAATCATTAAGTCTTTAACCTGTTTTAACAGCCTAAAGATCAGAGGGGTTTTGTTTTGAATCTTTAGCTTATTTTTGCCATACAGCTTAAGGCGCTCCCTGGCATCTTTATCGTTTAAACCATCGGCTTTGCTATCAAGGCTTTCAAGCGTCTCATCGACAGTTAACTGATAATAGATGTTTTTGTTATTCATGCTTTTTGCCTATTAACTTGAAGATAACACCGGCCGATTTTTTTAGCAATCCACTAAAATAGTGAAACTAAATCCTGTTTCATACGTATTAATTAGTATAAGGGTTTATCTATTAACCATTTACTATGAAAAATTTATTAATTGCTTTGCTGCTAATTACCTCCTTGGTATTCGCCGCCTGCGAGCCTTTTGAGGCGACACCGGACACCGACGACCAGGATAACGGCCAAGTTGACGATCAAAAAGATAAAGACCAAATCGATGAAGATGATTTAGAGGCGCAATTTGAGGCTCAGGGTTTAATTATTGATAGTCCGGAGGCGGATGAGATGGTGCAATTTCCTTTGGTAATTGAAGGAGAGGCAAGAGGGCCATGGTTCTTTGAGGCAAGTTTTATGGTTGAGCTGCTGGACAGCAATGGTGATAGCCTGGCCACCACTATCGTAGAAGCTCAGGAAGACTGGATGCAGGAAGACTTTGTTGATTTTGAAGGCGAAATCAGCTCCGCAAATCCAACAACCGATACTGGAACTTTAGTCTTTAGAAAGGCTAATGCTTCTGGACTACCGGAAAATGATTTGAGTTTGGAGCTACCGGTGAGATTTAACTAACCTGATCCGCTGAAAGATTCACTACTTTTGGGATGTCTTTGATGAACTCCTGGGCCAAGGTATAGGTGTAAGCCCCCTGGAAAGGCATTAAGATTATGTCTCCGGGCTTGGGTTGGCCTTTGGTGTAGAGATAGTAGCCCCAGATGTCGTCCGGCGTGCAGAGTGAGCCATATGATACAAATGGGCGTTCGTTCTCCAAATCGAATTGAGAAAGATTGAAGAGTGGCGTGTAGTTGAAAAATTGATGTTTTTCCCAGCCGACAATGTTGTTGCCACCATCGGTGATGCCCATGTTTTCGTTTTTGATTTCCACCAACTTTAATAGGATATGCATGGCGCTGTGGCAGATGAAACGTCCCGGCTCGCAGTATAGTTCTGCATTCGGCAAAATAGGTTTGATTGTTTTGAGCCAAGTCCCGCAGATTGCTTCGGCAAATTTTTCGATGGGTTCAACTTCCAGAGGTAGATATCGTGGTTGCCACTTATCGGCGATGATGTCCTCAAAATGAGTTTCATTGCTAAAAAACTGCATAACCTGATCCGGATTCCAGGAGTAAATACCTTCAAAGGGCTGTGGATAGATTCCTCCACCCATATCAATGTATTCAAATTTCTGGAGTTCTTGTGGCGTGAAATTTTGTTTGAAATAAGCAGCAATTTCGTTCAGCGTAGAGACATACTTATCTGGAGTTTTGTTCATACTGATGTGAAAGTGTAATCCGCAAAAGTTTAAAGCCGGATAGTTTAAGGTCTCAAGGTAGAAATCTTTAAATCGTTCGAGCGGAAGGCCAAATTTGGTCCAGCCTTTCTGGCTTGAGGTGGTTACCCTTAAGGCACAACGGACAACCTTACCGGATTTTTCAGCCATTTCTCCAAGCAGTTTCAATTCGCGAAAACTTTCCAAATTAACACTTACTTTTTCGGTGTGTTCTAAAATTAATTCAAAATCTTTTTCTTCTTTTGCCGGACCGGTATAAATAATTTTTTTGGCTCCCGCTTCAAGTGCCAGCTTAAGCTCGCGTTGACTGGAGGCATCCAATCCTTCCCCAAATTCCACCACATCCTTTAAAAGTTGAGCATAATAATTGCTTTTGATGGCGTAAAAGATTTTGGCCTCAACTCCCTGCTCGTTAAAGGCATTTTTGAAAAGCTGCAAATTATTTTTTAGCTCCGCTGGATCATAAATGTAGGCAGGTGTTGATTCTTGTTCTGCGACTTGCAATAAATGAAACTTAATTTGGGAAATTTTGGAGAACTTGCTTTCGAGCATATTTAGTTGGTGTTAGCTTGGATGGATGCAATTATATCTTGTCCGTACTTTGATAATGCAAAGCGGTCATTTTGAATGGTTGCAACCGGGAAGTTAGTAATAAGGCAGTTGGTGTAGGCAAAAATTTTATCGGTAGCAAAGTCATCCAACTTATTGGATTCATAAATGAAATCGTGGTTTGTAAAACTATAGGTACCGGTTTTGAAAATTCTCTCTTTTCCGCATTTGTTTTTAACAAAGTCCAAATCAATTGTAGCGCCCTGATAATCGGTTTGTGGAATTGTTGGTTTATTTGAGCTAGAATCCCCTTCATTAATAACCTGGGCAAATTCCTCAGTAAAATCTAGACCGTGAAAAAGTTCTTTTTGATTGGTTAATTGCGCGGAAGAGAGAGAGAGTCGCGGGTTACATTCGATAAAATAGAATTCGTTGTCCTTGGCAATTAGGTCAAAGTTGGCGACTCCGGAAAAACCTTGGTCTCTGAAAATTGTGCAGATTTTCTTTAAGCTTGAACTTAGCTTTTCGTAGAAAGCTTTGCTAAATAGTGTAGAAGGCAGCCATTGGATACCATAATAGTCGTTACCGCCCTTGTTGTTGAGGAAAAATAATTGCAGTCTTAGAGAGGAAAAAATCAGGTTTTCTTTGCCTATAAGGGCGGTTATGCCAAGAGGGATTCCGTCGATGTATTGGCGAAAAAGGCAGGGAAAAGAAAGTTTCTTAAGTTTCAGAAGTTGTTCGATTTCCCGTCGGTCGGAGACAAAAAAGGTGCCGGTGGAACCATCGCTTTCGGGAATCTGGAGCACTGCCGGAAAACTTTCCAAGTTTTGAAGATCGCTTGTACCACTGAGGACTTTCCCCTGAGGAACGGGTAGCTTATTTTGCCTTAGTAGATCGTCAAACACTATTTTATTTTCAAATCTGGTCTGGTGTTTGAGCTGATTCGCTAAGAGTTTGATCCGCGAGTTTTGTTCCCAATCGACAAGTTTTCTGGAAGTCCTGTGTGAAATCCAAAAGGAGTCTATGCCTTCACCCATTACCCTCTGATTCAAATCTGATTTTTCAATGGCTTTGTCATCATTTAGGTGAAGGGCGAAATTTTCGGATTGTTTGAGCGTAAGTAGGTGGTTTGGAGAGATATTGGTTTTGAAAAAGTCGTAGGCCGGACTACTTTCAGAGGTGGCAAAATAACAGCTGTTCTTAAGCTTTGAAAAGAGTAATTCCAGGCTTTCTATTCCCACTATCTTCATTTTATTCAATTTGAATGTCTATTTTGGAAAGTGTATCTGATAGTTTGGCTTCGGCCTCTTCTCTGGTATTACCTTTAACCGAGATATAGCCCAGGAAATCAAAACTTTTGGGTGGAGGGGCAACCAGATCACCTTTTTGAGCGGTAATTTCTATTTCGGTGATATTGTGGTCCAGATAAAGCTCTGGGGGTACTTGGATTTGTTGAATTTTGCCCTCTTTCTCCGGCAGGAGATATTTCATGGCGGTGTGAGATTGTTTCAGTGAGCGATGTTGACGATTTTCGCCCAAGGCAATCATTATATTTTCAAACATCAGATTGTAGCCGCTGGTTTGATAGACTGCGTCGTGAATATTATCGCCGCCGATGCGGCAGGCGATTTCTACTATTTTCGGCCCCTCTGGAGTGAAAATTATTTCAGTATGAGTTGCGGAGTTTTGAATGTCCAAGGCTGAGATTGTTTTTTTAATTAACTCCTCTATTTTTGCTTCTTCTTCCGGAGAACATAGATAAGGCATGTATTCTGCCAATTGAACGAAATAGGGCGGCTCCATGCGTACCTGATCGGCAACTCCCAAAATAGAGACCTGTCCGTTTTGTACCAGGGCATCCACACTTATTTCCGGTCCGGCCATAAATTCCTCCACCAGATAATCGGTAACCATGTTCACCTTCTCTTCAATTTCAAAAAGTTCGAGTTCTTCTTCTGAAAAGGCAAATACATCATCTTGCAGCGCCTTATTTTGAAGGTACTGAATGGACTTTTTATAATTTTCCTCCAGCTGGGCTAAATCTTCCTCGTGCCGTATTAAAAAGGTGCCGTAGCTGGCATTGCCTCCTACCGGTTTGGCAACACAAGGCAGACCGATCTTCTTAATGGCCGCCAGAAGTTGTTCATAGTTTTGGCAAAGCTCAAAGGCGGGAATTGGTACACCGTGTTCGGCCAATTTTTTGCGCATGTGATACTTGCTTCGACAGTTGAAAGCCACTTGAGGTTGATTGCCGAGGCAGTCATATTGTTTGGCAAGCAGAGCTACCAAAGGAGTAAGCCACTCCGAAGTTTTGATAGTTACAGCGTCAAACTTAAAGGGCTGCTTTGTCATATACTGCAAGACTTCTTTGGTTTTTCTGAGATCGTACTTAAAATGTTCTTTAAAAATGTTCGGTCGCGCCTCAAAAGAGCCATCACTTAAAAGGTACAGTTTATGTCCGAGCTGTTTTACTTGATGAAAAGCTTCATATACCTGAGCTGAATAGTCTGAGCCGGTGACGATTAAAATCTCTTTGCTCATTACTTAATTGAGCTTAAGTGATAAAAGGGCGGATGATCTTTGTAACGCTGAATTGCCAGGATAATTATCTCTTCCAAAAGATCCTCATAGCTGTAACCGGCCAGCTTTGCCGCCATTGGCAGGAAATCGTCCCGGTGAATCGGCGGATTGGGGTTAAGTTCCAATACGAATGGATTACCGTTTTTGTCCACGCGCATCTCCATCTTCAGGTAATCGCGACAATCAAAGATATTGAAGACATCCAGAGACATTTCGCTAATCAGTGAATCCAGTTTCTTGGGGATTTTGGCGGGTTTTTCCAGACGAATGCTTTTCAGGATCTCCTCGTTTTCCTGATTTTTTAATGCGGAATGATAGATATGCCAATTAGGTTTGGGCATGCGGTCAAAAATAGAGCGAATCAGCGGCAGAATTTCGGCATCTTCGTCATTACCCAAAATACAGACATCAAACTCATCTCCCTCGATATACTCTTCAATCAAGGCCGGTCTTTTGAGTTCTTCAACGATTATTTCAAGTTGCTTTTTTAGGTCGCGCTCATTGGTGACAACCGATTCGTTGTTGATGCCGAACGCGTTATCGGAGTTGGCCGGTTTTACAATAAGGGGGAATTTTAGGTTTGGATCAATCTCATCCTCCATTTCCTCGACGTAATCCCAAGCGGGTGTGGGAATCCCATGATAATCCAGTAGTTTTTTGGTTTTAATTTTGTCGGCGGCCAAGGCCAAGGTTGAGGAACCGGAACCGGTGTAAGGCAGCTGAAGGATATCGAAGAGACCGGCGATATAGGGTTTAAGCAGTGGTGAATCGTAAACCGCTTGCGCGAGATTAAGCACAAAGTCCAGGTTGGCCTCTTGAATCTTTCTAATCGGAAGCGGCGACTGGCTAATGTCGAAAAGGCTTACTTTGTAGCCGCGATTCGTTAGAATCGCGGCGGACTCGGCACCACTTAACGGTTCATTGGTTACGATACCAATATGAAATTCTTGCAAGGCCTGTAGGTTAATGGAGCGAATCTTCTCGATTTTTGAGGCGCGCAAGATCTGACTTCTTACTCTGGAAGCTGAGGCAAGATCGGGTTTGCGAGTGGTCTTACCGAGCGAAGAGTCTTTGTGAAACTTGGTGATGTTAATAGTGATTTTTTCCAACAACTTGTTCATTAATGTCTCGGCTTCCTGATAAGTTTTCCCCTTCACAATGGCCCAACCGGTATTATCAAAACCGGCCGGCGGTACTAAAACCGGATCGCCGATGCTCTTGTTTACTGTCACCTGCAAAACATTCTTCATTTTCTGCACCTCTTTCAGATTTTGAATCTTGGTAACAATTCCGGAAAACTCGGGAATGAAATAGCGGCAGATAACTTTGTCCTTGGGTTCTTTGCGCTTAAAGTTAACCGGCATATTGGTGGCAACCTGCACGCCAGCCTCGACCATGTCCACGCCCCAGACATGCTTCACATTGAAGTAGATGTCGTCACCGCCCATGCGTGAGGCCACTTCCACGATTTTGGGCCCCTCGGAGGTGATTTTAATCTCAATATGGGAAAGGCTGTTTTGCACTCCCAGTGCAATCAGGGCCGACTCCGCCAACTTAATTACCTCCTGTTCCATCTTGGACTCGATACGAGCGGGGGCGATATCACCATATTCGATAAAGTATGGTGGTTTGATGGGTTGCTTCTCGTGAATACCAATAACATTGGGGATACCAAACTGAGAAAATCCCTCCACGCTAACCTCCATGCCATCCATATATTCTTCAAACAAAAAAGCTCCGTCGTTATACTTGAAAATTGCATTAAATTGTTCGGTACAGTTTTTGAGCAGATAGTTAAGCGTATTGGCGGCCTCTTCTTCATTCTTTACCAGTACCACAAACTCACTGTCTGACCCCCAAACGGGCTTCATTACAGCAGGAAAGCCCACTTCGTTAACTGCCACTTGAAGATCTTTGGGGGTTTTAACCAGGGCGAACTTGGGATTGCCCAAGCCGGTTTCTTTAAGACGCTTGCGCATCTCATACTTATTTCTGGTTTTTATCGCTGTATCGTAATTATTGCCGGGAAGATTAAACTCATCGCAAATTCGCGCCAAAAGTGGCACGTCATCTTCCCAGAAGGTAATGGCGCCATCAAATTGCAGTTCCGGATGTTGTTTAAGAAAGAAGTGCAGCTTTTCGATTACCTCTCCATGATTGTAATTGTCCGCCTCAATGAAATGATTCACCAAATTTTTGGAGACATCGAGCGTTTTATTGAGTAGAACGATATTGGCACCAAGTTTTTTGGCTTTTTCGAGTGTAAACTTCTTCTTTTTACCGCCGGAGTTTACAAACAGGAGTGTTTTACCTGTAAGATTTAGGTCTTTTTTCATTTATCACAAGTCCATGGTTAAGCATCTAACGCTGCCTCCGCCTTTCATGAATTCGGACATATCAACCTCAATCACTTCAAAGCCGAGTTCAGAAAGTGTTTTCTTGGTGTTTTCCGACATACGGTAAGTGATGACTTTGTCGCCAATAACCATGGAGTTACAGGCAAAGCCGGCAATATCGGTTGGATCGTTTGTTTCTATCACGAGATCAAAATTGTTTTTGATTATTTGAAGAGACTCCTGATCAAAGGCCTCGGGGGCAATCATAACCCTTTTATTACCGAGCGGCAAAAAGCAGGTATCCAGGTGATACCAGCGAGGGTCTACAAGTTTTAAAGCGTGTACCGGTTCACTGAAGATTTTTTCCAGCTCCTTGATGGTTTCCAGTTTGGTGCGAAAACCATAGCCGCAGAAAAATTGATCGTTACAGCGGAAGAGATCTCCCTGGCCTTCAAAGTAAAGCTCTTCAGCCAGAGGAACAACTTCGTAACCTAATTTTGCCATAAACTCGGCGGCAAGCTCAGCCTCCTTTCTGCGCTCTTGGTGGAAAAAGTTGGAGCGGACAAAAATATTGTTGTGCAAAAATCCGTAATTGGCGGCGTATACCATGTCCGGTAAGCCCTCGGCCTGTTCTATTTCTTTTACCTCAACTCCAAGTTTTTTATAAGTGTCTTTGAGATTTTGATACTGATTTATGGTCTTCTCCCTATCTACGGTTTTTTGTTTGTCCATCCAGACGTTGATTTCATAATTTACGTCGAAATGTTGAGGGTTGCACATCAGTACTTTCATTGCGAAAATTTAAAGAATAAAAGCAATTATCATTTAAGACATTTATGGCATAAATCCAATAGATTAATTGATATATTTCGTTGCTTTTATTTCGAACTGTGATGCATTGCTAATGTGAGCGGCATTTTACACCTTATGCAAGCCATATTTCTAAAATCTTAAACAGTATGCTAAAGTTGTGTAGTTTTCACTAATTTAACCATCAACATTTATGAAAATCTTGAAGTCATTAATAATTTTCTTAGGCCTCATTTTAGCTCTTAATGCCACGGCCTTTGCCGACTTTAACGATGTTGACGATTCCGAACTTTACAGAAAGGCAATCGAATTTCTTCAAGAGACGGGCATAGTAAACGGTTACGCAGATGGAACTTACCGCCCTGATAATGAAGTAAACCGCGCAGAGATGCTAAAGATTGTTTTTGAGGCGGTTGGAATTGAAGAAGAGGTTTTGGAACCTTTCCAAAACCAGAGCTGTTTCAGTGATGTCCCTGCCGGAGCTTGGTTTACCAAATATGTTTGTTATGCTAAGTCTGAGGGCTATGTGGATGGTTACGCCGATGGTTCTTTCAGACCGGCCAATCCGGTTAATATTGTTGAAGCTGTGAAAATAGTTTTAGAGGTTTTTGGCATAGAGTATGAGGAAGATGAAGAGATTTGGTATCGCGGTATTATAAATGCGGCATCCGCGGAAAATTACATTCCCATGGATGTGACGAGCTTCGATGGTAATTTGAGGAGAAATCAAATGGCCGATCTTATAACCCGCGTTCTAAAGGATCAGCAAGGTGAGCTTGCCGATTATCTTGGCCCACGCTCAAGCTTGACCGTCACCTTTGATACAATTGATGCCGCTATGAACGATATCAATTGGGATTTTGACCCAAATAATAATGCCCTAGTGGCAACAACCATATTATCGTCTAATTTTGATCATGATCGAGTTCTTACAATTCTACAGATCTTGACCGAAGACATCGGTGACCCGTCACTGCAAGGAATGCCCCTTACTTTCTTGTATTCTGGTGATACTTTCACCTATTATTACACTTCCAGCATTACTTGCATTTTGAGCGGAGACTGTAGTGAAGAGTTGCTCAGTAAACTTGACTATATCTTGTTTGAGGTGGAACAAATTACTGCCACTTTTGACTTTGAAGGAGAGGGAGAGATGGATGAGGAAATGTGTTATTATATCAGTGAACTTGATTTCTCCTTAGACTTTCCCGCAAATCCAGAATTAGACAATAACTGGGCGCCGATCTGGGAATTTGTTTTGATGGATCAGGAATATTGGGGCTTTTTAGGATCTTATCAGGGGCAGGGGGTAATATGTGATAATGGTGCACCACTGGACCAGGATAACTTGGAGAATCCAAATGGTGATAAAAAAATAATTCTGGAGGCTAAGGAAGCCGGTACTCCTCAAGAGGAGCTGGAAGATCTGGAGTACGCTTTGGATTTATGGCTGAATGCGCCGGAAGACGATATGATTTTCGGTAATCCGACTATGGAAAATTATGAATATTATCTGGATTGGCTGGATCGTACTTTGGATTCGGTAACAGAAGAGAGAACTGTTAACGAGGCGGATTTGGCAAGTGTTCAAAGCAAACTTGATCAATTTTTAGATTTGGTTGAATAAACTGGTAGATGCAAGAATATTTCTCAAAACTTAAAAATGCAACCGGTGAAAAACTTACTCCGTTTAATGAAGGGATGAGTGGTGGCATCGGCCATTCACAATGCTATTTTGTACAAACACCAGGTTGAACTCAAGAAAAAAGTTTTCTCCGCATGAATATTTTCTAACCTAAAATTTTATGGCCAGCGAACATTCAATGGATATTATGGTGCAGTTCGATTATCAGGAACTGGTAAATGCCGTAGACCAGTCTAAGCGTGAGGCAACTACTCGCTTCGACTTGAAAGATGCCAATATCGAACTTGAACTCAATCAGGATGATATAAAAATTACCGCGCCAAGTAATATACAGATTGAATCGGTCTACGATATTTTGACCAAAAAGATGATTAGTAGAAAACTTTCCCCAAAGATTTTGAACAGACAAGAAATTAAAGAGATTGGCGGAATGAGAGTTAGACTGGAGATTAAACTTATTAAGGCACTTGATTCGGAAGGGGCAAAAAAGATTTCCAAGTTGGTGCGAGAGCTTTTCCCAAAATCCAAGCCGGTTATTCAAGGCGATACGGTAAGGGTTTTTTCAAAATCTATCGATGAGCTGCAACAAATTATTGCCAAGCTGCAGGCAGATGAGAGTTTGGATCTGCCCCTTAATTTTTCGAATTACCGCTAGTTTATACCTAACCTTCTTGCTATGTTAAAGTTTTCAATTGTCTTAATGTCGATTTTTATTTTGGTGGGATGCGAGCCCGCTGTTCCTCTTGATGAAGCAAATAATTCTGTTAATGGCTATAGAGACTTTTCAGTGAAGCCCCCTGTTGAGGAACAAGAAAATGAGGAAGAGGATATTTATTATGTTTTGGTTGAGCCGATTGCAAAATTGGGAACTGCCGGTCTGCAATATGATTTTCCGGAGTTAGGTGTTAGTTTCCGTTTACCCGCTGGGTACCCGGCCCATAATGTTTTTCAGGACAAATGGGACGGCGATTATTTCCCCATTATAGATACATATGACGTAAAGGAAGCCTCGGAAAGAGCGGTGGGAGATGGAGGGGCTTTTGTAACGTCACTTTGGGTAGACACGGAAAATAGTGAACAGAGTCTTGAGGAACGAGTGGAACAAATTCGAGAATGGGAAAGTGTTGTTGAGGAATCCGAACTTACCGTTGGCGGTCAACCGGCGGTAAAATTGGTCTATGAGAGTTTTGGTAGCACTAAGTTAACTTTGGTTTTTGTTAAAGTCGGTGACAGGTTTTATGTTTTTAATACAAATCCGGGCGAGGTGAGTTTATTGGACAAGATTCTGGAGACGGTGGAATTTGCCATGCCGGAGACAAAAACCGTTGAAGATTACTTTAATGAAATTCCGGATCAATATTTTAGGGATGTGAGCAAAGCAGTCCGTACCGGTGCGATAGATGTTCTGGACCTGGAGAATTATTACATAAGTTTTTCACCTATGGAGATTGAAGGTTCCGGCAGCATGACCGTTTTCCTTCACAATGGTGAACATTTAATTGTTACCGAAATGAAGGGATGCGGTCCGGCTTGTGAGCAGGAGATTTATTTTCTCAGATATGATAACGGCCAGTTCATTGATGTGACCGCCCAATATCTTCCTGACTTAGACTTCAGTAAGGAAAAGGCCGAAACTTTTGCAGAGGATCCAAATGCTCCGTTTGTTCCGCTCTTTGTTTTGCCGCGCTACGGAACAACCATTGAGGTGACAGAGCAATTCAGTGATGAGATATTATACAAATTGCATTGGAAAAAAGGGAAGTTTGAGGTTGAGGAGGTATAGCTTGGCTGTCCAAAATGGGCTTTTTTTGATATAATGGGATGATTATAAGCCCAAAAATTGAGACCATCACCAGAAGGAAATTCAGACCGGCCCCTTAATCTTCAAGAGGCAATTGAAAGAACTGCCGGCGGCAGGGCAAGCTACACGCGTGCGTTTTTGAATAAGATAGGTAAATCCACTGAGCAGTTCCAAAATGAAGTCGCCCTGGTAATTCCCGAAGTTTCCATAGAATTTGATGATGACAGATCTTTGTCTCTAGCTGTTTTTGAATTGCAAAAAGCACTGGGGTTCCCTATGAACCAAAGCGGTCTTGGCTGTGATGCCATGTTCGGACCGTATACAAATCGAAAACTGAAGGAGCGACTTTTAAGAAGCGGCCAGCGCAATTTAACGCGTGAAGTTGGTGATGAATCGTTAAAAGAGCTTACAAAGATCGAGCCAGCAGATGTTAAAGCAGCCGTTTCAGAGGGGCGGGAGCTTGAGCCTGTGTCACTATCCGAAAGCGTTTTTATTGGAGATTCTCTTACCGTTGGCATGAAACCCTTTATTGAGGGGGCTTACAGTCTTTACAAAGGTGCAAAACAAACAGGATGGATGCTTGCTCAGTTCTTAAATTTTTTGAAGGAAAAGAGGGAGGGGCTTCATCCAAACGCAAAGAGAATTGTTGTTATGGGGGGATTCAATGATATTAGTAGTACGAAGGGGGCGGCGCACGTGATTAAAAATTTGCAGGCGATGTTCGCCGCAGCCAAGCAGGCGGGTCTGGAAGTTGTGGCCTGTACTATTCCTAATTGGCATGAGAAAAAGCTCCACGCAATCTGGGTGGAAAGATGGAAAAATAGGGGTTGGGGAAAGGTTAAAGGTGTCTATCCATACTCGCCGGAAGAGTTGGCAGCACAAACTGTTGAGATAAATAATTGGATTATTAAGCAGCAGGGAGGGTTGGTTGATATGGTAGTAGATGTTCACGGCCAACGTTTTGAGATGAGTGGTGATGGCGTACATAGAACAAGGAAGGGCTATCGAGACATGGCCAATTTTTTAAAGGAAAAAGCAAATATTGCATAGTAATTCATTATTAAGTTCAAAATGGGCAAAATAATTCTGGTGAACGACAAAATGCAAAAAGGATACAGTTATGAACTTGTCAAAGAGGCGGGAAAAGACTTTGATTTGGAATTTAAGCCGGAACTTACTCCGAAGCAGATGCTGGAAATAGGAGTTTTTGGTGGAAAATATATGACAGACTGCAAGCAAGAATTCCCTGATAGTTGTTTTAAAAATGCAAAGCTTTCGCCAAAGTTTCATGATCGAAGTTTAAATTTTTTCCAAATCAATGCCAGCAAACCACTCTCCTATTGGAAGAAAAAAGGGTGGATACATCCGCAAGATCCTCGCGGCTGGTTTCAGTGGTATTGCCGCTACTATATGGGCCGTCGAACACCCGACGAAGACAAACGACAAATTAAAAGATGGAAGGCCATGAAACGTCATATTTCGCAGTTAACGAAAAATTGTGAAAAAGGAAATTGGGATTGCCGTCCCAAACAACGCCAAGCTCTGTTACACTGGGCGTACGATAGTCGTAAATTATAAATGCTTTTGATTCATTAAAACCTACTCACCGTATTTTGCGGTGTCCTTCAAAAAATCAATACCATTCAAAAATACACCCCTTGCAGCTCTAAATCTTTGAACTAATGGCAGCTTGTCTATCAAGTCATACCCAATCTCTCTATAGTGGGGGTCCTCGTCATGCAAGATTTCTCTGGGCTTCAGCATCTTTTTGTATTCATACAGTTTTGATGTCAAAACCCCCGCCCTCAGAACCAATCCCCTTGTCCCATAGGTTGTGACGGAAGCATTGGGATCATAGATATTTGATATCCAGACTTTACCATCTTTATCATAAGAAAATTCCCATAACAGTTCATATGTATGTCCCTCATAGTTGAATGTGGACTTAAAAATCTCCGCAGTGTAATCGCCGGCTTTTTCATGGCTTCCCTTCCTGACGGCTATTGGGTTTTGAAAATCCGGCTCTAACTCAGTAAACCCCTCAGGAAAATCAAGCTCCGCAAATGAGGGCGGAATATTATTACTTACCCAATCATCAAAAGCTGTACTGAAAGGTTTAAAAGCACCCGCCAAACTCAATGGATGCTCCGAAACTTCTTCGGGATAGGTATAACCATTTTTCCGGTCTTTGCCATACTCTCCCCAAACGGATCCCTCTAACAACATCGCCTCTTGAATCGGTCTGGCATCGGCGGTTTTCAAAGTTCTCACTTCATTATTCAAACTAAGATCATCCAAAACAGATTCAAGCTCCGGCACCACTCTGGTTTCCAAAGTATATGAAATATTATTACCTTTGGAGAAATGATAATCCTCCTCTCCTCGCTTTGTAATGCTGGGACAACTACGCCAGGCTCCTTGTGAGACCGACTTATAAAAATATCTCGGTGCAGCCATAGGGCGCTGCATTGTTGTTGCATTCACTGGAATGCAGATTGCAGGCACATAAGTTCTGGCGCCCCCCGTCCTGAAAGGGCAACCAAAGATAAAAATATTATCGCCAACTATTTCAACACATCCACCATCGTTCTGCAGATAACTCAATATGGGCATAACTTTCTTACTGACGGCTTCCAAAGCCTTATCAACATGATCAATTGCTGTGCGATCGCGAAAACCAAACTCATGCAACCTATCGTGTATTCGTTTTTGCAATTCACCTTGAGATCGAGCCGCTTGCGATCCTTTATTAAGGCTCCGCAGACCCAAATCATCAATTTCAACAAGTGAAAGCTGCGAACCATTATTTAAATTGATGCAAAGACCGGCCCCTTCGATGGTCACGGCAACCGCCCAACCGGAATCCTTTGGAAAGTGCTCCGGATCGGCGACAGAATCAATATCAAGATTCCCCACATCCATAAACCTATAATACTTGGGATCATGTTCCTTGGACATTGGGTCCTTATCGAGCATTTCCGCAAAACTAACATGCATTTTTTCTCCAAATACCGCTCTCCACTCATCAAGGATTTTCTGCTTTTTATCAAAAATCTTGTCATCTTCCATAATCTTCCGCACACGCGCCAGTAATCCTGTCAAAAGTATGTCACGTAAATTTCCACATAAAATTTGCGGATCGGTCAACTGACGTTTTACTTGATCCGGCCAAGCATCCAAAGCTTCTTTGTTATTTGTGTAAGCGTCATTAACTGTTAAGCTAAACGTATTTAAGGGGAGAGGTGAATCCTCGTCATCTATGGAACTTCCGGTGATTACACAAAAAGCATCAAATTCACCATCAATTTCCATAGAGAAGATTAAGTCTTCACTTTCATCATCATAACAAAAAGCCAATTTGTAATGTCCACGAGAAAATGACACATAGGGCTTACGTTGAGCCAATTTCCATAAATACTTCAAAGCCTCTCTGGTCTTGGCGACATCGAGGAATTCCGGATGGAAGGAGAATTCTCCAGTTTGGGGTTCTGGATAAGGCTCGTCCCGCACCATCGTGCCTTCGGCTTTATCTGCAACTCTTCTACGAATATCATCGGCAGCTTTGTCGGGTATCAAAAATTCGGGAATAGGGATAATATTAATATCCTGTGACTCCAGTCCGCCCACATCACATTTAGTGTGAATAGTCATTTTACAAATGGTGAATGCTTAATATAAAAGAAAAGGCTTAGAAAGTCAACGAAAGCTTGACGCAACTCCCTAAATCTGGCATTTTCTACATATAACAGTTAATATGAGATCACCACAAAAAAGCATAGTGGTTTTGGCGAGTTTGATTGAAGGATGTTCCTTAGCCCACAAGGCGGCTCCGGATTCGCCTATTGAATCACCCGACGCTGCACAATGCGCAGCTATGATCAGCGAGATGAGGATGGAAACCTCTGCCTCCGCCGGACCACATTTTGAAAGACAAGCAAGCATGGCCGACCTTGTTGAATGGGGATGCCTGACCGCCCAAGATCTTTTTAGCGATATTTTAAA
The DNA here is from genome assembly GCA_964383675.1 of uncultured Candidatus Peribacteria bacterium. GTDB lineage: Bacteria > Patescibacteriota > Gracilibacteria > UBA1369 > LOWO2-01-FULL-3 > CAYLHX01. Next base: position 45,032 of record CAYLHX010000003.1, on the reverse strand, counting down.
ATCAGATAAGATAGGCATTCTTGGTGAACCGGTAATCAGCGAAACACCTGATGCTCCCGTTTTTATCATTTTGAACGACACTCACGGCAGTCCGGAAATCGAGTGGGAAACCCTGGAATGGCTCAGGACCGAGTATGGAATTAATCGAGTTGGTATTGAAGGATGGGCCGGACACGAAGTTGATAAGGAACGGGGAATCAGATTGATTAATGCTGAAGAAGAATTGATTAAACATTTGTTGGTTAAACCCGAATATCAGGTAACTCCCCTGGAAGATCCCGAACTTCAGGTAAAGGCGCTAGAGTATTTGCCGATACGAATCTTTGCTCAAGCGATTATATTTGAAACTCTCCGGAACCTCACAAGCAGGTCGGACAAGGAAACCAGATCCAAGTATCATAACCTTTTTTGTAAATGTATCATAAATACGTTTTTTGCTTTCGCGGACCAAAATCCGAAATATAGAGAGCTATATCAGAAGGCGGTGAGGGAAAAAGATACGAAAGAGAGAAATAAAATGTTTAGAGAAATGATAGATAGCGAGGAATTTCAAGAGCTGATGCGGAAGACGGAAGAGCAGCTGGGAATAAACTTAAAAGATATAAAATTGAAAGAAGGCGAGGATCTTGTACACTATGAATATAGAGTTGTATACGGGATCAGACTATTGATGGACAAACACTATGAGACCATTGTTAAGGATGATCGATCATTAGCGGCGGTAAAAAAACTTTGGGAGGAACATAGAAAAACCGGGAAAAGAATTTTTGTTGTTGTTTACGGAAAGGGACATCTGGAGGGTCTCACGTCGATGCTGGGAATGGAGGGAGACTGTTCAATTCTTCCCATTGAAAGTGTGCCGGCAGTCCATGATGAAGATTGATTTGGAGCAGGTGACGGGACTCGAACCCGTATCATCAGCTTGGAAGGCTGAGGTAATAGCCCTTATACGACACCTGCTTATTTTTTTAAAGAAGCTTGATTGCTTCTGGAAATTTAACGAAGTGCATGTGAAATTTCAAGCTTAAATTATTTTTGTTTGCGCTGGGAAGTTTTTTTCCATAAAATTGTCAGGTCGTGTACAAAAGTTTTTTACAAGTCAGATGACTCAAAAGGAAAATAAAAATAAAGAAAAAGGGAGAATTAAGGCCTTTTTCACGAAAAGAAATACAATTTTCACGGTTATAGGAGTGCTCTTTTTGATACAGTACATTCAATTGCAAAGCGTACTCGGCACTTTCTCATTTCTGGAAGGTCGCGATAGCTCTTTGGTTACTGAAATTGGTGAAATCAAGGAGGCCTATATCAGTTTCGGAGAAGATCTAAATGAAATCCGCGAGTTTCTTAGAATGCCTACGAAAAACTATATGAATTTCGGAGAAATAGAAGGACTGGAAAACGAGGATGGCAGCAAAAATACCAATCAAGTTCAACTGGCCCTTTTTCAATACGTAGACTACCTTAATAAAACCAAGAAGGTCGAACAGGATGTAAAAAAATATCAGGGGTTTTTAAGTGACCTTACCAACAGTGAGGAGTTTGCGAATTTTTTGGGTGACAACAATCTCACCCTATCGGCTTTGCAAGAAACGCCTGAAAGCGTAACCCTTTCTGTAAATAATGCCAACGATGAACTTATATTTTTCTATCTTTCTAAAGAGGATGGCAGCTTGTTTTTGAAGACCATACTTAAAAAAGAAACTGTAGGTAGTGAAAATTCCGAAGCCTTTATTAAGGAGATGGAGACCTTTATCAATGCCAATAAAAGTGTACTGGAAAACAATCTGGAAAAGCTGAAAAAGATGAAGGAGGAGATTGCCGCAGCAATATCCGCGAGCGATACTCAAAAAGCTTTAGCTGAGCTGGAAATAACTTTGGCAACGCAGCCAACCGAGCAGGATCTTAAATTGAGCTATGCCATATACAACAAGACCAATGAGATAATCGCCGAGATTTTGTTGGATCAACCAAATCTGGAACTTTGGCTGGTGGACAAGAAAGACAGTTCTCTATCTTTGCAGGTTACCGATATAAATAAAGGTTTGGTTCCCTTCTTAAAGAAGTTGGACACGAAAACTTTTGTGGAAAAGAAGGCACAGGAAGCTTTGGTTCAGTTGAAAGAAACTTTGGCCGATGAGGGCTTCAAGCTTTTATTGGATCAAACCGGCTTCACTGTTTCCGAGCAACCACGCGAGGATGATGAACGAATTTATTATGACATTTTGAATGCCGGCGGTGAACTGGTAAGTTCGCTGGTGGTGGAAAAGACTACGGGGGTCATAAATATAGTGGATGCCAACGGCACCAACGCGGAAAACCTCCTGTTCTTTGATCCGGAGTTCAAAAAAAAAACTCTAGAGATTCCTGACGTAATTCCGGAATACGGTGACGAACTTTCCCATGACGATAGCACCTTCAATATTCTAATTGCCGGTAAGCACGGCAGTCTGGTCGACACCATGATCTTCACCCACATCGATGAAGAGCGTGGAGACATTCGCATGATAAGCATCCCTAGGGATCTTTTTTATAATGGCCGTAAAATCAATTCCTTCCCCCATTACTACGGTATGGAGGAGCTGAAAAAAGTTTTAAGCGACATTACCGGTTATGAGTTGGACAAGTTTATTTTGATCGATATGTACGCCTTTATCGATGTAATCGACCTGATAGGCGGTATCGATATTCATCTGGATCAGGCGGTTATTGATCCCACTTATAAAACTATTGATAATGGTGTGGAAGGGACCCTACACTACGAGCCTGGCGACTACCACCTCGGTGGCAAAGAAGCTCTGCGCCTTGCGAGGACCCGTCATACCTCTTCCGACTTCGCCCGCGCCGAAAGACAGCAGATGATTCTGGAAGCCTTACAGGATAAGGCCCGCAACTTTGGCTTCGGTGACGCCGATACCATTTATGAAATTGCAAAAGTGGTACTTTCAAAAACCGAGACCGACATCACCCTGGACGAGGCAATAGCCTACTACTTCCGCTATCAAAACTATGAAATCAAATCCAACAATGTTATGTCTTCGGGCAATGTGTTATATGTGCCGCCTTATATAACCGCGGAGAATTGCAGTAAGCTGATTGCCGAAGCCGAGGCTGCCGGACAGCCGAGACCGAACTGCGAAAATGAAAATCAGGCCTACACGCTGCTTCCGAGAGACAATAATTGGAATGTCATCAAATGGTTCTTCCGTGAAAACTTTGAGGGAGTTTAGCCTTCTTTTTCCTCATTGGCGTAGTCCGGATAAAGCGCCTCCCTCTTTTTTGGTTCGGTTTCGCCGGTGTCGGAGTAATCCAGTTCCGGAAAAACTTGCCAGAAGAAAGCTTCGGCTTCATCACGCTCTTTAGCGGTTCCTTTTACCGACCAATAATTCTCCTCATAAAGCTCATATAAATCATTGAAGCGATTGCCGTAGTAAAGTTCATAAACTTTTTCCACGGTTTGGGGGTCGGCTGCGCCTGTGGGGCTTACCCTGGCAACAAATTCATTAAAATCCTCCAAAGCCTTAGTATACTTATCGGTTACATTTAAACCGTCGTCGGCAAAACCGAGCACTCGAATATATTGTTCCACCAATCCTTCGTTCTGGATATGACCACCTGCGTGGGCCCACTCGTGAGCGATAACATGTGCCAAACGTGCGGCGGGATGCATCAACATAATGTGATCAACTGCAATCCCTTTATGAGTTGTTTCTCCAACGGCGGAGCCGGGAAGTTTTTCAAAATAGATATCGTCCGCACGGATCGGCAATTTTCTCTCTAACATTTCCAAAGCGGTACGCAGGTTTTCATAGGCCTGCTGAGGATCTTTTACCTGTTCGGGGGCGATTGCCGCTAAAATGCGCCGGGCTTTGTCACCACTGTTTCGAGATTCATCGGCAACTGTATCCATTGTTGCTTCCACTTCCGGACCGGTTGAATCATCAACTCCGGCAAACCAAACCAAATATTTTTCTTTAAACATGTTAATTGTTTACTTCTGTTAATTTTACCATAAAACACCTTTTTTTACAACTAGGCAAGGTGGTCGACACCTGATAAATTAGCCAAGGTCAATCTTTTAAACGAGCTAATGCAAACTGTTCTGCTAATTATACTTTCCATTTTACCGGCGGCTCTTTTGCTGTGGTATTTTGAGAGGCAGGATAAGGGGCATAAAGAGCCGCATAAACTGAAGTGGAAGATTTTCCGCTGGGGTATTTTAGCAACGGTATTTGCCATTTTTATTGAGATATTTGTGGAGGAGTTCTAGCTCGGCTTTCTTGATCCCTTTAGAGATAAGTGGATTTACATTTTCCTTTCGGCCTTTGTTACCGCGGCTTTGGTTGAAGAGGCACTGAAGCTTTGGGTAGTCAAAACCCATGTTTATCATGACCAAAACTTTAACGAGTTCATGGATGGTATTACCTACGCAATTATTGCCAGTTTGGGCTTTGCAACGGTTGAAAACATTATGTATGTTCTGGATGGTGGTTTTATGGTTGCACTGATCAGAGCGATTTTTTCAGTACCGGCACATGCTTTGTTCTCAGGGATTATGGGCTTTTATATCGGAATAGCCAAGTTTGCGGTCAAAGAGAAACGACGTGATTTCTTGATCTGGAAAGGTCTTGGTTTCGCTGTTTTTTATCATGGAACCTTCAACTTTTTGCTATTTTCGGAGGTGGTGTGGTTAATCGCTATGGTTGTGCCTTTGATGATTGTAATGTGGATGCATTTGAAGAGGGTTATTAAAAGGGCTCATCATTTTGACATTGGCATTGGCAACATTCTGGAAACTGCTCCCAAGATTCAGGTGGACAAATCAGATACGTCCGCTTAAGATGGCTGGGTTATGCAATTAAAAAAGGGGCAAATTGTGGAGTTGGAGATGGAGCGTCTGGCCTTTGGCGGCGCTGGTATTGGTAAATTCGAGGGAATGACGGTTTTTGTGGAGAAAACTTTACCGGGAGATAAGGTGAAGGCCAGCTTTACCAGATTAAAAAAACAATACGCGGAGGCCGATTTAGTAGAGGTGGTACAACCTTCCAGTGATCGAAGAGAGGCCAAGTGTCGTTATTTCGGAACCTGCGGGGGGTGTCAGCTGCAGTTCGCGCCTTATGAAAAGCAGCTGGAGTTTAAAAAGCAACATGTGATAGATGCTTTTGAGCGCATCGGTAAGATTTATAATCCGCCGGTAAAAGACGCTCTTGCGGCTAAAGAGGAATACTACTATCGAAACAAGATGGAGTTCTCTTTCGGCTACGATGAAGAGATGAACTTTACGCTCGGCTTTCATTTACCAAAAAGAAGATACGATATTTTGGATACGGAGGAGTGCCATTTGCAATCGGAGTTTTCCTATAAGCTGGTTAATAAGGTTAGAGATTTCGTGAAGGCAAAGGGCTGGCTCCCCTACCAATTTTCAACCGGAGAGGGACTACTCAGATCGCTTTTTGTGCGCGAGGCCAAGCATACCGGTGAGGTAATGATAAATTTAAGTACCTCGGAAAGTACCGATAAAAACTTTGAGGCAGAGCTGGCCGAATTTACTGAATTGCTTAAAGATGAAGTGAGCTCGATCTATTGGACCCAGGTAATTAGTAAGAGGGGTCAGCCGAAAACTTTAAAGGAAAAACTTTTATACGGCAAAAAGGCTTTAACCGAAAAAATGATTTTGGCAAGCGGCGACGCTCTGGAATTTGATATTTTGCCACAGGCCTTTTTCCAGGTTAATACCTACCAGGCAGAGGTTTTGTATAGTCAGGTGATTGATTTGGTTTTGGATGGAAATCACCAGGTGGTTTTCGATCTGTTTTGCGGCACCGGGACCATCGGACTTTTTATGGCCAAGCATGTAAAACATGTTTACGGCATCGAACTGAACCCCGATGCGGTAACATCGGCAAGAGCAAACGCTGAAAGGAATAAAATCTCAAATATCGACTTTTTTATCGGAGACGTGGCCAAACTTTTAAAAAATCTACAAGAGCGCCCCTCATTAATTGTGCTGGACCCGCCGCGAGCCGGTCTGACCGAAAAAATGATTGAAAAGATTAACGGTTTCGCAGTTGATGAACTGGTTTATGTAAGCTGTAATCCTTCGACTTTGGCGCGGGACTGCAATTGGTTGGCCGCCTATGGTTATGAGGTAAAATCCATTCAACCGGTGGACATGTTTCCCCAGACTTTCCATATAGAATGCGTGGTAAAACTGGAGCGCAAGCCTTAATTAGAATTGTTTATTACAATGCGTCAACTAGTTTAAATGGCTTGGATTGGCAATTGGGTTATACTATTTTTGATGAAAAGAGTCTTCCCAAAAATTTTGCGTTATTTGTCAGTCGGCTGTTTGTCGACCGCGATGTCTGCTTTTTTATTTGCTCCAACGGCTTTTGGTATCACTATGGAGGTGGCCGACAATGTTCTGATCACACAAAATCTCCTGGATGACGCCTATGTCTTAGCCGGTAACTCCAACATCGAGGCCGATATATTCGGTGATCTTTATATTGGTGGCGGATCAATAGTAATCAATGGTGATGTTCACGAAGATTTGGTGGTTAGTGCCGGAAAAGTTACCGTTACCGGAGATGTTTTTGGTGATTTGAGAGTTTTGGGCGGTCAGGTGGCTATCTATGGAAATGTGGGAGATGATTTGGTTATTGGTGGAGGCCAGGTGGATATTGGAAAAAGCTCTGTTGTCGCCGGCACACTGGTGGTAGGCGCAGGAGTTTTGACTATTGACGGCCAAATTAGAGAAGAGGTTCGCGGCGGAGTGGGGATGTTCTTTTTGAATGGTACTGTTGATAAAAATGTCATTCTCACCGTTGAAGACACCATGAATATTTCAGATCAAGCCAGTATTGGTGGTGATTTAAAATATTCTTCATTGATTGAAACTCCGGTGCCGGAAGGAGTAGTTGCCGGTGAGATAAAATTTAACAAGTTTGAGCGGGAATCGGTTTTGGAAGATGTAACTTATGTATTTTTCGTGCAAAAACTTTTAAGTTATTTTGCCGCTCTGATTCTAATGTTTATTATGGTAATGGGCATGCCTAACTGGCTTTTGAATGCCGCTGCCGAGACAAAAAAGAATGTGTTTAAAGCTTTCGGGGTTGGCCTGCTCTCGATAATTACGGCTGTGGTAGGTTCAATTATTTTAATGATAACTATCCTGGGTATTCCCATTGCAATGATCGCTTTCGCTCTTTTGCTGATTCTCGTTTACATTTCAAAGATAGTTGTTTCAGCCTGGACGGTCAGCTACTTTATGAACTTTAAGAAAAAGGTAAACCGCTTCAAACTCTTCGGAGCCATGGCCTTGGCACTTTTGGTTTATTACCTTGTAGGCATGATACCTTTCGTCGGTTGGGTGATAAACGGTGCGTTATTCCTTATTGGTGTGGGCACAATAGTTCTTATGAAGATCGACTACTTTAGATTCATGAAGTCGAAGAAGATGGTTTAGTACCTCTGTTGACAAAACCCTTCTATTCTGTTATTTTCGTGTCTTTGGTAGCAGTCTCGTCTTTTGGCGGGTGCCTCCACCTCAGGGTGGGCGGTATTCTCGTTGACCATCATCATTGGGTGGTGTGAGAGAAACTCAGTTAGTGTCATGCCATTTTGGGTGCGTTTTGGACGCCCCCAAAATGGGCTATCGGACAGTCCCTTCGGGAGCGGCTTCGCCTCAGTCCGATAGCCTTTGCACAACGTACCAAAGTTCATGGGGACCCTCGGGTCCCCTATCTTTGTATTTAGGAAATACCATTGACTTTTTAGCAACTATGTTTCATTATATCGTCTTTGGTAGCAGTCCCGTCTTATGGCGGGTGCCTCCACCGCAAGGTGGGCGGTACTCTCGTTGACCATCTTCCTTGGAAGGTGTGAGAGAGACTCAGTTAGTGCAATGCCCAGGGGAAATCCCCTAGCTGAAGAGGGGATTCCCCTGGGGTATCTGACGGATCCGCTTCGCGGACCGGCTGACGCCTTCTGTCAGATACCTTCGCACAACGTACCAAAGGCGGGGGGACGTAAGTCCCCCCAATTCCTAAAACTAAATCATGAAAAGTTCACTGCCTACATTTTTACGCCCCGAGACCGGTAAAAAGAAGCAATATGAGAGAGTGCAGCCTCGAATTATCGAGGTCCCGAGCCCAAGAGCTCTCAGGAATCTTTCACGCCTTACCGTTGCCGATGGGGCACACGGTGTACATCCGCAAATTTTGGCAGAAATGATGATGCGTGTCACCAGCGGTGAGTCCATCGTCTCAAGATTAGAACCGAAATCCACTCCGGGTAAATTTCGAGAATTATGGATACCGCAAGACGAAACTTACGCTTATGTCTTAAGCAGATTAAGCAATATATTGGGAACCTTCCGAACATCACCCGAAGCCTTGGCCTTTCGAAAAGGTCTTAACCCTATGCAGGGGCTAAGGGGCATGATTGACGAGTATGAGGTGTCGTGCAGATTGGGGAATATTCCAAAGAAGAAGAATAAGAGTTCCGAAGGCTATGTTGTTGGCACCGCCTATCAAGCGGATATTGAAAACTATTTTGGCAATGTCACTTATGAACAGGTTCTGGAATTTTTGCGTGATCGTTTCGTATTGCTGTTAAATCCGGTATTATCAGCTGATGAGATATTGGAGCTAGCCGATTTGGTTGCAGATATCGTTTGTCCGGGAGAAGTTCTTCCACAAGGATTTGCAACCAGTCCGGCTATCGCCAACGGGGTGGGGGTAAAATTGGACGTTGGGATACGACAAGGGGTACGTGCTGTTTTGGGAAATGAGCAAGTATCAGTTTCTGCCAGATACGCTGATGACTTAATTGTTATGGCAAGCGGTGGGTTTAACGAAAGAGTGCTGGCGGTAATGGCTGATGTGCTAGGGCAACACGGTTTTAAGATGCATCCAAAAAAAGTACATATAACCAGAGCATTGGAAGCCGACCGTGCTTCCGCTATCAAAATTTTGGGAACACACATAAGGAATGATGGTGATGGGCCGCTGTCCTTTACCCCGACGGCATCGTATGTAAACCAAGTGGCTGAAGCTATGCGATATGTTCTGGATGGTCAATTTGACGAAGAGGATCTGCGAAACCATGTGCGTCGAATACATGGCGCTACAACCCATATAGCCAATATTTTGAAATGGGGAAGACCTTACGGTGAGCGCTTGCGCAAGGGGCAAAAAACCGTATTGCCAAAAGATTTGGAGCGCCTTTGGGATGCGCTGCGGAAAAAATTGGGAGATGCTCTAACACCAAGACAAAAGTCTTCTTTTGATTTATCTCAGAGTGATTTTACAGCAATTGACAAGGGGTCTAAGGTAAAAGATTTAGGAGCGCTATTAACTGACGCTTTAGAAAAAAAGACCGGATGGCAAGTTGTCATTATGGAGGATCAACGTAGACTTACAGTTCATGATGAGACGGGTGATCTTATCTTTGAGATATCACCTTCAGTGCTGAAAAGTGAGATTCAAGTCGAGGATATGGAAGAGTTGGAATCATATTTGCTAGAAGTGGAAGAAGAGCTGACAGAGGCGGCCAGTGCCCTGGAAGATAAGTTCGAAGAAGCTGAGATCAACTCTCCCGATGACTTATCTAATCATCCGGAATTAAAAAAAGCTTTCTACTTACATTATTTGCAATTCGTAAAATGGTATCTTAGCGTTAATCTGAATTTGCTGGATTTATCTGAGGAGCAAAGAGAACTTTTATACGATACTACTGCAATCAACGCCACCGCCTTTAATAGCGATGAATTGATACTGCCTTGGGGTATCGGTACTGTTTTTGAGGATTTTCAGGAAAAATTCGGCAGATTTGTCAGTAAAAAAATGGGGGCAATTTTAACTAATCCTTATCAAATGCATAAAGCTGAACTTGATGGATATAAATTTACTCCAGAGGGACGCTCACCTAAAACCAGACGTGATGCGCGAGGATCTTTTTGGAGGTTTCCGGCATTGGATGACTTATCAACTTATGGTGGTAAGGCGATAGAAGCCGCCAAGCAGCCCAGAAAACTTAGAAAAAAACTGGAAGACAGATCACCTGAAGAAGCGAGTGCCGTAATTTTTGACGGAGCAGCTTTTTCCAGAATCAGCAGTTAACTTTAATAATATGGCTTACGCATTAATACAATCAGACTCCCCCTCCAGATTTATAGATCTTGCAGAATTTGACGAGGAAATTAGCGCTGCATTACAAGCTCCCGGTGAAGAAGAGTTGAAAACTATTGCCGTACCTCACGTGGTTCGTCAAATGATAATCGGTTTTAAAGCTATGGGACTGCTTAATAAGATGGTCGATAGAACAAGGGATCCGAAAGGTGATCAACTGGCACTGGCAAGAACAAAACTGAGAGACGATCTTCTACGCATGGCACGAAGATATGGCGTTAATCTGAGCGGAGGATATGATAAGAGCTTGGAGTTCTGTCAAAATCCCGATATAGACTTCAATAATCTTGAACTTGGCCAATATCCTGCTACTCTGGCCAATTTTGATGCTACCACTCGTGAAATTCAGAGAGTTACCGGAATTGCCGATGAGATTTATCATGAGGTGAGATCGGTGGCCGGTAGTGAGGCCGATTTTGATTTTGGTTCAGCCGTTGATGTAGCGGAGCAGTATTTGAGTGAAGCATACCAAGTAGGACCGGTAAGAGATGAGCTGGTGCAGATTAGAGATGATATTTATGGAGATTCTGCGGTCAGGCTTGCAATAAAGACTCGCACTCACCTTGAAAATTCAAGAGCTGTCCAAAATGGTGCCTATGTGCTGGAAACACCGACAGTTCTTGATTTGTTAAATAGCATACATTCAAAAGTATATGGCCGAAAAACCTCCGATGCGATTGGCGTTGCTTTGGGTGGTGCTCCCGGATTGGGGAAGACAGCTATTTTAAGTCACTACATTAAAAGTGTTGTAGGCGTGGATCCCGTCTCCATAGACATTGATCCCGGCCAAAGTGCCTTCACTTTGATGGCGAAGCCGAGCCTGTTGGAATCAGATCCAATAGCCGCCACTCTTGCCACCATAGAGCAATTGAAGGGAATGGAGGAACATACCTTGAAAGGTATTTTAAGCTTAGCCGGTGCGGAATTCATGCACAGCATTGGACTGACCGATCTAAATGAATTGCCTGACAAAGATGTTCTGATTGCCAAAATGCGGCAGGGATTGGATCGAATTGTAGAAAGGCAAATGGCCCTGGCTCTGGTTAGTGCCGAGAAAAGGGGACCATATGTTTACGGTCCGATCTTTGATGCCTTGGAAAAAAATGTGCCGATAATAATTAATGAAGTTCAACATCTAAGACAAGCTGACTTCTTACACTCTTTGCTGACGGCAATACCTGCTACCGATGAGGAGGCCGGCCCTATGCCAAGCTGGATTCCCGAGGAAGGAGAGGCAAACTATAAGCAGCCGAAAGGTTGGTTTTTCAGCACTATGACAGGAAGGTGGATGAGAGTGCCGCATAGATTCAGAGTTTTCTTTACCGGTAATATCGGGCAGGAGTTTGGTAATGCAGGTTTGCCGCCGGCATTGGTAAGCCGTCTGGCAGATCGTTTTCAAGAAATGCCTATGCTACCGACCGAGGAGCAGGTTGAAATTGCTTGGGCTTGGAGCTCGAACAGAGATGGATTGAGCAACTTATCCAAGGATAACGCGGTTAAGCTTTACCATCTTTTAACTGTCGTTGTCCCTGAAATTGAGCGACTACACAATTCCAAAAATATTAGAGGTAAGAAATCGTATTTTTCCATAAGGACAATCATCGCTATTGCCAAAGCTTTAAATCCTGAGGGAAAATTTTCAGCCAATAGAAAACCGGTTGATTTGGAAACCGCTATTTATGAGCAATTTATTCAACCAACGATTGCCAATAAGCATTTTAATTCATTGGAAATAGTTGTAGCGGTTTTGTTTGCGGCGGGTTATATCACCACACAAACACTGGATAAGATTACGGTAGATGTCCCCCAATTTGAGATAGGCAAAATCAGGGGTATGTACCAACAGCTGGCGGGAGGAAACGGTGCAGCAGCTAAAAATGTAAAGTTTGATTTGAAAGCAAACAGCGGTTCATATGAAGAATCCTGTGTGGTATGTGGCGTTGACTGCTGTCCCGCTCACACCGAAGTTATTGAGGAGCATATAGACGACATTCAATTGCAGTTAAATCTTATGAACATGCAATTGGATGAATCAACAATTAAAAAAGTACTCGAATTGCAGAGGAAATGGATTGCCAATGGTCAGTGGGAATATCTCTTAAATTATCAAACCGCCAGCATAGGCGGATTTACGCGCCTTGCTCCTTTTCTCACTAAGGAAAAGCAAGAGGCACTATTGGATTACATAAAAACCTTGGTTGAAGCGGTTTTATTTACAGATGAGACCTACTCTCCAACAAGATGTATTAAAGAGTTTCAAACTCTGCAGGCAATCAGCTCTTTAGGGCTGGCAAAGGATGTTTTGGATAAAAATAGAGGAAGAATTCAGGCATATCTGGATAATTTTGCTGAACATCATTTTGCTAGTCATACAAATTTGCAATATGTAAAAGTAAAAGATAAAGAGGAGCCGCAGGCAAAAGCGGCCAAAGAATTAAACGCGAACCAAGTTATGGCCCTAAGGCTTTGTGACATGGCTAAATCCGAAGGATATGATGTCTCTTTAAGCAAATATGAAGCTCTGGCGAGTGGAGTGAGGGTTACTTTGGCCAGGTCTAAAAGTGAGCTGGTAAGAGCCAGACAAATTGGAAAAGATAGAAAGAAAAACCCTTTTGAGTATATAAAGCTTATCGCAACTTCAACCAGACTCTTTACCGAAGATGAGAGAATGCAACAGTACCTGGAAGAGAAGCATTTGGACCTTGAGACCAGTGAGATGATAGTTAATCTCATTCTGGCGAGATTGGATAGTTCAAGTGCAATTACTTGGAGCACTGGAATTGATTTGACACCGCCGGTGCGCAAGGGGCGTGGTAGTGAAAAACGAATATTTCGGGGAGAACCGGCTAAATTGCCGATTGAAGCGGAAAAATTAGCTTTACTTGATGAATTACAGCTAAGATCCGAGGTATTGGAAGTTATATCTGAATGGCGCACAACGATTACAAATCCGAGTTTGATAAGCTTCTTCGAAGAGCATTCAACAGTCATACTTACAGCTCAAAAAGCTTGGCTTGAAGAGCACAGATCCAGATTAACCAACAATGAGCAGGCCGTTCTTTATTTGCAGCATGTTGAAAAATTATCCAAGATTTTCGGAATAGAACTACAAAGTACAATAGACAGAGTTTTGGAGCCCAAGAAGTTTAAGGCTCCACCGATGAGAGAATTTTAACGTATATTTATGCAGCCGGGAGACCTAGAGAAAAAACTGCCACCAACTTTGGAAGAAATTTTGGATCCTACCTTGATGGTTATGTTGGAGGCGATTTTGGATGAAACGGGTTATCAATGTCTACCATATCCGGAATATCCTGAACCACCAAAGATAGGTATTGGTTGGTATACTTTCCCGGGTAAAAAAGTTATTTTTTATAACCCTCATGATGTTGAAGGAAAAGGGCCGGCTTATGCTTTCGCAATTTTTGCTCACGAAATGGGGCACCACCATCCTGATCTGGTAAAATTTCAAGATACTTGTCAGGCTATGGGGATTAATTTTGCACATCTCTTTAAAGGCATATTGCCAATAGCCAAAATTATTCAGGTTTTAAATAATGCCAGTGCCGATATCTATTTGGAGGAGCGCAATGCTGCAGCCCGAGGCGGCTTATATCACGGTATGATGTCAAAGTTATACCGTCGCGCTTTGGCACAGGATTTTTTGCGCGAAACTCCTCAAGTATTTGAAGACTACAAAGACGACCTCAGTGATGAGAATTTCCCCTGGCAGGAGGCAGCAGGAGGTGATGGCGATTCTTTTCTATTCCAGCAATTCATGAACGGTTTTTTGTTAATGGCAAAATTTGGTTTGCCGCCCGATGGTATTTTTGACCCACGCGTAAAAGAATCATTAAAAACCGCATATGAATCAATGGACATAATTCGCAATGGTAATAAACGTCAGGTTTCGGTTATGCAGAAGGTGCATGCTCAGATAAAAATTTTCCACATCGCCGCACATCTTGTAAATCTGGATGCTGACACGGTTGCCTTGAATATGGCTGATGCCACGGCCAAGATGGAAGCTGTATTGGATAAATTCCTCAACGGAATGGAACCACATGCCATGGTAACTGAAGACCCGGATTCAAGCGGAGAGCCGGAAACCTCCGATAGCACTACTGATCATAAGGATTTGGCAAATTCAATAAAATCAGCCCTTATTGATGCAAGTAGGACGATTGATGCAATGCAAGCGGCGCAAATTGATGTCCCACCGGAGCAACTGGCAGATTATATGCATTATGTGAATGAATATAGGTTTTACATCGAAAGGTTAAAGGAAATTTTGATCGAATTCATATTGAAAGATCGTGAGATGCAAATAACTCCGGGACACCGTGATGGTTTTATGATTGAGCCGGGCATGGAGGCTCTAACCTATTATGGGATAATGTCCGGTGATTTTGAGCCACCGACAATACTGGATGCGAAGGAACAACCACGCTCACTATCATTGGAGGCCGCTTTAATATTGGATACCTCGGGAAGTATGTATCCATACACAGATGGCATGTTGGGGCTTCTGGCTACTTTGATGGAGTCCATTAGAATGGTGCATGAGACAGTTACAAACGAACCTCAAAGATATAATTGGAAGGAGGGGGATAAAATGCCGGCCTCACTGGAGCTAACCGTATTTGCGGATAAACCTGAGGTTGTTCTACCAATGTCAGCTTTGTTATCCCTTCGGGAAGTAGTTGTAAAATTTAATGAAATGCAAAAAAGGGGGGGCGGAACCGTAACCCATGAGGCACTAAATTTCGAATATGATCGCTTAACCGCCAATGATGATGATGGCATAGTGAGAGTTTTAACCTTGATTACCGATGGGCAAGATGGAGGTCCGTTACTGGATAAAATTGTGAAAAAAATTGTTGAAGATCCTCGTATTTACTTTCTGGTCGTGGGCATTGGTCCGGACCAAGAAGTTCGCGACTCAATAGTTAATGTTTATAGGAGACATTTTAAGCCACAATCCAGCTATAGGCTGTTTGCCAATGGCTATCCAAACGTTCTGGCCGGATTATCATCGGTCATTAGTTTTTTCAACCACGCGTTGGAGCAACAAAAAGGATTTAGAGATGCTTTGACACGCGGTATGGTCGTATCGGGGTAATAGGTAGAGGCGCTAACCAATTTTATGGTTTGATCATTTTTATCGTGTCGCCACTCTTTTAGTTTCAAAAACAAATAGTAGGTAACACAATGATATAAATACCACGATTACCCCGGTGATTTCCTTGAGTGACAGGCTCTCAATATAAAAACCCTCGAAGATGAAGCCGAAAATTATTGCAAAGTAAGATAAGGTTCCAGCTACCAGTCCCCCGCTCTTTTTGATGGCTATAAGGTAGGCAAAATGTGCTAAAAGTGTGGATATAAGGAGAAGGATAGCCAGGTTGATCCAGTTAGTGGAGTTTAATGCCTTGAGAGAATCGAAATCCAAACCTATGAATAAAAGGCTGAGTATGGCACCCGTAAAGAAAATCGGTGCCTGATATTGCTCGGTATTATTCGGAAAGAATCTCTCAACACAGAAAGTGTAAGCCGCAAAGAAGAGTGATGATCCGACTCCGAATAAAATGCCTGTATAAGTCCAGCTGGCCCCTTGGTAGAATATTAAATAGATACCCCCCACTAATATGAGTGAAGTTAAAAATATTTGAAAAACAACTTTGCGCAATTTTTGGAAATAAAAGAGTATTATAAACAACAAATGTAGGTTGGTTAGCAGGGTTGCTTGGCCGATACTCAACAGTTGATAGGAATAAATTGTAACTACAAACTGAAAGAATAAAATTGTGCCACAAATGGCTGACTGAAATATTTTTTTTGAGTCGAATAATCCCCTCTTATTCCTGAAAAGTGGCAGTGCAATGGCCAACAAAAAAACACTGCTAAAAATAAAACGAATACTGGCCAAAGTGAAAGCTTCCAGAGGGATATTGCTGATCCACAAACCTATAGAGCCCCACCCCAGAGCCGTAACAAGTCCGGCGCTTATTCCAACCTTACTGGCTTTTTTGAGCCACATATAAGACATGTGGTAAAGGGATAGATTTCCATTGCCCGAGCTCTAATTTTTCTTGTAAATGAAGTCCCTTCGCACTAAGAAAATGTTCCCATTCTTCTTCGCAGAAATGAGCAAAAGGACATGGTAAACCGCTTTTGTGTAAGATAGCATTAAAAAACCAATCGAAGAAAGCATTGAGCAACTGTTCACGGTTATCACCTCTCTTAAAAGTGTTTTCCAGTAAAATAACCAAACCTCCCGGTTTTACGGTCCTTACTACTTCGTCGAACATTTTTTCCGGCTCATCGCAGTGATGTAAAACAGTTGCCATAATGGCTTGATCGAAAGCCTCATCGCCAAAAGGTAGGCTTTTACTTTGATAGTCGTACAGTGCAAACGGAAGGTCTTTAATTGCTGATCTGAAATCGTAAGAATCCGCAGTATGCACCTGGACGTCTGGCCTATTGCCTTGAATAAAGTTGGCAACATGGGAATCACCCGAATCGTGATCGATGACGGAGCCAGGTCTTAGCCTCTGAGAGATTAAGTCGGCAACCCATCTATTCCTCTCCATCATGTTAACATCGATAGCTGCGGTAAAGCCTTGTTCCTCAAATATGTCGCACCAGATCTGTCCAACCCTTTGTATATCTTCCTCTGAAGTTGCGCTACTTAGCATAGTTGCAATTGACTGGGCAGTAGTTAAAGCCGTTATCTCATTTTGTCCGGCGTCAACAAGCATCTTCGCTATTCTTAACTGTGCCTCCATCATGACATTTCTAGAGCTCACAGATTCAATAACCCGTTGATAGTCAACTTCGTCAAATCCGACTCTCTCCTCTCTCTTGGGAAAAACAATCTGAGGGCTGGTTGGCACCGGCTTAACCGGACATGCTTGAGGGCAGCAGTTTCTTCTCTGAATCTCTGAACGGTCTCTAAGGATTGATGCCTCTACCATATCAGCGCTTATTGCTACTATGAGGCGGTTTTACTCTTCTGTAGAAGTTTTGTCAATAGAGCCATCATTCAAGTATTTGTCGATAACATAAGCTTTGGCCTCCTTGGCGTTTTTAATTTTGTGCTCCAACTGTTGGTTGCGAATGTCCAGGAGGATTTTGCCGACATCTTTTCCTTCTGAAATACCGAGGATTTTCATGACCTCCTTGCCGCTGATCAGCTTTTTGGGCATAAGTTTTAATTTGGCTATTTCATGACGATAAAGTTTTTTCATTTTTTCGTAGGCTGAAAGGTCCATGGGCTCCGTGCCCATGGCATCGGCGCGATAGACTTCCAGCAACTCTTCAAAGCCTGGCTGTAAAAACCAGTGGCGACGACGCCCGTCAGGCATCTCAAAAAGCGGAACCACCATCATGTGATGACGGATCAACCAGTAAACCCGGTCAATAATTTTAGCGGGAAAGTTCAGGCGCTTGAGAATATTTTTTGCCGTCTCCGAACCGGCCTCGGCATGATGATCATAGCGGATGCGCTCGTTATCTTGGGAGAAGGTTTCGTACTTGCCGATGTCATGCATGAAGGTGGCCCATCGTAAGGCGAGCGAGGGCTCTTTTTCCGGTAGAGGGTTAGGATCGTCTTCCTCATTGGTCAAGGATTCAAGGGCTCTTTTGGAGTGGTCCCAGACGTCACCTTCCTGATGATACATTAATGGTTGAGCCAGCCCTTTTAGTCTGGCCATTTCCGGAATTAAAAGATCAAGGGCCCCAATTTCAAAAAGTTCCTCAAAAGCTTGCCCGGCATTTTCGCCCATGATCATTTTATTGAGCTCGTCGCGAATGCGCTCCTTGGAAATGTTTTCAATCAAATGCACATGCTTTTTAATAGCCTGATAAGTATCGGGGTGATACTGCATGTCGTAGGCGTTTTTAAAACGCACCGCCCTCAAAATTCTCAAATGGTCTTCATTAATACGTTCTTCCGGATTGCCGATAAAGCGCACCAGCCGGTCCCTTAAGTCTTTTTGTCCTTCAACATAATCGATAACCTTGTCCTCCAAAGGATCATAAAAAAGGGCGTTGATGGTAAAATCTCTTCTTAAGGCATCTTCCTTGGCACTGGTAAAATATACCGCATCGGGCCGACGACCGTCACTGTATCCTCCATCGGAACGAAAAGTGGCAATCTCAAAATGATGACTATTCTGAATCGCCAAAATAACGCCGAATTGCTTACCGATAGGAATTGTATGTTCCAGAAGCTCTTCAATTTCATCCGGCTTGGCCGAGGTCACAATATCAAAATCTTTGGGTTTGATACCCAGCAACATGTCGCGCACGCAGCCTCCGGCCCAGTAGGCTTCATGGCCGGCCTTTTTAAGTGTTTCAATGATTTGTATGGAAGTAGGATGCATCTTTTACATTATACCATTTTCCCCTTGAGGTTGAAAAAGTTGAAAGTTATTAATATTATGTGGTCCTTTTTAACAGTTTTATGGTTAACCTACTAAATAGAGCCTCTGAAGGCGTGCAGGAAGGTATAGATAGATTGCATAAAGGAATTGTCATCGTGAGGCATGCGGTCAGCCTTGCAGCTCAACATGTGAGAACGGGGAAATTTCCGGACGTTCGAGATCCGGATCAGCGGAGCTGTGTAAGGTGTACCAGCCCTCTACACCCAAAGATGGTGGAAGCGGCGATTCAGGAGGAGGTTTGGCGCAATGCCTGTAATGCTTGCGGCTGGATCGATTGGGACGCACCTATCCCGGTGGTCGCCGGTCTACTACCATTTCCAAAAAAGTTGATTGGGGCAACGAATGTTAATGGACCTTTTGACTTCACAACAGATGAATATGCAGACCCCTCTGAAACCGGTATAGTTGTAATTAAAAGAGGTAATGAGCCATTTAGGGGGCAATGGGCTTTACCGGGTGGTTATATGATGAGAGGTGACACGCCGGCCCGTTCGCTAGGCAATGAGATGCTTCAAGAGGTAGGAGTTAGGGTTAGGTTGGAGAAATTTTTGCATCCTTGCAATCCGGTTCCGGGAAGATTAAATCAAGTAATTTTACATGGTTTGGTAAGTCCGGTTGACGGTAGCTTAGAAGCGGGAGATGATGCCGAAGAGGTAGCTATTGTCGGAAGTCATAACATGCCGGATTTATGTTTTTCTTCTCATCAAAAGACTGTTCGTGATTATCTTAATGGGCGTAATGGTAGAATAAAGTTGAGACAACAATATCCCTAAGTTACTGAAATGAAAATTCTGGCTATTGAAACATCTTGTGATGAAACGGCCTGCGCGGTGGTAGAAAACGGCCGTAAAGTTTTGGCCAATGTGATTGCATCACAGGTTGACTTGCACGCTAAAACGGGTGGCGTAGTACCGGAGGTTGCCGCTAGGGAACATGTTTTAAAAATGTTGCCGGTTTTAGATCATTGCCTCACAGAGACTTTCGGAGTCAGCGGTGGAGCAGCCTGGAAACAAGTTGATGCCCTGGCTATTACCAAAGGACCCGGTTTGGTTTCCTCTTTAATTATCGGTACCGAAACCGCTTCGGTTATTTCTTATGTGAAAGAAAAACCTTTGATACCTGTCCAGCATATCGTGGGGCACATCTATTCAAACTGGTTATTTACAAAAGATGCTGAACAAGAGCCCGAGCCGCAATTTCCACTTTTAATTCTTACCGTTTCCGGAGGACACAATGAGCTGATCTTGATGAAAGATCACCACCACTTTGAGGTCTTGGGGGAAACCCGCGACGACGCGGCGGGAGAGGCCTTCGACAAAGTGGCCAGAATTTTGGGCCTGGGCTATCCGGGCGGTCCCGCTATCTCCAAAATCGCCGAAAAGGGCAATGCCGGAGCTTTTAAGTTGCCGAGAATTTTTCTGGAAAAAGACAGCTTGGACTTCAGTTTTTCCGGGCTCAAAACCGCTGTTTTAAACGAGGTAAAGAGCTATGCCTCCAACAATGACGACCTGGGAGAGCAGTTCAAGGCGGATATTGCCGCGGAGTTTCAGGAGGCGGTGGTGGATGTTTTGGTGGAGAAGGTTTTAAGAGTTTTGACAAAGTATCCGGAGCTTAAAGAGGTACATCTGGCGGGAGGAGTTTCGGCCAATTTGAGACTGAGAGAGGCTTTGGCTTTAGCGATTCAAAACTTCTCACCGGGGATAACTTTCAGGCATCCGAAATCTTTCGGCTTTTGTACGGACAATGCGGCCATGATCGCCGGCGCGGCTTATTTTCAATATCAGTTGTCACCGGACAAATATCAGCCGAAAAGCAACGTTATTCCAGAGCTTTCCTTCGAATTTGAAAATTATTACAATTAGAGGTCGGAAATTCACCCTTGAAATATCTGATAAATGTCCTACAATGATATCTAGTGTCTTTGGGCTCTATTATCATTTATTTTCACCTCTATGTCGGACGGCAAGGACGATACTAAGATCAAGTACGAACCATTTCAAACACCGAAAGGAGTTCATGACATTCTACCGGGCGATCATGAATTTCACACTTTTATCAAGAAGGTGGTGCGTCATCGCGGCAGACAAGCCGGTTTCCGACGTATTTCCACGCCGATATTTGAATATACCGATGTTTTTAAGAGAACTATTGGCGAAGGGTCCGATATTGTGAGCAAGGAGATGTATACTTTTGAGGATCGCAAGGGCAGAAGTCTTACTTTAAAGCCGGAAGGAACCGCAGGAGTTGCCCGTTCTTATATTCAAAACGGTATGAATCAATGGCCGCAACCAGTAATGCTCTATTATTTTGAGCCACATTTCCGTTATGACAAACCCCAAAAAGGACGCTACAGGCAATTTTGGCAATTCGGTTTTGAGATAATCGGTGAGAGCGATCCGGCATTGGACGCGCAAATTATTCAACTTGCACATAAGGTTCATGATGATTTGGGACTGGGGGAAATGTTTTCTTTGCAGCTAAATACTATCGGCACCCCGGAAGCCCGCAAAAAATATATGCAAACTCTGGAAGATTATTATGTTGGCAAGGAGCGATCACTATGTGAAAACTGCGTGAGTCGTCTACGAACAAATCCGCTACGGCTTTTAGATTGTAAGGAAGAGGATTGTCAGATTTTGGCTCAATTGGCGCCGGCGATGAGAGATTACTTGGATAAAGAATCCTTGGAGTATCATGAGGAGCTTAAAGAGTACTTGGAGGAGATTGGTATCGAATATGTGGAAAACACTAAACTTGTTCGCGGTTTGGACTACTATGCGAAGACGGTTTTTGAATTCTGGGATAAAAACGAAGGAGCCCAAAATGCCGTGGGTGGTGGTGGCCGTTATGATGGGCTGATTGAACTGATGGGAGGTCAACCAACACCCGCCGTAGGTTACGCCGCCGGAGTGGAGCGCCTGATCGCAAACATGAAGAGGGAAAAAATCAGAGTCCCTTCGAAAGATAATCTGCATGTTTTTGTGGCCCAGCTTGGCAAAGAGGCCAAAAAGAAATGTCTTACTTTGATTGACGACCTGCGGGAAGCTGGAATTAAAACCATGGGTGCGCTTGGTAAAGGTTCCATCAATATTCAGCTGAAGTTGGCAGATAAGTTTAAGGTGCCTTATACTGTGCTTATTGGAATTACCGAGGTGCGTGAAGGCACCGCCATTATTCGCAATATGCAAAAAGGATCTCAGGAGACGGTTAAATTTGATAAGGTTGTGGAAAAGCTGGTGAAGTTAATCGGTGAAGATCAACTTGACCTTTATTCTCCGGGGGATTTGGTTTACTCCTAAATTTTGTAATAACTCGATCCAGATTTTATTTGCTGGTAAGTGTGGTTATTGTTATATTTAGGGTATGAAAAAAATATTGAGCCTAATCGCTCCCTCATTTCTCTTGATTTTTCTTTCCACTACAGGTGTTTTTGCTGCCTCTTACCCCGATGTCGGCGAGGACCATCTGAATTATGAGGCCGTGGAATATCTGGATGATCTGGATATTATCAATGGTTATCCCGATGGAACTTTCAAACCGGAAGATCCGGTCAACCGTGCCGAGGCTATAAAGATAATAGTTGGAGCTTTTGGCGTTGAAAAGGTGGAGGATGCTGAAGAGATATTTCCAGATGTTCCTCAAGGAGAGTGGTTTTTTGATTTTGTGATGTCGGGCCAAAAAGCCGGTGTGCTAAGCGGTTACCCAGATGGTACTTTTAAACCCGGTGCTACTGTCAATCTGGCCGAGACTTTAAAGATGGTGGTGTTGGCCGGCAAGGTTGACCTACCAAGCACTGTTGAACAAAAGGTCTTTATGGATGTGAACAAAGACGAGTGGTATGCGCCACATGCTCTTTTCGCTCGCGACAATAACATTGTCTTCTCACATGATGACGGCAAACTGCACGCCGAAGATAACATGACCCGCGGTGCTTTTGCAGAAGTCATTTATAGAATGTTGATTGTGCAGGAAACCGAGGAGCCCTTTCCTCTGCATTTAAACTGGCCTGAATATGCCAGCAAAAATCTACCCTTCAAAATTCGCTATGATGATAGCAGCTGGAGCGTAGAAGAAAACGGTAAGGAGGTGACTTTCTATAGCTATGATGAGGCGCTTTATCAGTTTTCGCCCTGGAGAAGTTATCCCAACGGTGCGACCGTAAAGGTGGTCTTGGATGAGAACAAGGGAGGTTTGAATTCCACGCAATATTTTGCCAATTTGAAGCTCGCTTTCCCAAATGCCAAATACACCGAATTTGATTTGGAGGGATTGGCGGCAATGGAGGTACTTTATCCGGAACAAAGAATCGTAGATTGGTACCTATATATGGATAGCGGTAAAGTTTTGGCCATCTACACCGAATTTGGCAATGGCGGATTGGCCTATCTGAATCAACAAGTTATTAAGGCGATGCTTTCAACTTTTGAATACAGCGAGGACACAGTTACTGATGCTGGGGATGATTATGAGACATTAAAGAGTGAGATTTTTGCCAACATTCTGATGGAAGGAAAAGGTATGGAGATGATTGATAAACTGCCGGATAGCGTTATTATCGAAACAGATACAATTGGTGTTGGCACCGGACCGGTTGACTACTATTATAGTGAAGCTCTCAACTATACTTTCAAATATGAACGTGCCGCCGATGTGATTCTGGACAAGAAAGAGGGCAAGACCAGCGCATTTTAATAACCACAAAATATGCCAGATCCAAAAAAAGAAGCAAAACAGTATTTCAGTTTTGTCTATGCGGCCTTGATTATCATTACAGTTGCGGTTGCGGCTTTTATTTATTCTCTGATTACCACCGATCCGGTTGAACTGGAAGAGATTTTGATTGAACAAAATGAAAATGATACCACAATGATAACTCCGGGCAGCACCTCCACTCCGGATGGTCCCCCTTCGGTGGAGGCACCAACCTTCCCCCCTCCTAGCGAATAAAACTTAATCACTCTATACAGTATGTCCGAATTAAGGAAAATTGCTTTAGCTGAACACAAAAAACATAAAGGTAAGCTGGAAGTTACATCTAAAGTGCCTTTGAACAGTAAAAGGGATCTGAGTATTTACTATACCCCGGGTGTGGCGGAACCTTGTAAAGAGATTGCCAAAAATCCGGAAAAAGCCTATGACTACACCTACCGAGGCACAGTGGTGGCGGTAGTAACCGATGGCACCGCCGTTCTTGGCCTGGGAAATATAGGGGCACTGGCAGGTTTGCCGGTTATGGAAGGTAAATGTGCTTTAATCAGGAAGTTTGCGGGACTAAGTGCCGTTCCCATTTGTATAAACAGCGAAGATTCCGAGGAGATTATTAATATCGTGAAGGCGATTGCACCTTCTTTTGGAGGTATTAATTTGGAAGATATCAGCGCGCCACGCTGTTTTGAAATAGAAGAGCGTCTGAGCAAGGAACTGGATATTCCGGTCTTTCATGATGATCAGCACGGCACGGCTATTGTCACTTTGGCCGGCTTAATTAATGCTCTAAAAGTAAGTGGCAAAAAGAAGGAGAAAGTCCGTGTGGTGATTAGTGGAGCGGGTGCTGCGGGTATCGCAATTGCAAAACTGCTTTTGAGTTATGGTTTCAAAAATTTGATTTTACAAGACAGTAAGGGGGTTATTTATCAGGGACGTGCGGATTTGAACGAGACAAAAAAAGAGATGGCCAAGATTACCAATAAAGAAAAAATTAAGGGTGACTTGGCGGAGGCCATGAAAGGAGCGGATGTTTTTATTGGCGTTTCTCAACCTAACACCGTTTCCAAAGCGATGGTGAAGTCCATGAACGAGGATCCCATTATTTTTGCCATGGCCAATCCGGTACAGGAGATTAGTCCGGAAGATGCCAGGGCGGCCGGGGCCCGAATTATTGCTACCGGCTCCAGCATGTATCCGAATCAAGTAAACAATGTTTTGGTCTTTCCCGGTATTTTCAAGGGCGCGCTGGAGGCGCGAGCAAAGGATATTACCGAAAAGATGAAGTTGTCGGCGGCGGAGGCGTTGGCCAATTTGGTGAAGAACCCCACACCAAAAAAGTTTATACCGGACGCCTTTGACAAAGGTGTTGCCGAAGCGGTTGCGAAAGCGGTGAAAAAACACGTAAAAAAATAGTATGATTAAGTTCTTGCAGCGCCATTTTGGTTTGGTGATAACCAGTGGAATAGTTTTTGGTATTTTGCTAGGTTGGAGCGTCGGCTCTGAGTCGGGAGTTTTAACTTTTCTGGAGGCTTCTCTTCCCTTCAATCTATTTCTAATGCTGCTGCTTGCCACTCTCAAAACCAATCTGCTGGATTTTCTAAAGAGTTTTAAACGTGTTCGGTTAATAACCTTCCTGACCATTTCCAAGATGATTATTTTGCCGGTAATTGTCTACTTTTTGGCACTGATGTTGCCAAAAGAATACCTACCAGGTCTGGTCTTATTGGCTGCAAGTCCGGCGGCAGTGGCGGGTCCCAGCCTATTAATGATCTTAAAAGGAGACATAAATTTGGGGCTGGTACTTACGGTAGTGAGCAATTTAATCGCTCCGATCACCATGCCCTTGGTTTTAAAATATACAGTCGGTACCGCGGTTGCCTTGGATTTCTTTTCCATATTTTTGTTTCTGCTCATTTTAGTCACCGGACCATTCATCTTGGCCTACCTCCTGGAAAAATTTAAACCCGACCTTGTAAAAACCATAAATAAACGTTCTTCCCCCATAGCTACTCTACTGATTTTTATTTTTATGATTTCGGTTTTCGCACCCTATTCCGAATTTATACTCCAAGATCTGGCTAAATCGATCAATATCTTCGCGCTGGTTGTCGGATTATCACTTTTCTTTCACTTTTACGCCTTCATCTCATTTATGCGTTCCAAAGCCGACCTGTTGGTAACCGGCATAATTATTTTTGCCTACTTCAATGCCGGGTTATCTATTGTCGTAGCCAATGAATATTTTGATTCCCTAACGGTATTGGTGACGGTTTTCTATGAATTTGTCTGGGCGATTGGACTGATTCCGATCAAAATGATTTTTGCAAAAGAGCGGGAAGACGTATATAATTCGCCCGCTTAAGATTAAAGTTTGTGCTATGTCTGGACATTCAAAGTGGCATTCAATTAAACATAAAAAAGGCGCCGCCGATGCAAAACGCGGTAAGATTTTTACCAAGCACGCCAAGCTGATTGCCATTGCCGCGCGCGATGGTGGTGATGATCCGGAGATGAATCCGGGGCTTAGGAGTGCGATCGCCAATGCCAAAGCCGATAATGTGCCAAATGCCAATATTGAGAAGGCCGTAAAAAAGGGGTCCGGCGATGATAAGGATGGAATGAATTTTGAGGAGATTATGTACGAGGGTTTTGGACCGGCCGGTACTGCGATGTATGTTCAAGTTATTACCGATAACAGGAATCGTTCGGTTTCCAATGTAAAAATAGCATTTACCAAAAATGGCGGGAACATGGGAGAGGCCGGCACGGTTGGTTGGATGTTTGAAAAAAAGGGCTTAATTTTAACAAAATTAGGAGCCAGAGATCGGGATGAGGCGGAACTGCAGATTATTGATGCCGGCGCGGAAGACTTGGAAATTGAGGATGGCGATATAGAGGTAATTACTTCCCCGACCGAATTGATGCAGGTGAAGGACAATCTAATAGAATCCGGGTTTGAAATTCACAAGGCGGAGCTTAATTATGTACCAAAAACTCCGGTAAAGGTTGATAATCTGGAGGATGCCCGGAAGGTCATTAAATTGGTTGAGGCCTTGGAAGATGATGAAGATGTGGCCAATGTCTACAGCAATTTTGACATTCCCATGGAAATTTTGGAAAAACTTTAATCCTCAAAACGATAACCATAATCGGTAGAGGATTCTTCTGAATCGGAGGGTTCTTCTTCAACTGCGGCTATTTCAACTTCGGCTGCTGGGGTACTGTTTTCAGTAGGAGGTGTTGTTGGTGAAAAATCTTGCTGCTCCGCCGTTGATTCTCCGTTACTCTTTTTTTTGCGGCGTCTCTTCTTCTTTTTCTTGGGGAAATCGAGATTTTCGCTATCTTCACTTAGCGGCACTTCCGGCTTTGTCTCATCCATCTTTTCGTATCTGGCTTGATCTTCAGCTTTTGGCATCATATCTGCGGCCTTTTGCGCCTCCTTTACACGATTCATTAACTCTTCAACGTTAATGATCTCTTCACTCTGTTCAGTTTGGTCAGTTTGATCAGTGGTTTTCTCGGTGTTAAGCCCCAACCTATCTTGTTGGAATTGTTTCACGTATTCAATGATCTTATATTCGGCATCCCGCAAATTCATGCTGGATATGCGAAATCCGGCTGCCTGGGTGTGTCCTCCACCACCAAAGTCTTCGGCAATCTGTGAAGAGTCGATTGAGGGGCTGGTAGTTCTTATACTTACCGAAATGGTGTTATCTTGTCTTTCTTTTATTAGAAGAATCACCTCGGCACCGGGTGCATTGGTCATGAGCTCATCGATGATGTCTCCGGTTTGTTCTTCGGAGCTTTCGGTATCTTTAAAGTCTTGCTGACTAACCACCGACCAAACAATCCGATGAACCTCATCGGTTTGAATTTTCGATAGCACCCTACCCCAAAGCTTCAGCTGACTAAGCTGCTTTGTTTTATAAATATGTTGAATAATCTCCTGCTGACGCGCTCCGTAAGCAATAAGCTGGGCGGCCTTGGCAAAAGATCTGGGAGTGGTATTGGCATTCTGGAAACTTCCTGTATCGGTAATAATACCAGTTAATAAAAGTGTGGCGATATCTTCATCGATAAGGTCGATGTTTTGTTCTTTGCCCAAATCTTCCAAAATCGGCAAAATCAGCTCTGTGGTGGAGGAGGACATAATATCCACGTGGTTTATACGTCCAAAATGGTTATTGGAAACGTGGTGATCAATATTTACCACCGGCACCTGATGGAAGAGCTCTAAATTGTTTTCGTAAAAATCCCGCAGCTGTTTCAGTTCGGCACAGTCCACGGTGATGATAAGGTCATAGCTAAGTTTACCCTTACCAAAAATCACATCGGTTTCAGTAAACTGACCTTCTTTGGGAGTGATAATGATGTTGACCTTATTGTCCTCGAAAGCATGCTGAATATTATCTACTTTGGCCTGCGAACAGTCCAAGGTAATAATAAAATCTTTACTGGTATGTATCTGTGAACCGATTATTCGAGTTTTCGGCAGGAACTGTAAAACTTCCGGTACCGGATCGGTACAAATAACCGTAACTTCCTTGCCTAGCTTACTTAAGGACAAATAAAGCGCAATGGCACTACCTATCGAATCCCCATCCGGGGGAGCCGATGGCAATACAAGAATCTTCTTGCTGCGTTTGATTTGTTCAATTACTTGTCTGTGCGTGGTGTTATTATTGCCCATCGAATGACCTAAATGCTATTTATACATTATAAAACATTTTTTCCACTATGTCAACGAAGTAAAATCAAAAGTGGCTAGCAGTATATAACACCAAAAAGCCTTTTGCTAGTTGAAGATGATGCTACGGTAGATGGTTTCGGCTACCTCTTTTCGAGTTATGTTCTTGGAAGGATGGTAAAAATAGCCGTCTTTATCGGTGGTAATGTGCTGTTTATCCAGCAGTTTATTGTTATCGCCAAAGATGAAGTAGCTGGCGTACCAGTCATCGGTATCAACATCCAGTGGAAGGGTGTTTTTTGCTTTCTGGTCAATATTTTTTCCGTTAAAGCTCACCTCGAAAATGATTTTCAAAGCCTCGGCGCGATTCACGCTTTGTTCAGGTTTAAAAGTGCCATCGGGATAGCCGGCGACCCAGCCCTGCTCCTTGGCATAACAGACAAAAGGTGCGAACCACTCATTTTTCACATCGGGAAAACAGTCCTTATATTTCTTGGCATCGGGTGTAAGTTCGGATGCCACAATCATTTTGGTTAATTCGGCGCGATTGATTTCTCCATCAGGCTTAAAGGTGCCGTCCGGATAACCCGCGACAACTTTCTGGCTGGTAAGAAAATTAATGGACTGGGCATTTTCGTGATCGTCACGAACGTCCGGGAAGTAGAGATAACTACTGTAGTTTCCCGAAATATCAAAGAACTCAAAGCTTTCCAGGATCTCAATTATATATTGATCATAGTAGTCCAGATGTGGAAAGTTGGTGGCGATATTGATGTCGGTCATACCGTAGCTATTGCCGTTTTGTTCAACAAAAATTCGATTTAATTCCTTTTCGGCCTCTTCGTCATAATAGGTCGCACGGATGGCTTTGCTAAAACCATGGAAGAGAATATTGGCCTCCTCAGTTAACTCTTCACTATAACCTTCAGCCTCTTCGGCCACCTCGGAAATTTTAGTGCCGGGATAGTGAATAAGCGAAAAAATTGTACTATTTAGCTGTTTGGCATCAACGAGTTCAACACCATCGCTCAGACTGTTCAAATTTAAACTTTTTGGAAACACAAAAGTGTATTTTTCCTGAAAATCAATGTATTGATGCCAGTTATCGGTGAAGCGGAAAGAATTAAAAATCTCCTTCACCATTTCATTATGTTCTGACGGTACGGGGTAATCGCTATTGCCATCCAAGTTGGGGTTGGTGATAGCTACAATCAAACTACCCCGCTTAATAAAAGTAATCGCAAAATCCCTTCCTTCGTCGGAATTATGGTAAGCCGCCTCTTTAACCAGCATATCAGAGTTGGTTGAAAAGATCTTGTCATCCACGTTCACCAGCTTGTTGTTGCCGACAAGATAGGAGTTAATGGCTTGAGTATAGGTTTTCCCCTCGAATTCCTGAATCGTTAAAAACACCGCCTCGTTTTCATCTTTTGGGCTGAAGCCCTGCAGATCATCACCAAAGGTTTTTACTTTCCAGTCGGTGGGGAATTTTACGGAATAAGAGTGGGTGGTTGAAAGGCCGTTATATTCAAACCAGCTCGAAGTGTCAAGCGCCAGCGAGGTACCGGTTACGGCTATCAAAAAGAATATTATTGTTAACCAAAAGCTTAACTGTTTTTTCATGGAATGTGGGGATTATATTCTCAATTTTACTCCTGTGATGGAGCAAAGTCTAGGGGCCTTAGTTCAAGGTAGGTCTTATTATTCCAGGTATTGCTCTCAATCTGAAATACCAAATCAATTTTGTTGTGTTTCCTCAAATGTTCGGCATAAGTTCCCATTCTAAAGGCCACCGCTTTAAAGGAACTGTCGCCCAGATCGAGAGTGAATTTTAAATGAGAACTGTCCCGACCGATTTGTTCAATAAACTGTGGCTCGACTCCTCTCACCAGTAGAGTTGGCCTGCTATTTCCAACTCCAAATGGTGCCAGTGTCTCAAGCTTCTCAAGCAGCTCAAAATTCACCTCAGAACCTTCAATCTGGCAGTCAATCTCCAAGAGAGGTTTTAAATCCTGATTTTTTAACCTTTCTTCAGCATATTTGCCGATTTTCTCCTTAAAATCCTCGAGATTCTCCTTTTTCAAACTAAATCCGGCCGCCTGAGCATGCCCACCAAAACCTTTGAGACAATCACCAAATTCAGATATCGCCTCGATGACATTAAAAAATTCCGGACTGCGCGCCGAGGCCACCAAAACATCACCTAAATCTTGCATTACTATGGCCGGCCTAGAATATTTCTCCACCAATTTGGAGGCGATTAAGCCCAGTACTCCAACGTGCCAATTAGGATTTTCGGTCACAATAATATAAGGTATTTCCTTTTGGTCTAGCAAAAATTCTTCCGCCTCCTTTATAGACTCTTCTGTCATGAGCTGCCTCTCTTTATTTAAGGCCTCCAGTTTGTCGCCCAGTTGGTGTAGTTTTTCGTTGGCTTCTTGCTGTAGTAAAAGGTGTAACGCAAGATAAGGATCACCAATGCGTCCGGCGGCGTTAATGCGAGGCGCTATCAGAAAACCGATGGTGGTTGCGGTAATCTCGTTGTTGCTGGGAAAGTTGGCGGCCTGAAGTATTTTCTTGATCCCCAACCATTTGGTGTTGTTCAATGATTGAAGACCTCTTTTCACCAGATAGCGGTTTTCTCCGGTAAGCGGCCCAAGATCCGCGACGGTCCCTAAAGATGCCAGATCGATTAAGGGGGCGACCAACTCCTCTTCTTCTTGAGGAAAAAAGTGTTTAATTAGGGCATGAGCAAGTTTTAAGGCCACGCCGGCTCCGGTCAATTCTTTGAAGGGATAATTGGGGTCATGCTTGGGATGTAAAATGGCATAAGCATTAGGAATTTTTTCAGGAATATTGTGATGATCGGTAATGATCACTTCCATCCCATACTCATTGGCTTTTTCAACCTCCTGAAAACAGGAAATTCCGCAATCCACCGTAATCACCAGCTGCACATCCTTATCTCTGAATTCATCGATAAATTTTTGGGAAAGCCCGTAACCATCATTTACCCGGTGAGGCAAACGATAGGATACGTTGGCTTTAAGCCTGTTCAAGATCGAAAACAGTATGGCGGTTGAGGTGATGCCGTCAACATCGTAATCGCCGAAAATCATTATTCTCTCGTTGTTTTGCATGGCCTTTTCGATGCGCTCAACAACTTTGGACATGTCGCCAAAAAGGTGCGGATCATGAAAAGCTTCGGCATTAAGCTCAATATCTTTACGATTTTCCAATAACTTTTCATAGGCGCTTAGGCCTGAAGTTTGGTTTTTAATAAACCATTTTTTTCCTAGAACTGACATAG
Source organism: uncultured Candidatus Peribacteria bacterium (assembly GCA_964383675.1). Lineage (GTDB taxonomy): Bacteria > Patescibacteriota > Gracilibacteria > UBA1369 > LOWO2-01-FULL-3 > CAYLHX01. The sequence continues at coordinate 13,691 of CAYLHX010000003.1, read as the reverse complement.
ACTACTGTTTCTTACGTTTTTCTTCCTCTTTATTGCGACGCCACATCTCCAAAGCTTCTTCGGGAGTTTTAGCCTTGTCCTTGCCGAAAACCCAGGTGTGTCGGGACCTTATTTTATTGTAAACATCCGTGACAACTTCATCCAAAGTGAAATAATTATGCTCTTTGGCAATCTGGCTGATCATTACAATCTGGAAAAGCACATCACCGAGCTCTTCCCGTAGATTTTCGTGATCGCCGTTCTCGATAGCCTGGCGCACTTCGCCAACTTCCTCTTCGATATACTGCAGCATGCTGGCAATAGTCTGCTTCCTATCCCAGGGACAACCCGTCTCGGAGCGTAGTTTTTCAGCCAGTATTTTCAGGTCGCGAATTGATTTTTTTGGTTTGCTCATTTAGTTGTTGAGATATTTTTCAAGTTCTTCAGGTGAAAGCCATTTTACATTATCATATCTCCGGAACCATGTCATTTGCCTTTTGGCGTAACGTCGGGTGTTTTGTTTTAATATTTCCAGACACTCCGCAAGCTCCATTTCTCCCTTCAAATAAGGAATTATCTCCTTAACCCCCAAAGAGCTCATGGCCGGCAACGACTCTTCGTAACCTTTAGCAAGCAAGCCCTTTACCTCCTCTAAAAGACCTCGCTCAATTTGTCTATCCACTCTCATGCCAATTCTTTCGTAAAGCTCTTCGCGTGGCCATTTGATTCCGATCATAAAAATATCATAGGGGGAATCTTGAATTTCCGCTTTCTTGTTGCGCCCCCCTTCCAAATTGATCTCGATCGCCCTGATAACATATCTGATATTATTTGGATGAATAGAATCTGCCGCTTCCGGATCGAGTTTTTTAAGCTTTTGATGTAAAAATTGAGCGCCTTTTTCCGCCGCTTCTAGCTCCAGTTTCTTCCGGAGCTCGGCGTTTGGAGCGATGCGGGGGATATCATAACTCTCTATTATTGAGCTTATGTATAGGCCGGTGCCTCCGGCCAAAATTGGCAAATGTTCTCTTTTATAAATCTCCTCAATAATTTGCCTGGCCCGGACGGCATAATCGGCGGCCGATAGAATCTGATCGGGCTCGACAATGGACAACATATGATGAGGAATCCCCTCTTGTTCATCGGACGAAACCGCATCGGTGCCGATGCTCATGCCTTTATAGATCTGCCTAGAATCGGTGGAAATTATCTCACCGGAAAAGCTTTTAGCGATTTTCACGGAAAGAGCCGTTTTCCCGGAAGCCGTAGGTCCGAGAACTACGATTAAGGGTTTTTCGCTTTTTCCCAAGAATGCCTGAATTTCTTCGGATAGATTCATCTTCAAAAGTTTAGGTAATAAATTTTGATTAAGCAAATTTTAGATTTTTTTCTTGACTCAGCGCTTATTCCTAATATATAGTGCGAACCGTTCGTAGACAGTAGGCAACCAAATAAGACCTGCCGAGACAAAAAATCAGCGCAAAACACTATATATTAGTGAGCTCTTTTATCTCGATGTCTGCGAAACCAATCGAGATTTTTTAATTTTTGATAGCATGGCTCTAACAAAAGAACAAAAACAGGATATAGTGAAGCAGCTCGCGGTGCAGCTTAAGGAGGCTAAATCCATAGTTTTCGCCGATTATCAGGGGCTTACCGTGAAGGACCTGAAAAAACTGCGAGACACACTAAGAGAAAAAGGTGCGGCTTTCAGTATTGCAAAGAAAACCTTGATCAAGATCGCCGCTAAAGATGCCGGTTACGAACAGGATATTCCAAATGAAGTATTGGAAGGTCCCGTTGGTGCGGCTTTCAGCATGGAAGATGAGATGGCTGCGGTAAAAACTATTTATGAATTCGCAAAGAAAAACCAAAATCTAAAGCTGAGAGGCGCTTTCTTCGAAGGAAAGCTTCTGGACGTTGCCATGACAAAAGAATTGGCTCAATTGCCAGGAAAAGAAGAACTTATTGCCAAATTTATTTACCTACTCAAGTCACCGATTTCAGGATTTCATGGTGCACTTAACAACACACTTGCAGGATTTGTTCGCGCTCTTAACGCAATTAAAGAGCAAAAAGAACAGGCTGCTTAATTACTATATCTATAACCCAAAATATCATGGCTGATGAAGCTACAACACAAGAAGAGAAATCTTCTATCGAACTAAGTAAGGATGCTGAAAAAATCCTTGAACTAGTTGAAAAATTACCAGTTCTTGAGCTTGCCAACCTGGTTAAGGCTCTAGAAGAAAAATTCGGTGTGAGCGCTGCCGCCCCAATGATGATGGCTGGTGCTCCTGCTGCCGGTGGTGGTGACGCCGGTGCTGAGGAAGCTGGTGGTGGTAAGAAAAATGTTATTCTTGCTTCTGCTGGTGGACAAAAAATCGCTGTTATCAAGGTTGTACGTGAACTTACAGGTCTTGGTCTTAAAGAGGCTAAAGACATCGTTGATGCAGCACCAAAGCCGGTTAAGGAAGGTGTTGAGAAGGCTGAGGCTGAAGAAATCAAGAAAAAGCTTGAAGAAGCTGGTGCGACTGTTGAGTTGCAATAATCGAATTTCTTTGGAAATAGGAAAAGGGCGTCTAGAAATAGACGTCCTTTTTGCTTTAGGGCCTTTACGAAACCTTGAAAATTTGGTAAAATATAAAGAATAAAAATAAAAACAAAATATGGCCGACGCTACGGCATTACCAAATGCACAACCAAAGCCTGAGAAAGAGCAGCCAAGTTTGGAAAATCCTTTGGATCAAGGCCTTACCACCGACAAAAACGCTTCTAACCTGATACAGGGCATCGTCTCCACCGAAACGAAAGAAGAAGAAGGGAATATTTTGGAGGCGGCTCCCGAGTTGGATATGTCTTTACTTCAGGATATTGAGCCGCCTAAAAGCTTGTTGCTTTTAGTATTGAAGATATTTTTTGTTTTTATTCTGGTGGCAGGTATTACCTCGATCACTTTTTTCTCTTCTCAACTTACCTCCAGTCTTGATTTTGTAACTTCCAAGATAGGTCTAACTAATGTCTCCAAAGAGCTATCTTCCTCAAATTCTCAGATTATCAAGCTGCAGACTGAAATGAATGTTCAAAAGATCCTGCAGGTTAAGGCCCATCTGGATGAGTTGAGCTATTACGGCGATTCATTTGTGCAGAACTACGATGTTCTTCATAGCCAGACCGCAAATCCCGAAGACGTGGAGAAGGCTGAAAATGAAATGGTTTATGTAAAACCTATTTTGCGCGAGGCCTACTTTGGAGCTCTGGAGAACTACGCTTCAAAATACGCAGCGGCAATTTTAACAACCGATGAGTCAAATGATGCGCAAATGGAACAGATGTTCCGACAAAAGTTGATCACCGAACTGCAAAATAAAGCCAATCAGTTTAACAACAATTCCGATCCCGAGGCACGAAGAGAATACAAAAATTACATGCACGCCATCAATTTGGTGGGTAATGCACAGCTTTACAATCTTTTGGCGGCAGCCGACTTTGATGACATGGACGACAATGATCTCTACAAATTTATCAAGCAGGTCAACAACTTAACGGTTAATGACCTGAGTATCATTCAGCAGATAAAAACCAACCGCATTCGTTGGTCGGATATCATGAACGAAATTGACCTACGCACAATCGCGGTTGATAAGTACTACAATAGCGGCAGTTATGAGCTGCTTGGTGGTATTCGCTATACCAGTTACGACATCGACAGTGAGCAGCAAAAAATTACTATTGTAGGTGAAACAAAGCTTTTTGACACCATCAACTTCACCATGATTTCCGATCTGATTGATGAATTAAATCGCTCAAAACTTTTTGATAACGCTGAGATGAGATCCTTTACCAAATCCGGATCTTTGGAAACCGGCTATACGGCTAATTTGAGGCTTTCATTGGATCTTAAAGACATAATTACCGGTGAAACAAAAACTTTACAGACCAACACCACGGTTGGAGACCCTGAAGAGGAGCTTAAAAACCTATTAAATCAATTGTAAAATGACCAAACAAATAAATTACATGTTGGTTCAAAAGAGACAAAAAATGCAGACAAAAGCATACGCTCTTTTATGTTTGGTTTTAACGATAGCTGTGGGTTTCTTTAGCTATCAAAAGTGGAATGAGTATTCTTTCGTAAAACAAGTTGTAGAGAGAAACACCGAACTTGTCGCGGCTTTGAAGAAAGAAGCTTCGGATGAAAAATCGGAGTATGATACTAAGAAGGATGAATTTATGAGTTTGAACAAAGAAATTGAAGACAAGTTGGCGATTATTTTCCCTGAAACCGATGACTATACCAATCTTACCAGGCAGCTTGATCTGATTGAAAAGACTTTAACGAAGCCAAACAGCCCCTTTGAAGTTTCGAGTATTCAGTATCAAACTCCGATAAAAAGCGACAAATATTCGCTCTTGCCCTTTACCATGAATATCAGCTCTTCGGCAGATAACTTTGAAAAGTTTCTGCATTCCATTGAAAATTCCGGATCGTTACTTGACCAAATCAGACTAATGGATATTTCTTCCATACGTTTGAGCTTTGGTACAGCTACCGGCGGCCTTGGTGGAGGAGAATCGGATATTATTACCTTTACTGTTCAGATAAACGCATATTACCAATAAGTCAGGTGGAGAACACTCAAGCTCAACAACAAGTTCAGGTTACTCAAACCACTCCGGTGGTTCAAACAACTATGCCTAGTCAAAATCTGCAGGCTACCCAGCCACCAGCGGTTTCGCCGGCATCACAGCCGGCACCACAGCCGCCTGCACAACCGCCTGTTCAGCAACCTACTCAGCAAGCCGCACCCCAAAAAGCTGAAAACGATAAACTGAAACAGCTCCAGGACTCCATTTTGGCGGCCAATATTCCGCAAATGGTACTAATTGGAATCAGTTACGCTCTGGATTTAAGATCCAGCGATATCCATATTGAACCTTTGGAAAACCACATCAGAATCCGTTATCGCGTGGACGGTGTGCTACGACATATCGTTGAATACCCAAATAATCTTCATCCGGCGGTGGTTTCCAGGGTGAAAATCATGTCCAATCTAAAAATCGATGAACAGCGTATTCCTCAAGATGGTCGTGCCGATGTAACTACTAGAGACGGTCGTGAAATGGATCTGCGTGTCTCTACTTTGCCTACCGTGAACGGTGAAAAGATCGTGATGCGTATCCAAGATAAATCTCGCGAAATTCCCGATCTGCCCGAGCTGGGAATCAGTGGTATCAGCTTGAAAAACCTGGAAGGTGCGCTTACTTTGCCCAATGGAATCATAATCAATACCGGTCCGACCGGTTCGGGTAAAACAACCACACTTTACTCGTGCTTAGCCAGACTGAATAAAACCGATGTAAACATTTTAACAATTGAAGATCCGGTGGAAATTCAATTGGATGGCTTAAATCAAAGTCAGGTTCACCATGCCATCGATTACAATTTCGCCACCGGTATGAGAGCGGCTCTGCGTCAGGATCCGGATATTATTATGGTGGGTGAGATCCGTGATAAGGAGACGGCCGACACAGCTATTGAGGCATCTTTAACAGGTCATCTGGTGTTTTCAACTCTGCACACCAACAGCGCGATCGAGTCTTTAACTCGTCTGATCAACATGGGGGTTCAACCCTACCTGATCACCTCTTCACTTGAGCTGATTATCGCTCAACGTCTGGTACGAAAAATCTGTGACAATTGTAAAAAACCGGCGCAAACCAGTGAGGAAATGCTGGCGGTGATTAAAAAGGCTTTGGATAATTTGCATGTGGAGGGTGAAGTTGATCCGCAACTGGCTCAGGGGCTGCAATTTTATGAAGCCGTGGGCTGTGATCAATGTAATAACATCGGATATAAAGGGCGTTTAGGTTTGTATGAAGTTTTTAGAATGAATAATTCCATGAGGCGTCTGATTGCCGAAGGAGCCACCAATATCGATTTGCAAAAAGCGGCTCAAGAAAATGGCATGATCACTTTGGAGCAGGCCGGTGTCATTAAAGCTTTGGAAGGGAAAACCACTTTGGAAGAAGTATATCGAGTAGCACGTAAATCAGAATAAAATGGCTGAAGAAATCAAAAAGGGTTTTGCCACTATGGGGAGTGAATCTTACAATCTCTCCACCGCTAAAAAAAAGAGAGACGACGTAGTGATCAATATTCAACAAGATAAGGAAGGCGTTGTTTTGTCCAAGGAAGATGGCAAGAAAAAGAGGTCCGACTGGTATGAGAAGATTAATAGGGCTTTGGCCGGTTTTTCAAAGGTGAGACTTCAGGATAAAGCGACCTTCTTTCACCTTCTATCCGTAATGTTGAATGCCGGTGTGCCGATGATTAAATCGCTGAGATCCCTTGCGGTTCAGCAGGAAAGAAGCCCAAAATTACAGGTAACACTTTCCTCTTTGGCTGCCGCGGTGGAGGGTGGTAGGAGTTTGTCCCAATCGATGCTGGATTTCAATGATGTTTTCGATGAAAAGGAGATTGGCATGGTGCAATCCGGTGAGGTATCGGGCCAGTTGAGTAAGGTAATGTCAAATATCGCCAAAGATGCTGAAAAGGCCTATACCATTAGGCACAAAATTAAAAGCGCAATGACCTATCCTATTGTGGTAATGCTACTTTTAACGGCAGTGGTGATAGGAATGTTGGGCTATGTTGTCCCTCAGTTAACCGATCTGTTCGCGGCAAATGCCCAGGAACTTCCGGTGATTACCAAGTGGGTGATTGCGGCCAGTGATTTTCTATTGAATGAGAAAATAAAGCTATTGGCTATAGTGGGAAGTTTGGTGGCTTTTTTCATATTCTTCAGAAGAACCGACACTGGAAAATACATGCTTGATAAGATAAAAATCAGTATTCCGATTTTTGGTGAACTTTTTAAAAAAGCGTATCTTTCAAGATTCATGCGTCTTCTAAGCAACCTGTTGGACAGTAATGTTTCAATTGTACGCACTCTGGAAATTTCGGCCAATACGGTTGGAAATGAAGTATATCGCAGGAGGTTGCTTCTGGCGGTGGAGGATATTAAACAAGGTATGCCGCTGGCGGAAAACATTACCGAGAGCGATCTTTTTCCACCGATGCTGGTGAACATGATTGACGTTGGTGAAAAAACCGCGCAACTTGATGCTATTAGCGATAAGGTGGCAAATTTCTATGAGGAGGAGGTGGATTCGGCGGTTCAGGGAATTGCAAAAATCATCGAACCGGTTGTGCTGATCGTGGTCGGCTTGGCGGTTGGTATAATTGTCGCGGCCATAATGCTGCCGGTGATGCAGCTTTCCAATATTGCCGGGGTACTTTAGGAGTTGTAATCCTGTGGAGCCCTTCTAATTGTTGCGGCCGTTTTAAACGCGGCCTCATTTTCGAGCTTGGAGGCAAAGGAAATCGTAGAAGTTGATGCTGGTTCTTTCCGCTTCCAGCAGCCATTCCTTGACCGCCTGCCTCTCATTTTTTATCAGCGAATTATGCGCAAACTCATGGTGCTCTTTGCAAAGCGGGATGATGGATTCGTGGCTTTTGTGTTTGGCAAATCGTTCACGGTGATGAATGACTTCATATGGTTTCTGGCAGTTCGGATAGGCGCACTTTTTGTTCGTTTTTGCGAGAGTTGCTCTCTTTAGGTGTGCCGGAATGTATCGCTTGGCCGGCTTGGAAAATGTTTCCCCGGGGAGAACTTTTTGCTGCTTTTTGGCTTTCTGTTGCGGAGGTGTTTTTAGTTTTTGGAAAATGGTGCGCATGGTTTCGGTATTAGAAAGTTTTTCTTTCTTCTCTTTTTCAAATTCTTGTTTCAATTTCAAAAATTCAAACATCAGTTCGCCTGTTAATTCAATTTTTATCTTCTCTTCCGCTGCCCTGCAAATTGGCGCACAAGCTGTAGGTTCCTTACTTCTCACCTCCTTAACTAAAACCTGAAGGGCAGACTTACTCATATTCTCCACTCTTTCAGCCCAAATCTTTTCAGTTTCCGGAGTTGCCAAAGTCGCGACCATTGAAACTTTGTGGATGCCGTGTTTTTGTACTGCCGCTTTCAAACTTGGCTTATCTTCCAAATGCCTCTCACTCCTTAAAACTTTCTTCACCACTTCTTTACTCAAGCCTCCGAACTTCCCGGTATACTCGTAAATCGTGGCGGCATGGGTTTTGTAGATTCCGCTTGAATAGATTTCCGGAATAAGGGCCAATAATTTATATGTAAGCTTATTTCTCTCCTTACCTAATTGTACAAATTCTTTATGTAGATTCATCATTTGCTCTTGGTTAAAATTCGTCTCAATTATCTCACTTCTAACCAAGCAAGACAAGCCAAGAATGGCTTACAAATGCTATTTTGCAACATTTTCGAGGGCGCGATTTGAACGAGAAACGACTCCTCCAAAAATTTCCCAACCTGACTCCATCGCAGCCATCACATAGCTAGAAAAATGTTCGCAGCAGAAAATTTTGCCGGAAAAAATCGAAAAACTTTTCTAAGCAAATTTTTGAAAGTTTTTTTGAAAAACACTTTTTGCGTCAAGTTGAAATGCGGGCGGCGCGGGCCGGTTGCGATCTTGGCTTACCACAAAAAAGTTCTCCCCGGGGAGAGGTTTTCCTCCACACCCCCGTCCACTAATTCGATCCCGCCTGACAAACCCCAATCAAACTCATTTTAATTTACTTGAGTTTTGTTTCGAGACCACTATAATAGTAGGTAGTTTAATAACCCCTACCTATGAAGTTTACAAAAAAAGGTTTTACATTAATTGAGCTTTTGATCGTCATTGCCATTATCGGTATTTTGGCGGTAGCATTTTTGCCAAGCTTGCTTGACGCTCCTTCGCGTGGTCGTGACGCGCAAAGACTGGCAACAGTGCAGAAAATTCAGAATTTCTTGGTCACTGAGCTTTTGGCCGGAAATGACTTACCGGTTTCAGGATGTTTGGCGGAAGCAAATCCTGCTGATGACACAATAGCGGATGTGATTGCTGACAATCTTGCTGATTTTGGTGGAGTGTATCCTACCGATCCGTCTGCCACTAATGTGGCTACTGGTGCCGAGGGAGGGTGTGATGGCTATGGTTTTGTAAATTTTGACGATGGTATACCTTATACTGGAGGATTGTTCGTAAGGGTTGAAAATGAAGAGAACGGTAATATCATATGTGAGGATATCGCTGCTGATACCGAACCGGCCTTACTAGCAACTGTAACTGAAGATCCTGACAATGCCGCTTTTCCTTGCTACCTCAGCCTAATCCATTAACACATTTCTTCTTTCAACCAAACTCCCCTCTGTTATATAATGGAGGGGAGTTTTTGTTTATATGAAAAAAATCTTAAAAAAACAGAGAGGTTTTACTCTAGTTGAACTGATGATAGTTATTGCTATTATCGTTGTGTTGTCAGTTATTTTAATTCCAACCGGACTCAATTATCCTTCTCAAGCGCGAGATAAGCAAAGACAGCAGGATGTGAAAAAGATAACCGACTTGCTGCAAGTGCATGCCCTTGACCAGGCATCGTGGGTTAATGACGGAGGAGATGCCACCACTTTTGGCTGGCATTGCCTTGATGTCAGCCTGGGAACTAACAATGATTTTTATAGATTTTTCATACAAGAAAATCTGCCGCAATTTGCTGGAAACTATCCACAAGATCCGGAGCCGAGCGACCAAAATCTTCAGCTTTGCAGTGGTCAATACGCAATATTATCTTTGTTTTGGTTTGTAGATTTTTTTCCGGAAATGGGCCATGTTATCGCTGTTTTTTCTTCTGTTGAAAACGAGGAAAACGGCAACTTTGACATCACTCAGCCGGACTTAATGCAGGTATTAACCGGTTCAGCACCTCTTCACGATTCCGGGCAATATTATGTTAATCTCGTCTATCAATAGCCAATAGCCCCTAAGTTCTAAAACCTCCACAACTTCTGTCAACCAAAAACCTTGTTCTTGGCTTAGGTTAATTGTTTTTGCGGTGCCGGTGTGGTATATTTTACTCTTGGAGTATTGTATACTTTATGCCCTTCATTCCACGCAAAAAGCTTGAGATCAATCTGCAAAATTTCATCTGTTGGATGTTGGTTTTTGTTGTGACCTTCACGCAAGTGGTGCCGCTACATGTGGCCTACGCGGTGAGTTTCTTTTCACAAACGGCATATGCCGATCAGGTTGAGCCGGCCGAGCCGCCCAATGAATATGAGACCGTTTATGATTTGGTTGCGATCATTGTTGATAAAGAGCTGGCCACGGATGGCGGCTACTACGAAGGTTTGCTGGATCAATATGGCAATCAGCTCAATGAGGCCAATATCGATGTTACCGATCTGGAAGGGCGAGTTCTGCGCTACGCCAACGACATTCGCGATAACAACGAGTACACCGATGTGCGAATCATTATTTTCGATAAAGAGCAGGAAACTGTTTATGATCTGGTGAATGCACTGGAAAATCTTTATATCAATGGGGATGATCAGCACAATAATCGTCTGAGCGGTGTGGTGTTGGTGGGAGATGTGCCTTTGCCGGTGGTGAACAAGAACGGCAATAAGTTTATCAGCATGTTCCCCTATACCGATTTTGAGAATAAATCTTATATTTACAATGACGGCAGTCAGACCTTTGAGCTTAATGATACGGTAGAGTTTCCAAAAGCTGATATTTGGCACGGGGTGATTCGGGCACCGGAAAATGGTATTGATGGCCGCATGCGGTTAGCGGAGTTTTTTGATAAGAACCACCTATATCATGAGGGCGTGCCGGAGTTTGCCAACTTCGACCGCAAAATGTTCTTTGCGGATTTTATTCATGAAGAGGAAGCAATTAACAGTGACGTTTACAAATACTATCTGAAATATCTGGAGAAATGGGAGGATTTGGCTTATATGCGCTACAACAAGTTCTGGGCGCAGGAGCTTTTGCAAAGTATAGTGGAGGAAACTTCGGTTGATGCCGCAAATCCGGGCTTGCCTGTTAATGAAAACCATCCCGGATCCGCCGGGTTTCTGGCCGCCATTGAGGGAGACGATCCTTTGGCGACAGTTCCGGATATCTACACTAAAAACATCATAGACACCTATTTGATCCCCTATTACAAGCTTTTGACTAAGCAGATTTCGCAGATAAATAATTTTGCTGAAAATACTCACCGTTTTGCTCCGCATGCCGAAGATCCTTTACCGATAGATAGCGTACCTTCGTTGATCACGGTAAAAGATGAGTATACAAAGGCCTATCTGAAAAATGTAAATGATGCTTTGGAGAAGGCTGTAAATGAAATAGCTTATGAGATCGAAGAGCCATTACCTTTATTGCAAAAGGCCACGCTCTCCGGAGGATTTTTGAATGAGGATGGAGATATTGAAGATGATTTCAAGGTGCAACTAACCGGTGGACCTTTTCCGGTGGATTATTACCCCGTGCCGGAATTTGATATCGCTCTGGGCAACACCAATGACAAAACCGAGCCCAAAGAAAGTCTTTTCAGATTTCACTATTTCAATGAAGAGCTTAATAAATTTTTCGTTAACGGAATTGAGGCTAAGTTTTTCGATAAGGCCACCAACAAAGGAAGTGCCAAAATGTGCGCGCCGTTTTTGGGTTCCACCAAGTCGGACTATTTTGATCAGGATCTGAATTTTAATCCTCTGGCTGTAGATGGTGATTATTCGATTCTGACTCGTGCCTTGAGATCGGATAATGTGGCTACGGCTATTCCCCTTAACACGGTAGGCGTGAACACTCGCCTGCTCTCTCCGGAAGAAGCTTCGACCTTAACCAGTAATAAAGTGAGCTACGGGGCGGTTATCGAGGACAATTTAAATTTTGGAGTTCCGGCCTTTATAAAAAACCCGGATGGAGAGAAGGGGGACGACTATAAGAATCTTTTGGATGGTCCTTTAAAGGCGGGGGATGTGATTTTTAAAGTTAACGGCAAAGAAATTGGGCCGTTAAACACTTTTGATCAAGCTATTAAGGGCTCTTATGATGCCGTAAACAGTGTGATTACCAAAGTTAACAATGACAACGCCGAGGCATTGGAGGATTTTGAGTACCCGCTTATTCTTGAGGGAGCGGACAGCTTGTCTTCGGGTAAGATTAGCAGAGCATCGGGGAATATCGGCATTGAAGTTTATCGAAACGGCACCTATGTGCCTTTAAATTTTACATTTACCGTAGATGACAAAGGCCGCGTAGGCCATGGTGACCCGGCCGGTAAAAACGGTGGACCGGAGGTTTTTGTTCTACTTTCAAATATCGGTTTTCCTGCAGATTATGATTTTCAGGAAGATTTTTCCTGGGATGGCGACACCGACGGTGTAATGTTTACTCTTTATGACACCATGAACGGGGGCTTTGGAGATCAGGGATATGACATTTCGGCCGGTTGTAACGCCAATTCCGCTTCAAAAAACAGCGATCGTTGTTTTTACATGCTGGCCACTTTGCCGGTGTTTGATCCGGCTGGAAGTCTGGCGCTGGTGAAACAGTTTGTTCCCGGTGTCGGTGATCAACTTATGTTCCCCGAGGATGTTAACAAAAACGATCAGAACCAAAATAGCGCTGATGCCGCGGATTATGAGAATCATAACAATATCTTCCAAATTCCCGATTCCTATGAATATGAAGATATCGACGAGGTTTACTATGACAGCTGTTTTGCCGGTCTGCCATCTTTTGAAGAGTTGAATAACAACTCCAATCAATATGCTTTTCCACTGGATCCCAACACCAAACGAGATCCTGACTTTGGGGCTTTTGCCGATATTGTGCTCGGTCTCTTTGGCGGTGGAGGATACTACAATATCGAACAGGATATTTATGGCCAATTGCTAAAAAGAATGGGTGATTATGTGAAAAACATTCACCACCCGGACAATAATGATGACGAGGGTAGCGATCCGGCCGATGCACCCGGGAACGAAGTTTGGTTGGATATCGATGATCTTACCGCCGCCGATATTGTTTTGAACAATGTTGACGGCGACGCGGTGACACTAAAAGATTTTACCGATCGCTACGGCCTCTTTGACGGCCAGGACAACGATGGAGACAACATTCGCGATTATCAGTGGCGGGATTTGAAGCTGCAAAATGGCAACCCCGGCCAGGATGGTATTTATGAAACAAAATGGTATGACTACGATCCTCAGGGAAGTGAGGCAAGCATAAGTTACGCTTTGCCTTCAGGAAATTTGGCGGAGATTGCCAGAAAGATGCTTTCAAATAACTCCACTTATATTTTGCCGGCCGCGGTGACGCAATTCGATCGAGATATTTTGTTAAAGGTTGAGGTGGAGAATTATAACAATCAAAAGATTTCCACGGTAATTCTGCACAATGAGCCGACGGTCGAAACGATCAGTGAACAGGTGAAATCGATGGGGGCTTTCAGCATGCCGATCGATAATCCACGGTATGTAGCTTTTCAAACCAAGCCCAATCCTTTAAGTACGCCGGCAAACATAGACCCGAATGTTCCAAATCCTCAGCCACATTATTTCCCGGGCAAGACCCAAAAGATAGTTTACCCGAATCTTTTCGAGGTAAATAACTATGAACAGCTGGTGGCCGATTTAACCGCACTGGCCGACCAAATTGCCCTGATGCCCGGAGCATATAAAGTGTTTGGTGCAAACGCCAATCCTGCTAATTATTCTTTGAGTCAGATTAAAGACAAGGTGAAGTCCGACCTTTTGGCAGTGGTGACCAATGCTTTGGACAATCCAATTTCA
>CAYLHX010000002.1:0-83895 GCA_964383675.1 uncultured Candidatus Peribacteria bacterium | reverse complement strand
GTTTTTGAATTTTTCTTCAAAATGAGTCCGAACATCCTTGTAAAAGGACAGCCAAGTAGTGTACTAATAGTGCCTCACTTTAGTATGGATAGCTTTGTGCATTTAGCTATCAGATAAAGTCACATTACAATAATTTGCCAGTTTTTTTGTTACTTCAGGAGAGGGTTTTCTTCCTCCTCTTTCTAACTGTGAAAGATAAGAAATGGATATACCTGTTGCCCTTGAAACGTCTTCTAGAATTGCTTTTCGTTTTTGACGAAGAATTCTCAATTGTTTCAGTAATTCTTCAGTTGTCATTATGGCATCTTTAAATTCCGGGCTACTCAATTCTGCTGACTTTTTGTCTTCTACGGCTTCGTACAACAGATTTCCAACCTCGACAAGCTTGCTAAGTTCAGTAATTAAAACAATATTGATTCTAACTGTCTCACAAATTGCAACTATTTGTGCCGTTATCACTCCTTTTAGCAATGATATCTGATCGTATACACCTTCTGTAGATGGAGGCTGAAAAATAGCCTCATTGAACGGCTTGTCACTACCAATGACACCTTGAATTGCCTCATTTATAGATTTTTGAAGTTTATCTAATGCAACGATGGCCGCACAACAATCTTCCACAGATTGAATACTCTGAGTATCATCTGCAAATTTTCGCATCACCAATCTGCTGAAATCCTCAGAAATAAGCACAGCTACATCACCTATACTTGAGCGATTGCCTAAATTATCAATAGTCAGTAAATTGTTTAAGTTGGAAATCTAGCTTACTACTCTTTTTTTTGTCAAGCGCAAAAATGCTCCGTTTTACATGAACACCGGCCAAACCGAGGTTAATACAGAATAATCAAAGATTGAATACCATCTTTTACTTAAACTTGTCTCAATTAATCATCTGTGATTCAATCAATCCCTTAACTATTTTATGCTGGAAGCAGTTCAAAGCGAGTTCATCGATGCTCAACATGAAGATGGTCGAAAATCACTCAGAGGGCTTTATGAGGCTTGTCAACCTTTATTAAACAGCCCCGACTGGGAATCGGAAGTTGTCTGTCAGCAAAGAGTTCTAGAAGAAAAAGGTGAAATTCTTGGACACTTACCCATCATCTCCATTAGAACAAAAATCAAAGGCAAGGCCATATGGGTCATTGCCGGCATTCATGGCGAAGAACCCGCGGGCCCAATCGCACTCGCAGAAAATATCCAGCTCTTTGAAGACATAAGAAAAGCAGGTATCCCGGTTGTTTTGCTACCAATGTGCAACCCGGCGGGATATTTCAGGGATTGGCGCTACATGAACGCCAGAAGAGGTGACGGCTTAAGCGTGGGAGATTCCGATCATCTTTTAGCCAACGAATTCGGTGAAGGACCAAGAACAAACAAACCGGCTTTACCCGAATCCGCCGAACTGGTAGGACATGCCCTCAAATTATGTAATGAAGGATGGCCTCCTCACAAAGTCTTTGATTTGCACGAAGACGAGGATGACGCCGTACATCCTCGCAACGTTCATCCATATCTATATGTCCTCAGCCACGAAGGATCTGATGATCCATCGGCACAGAGAGTCGTAGAAATATTAGATTCCAACGGAATGCCCATCACCCGCCACGGCATTACCAGATTCGGAGAAAAAATAGAGAACGGCTTAGTGGCAAATAAGGCTGATGGTTCAATCGACGAAATGCTCTTTCGCCAATGGGTCTATCTGGATGGCGTCTGGAGAAAAAAAGAGGCCGCCAAAGTGGTTGTAACTGTAGAAACACCGACCTTAAATACCCCCTTAAAAGCAAGGATAAAAGCAAGGATAAAAGCACAAACAGAAGTGCTGACCGCAATACCGGAACTATGGTCTCTATGAGGCCTGATGCCACTCATGCAAGCCCATCATATTGTTTTCAGTGTCCTTGAAGACGGCGATCCACCCCATGCCGGGTGCAATCTCGGTTTTCGGCATTTTGATTTCACCGCCATTAGCCTTAACCTTCTCCAACATCTCCTCAATCGAATCAACACTGATATAATTCATAAAAGGCTGGCCCGGCATTTGACGCTTCATTAAACCACCATTAATTGTCCCCGGCTTTGTTGGCATCTGTTTTTCATCAACCTCCGCCGTCTGCACACCATAGTAAGGCTCACCACCGGTGGAGCTATTGGCAGGCATCTCAAATTCATTAATCTTCCAACCAAAAGTGTTGGCATAAAAAGCTTTGGCTCTTTCCACATCATCGGCCGGAATCTCAAAATGTACTATAGGATTCGTCATAAAGATTTTCGTTAAGACTATTGGCCACACCTTACCACAATTTTTATTTTTGGATCAATTGTGTATTATGGGGCCCGTAACCTAAGAAATTTTATGAAAACAGCAAATCTGATCATCTCCTGCCCGGACCGTCCGGGAATTGTAAAAACGGTCACCGAATTCCTTTTTAAACACCGTACCAACATCTCCTATCTTGAAGAACACGTTGAGGACAATCATTTCTTCATGCGCATAGAATGGCAAATTCTAGATTCCGATCTAAAAGACCACGAGATTTTTAACAAAGCTTTTCAGGAGATTCAAAAAGAATTTCAAATGGAAACAAAACTGGACTTCCACCATCAAAAAAAACTCCTAGGACTCTTCTGCTCAAGAGAGCTGCACTGTCTGGCTGATATTCTAAGTAGAGTTGAAATTGGCGAGCTCAATGTTCAAATACCTTTTATCATTAGTAATGCTGAAAATGCCCAAACACTGGCGGAGAAGTTTAATATTCCTTTTTACCACATTCCGGCAACCGGCAACTATGAAGCTCAACAACTTGAAATAGTTCATCAACACCAAGTAGATATTATTGGCCTTGCACGTTATATGAAGGTTTTAAGCCCGGAATTCATTGAAAAAATAGGAACCGACAATATCGTGAATGTGCATCACTCTTTTCTCCCCTCTTTCATCGGTGCAAAACCCTATGAAGAAGCCTATCTCAGAGGTGTTAAACTTATCGGAGCAACAGCGCATTATGTTATTTCAAAACTGGATCAAGGACCGATTATTGAGCAGACCGTCAAACGGATCGACCATCGTTTTAATGTTGAAAATCTCAAGCTTTTAGGACGCGAATCGGAAAAGGAAGTCTTTGCTACAGCTATTAAAAAACATCTGGAAAACAAGTTGATCATCTACAAAAACCGCGTAGTGGTTTTTTCCTAAACAACACCATTTTTTGCATTATAACCCCGATTTTATGATCATCCGCAATTTAAAAGAAATCAAAGGCACTGAAAGAGAAATTAGGCCATTGGACAATAATAATTGGGTCAGTCATCGCCTACTGCTGAAAAAAGACGGCATGGGCTTTTCATTTCACGACACCAGAATTTTCGCCGGTACCGAAACTCATATCCACTACAAAAACCATCTTGAGGCTGTTTACTGCGTTGAGGGCAAGGGCGAAATCGAGTCCTTAAAAACAGGTAAAACTCACAAAATTGAAGATGGCACCATGTATGCCCTAAATGAACACGATGAGCATTATTTAAGGGCCGAAGAAGATATGCGCTTAATCTGTGTATTCAATCCCCCACTAAGCGGCAAAGAAGTTCATGATGAAGATGGCGTCTATCCATCCGAAGAAAAAACAATCCACACATACCTCCCCTAAAGAAAATTTTGTAATAACAATAACTTGTTCTACAATTAGCTAAACAATTCCAATAACCCCTCATTAAATGTTGGTACCGATTCTCCTTTTAATTCTTGGACTGGTAATTTTAATCCTGGGAGCCGAATCAATGGTTCGCGGCTCCGCTTCACTTGCGCGAAAAATGAAAATTCCACCAATCGTGGTGGGGCTTACCGTGGTGGCCTTTGGAACTTCCGCGCCGGAGCTGATTGTAAACATCTTCTCCGCTCTAAACGACTCCGCCGATCTAGCTATCGGTAATGTCGTCGGCTCCAACATCGCAAACATCATGTTAATTCTGGGAATTTCAGCAATAATAACTCCCTTGGCTGTTAAGAGAAACACAACCTGGAAAGAAATTCCCTTCGCACTTTTAGCGATAGTTTTGGTCTTAATTATGGGTAATGACGCCTTTCTGGACGGCACAAGTCACAACGCCATAACCAGAACCGACGGACTAACTTTAATCGCACTATTTTGTATCTTCATGTACTACACTTTCGGGCTTACCAAGCAGCAGCCCGGTGGCGGTGAAGAAATCAAAGTATATTCCTACACCGTTTCTACAATCTTAACGATTTTTGGTATTCTACTACTATTTGTGGGAGGAAAATTGTTAGTGGACAACGCAATAATTTTGGCAAAAAATGCCGGACTATCCGAAGCTCTAATCGGTCTTACAATCGTAGCGGTCGGAACCTCCTTACCGGAGCTGGCAACCTCGGTAATCGCCGCAATGCATAAACAGAGCGATATAGCCGTAGGAAATATAGTTGGTTCCAACATCTTTAATGTTTTCTGGATCCTGGGACTAACTGCCAGCATGCTGCAACTTCCATTCAACCCGACCACCAACTTTGATGTGTCAATTGCGGTGGGTGCGACTTTGGTGCTCTTTCTCGCAATGTTTGTCGGGAAAAAACACGTACTGGAAAGATGGCAGGGAGCCATGCTGTTGCTCTGCTATGTAGCCTACACCGGCTTCCTCGTTTACAGAGGATAATTTCAAAAGTATGGCAAAAAACTTCACCGACAATCTCACCACCGCCGGCCTCAAAGTAACCTTCGGGCTAATAGGTGCAGTATTTAGTTTAAGTATCACCCTCTACACTTTTCCTTTTTTAAAGCACTTAATAACTGAAGGAGAAAGCCACAATTTTGATCAGCAAGTAAAAATAGTCGAAGTTATAGAGACAGAGTGGCAAGGCAATCACTACGACAAATTCGCCAGCACCTTAAGCTACTATCTCTTTGCCGAAGATGTTGACGACAGTTCAAGAAAATTTGTTATCAGAGCAAAAGAAGGCAAGCACGGCTACCTTGGGATTTATCCCGAAGATATCACCAGCAAGGATCAAAAACAGCAAATAATTACAGAAAAAGAGATTAAAGGCCTCACCGGCTCCTGGAAAATGCCCGGCGAGTTAGAACAATATTTGATAAATCAAGGAATTAACAGTAATCAAGTCACTTTTGTAATAGAAGATTCGCCACCACAATGGAAAAGGACAGGAGTGCTTTTCCTAATAAGCATCTTGGGCCTGTCCTTCTCACTTTTTCACCTTTTCAGCGGAAGTATGATCGCCAAAAAAGAATTACTCTAAATTAAACCAACTCAGCTACGGGTTTGTAAACATCCATCATGCCAAGATCTTTGGCAACCGCCTCATAGGTAATATACCCTTTATAAGTATTCAAACCGCGAGCCAAGCGACCATCACCGGCAACAGATTGCTTGATCAAGTTCTCCGCTCCATCTTTAGCCAATCTTTTCAGGTAAGGCAAAGTTGCGTTAGTCAAAGCAATAGTGGATTGACGACTTACCTGACCAGGCATATTGGCAATACAGCAGTACACCTTATTATAGATTTCATAAATCGGATCAGAGTGAGTTGTGGCTCTGGAACCCCAAATACAACCACCTTGATCAATGGAAACATCCACAATCACCGAACCGTCTTTCATAGATTTTACCTGCTCCTCGGTTACAACCTCCGGAGCCTTTGTTCCGGCAACCAAAACCGCTCCCACAAGCAAGTTACATTCTGCCAACGCTTCATTGAAGCTGTTACCTTCAGGAACAACCGCCTCAAAGTTTTCTCCCAGATTCTGTCCAAGATAGCCCTTAATCTCATCATTAAGCTCCTGACATTTCTGCGGATTGATGTCAAAAAGTTTCACTCTCGCTCCCATCCCTGCAGCCGTTCTGGCCGCTGTGGCACCGACATAACCACCACCAACCACCACTACACGCGCACTTGGAATACCTGTGATTTTTCCCATGGTAATACCGCGACCACCATGCTTTTTCTGCAAAAACTCAGCACCATACTGAACGGCTAAAATGCCGGCCACTTCGCTCATCGGAGCAAGCAGTGGCAATTTACCATGCTCATCCTCCAAAGTCTCATAGGCAATGGCAGTGATATTGTGCTTGGCCAAAAGCTTGGTCAGCCTCTTATCCACGCCGGACAGATGCAAGTAGGTAAAAAGCGTCTTACCTTCAAATTGTTCGATCAAATTATATTCCTGCGGAATCGGCTCTTTAACTTTCACCAAAATATCCGCTTCTTTCACGATATCCTCAGGCGTCCTGACAATAACAGCTCCACATTCCTTATACTCACCATCGGAGAAACCACTGCCAATACCGGCGGTTTCCTGCACCAAAACTTTAAATCCTTCATCCACAAGTTCACGAACACCATAAGGAGTAAGTCCAACGCGGTTCTCGTTGTCCTTAATTTCTTTAAGAGTACCGATAACCATATATGAAAAATTAAAAAATAGAAAAGCCCAAACCTTTTGGGAATCTAATATAAATCCTTAATCTCGGCAAGAACTATCTTTTCTACTTTTCGCACACACTGACCAATTTCACCCCACTTATTCTCAACCTGATAATCGCACTCCTCGGCTTGTGCAATCTCTTTTAAAGCGCTGTCCATTCTATGCTTCAGTTCCTCATCGGACATCTTACCGCGGCGTAAAATTCTGTTGCGTAAATCGTCCAAATCACTCACTTTCATAAAGATAGAGATCACATTCTCTTTTGGCAAAAGTTCACGAATCGAGTGAAAGCCCTGAATATCAACTTCCCTAACAACCACCGCTCCACTCACAAGCGGCTCCACGATATCAGCCTTGGAGGTACCATAATAGTTGTCGGAGTGAACAACCGCATACTCCAAGAGCTCACCTCTCTCAATCATTGCCTGAAAGACTTCTTTGGTAATAAAGTGATAAACTTCACCGTCAACCTCTCCTTCACGTATTTCTCTAGTAGTGTAAGAAACAGGGTAAACAAAGCCCGGATACTGCTTTTTAAGCTCACTGATAACCGTGCCCTTACCGGAGCCGGAAGGCCCCACAATCAGAAACAATTTTCCTTTATAAGTTTCTTCTTCAGACATCCTTGTCATAATAATTTCACTATTCTTTTCCCGAGTGATTATACCCAATCGAATGAATATTAACAGTCAAAAATAAAAAGCATTTATATTGATTGAATAAAAACTCATTTTCTGATATAATGTCTTAATTTATCCGCTACGAATTTAAGTTCCGTCCTAAAAAATCCTATACCTCGTTCCTTGAAAAATCGCCCTACCAAACAACTCACTTAACGCTTCGGAAAGTGGGGGGTGCTAGAATTTTTTAGCCCGAAAACTTCTGCCACTCCCTACTTTTCGATGGTTGCCCAACACAACCACCGTTAAGTTCCCTCCCCCTATTATTTGGGAGATGGGACAAAAAACAAAAATAAACTCAACAAAAATACTGTTCTTCTGTCTTCGGGCAGTGAACACCAAAAACAAAAACACAAATGAACGGCCGGTGCTCCCCGTTCTAAAAGAAAACACCAAAGAACGGTAGGGAGATTCCGAACACCTGTTCGGCTACCGCAAGAGAAGTATTTGTTGGTTTCTCTTGTATTACCGCTCTTTGTGAAAATCTCAGCATTAATATTTTTTTACTGCTGATAGATATTCACATTATGGAGCGTTACGTTGGGGCGCCCAGTCCACCTCTGATAATTACCCTTTTAATGGGTCTATCATGTGCAAACGGCTGTGCGCCCCAAAACCTTTTCAATTAGAATGGCAGATCATCAATAGTCACATCATCGGCACCGGCAGGTGCTCCTTGAGCGTGTGACTCCATCGGCACACCACCATTATCCTCAATTCCGGAGGCCTCACGATCCATCATCATGTCACCACCGCCTTCGCCTTTTCTATCCAACATTATCATGTTATCGGCAATAATTTCAGTTCTATACCTTTTTATTCCATCCTCTCCTTCCCAATCACGGGTCTGCAAACGCCCCTCAATAAACACCTTACTCCCCTTCTTCAAGTATTGACCGCAAATCTCTCCCAATTTCCTCCAAGCCACAATATTGTGAAATTCAGTTTTAGACTGTCTTTGGCCACTTTGATCATTCCAGGTGAAGTTTGTCGCCAATCCGAAAGTTGTCACCACCTGGCCGCCGGGAATCTGTCGCATTTCAGGATCACGAGTCAAATTTCCAATTAATTGTACACGATTTAAGGACATTGCCATATTCTGTTGGTTATTTGTAATTCACTCTGCAAAATACCAACTGACCACTCTAAACTCAATTTTTTTCCGGAAGTCCGGCTTGCAAGCCCAACCGTTTTGTTTAAAAATATCAGGCCTTAAACTCAAATATCTCAATGGGACTTTTCAAAAACTCAATCTGCCAATACCTAAACATGGTGTATCCTAACAAAAAGCTTAAAATAATACTCAAAGTAAAAGATAAAATAATAAACCACTGCTCCATTGATATTTTTCTAAGTTGATATAACATACAGCCATAAATTATGAATTTATTTGCATTTGAATTAGGAAGAGAGAAAGAACTCTGCTTTGCGGAACTTATTTCGGTCATAGGCAAGGAGAATCTTATTGAAAGAAATCTCGACACCGCTGTTTTCAAGCTACCAAAAGAGCTGAAAGATCTGTCAAAACTACAAAACAAGCTGGGCGGAACAATCAAAATCATCGAGTTACTCGAACCCCTACCTCTCAATGCCTACCGTCAAAGTTCTCTCGAAGAAAGCATTGCCGATATACTCAACAGAGAGTTTAAAGATCTTTCCGGAAAGATCCCCTTCTCTATCAGTGTCCTTAGTTTAAAAAACATTTCTAAAATAAACATTAAAAAATTATTAAATTTTTCTAAAAAAATCTTAAAATCCCTGGGCT
The DNA here is from genome assembly GCA_964383675.1 of uncultured Candidatus Peribacteria bacterium. Taxonomy (GTDB): domain Bacteria; phylum Patescibacteriota; class Gracilibacteria; order UBA1369; family LOWO2-01-FULL-3; genus CAYLHX01. The sequence goes on along the minus strand of CAYLHX010000002.1, from coordinate 74,986 downwards.
TAAACAGTCGCTTTGTAAACAAAAACTTCAAAAACACCAAACCTTCAACGATTTTTAAAGCAAAAGTCATAGAAAAAGGTATCGACATCAATGTAATTTTCGGAGAAAAGGACCTGTGGCTAGGCAAAACCGTAACCATTCAAAATATCGACAACTATTCCAAGCGCGACTTCGACAAGCCCAAACGCGATGCCAGAGTCGGCATGTTGCCGCCAAAACTGGCTCAGATAATGCTAAATCTGGCTGAACCAGCCAACACCATCCTCGACCCCTTCTGCGGCACCGGCACCCTTCTCATGGAAGGCCTACTCATGGACAAAGCAGTCGTCGGTTCCGACATCGAGGAGCGCATGAAAGAATATTCAGAAGAAAACTGTAATTGGCTAAAAAGCGAATTCGCCACAAAACCAGCTTTTCATGTTTTCACCCGCGACGCCCGCTTCCTCACTCCGCAACTGTTAAAGGAGCATAGCAACCTGGAAAAAGTAGATGCCGTGGTCACCGAAGGTTATCTGGGCGAACCGCTAAGCAAGTTCCCTCTTCCAGAAAAAATGGAAATGCTCTTCAGGGAACTGGCAAATCTACATTTAAACTGGCTGCAAGCGATCCATCCCCTACTAAAAAAAGAGGGCAAAGTGGTTATGTGCCTCACCGGTTATCAAAAAAATCCGCATGAAATCATCCACTTCCCGCGTTTCCCGGAAATTGCCGAAACCAACGGCTTCGAAATCGAACAAAAGTTCAGTTATAAACGCCCGGACCAGGTAGTGGTACGCGATATTTTGGTACTTAGAAAAAAATGTTGAAAATACTTAAGCGCTTCAGTATATTTACCCTGTTCAAAGTTTAGAAACCAGGAGTTAAGCCTCCAAATTTCAGCTTCTCGAACAACTAACTTCATACTCCCGGGTGGCGCAGCGGTAGCGCAGTGCGCTGTTAACGCATTGGTCGCCGGTTCGAATCCGGCCCCGGGAGCCATTCACCATTTTAGAAGAAAGAATCCTCAGTGACGTTGGGAACTCTTTTAAGAGAAGTGGCAGGTAGTTTGACGCACCTCCGTAATCCCATTATAATCACGACTTAACTGACATCAATTCCTGAAGGTCCTAAAAAACAATCAGCTACCGAAGAACGAGGTACCTCACGAGGCTTGGTTACCGCCGGTGCCTGGGCACTTGCGTCCGGTCTTGTTGTGGCACCCGAGCTGAATGCGCGGGTTTTGCCTGTTTTGGAAAGAAGGTTTTGGCAAGGTGAAGGAAAAACAGACGCTCATAATGTTGCCAAAGCTAATTGTGCAGGCGGACCATATGTAATTTTGGGGGAGGAGCAGGGAAACGATTTGTTTGATGGAGCAATTGCAACTGTTAGAAAAATGCAGGCTTTAGTGGTGAAAAAATTGGCAGCGATTCATCCTAAAATTGATTTGTCTGCGGTGGATTTACCGTTAGATCACTTTTATTTTTGTGATTTGCCAATGAATGTTTATGGCCTTCGAACAGTGACGGCCGGCGAGACTTTTGTGGGGATGGAAATAGAATTATTTAATGGCAGGTTTGAGAAGGTTCTTGCACATGAACTATTCCACACCCCTCAACGTGAAGATGATATGGCGATCGATTGGCGCGTTGAATCCAGCGTGTATGATTTAGCGGAAATAGAGTTTCCCAGTAGGCAGATGGGGACAAATGTTGCCCTTGAATGGTTCAGATTGATGCAGAAGCTGGCCAAAAGTGCCGGTTATGATAAAAATGTTATGCTGCAGCAGGTTTATGTGCCGGATGAAGTTGTAGAGTATGATGAAGAGTTTCTGAGAGCGATTTTTGAAAAGTGTGAGGCGCCAATTGAAGATATAGAATTTATGATTGGCAATCTCTCACGGTCTTCGAATCAGCATGAGGTTGCTCTAGCTACGCTTGAGCTCATGAAAAACACGAAAGCAAAAGCGGTGTGGATGGAATTATTGGGAATTGATGAGGAATTTTTAGCCAAATTGGAGAAGGCGAGTAAAGGCCAGGCTTTTGCAGCGCGTCTGGAAGCGGGCGAGCGTGCCAGATTTGCTTTTATGGCCAAGAAAGCCGCACGAGCAATAGGGGTGTTTGGTTTGGCCCTTTTGAGCTTTTTGAGCTTAAAGCGAAAGAAGAGAAATAAAACCTAACGGAGAGAGGAGTCTTCGCACCCCGCTAGCTAGAAAGATGAGCCCATAAATTAATTTCCTGCTACAATAAGGACAACCTAACCCCATCTTATGAAACAAAATACATTCATTTCCGTCTCCCTGGCGATATTTCTTTTCGCGGGAACACTCCACCTTCTAAGATTCGTGAATTCCTGGCCACTCACCATTTCAAGTTGGGAAGTCCCAATGTGGCTTAGCGGCCTGGTAGTCCTTGTCCTTGCTTTCATGATTTTTACGGGAATCAGCATTTTAAGGAAGAAACAGTAATAAATACACTCAATGTCAGTTCTCTTACAAGTCAACGGTTTGCACAAGACATACGGCCCTCAGGTGATCTTGGACAATGCTGATTTTGTTGTAAATAATCAGCAAAAAATCGGCGTAATCGGTAGAAATGGAGCCGGAAAATCAACTCTCTTCAAAATTATTGTCGGCGAAGAAAGTTTTGACGGAGGAAAAGTTGAGGTGCATGAATCAACAAAAATAGGATACTTAACTCAACATAACGAGTACGAAGACACAGAAACCGTGATTGATTTTTTAACGAGAACAAGCCAAAAAGCGCAGTGGGAATGCAGCAAAGTTGCCGGAAGATTTCAAATCAAAAATGACCTTCTCCTATCGCCCATTACCTCATTGGCGGGCGGATATCAAATGCGAGTTAAGCTCGTTGCCATGCTTCTCAAAGAGCCAAACCTCCTTCTCCTTGATGAACCGACCAACTATCTCGACCTTTCAACTCAAATATTATTTGAAAAATTTCTGGAAAATTACAAAGGAAGCTTTTTACTCATTTCCCACGACCGGGAATTCATAAAAAGAACCTGCAACGAAACCCTGGAAATTGAGCAAGGAAAAACAACACTTTTTCCCCGTCCGATTCAGGAATATCTGCAATTCAAAGAAGAGCAGCTACTGATGATTGAAAAATACAATACAAAGATTGACCGTGAAAAAAAACACCTGCAAAAATTCGTAGACAGATTTGGTGCCAAGGCCAGTAAAGCCTCGCAAGCTCAATCAAAGATGAAACAAATTCAAAAACTTAAAACAATCGAAGTTTCTCATCCTCTCGGCACCACCAATATCAATATTCCGGATATTGAAGACAAAAAAGGCATCGCTCTAAAAATTGAGGATCTTGAAATCGGATATACTAATAAATCCATCGCCAAAGAAATCAATTTAGAGATCGAGAGAGGCCAAAAAATCGCTGTACTTGGGGATAATGGCCAAGGCAAAACAACTTTGCTAAAAACACTGGCCGGAGAAATTGAAAAACTTGCCGGATCATATAAATGGGGACACAATATTCAAATCGCCTATTACGCCCAACACGTCCCCGCCACTTTAAATTTTGATGAAACCGTAAAATCCTACCTGAAAAGAGTCGCGCCAACTGACATTTCCGAACAGACAATCTACGAAATGGCCGGAAACTTCTTATTCAAAGACGAAGCGTTGAATAAAAGGATTCCCGTTTTGAGTGGCGGCGAAAAAGCCCGCTTATGTCTGGCACAAATTTTATTACAAAAGAATCAGGTAATTTTACTTGATGAACCAACTAACCATTTGGACTTCGAAACGGTCGAAGCCTTCGCGATGGCCTTAAGCCAGACGAATGTTACAGTGATTTTTGTAAGCCATAACCGCACCTTTGTTGAAACTATCGCCAACGGCATTATTGAAGTTAAAAACGGTACGGTAAAACGTTATAATCATAACTATGAGGAGTATGTTTATCATTTACAGCAAGACATTGAAAAAGACTTGGGGATACCAGAAAAACCGGAAACAAACCTCGACAAAAATGAACGCAAAGAACAACAGATGAAAGTTAAAGAAATTAAGAAAAAGCTATTAAATATCGAAAGAAATATCGCCAAACTGGAAGAAGAAAAAGCAAGTATACTGCAATGGTTTGAAGAAAATTTTACACAATTTTCCAAAGAAAAAACCGAGCGCTTAGCGGAAATTCAAAAAGAAATTTATCAAAGTGAAGAACAGTGGATGGCACTGGAAAATGAATTAGAGATCGTTTCATAATCAAGCAAAATCATGGCACGCAAAAAGGAAAAAGCAAAAAAGATCAACAAATACGATAATCTCAGCAAGCCAGAAGCTGAATTCGACTTTCACAACCTGGGGCCACTAAAAACAAGTGACATGAAATACCACTGTGATGAGTTTCTGGAAAAATGTCTGCGCAGAAAGCTTACAAAAATACTTTTTATTACCGGAAAAGGACTCCACTCGAAAAAAGGAATGCCAATCATAAAGCCATTTCTGAAAAAATATCTAACGGAACACCCGAATGTGTCACGCGTCTACGAAGGCCGTAGTGATCGCGGCGGGTCGGGAACCTTAGAGGTAATTCTCACCACAACGGATAATTAACTTCATCGCAAATAATGTCGCATCAATATAAATTCCAAGCAAAAGTTTGGCTCTACCAAGGCATGGCCGCCTGGCATTTTGTAACCTTGCCCAAAGAATTATCCGCAGAATTAAAAGAAAACTTTGGAGACATAGCGCGTGGCTGGGGCTCTCTACCGGTTGACGTAAAACTAGGCAATACCAACTGGAAAACCTCTATCTTCCCTGATAAAAAAATAGGGGCCTATATCTTACCACTCAAGCTTGAAGTAAGAAAAAAAGAACAAGTTAAAGAAGGTGACGAAATAACACTAATCCTTAAAATCCAAATAGACAGGTTCTAGATCTCACCGCCTCAACCATTCGGTTCGATTCTGACAGAAAAGTTCTCCCCCAGGGAGAACTTTTTTCAAACCGCCCTCAAAGTCAAACAAAGTCAAATATACAATGGATATATATGTTTCTCCACGGCTTTAAGAACAAATTCATAAAAAACCTGCAAAGGAACAGCTCCCTTTACTGGATAAATCGAGGGGCACCGTACGACAACATCAGTTGATTTTCGAGCAACATCTTTAATTCTCTCTTGAATATCTTGAGAAAATTTTATTGAACCTAATCCAGCAGCAATAACAGCACCGGAGTAAGGACAAACCGCCCTGATTTTTGGACGATAAATAAAAGCTTCGGGATTAAGAATTGTACGATCAGTTCCTTTAATCGGAATTGTCGCTTCACCAAATTCTCTGGTGCTTAACGAGGTAAGAGCTCTAAGTAACGAAAAACTGCTCCTGGCTATTTCCGCGAAATCGCCGGCATCAGGCTTAACAACTCCACTTGTCAAAACAGGAACCAACTCCAAAATCCCGGGGATATTTACCGCGGGAGCATCCAACGCCGATTTAATATATGACAAGTTGCCGGAGTTACTAACCAGACGATAACGCTCAAAGGCCTGATTCAAAAGAGCACTATCCGCTTCTCCGCTCTTCAATTTAGCAACAAATCGAGACAAAGCCACATGCAATGAGTGGTAAAGTACGTCTTTTAATCTAGAAAATGGACTTTCCCCTTGAATCAATTCAGGAAAACTTGCAAAGCGGGAATCTTTAGGATCATATAAAAAAACTTCCCCACCAACTGTCGAAGTTGAAACAAAATCATTCAAAAATGCGTCCACCAAAAGGCCTTCCAACAAAACAATTTCCGCTCTCTGTGGAGTAAGCCTTAAAGCATGTCCTGCAGCCAAATTTGTCTCCTCCAAAGTCTCGATAACCTTGTCCATCAAATCATCAACCTCAAGCGATCCATCAGCAAGCTGGTCGGTTATAGCTAATACTTTACCACCCATTACTTCACGCGAAAGTCCGGCTCTAGGCGTTTTGTCCATAACATAGAATAAAAAGAAGAAAAGACTATATGTTATAGACAAACTGAAAACAAGCTAAATTTTCTTCAAAAACTCTACCCGGAGAACGATAGCCATCCCTTCAAGCTTACAATCAACCTCCTCGGGATTATCGGTAAGCTTAATATTTGTGGCTTTAGTACCGCGCTTAAAAGTTTTTGAGGAACCGCGCAGTGTTAAGTCCTTAATTAAAACCACATTATCGCCATCCTGTAAAACAGTGCCGTTGCTGTCTTTTACAACAAGTCCCTGGCTTGCAGCTTCACCGTGCTTGCCGTCCACACAATCACACTCTTCCATAAGCTCCCATTGCTTTGAACACCCTTCGGTCTCACAAACTCCAATCTCCTCCAAGACACCGCCACAGCCCCCTTTGCAAACGTAATGAGTCATATCTTAGTTTTAATAAATCAACGAGGCCGATTATACATAATTAGATTGTATTTTACTAACATTATCTGTAAACTCACCGAGATTTGAACCTAATAGCAAAACATACCAATGGAAATTCACAATATCGCCATCGTAGCCCACGTAGATCACGGCAAAACCACTCTTGTGGATGCCCTGCTTAAAGCCAGCGAAAAATTCAATACTCACAAAGGCATTGAAGAAAGAGCCATGGACAGTAACGATCAAGAAAAAGAACGTGGAATCACCATTTACGCGAAAAATGCTGCAATCACCTATAAAGGCAAAAAAATTAACATTGTCGACACCCCGGGCCACGCCGATTTCGGCTCCGAGGTTGAACGTGTCTTGCGTACGGTCGACGCGGTGGTTTTAGTTGTGGATGCTTACGAAGGCCCCATGCCACAAACCAAATTCGTCCTTAAAAAATCACTGGAACTTGGTCATAAAGTTCTGGTTGTAATTAACAAGATCGATAAACCCATGGCTCGCCCCGATGAGGTGGTGAACCTCACCTTTGATCTTTTCGCCAAGCTGGGTGCCTCCGACGAACAACTGGATTTCCCTTATATATATGCCATTGCTAAACAGGGTGTAGCTATTCGCAACCTGGAAGATGAGCACAAAGACATCACTCCCCTGCTAGATTTCATTCTGGAGCAGGTTCCTGCCGCAACCGGCAACAAAGAAGCACCATTCAAAATGCAACCCGCCAATCTTTCCTACAATAATTTTCTTGGACGCATTGCCGTGGGCAGAGTTTATGAAGGTACTTTAAAAGCCAACCAAAGTGTCACAATAATAAATTCCGAAGGAGAAAAGCGTAGCGGAAAAGTGGCCAAGCTCTTTACATTCGAAGGAATGGAGCAAGTTGAGGCCCCCGAGGCCGTTGCCGGAGACATCGTGGCTATTGCCGGCCTACCGGACATCTATGTGGGTGAAACTATAACCACCGATGCCAATACAGAAGCTCTACCGGCCATAAAAGTCGACCCACCGGCCCTGGCGATTGAGTTCATGGTAAACGACTCTCCTTTTGCTGGAAAAGAAGGTGACTATGTCACCAGCCGACACATCAAAGACCGCCTGGAAAAAGAAATCGAAACCAACGTGGGGTTAAAAATAGAACAGCAAGCCAATAGCGACTCCATAAAGGTTTACGGCCGCGGCGAAATGCACATTGCCGTTTTAATTGAAACCATGCGCCGCGAGGGCTTTGAACTGCAAATCTCACAACCGGAAGTGGTAATGCGCGAGATCGACGGTCAAAAACATGAACCGATCGAGAACGTGGTCATCAATGTACCGGACGAATCCGCAGGCGCGGTAATTCAAGCTTTAGGAAAACGCAAAGGACAAATGATTGAAATGAAGTCGGAAAATGGCAACACCCTAATTGAATTCGAAGTACCCACTCGCGGACTTTTAGGTTTTAGATCATTATTCTTGGTCTTAACCCGCGGAGAAGGAACTCTTTATCACGCCTTCGATCATTTCGCGCCACACACCGGACCAATCGAAAAACGCACCGTAGGCTCAATGATATCCGGCGAAACCGGCTCAACCATGGCCTACGCTCTCTGGAAACTTCAGGAAAGAGGTCCACTTTTTGTGGTACCGGCCACTGAAATCTACGAAGGAATGATCATCGGTGAACACAACCAGGGCAGCGATCTTACAGTCAACGCCACAAAAAACAAGAAGCTCACTAACGTACGAGCCTCCGGTTCCGACGAGGCCTTAACACTCACGCCCATCTCCCCTATCACCTTGGAAAAGGCCATCGAATACATCAAGAGCGATGAATACGTTGAGATCACACCCAAAAACATCCGTTTACGCAAAAAGTTCTTGAAAGAACACGAGAGAAAAAGGTCGAAACAGTAATTACAGGTTCTTCTTCTCTTCTTTGCCGTTCATAAAGATACGCATATCCGGAATCACCTGGACACGAACATTTCCCTCCTCTGTATCCAGTGACATATCAAAAGCCTTTTTCGGTAGTTTCTCAAGATTTTCAAAAAGTTTTTCCCGCGCATGCGCCAATTCCTCTTCTTTTTCCAGACGGATCTTTCTCAGGTTGTTGTAATTATCATCTTCAGCCAACTCGTTTTCCCTATCGGTCTCCAAATCCTTGATCTGCTCACGCAATTCCTTATAGGCCTTCTTGAGCTGCACATACTGTTCATCCTCAATCTTCTCCTCTTTTTTAATCTCAGATTTTACCGCCTTCAAGTCCTGCCTTAAATCGCTTATTTCTTTTAAGATAAGTTTTATTTTGTCTTCGATCATGAAAAAATGAGGTTAAAAATTTCTAAAAATTTAGCACAGCGAAAAGAGTGATGCCATAGAAAATAGACTTTACAAAACAGGCAATTAGATTGCTTCCAACTTCCCCTTCTTTGTCTCGACACCTCCCAGTAAAGCCTCCTCCAAACTTCTAACTCTCTCGGCCAATTCAACAACTTGCTGCTCCAAAGCAGCATTTCCCTTATCAGCGGAATGATTATTACTGGTCGCAATCAAACGGGGCAACTCTACGTGCTCATCATCAATCAAAACCTCGTCATCGAAATCATATAGTGAAGCTAAAATATGAGCACGTTTTAAAATATTTTCCAACTCTCGAACATTGCCCGGAAAAGGATAATCCATCAACTTCCTCTTTGCCGACCGGGTAAGTGTAGCTTTCGGAGACAACTTATCCAGAAAAAACTCTACCAAAACTTCTATATCCGCTCTTCTCTCTCTAAGTGCCGGTACATCAATTGTAAATTGAGCAAGCCGATAATATAAATCGGAGCGAAAAGCCCCCTGTGAATTAATAGCATGCTCCAAATCTACATTGGTAGCCGCTACAACTCGTCCTCTAAATTCCCTTTCACCATTGGGATCGCCCACCATTCTAAACCGTCTTTCCTGAAGAGCTCTTAACAATTTAGCCTGCAAGCCTATATCCATTTCGCCAACCTCATCCAAAAATAAAGTCCCCTCACCCACGGCATCAAGTAAACCCGGTGTGTCTCTGACCGCACCGGTAAAAGCACCTTTCTTATAACCAAACAACTGGCTCTCCAGCAATTCAGCCGGCAAAGCAGCACAATTGATAGCTTTTAAAGGCTGTTTACTTCTGTTTGGAGATTCATAGTGCAGCAGCCCGGCAACAAGCTCCTTACCCGTACCGGTTTCACCATGTATCAATACCGAAAAATCTTCTCTGGCCACCCGTCTGGCCAAATCAACAACTCTTTGCATCTCCGAACTGACAAAAATTAAACTCTCTCTACCAACCTGCACCACCATCTTTTCCCTCTCTACCCCGCTACCGGCCAACACATCCTCTATCCTCTCCAAGCACTCATCAATAACCCTTTCAATCACCTGAATCTTATCAATTCCATAAAATTTCTCTCTTAGGCCATGAAAAGTCATCCTCAAAGCACACAACTCCTTCCATGGCACCTCTTCACCATCACGTACCCGCCGCATCATTGTCGAAAAAGAGTCCTGTAGCCTTTGCAAAGACTTGTTACTACGACCATCAGACAACCAAAGTGGCGTGGGAAAATTGCCCACCGCACTCTCAATGATCTGCACACAATCAATAGGTATCGGGAAATCTCTTTGAATCAAAGATTCTGGCATAGCACAAACAATTATTTAGTACACCACCCTAGCATAAAATCTATATAAGTAAAGATTTAAGCCCTGTCAATATTCCTCGTACCGGACATAAAACTATTAAAAGAAAGAAATCCCTGCCCCTTAAATCCCACTCCGCCTCTGCGATGCAATAAAAATCGATTTGAAAATAACACGGCATCGCCGGGTTCCCATTTGTGACTATACAAGTCTAGACGCTCGTTAAAAGGTTCAAGCATGGCTTCCACCTCTTCCGGACTATAAGAAGCGTAAGCAAACCTTAGTAAGGCCACTTCAGCAAATACAGCACTCCTCAAGGAATCTATACCGCCCCCCCCGGACAGTAAGACCTCACTAAATTCTCTAAATTTATACCCTTCCTCCAAAATTCTTATAATCTCTTGTACAATGGCTAAAATGTCTTCACGAGTGTCAAAGCGCAATTCATCAACAAAGCCCTCTGCATGCTTTTCAAAATCCTCTCGTCTTACAAATTGTGTTGGTTCCTCCCTTGCAGCCCTCTGGCCCGCAAAAGCCAATAAAGAGATGCGAGAACGAATATCAACAACGCTATAAATATATCTTCGGTAATCAGCCTCCGCACCTTTTTCACTTGCCAACGGCAATCTCCTCACAGGATCATAATGCCATCTATTGGCTTTAGGCAAAGTAGCCGACACAACACCAAAACCTGGAGGACTCTTCGCCTTAAAACCTCGCAGCAATAACAAATTTCCCTGCTCCACCTCCTCAGCAAGCCCTTCTTCATCAATAACTCTAGAAAAATCATTTACCGGAGTACTTTCAGGAACCCGCCTTTCAACAATATTCATATTTGTGATTAACGCCAAGGCCCAGAATAATAGCACAAAACCATATTTTGACTACCCAAAATACCCTATCTCCTTCTGCTCTTTTTTTGAGTTTCAAGGTTTTTATATAGGAACACATGCTCCTCTTCTTTATCAAAACCATTTCTCTCGAAGAATCGACGAGCCTTTTCATTGTCCATCGCCGTATCAATCATCATCATGTTGGCGCCCAATTTTATAAAGCGTTTGGTCATGGCATTCAAAAGCTTTTCCCCCACTCCCAAACCTTGCGCCTCCGGATCAACGGCCACCCACAAGATATAGCCATAAACCCACTTACTCTTGGGCTTTTCTATCAAAGTCCCAATAGAAAAACCAACAATTTCTTCTCCGATTTCAGCGACAATACAAAGCTCCCCTTCCCCCAAAAATCGTTCGATAATTTCATATTTATCCCAGGTTCTATAAAGACTCGACCACTTATCGGCCGTAAAAACTTTTTCTCCCAACTCAGAAACCGCCTCAAAATCTTCAAACTCCAAGAGCCTTATCTTTAACTTTCTTTTTGCCGACATAAATTTTTGTTAGTTAATAAATTCATCTTTAGTTAAAGAAATAATTCCGTCAAGTAGTTAAAAGGTATTGCTTTCCTAAAAAAAACTCTATAATTATACATATTCCTATTTTTATTTTTAAACCTCATTCCTCATGCCAGCAAAAGCAAAAAAACCTGCAGCCCAAAAAAAGCCTGCAAAAAAAACTATGGCGAAAAAGCCTACAGTGAAAAAAACAACGGTTAAAAAAACCGCAGCAAAAAAAGCAACTGTTAAAAAACCTGTAGCTAAAAAGCCTGCAGTTAAAAAAGCAGCAGCAAAAAAACCGGCTGCTAAAAAGAAAACTGTAAAAAAACCTACAGTTAAGAAAGCTAAAAAGAAATAATATAGTATTTTTAAAAATACCATATATACTCTGCACAATAATTCAATAAGCCTCCATTAGTTGAGGCTTATTGAGGTTTAAATGATTTTCATGAAAACAAAAGCCAAGGCGATACTCTTCATAGGTTTTCGTCACAAAAAAGAGGCGGTGCTCACTGCCAAGGCTGAAGGATACACGGTAATTTTACTTACCCGCAAGGCCGATCCCATAACCCATGAACTTTTCGACCAAGTTATCGAAGACAACATTCTTTCAACAGAGGTAATGGATCGCATTATCCCAGACCTGAAAAATGTTTACAGAATCAAAGGCATTATTAGTAATTACGAACACTACGTGGTACCCCGCTCTTACTTGGCCGAACGCTTCAGTTTGCCATCTTGCTCGGTCTATAGCGCCTGCTGTACCCGCAGTAAAGCGATGCAGCGCAACGCCTTGAAGTTCATGTCGGAAAACATCGACTTCCGGATAGTCAAAACCGAAAGACAAGCATTAAATGCCTTTAAAAGCTTAGGCAAAAATATCTTTTTAAAATCAATTGCCGGAATAAAAAGTCGTTACATTTTTCATGTTGAATCCGAAAAAGAGCTTACAGATAGCTACAAAAAGATAACCTCACAAAGCAAGGAGCTTGACGAAGATCTCTACAACGACTTCAATTATTGCGACTTCAACTTCCACTATCCTGATCCTAAAAGTACTTTTTTGGTCGAAAAAGCGGAAAAAGGACGACAAGTTACCATCTCATCTTTGGCGGCCAACCTAACAATCTGGCACGCGCCCTCCGCCTGTGATATTTATACCGCTGAACACATAGACCGCAATGATTCTTTCCTGGCCTTTCGGATCCTCCCTTCAAATTTGCCGAAAGAAACCATCAAGAAGGCCAAACTCGCCACCGAAACCGCCTCAAAAATTCTTGGACTCAGATATTGTCCGGTATTTTGTGAACTCATTGTAACCGAAAAACAGGAGATCAAGCTTATAGAAATAGCCAGCCGCATGGGTGGCTATAGGCCACTTATGTATCGTCATGCTTACAACATAGATTTAAACAAACTCCTAATAGAAAGCGTTATCGGCAAAGAACTTAAAACCAGAAAAAAAGCTGAAAGACATGTCTCAATGGTGGAAATTTTTCCGGAAAAAGAAGGTAAGCTAAAACAAATAGTCGATCTGGAAAAACTCACAGCGGATTCTGAAGTCTCGGAGATTGAAGTTTTGGCTCAAAAAGGTGACAAGGTGGGTTTTGCAAAAAATAACTATCCTCCGGTGCTACGCTTCATCATCACTACCGATTCATACGAAAAAGCCTATCAAAAAAGCGTGGACTACCATAAGTCCCTAAAAGTTTCGATACAATAGACAAAAAAAATCCCCTCCGGAGAGAGAAATAGTTTCTGGTTCGTACTGCTTGAGATGATGCTATCTACGGCGCCTTGATTCTTGACCGAAGGACTCGTAACATCCTTCCACAGTATCTACGACCAAAGCTATTGTATATCAGTATTAAAATAAAAGCAAGTAAATTTCTAGGCATGCCCCACAGGCACACGATACATTTTATGAGCTCTGAAAAACTCATTAAGCCACTGCAAATATTTTTTCATCAAAGTGAATTTTTCTCCAATCTTCAAAGTATCCAGGCTACTTCCACTATTTAACTGATCGACAATTTTCACCAACAAATAAAACAAAGTCTGCTCGGGATGCCCTTGAACACCAAGATCCAAAGCAAAACCTTCATCTAAAGCACCATTCAACCTGTCGGCATTGGCGAAATGATCACTATCCAAGTTAGCCACGGGGCTGTGTATTGCACCATGAACAACAGCTTTATCAGAAGCGATATCGGCAAAAGCAAATGGTATACTGCGGCTTTCATCCAATACAACCTCATCACCATGAGCCACATAAACTCGAACATCTGTGTGATCATTGTCTCCTATCACCGTTCGCACCGCTTTTTTTCTATCATGACATATCCTTAACGGTTCATACCCTTTACGCGGCTGATCCAAGGGCACAACCCTCCCCATATTCATCAAGGTCAAAAGTTGATGTCCTCCGCACACTCCCACGGCCGGTAGACCACTCCCTTTGCCATCCAAATAAATATCTCTTTCTTCATTATAAACATCAAAATCGGTCATTCCGGTCACATCATCAACCACAGAGCTCCTCCCAAGCGGAAGACGGCTAAAACAAGCCGGCGAACCGGAAAACAGAATAGCACCAACATTCCCATGTGTCACCTCTCGAGTACGCCCCAATCCTAAATGAGACAAAGACACCTCGGCCCCCAACAAACTCTGAAAAAGACCTGTTGTTGTTTGAGGCAACTGCCCTCCAAATAATTTTTGTATCACTAGTTGAGCGACCGGTCCGTAACCGCTTTGCTGCAGAGCGTCAAGAGTTCGCTGCATACCACGATAAGGGACGTTGAAAGCGGCATCCACAACTAAAATTTTTCTACCACCAAGCGCTCGGGCCAAATCACCTCTTACACCTTCGACAAAGGCATCAAATTGATCACAAATAGTAGATATGGCCTCCATAGTGGCAGCCAACAATCTTTCCTTATCAGTATCAACTCTTCTTTCTCCCTCAAGCTGGGTCAAAACCGTATGTGCAATTTCTAAGGCCATTTATATGTTTTTAAAATAAGTCAAATATTAAAACATACTAAGTACAATATGTCAAGCATTAGCGATACGATCTACTTCTTCTCTAAAAATTTTTTACAGGGATCATACTTTATCTGCTGGCAAAGATAAAGCCCATTCGGAAGTCGTAATGGGAAGGCTTTTTAACCACCTTAAAACCATTTTCTTCAAAGATTCTTTTTAAATGATCGGCCTTAAATTCCGGAAAATATTCGTGATACTCCATATAAAACGCCCCGATTTTTTTAAACACTTCCCTAGGCATGGATTTAATGATTTCAAATTCCCCCCCTTCCAGATCCATCTTCACCAAATCACAAAATTCAATTTTGGCCCTTCCTAAAATTCTGTCAAAAATCTCCTTCACACTGATAGCTGAGACCCGCTGTACAACAGTAGAATTTTCCAGATTAAACAAAGAATGATTATGCGAGTCATAGCTTATATGCAAATCCCTCGTAGGTTTACTTCCATCACCCACCACAGCTACATTCTTTGTGGTCACATTTTTCACGTGATTGAGTTTTAAATTTTCTTTCATCAAAGCATAATTCTCCTGCTCGGGCTCGAAAGCAAAAAGTGGAACGGTAGTGTTCAAAAGATCTACATAAATGGAGAATAGGCCTATATGCGCTCCCAAATCCAAAATGGCATGCTTAGCATTCCCGATTATTTCATCAAGAATCTTGTAATCACGATCGACCAGAATCTCTTCAAAGACAGATTTATCCGCATCTGTACGCAGATTAACCTGAACTTCTCTTCCTAGTATTTTAACTGTTTTCATAACCATGTGTTATGGTATACGAACTTGTTGGACATTTGTAACATTTCATTATACCATGAACAAGTAAAACATCATTTTATGGAATACTTAAGCGAATTTATCACTGTAGCTATTATACACCTTTTAGGAGTAATGAGTCCCGGCCCGGACTTCGCCTTAATCACCAGAAATAGCCTGGCCTACTCACGTAAAACCGGGATCTATTCAGCCTTGGGAATAGCTCTGGGCATCACCGTGCACATCGCCTACTGTTTAATCGGAATCGGGCTGATCATCTCACAGTCAATTTTGCTCTTCTCGGCAATAAAAATGCTGGGTGCAACCTACCTTATATATATCGGCTACAAATCGCTACGCGCGAAACCGAATTCGCAAAATCTACAAAAGATCTCAGAAAAAAACAAAGATCTAAGCAGAATGGAAGCCATCAAAAGTGGATTTTTAACCAATGCCTTAAACCCCAAGGCGACAGTTTTCTTTTTAAGTGTTTTTACCCAAGTTATAAATCCCGCGACCCCCGTGGCTATACAATTGATATATGGGGTGGAAATGGTCTTCATGACCTTTGTATGGTTTGCTTTCTTGGCAACGGGACTGTCACACCAAATCATAAAAACACGCTTTGTAAAAGTTCAACATCATATTGAAAGGACCATGGGGGCGGTTTTGATTGCCTTAGGGATAAAAATCGCACTCAGCGACTCAAAATAAAGAAAGTATGAAGAAACCCCTCATTCTTCTCACAACTCTGCTTGTTTTAACTTCACCTGCAGCTGCCAAATCTTTTTCCGACATAGACCAAAGCAGTCCCTATTTTGTTGCCATAAGCTATCTATCTCAAAATGAGATCATCAACGGCTACCCCGATGGCAGCTTCGGCCCTTTTAAAGACATCAACCGCGCCGAACTATTGAAAATCTTGATGAGTGGCCAGGAGGAACAGTTAAGCATACCTAAAACCAACTGCTTCCCCGATGTTCCATACACCGAATGGTACGCAAAATATGTCTGTAGTGCCAAAGAGCTTGGGTATGTCCAGGGTTATCCCGATGGCACCTTCAAGCCCGAACAAAGCGTAAATAAGGTTGAAGCTCTAAAAATGTTGGGCGAGATTCATCAATGGGATTTAAGCGAAGCCGAAAACCAAACAATTTTTACCGACACTCCAAAATACGAATGGTATGCACCATATCTGCAATATGCAAAAATGAGAAATCTATTACCGGATTCCGGGGGCAAATACTATCCTTCCAGCAACATAACCCGCGGCAGCATTGCGGAAACCTTGTACCGTCTACTGGCAATAAAAGAACTTGAGAAAGAAAAGTTCGACAGTGAAGTAAACACTCTTATTATTCAAAACTTTAATATACCAAGCCTTGTCGAAAGTGTAGACGACAAGGGGGTGCAGGCAGTATATCTCACAGGCATAATAACCAATGCCACCAGCAGTAAAGTGCTGGCAGATACAACTATTACTCACTATGATCAAACCGGTGATTACATCAGTCACACCACCAGTGATGTCGATGGCAATTTTACCTTAAATTCCAGCGGCTCCAAAAACGACTATCTAATCTTTTCCAAAGAAAACTACTACGACCTCAAAATTCCCTTAAATCAAATCGAGACTGAATCCCATATCGCTTTAAGCCAGAAATTCACCACCATAAATCCGGAAGATCTACGCATTGTCTTAACCTGGGGCCCCAGCGATATTGACCTGGATGCCCATCTACTCACACCTGACGAGGAAGAGATTTTCTTCATGCATCGAATCAACTCAAATTTAAGCATCTTGCTGGATCTAGACTCAACTACTGCCAACGGCACTGAAACCATCACGATCAAGGAACTATCCGATGGAGAATATGAATATTTTGTGCATAACTATGCCGGTGAAGAAAGCTTTCACGAAGCCGATGCCAGAGTGGAAATTTACGACAAAAACGGTCTGGCAAAAATCTTTTATCCACCTGAAAACGATGAAGCAATCTGGAAAGTTTTCAATCTGGACGCAACCGGCAAAATCATCACGGTAAACCAAAGCGGAAACTGCGATCTCTTAAACGCAAACAGCACTATCTGTCCGGATAAAGATGAAGATTAATTTCTCCACTTAATTGAACACCCCAGGGCCGGCTTTTGATCTGCAGAGGGTGCCCCTCCGTCAAGCATAGCCTCAATGGCATCAGACAACTCCTCTCTCTGCACATTTTCAGGGTCTTTCCAATTATCATCTATCCTACCGTGATAAGCCAATTTTCTCTGTTCATTATAGACGAAAATATCCGGCGTACACTGCGCCTGATAATTCCTCGCCACCTCCTGTGTCTCGTCCAAAAGATAAGGAAAGTTCATAGAATAACGCTCAAAGTACTCCTTCATTTTCTCCATATCCTCTTCAGGATAATCGGGGTGAAGATTAGGATTTATGCCTACAAACTGAACATTATCATTACCAAATTTATCCTGTAAAACGACCAGCCTGTCCCACACCGCCTGAACATAAGGACAGTGGTTGCACATAAAAACAACCACCAACACTTTGGCATCATTAAAACTTACCAGACTATATTCTTTACCATCGGTAGCCTGCAAAGAAAAATCCGAAGCGACAGTGCCAAGCGGTATATTAATAGATTCCAAGAGTACCATAAAAATTGTTTTATCTGAGGAAACTCTATCAAAACAGTCAGCCTATGGCAATATGCTTAACCGCAAGTTCTTCCTCATAAACTCTTCTCACCTCCATACGGTTGATAACATCAATCAGAGCTTTACCGGCCGCAATCACAATATCGGTGTCCACACCGTGACCGTGCCACACCTTGCCAGCTTCTTCCCAGCGAATATTCACCACTCCCACGGCCTCACGATCTGGTGTAAGCGCGTTGATTTTAAATTCCAACAACTTCCCTTCAAGGTTAGCAGCTTGAACAATAGCGGAATACAAAGCATCTACCGGACCATCCCCCATCCCCTGGCTCTCTAGCAAATCTTTACCAACTCGCATGACAATCTCGGCTTTCGCCAACTTATTTTGCTCTGAAAAAATTCGAGCATTCGCCAATTCGTACTTCATATCATTATCTCCATGAGTGGACAGCATAATTAAATCCTCATCATAAACATTCTTTTTTTTATCCGCCAATGATTTAAACTTGGCAAAAACTTCATCCAATTGCTGTTGATCAAGCTCAATCCCCAAATATTTTAAGCGATCAGCCAAAGCGTTTCTGCCGGAATGCTTACCCAAAACCAATTGATTCGAACTATACCCAACATCTTCCGGTTTCATAATTTCATAAGTCAAGCGATTGGCCAAAACACCATGCTGATGAATCCCCGCCTCATGCGCAAAGGCATTTTTGCCAACAATAGCCTTGTTTGCCTGCACTTCCTGGCCGGTAATTTGCGACAACAACTTACTGGTTGCCAAAATCTGCCTACTATCAATACCGGTTCCCTGTGGAAAAACATCGGGACGAGTTTTTATGGCCATCACTATCTCCTCCAAAGAAGCATTTCCCGCTCGCTCACCAATACCGTTGATCGTACATTCAATTTGACGAGCACCATTTCTAACCCCGGCCAAACTGTTGGCCACCGCCAATCCCAAATCATCATGACAGTGAGTTGAAACTATGACGTTTTCAATCCCCGGAACATTTTCCATTAAAAACTTGATCAGATCTCCAAAATCTTCCGGCGTACTATAGCCTACCGTATCAGGTATGTTTAAAGTATCGGCTCCAGCTTTAATAGCTTCGGTTAAGATCTCCACCAAAAAATCACGATCGGAACGAGTAGCGTCTTCCGGTGAAAAATCCACCATCTCAGTAAATTCTTTTGCCATTTTTACCCCCATGATTGCTTTTTTGACAGCCTCATCCCTAGAAATTTTCAATTTATGCTCCAAATGAATATCACTGGTAGCAATAAAAACATGAATACGTGGATTTGCGGCCCCATCAAGTGCCTGAATCGTTCGCTCAATATCCTGTTCATGACAACGCGCCAAACCGCAAACCTCTGTCTTACTGCAAAGTTGACCAATTTGACGCACCGATTCAAAATCCTCCGGCGATGCATTTGCGAAACCCGCCTCGATCACGTCAACTCCAAGCTTCTCGAGTTGCTTTGCCATCATTAATTTTTCCTTCAGATTCATAGAAAATCCCGGAGACTGTTCGCCATCACGCAAAGTTGTATCAAATATTTTAATCATTTTTCGTAGTTACGGATTATTAAATTTCAAATTCGGTTATCCATTTTGCACTTTTCGGATGCCTCCGATTAATTAAATCATCATAATCCTGTCGCAACATCTCACAAATTTTGCCCATCTTTCCATCTTTACCCATCAAACGCTCATCCACCGATTCGGCAAACAAAATCTGCGCCCCGGTACCGGTTAAGAGCAACTCATCACAGGTATAAATCATCGATCGATCAATCTTTTCAAAGCGCACCTTAATTCCACGATCCTCCAAAAGCTCTATTGCGGTACGTAAAGTAACCCCCTCCAACATGGCACTACCAGTGGCCGGGACAATCACATCACCACGGTAGACCACCAATAAATTCTCGGCACTGCCCTCAACGATATTCCAATTATCATCCATAACCAAAGCCTCATCATAGCCGCAACGCATTGCTTCGGTTCGTGCCAAAGACGAATTCAAATAAGAACCACCGGCCTTGGCCTTTGTTGAAATCGCCGCGTCGGAAAACTTCTTCCAACTGGAAACCATCAGTCGCATTCCACGAGAAGTGTCCAAATAGTCACCCAAAGGAATCATATAAAGCGCGATATCAAAGTTAATATCGTTAAAGCGCGGTGTTAAAACCTCATCATCGCTATAAATAAAAGGGCGAATGTAAAAATCGGTTTTAGGAGAATTGGCTGCAACCAAATCGGCAACAATTTTTTGAAACTCTGAAAACTCCATTTTAAAATCCATACCGAAAATTTTCGCGGCATTTATCAAACGTTCAAAATGGTCATCAATTCTAAACATCCTGGCCTTACCTTCACGCAAATAACCGCGCATACCACCGAAGACGGTTGTGCCATATTGCAGACTATGACTGGCAATACTCACCTTGGACTGTTCAGAATCCTGAATCTGGCCCTTAAAATAAGCCTTGGACATCATTGTTTTTACTCTTTCTTTCATTATTTATGGTTAATTATTTGAGCTATTTCATCCCCCATGGCTGTAGTTGAAACAAAAGTACCTTTGCCTGCGATATCGGCCGTTCGGTAACCGTCCCACAAAGCTTTTCCCACGGCATTCACAATCGCATCATGCTCTTCGTTCATAGCAAAAGAGTATTTCAACATCATCGCCGCCGACAAAATCTGGCCTATCGGATTAGCCAGCTCCTTACCGGCAATATCTTGAGCACTTCCACCGGAAGGTTCATACATCCCGAAACCTTCAGTATTCAATGAAGCCGATGGCAGCATTCCCAGCGAACCAGCAAAAACACTGATCTCATCGGAGATAATATCTCCAAACATATTTGGCATCAGTAATACATCAAAATCATAAGGTCTTTTCAAAACCTGCATCGCACAATTATCCACCAAAATATGTGTAAGTTCACACTTGGGATATTTTTCCGCCACCTCTGTCACAACTTTACGCCAAAGTTTACTACAGTCCAAAACATTGGCCTTATCAACCGAAGTAACTTTCTTTCTGCGCTTCATGGCAGTCTGAAAAGCGATTTCCGCTACATTGCGAATAGTAGGTTCATCGTATTCCATTACATCAAAAGCCTTATTTCCCTCTGTACGATGCTCGCCAAAATAGATTCCGCCCGAAAGTTCGCGAACGCACATAATATCAATTCCCCTTTCAACAATCTCTTCACGTAAAACACCTATATCATTCAAAGATTCATAAATTTTTACTGGACGTAAATTAATATTGAAATGGAAATATTTACGAATTCCAAGCAGTGCATTGGTTTCACAATCCTTCCACTTAGCCTCCATTTGCTTATCGATAGGGCCACCAACCGAACCGAATAAAATAGCATCGGATTCACGACAGATATTTTTGGTACTTTCAGGAAAATGCTCGCCATCCTGCTCGAAGGCCGCTCCACCAATCAAGGCATTGGTAAATTCAAATTGATGACCAAATTTCTCTTCCACCGCCGAAAGCACCTTCACCGCCTCTTCCATAATTTCGGGACCAATGCCATCACCGGCCAAAACCGCTATCTTTTTTTTCATATTTTGGTGGTATCAAAAAATATATGCTGACTATGTTTCTTATCATACTTCTTAATTGCATCGATATTATCGATCAAATAATCCATATCATCGATCTCTTTAATTAAACATTCTTTGCGATAAGAATCGATCTGAAATTCATGAACCTCCTCATCATTTAGAATGACCCTCTGATTTGGCAAATCCACCTCAATAACATAATTACCGCTGGCCAACTCTTCACTAAAAATTTTATCAATTACTTCAGTGGAAAGTTTTATAGGCAAAATTCCATTCTTCATCGAATTGTTAAAAAATATGTCGGCAAAAGAGGGGGCAATGACCACGCGAATTCCCCAATCGCGAAGCGCCCAGGCGGCATGCTCACGCGAACTGCCACAGCCAAAATTCTCTCCGGTCACCAAAATCTTTGCACCCCGATATTTTGGCAAATTGAAGGGAAAAGCGGGATCCATTGATCTCAAACGCTCAAAAACATGCTTACCCAAACCATCTTTGGTCGTGATCTTTAAAAAGTCGGCGGGAATAATTAAATCGGTGTCGATATCTTTACGATTCAAGGAAATAATTTTTGATTTTATGATTTTCATGATTTCTAAATATTTAAGTTCTAATTAATAATGGTTGTTTTTGAATTAATATTATGACGCTGGGCGTCACAGCAACCTGCGCACATCGGTAATTTCACCGGTAATCGCCGCCGCCGCCGCCATGATCGGGCTCATCAAATGAGTTATTGACCCCTTGCCCTGACGACCAACAAAATTGCGATTACTGGTACTGGCACATCTTTTACCTTCGGGTACTTTGTCATCATTCATAGCCAGACACATACTGCAGCCGGGGTTTCTAAACTCCGCACCGGCCTCAATAAACACCTGATCCAATCCCTCGGCGACCGCCATCATTTTTACCTGCTCAGAACCCGGAACAACATAGGCTCTCACACCCTCAGCAACTTTCTTATCCT
Organism: uncultured Candidatus Peribacteria bacterium; assembly: GCA_964383675.1. Taxonomy (GTDB): domain Bacteria; phylum Patescibacteriota; class Gracilibacteria; order UBA1369; family LOWO2-01-FULL-3; genus CAYLHX01. The sequence continues at coordinate 52,546 of CAYLHX010000002.1, read as the reverse complement.
TAAAGATCTCTGCCGCCTGGCGTAAATCAGAGATGCGAGCATTGGTGCAGGAACCGATAAAAACATAATCTATTTTCGTACCCTCAATTTTCTCACCATCTCGCAATTTCACGTACTCTAAAGCTTTCCTTATTGAATCATCAATAATTTTTGGAACAAAATCATCTATCCCAATCGCCTGACCGGGATTAATACCCCAGGTAACCATGGGTGACATATTCGTTATATCTATCTCCACAACTTTGTCGTATTTAGACGCTTTATCACTAGCTAAAGAATTCCAATACTTAAGGGCGCGCGCCCAGTCTCTCCCCTTCGGCGCACAGGCCCGCCCCTGGATATACCCGAAAGTCACCTTATCGGGCGCAATAAGCCCGGCGCGCGCCCCACATTCAATACTCATATTACAAATCGTCATTCTTTCCTCCATGGTCAGAGCAGAAATAGACTCACCGGTATATTCAATTACATAACCCGCTCCTCCGGCCACTCCAATCTCGGCAATCAACTTCAAAATCAAATCTTTAGCAGTTACGCCTTTAGATCTCTTGCCATGAAATACAACCTTCATAGTCTTCGGTTTATTCTGCAACATACAACCGGTGGCCAAAACATGACCCACTTCCGTAGTCCCGATTCCAAAAGCCAAAGCCCCAAAAGCTCCGTGAGTAGAGGTATGGCTATCACCGCAAACAATGGTCATACCCGGCTGTGTTAATCCCAATTCCGGACCAATCACATGCACAATTCCCTGCCTGCCGCTTTCCATATCTAAAAGCTGTACACCAAAATCTCTACAGTTTTTACGCAAAGCTTCAATCTGATTTTTTGAAGTAGGATTGGTATCAATAAGACGATTCAAGCTCGTAGAAATGTTATGATCCAAAGTGGCAACGCATCTGGAAACATCATGGACTTCCAACCCCCGCTCTCGTAACAAATCAAAAGCCTGCGGAGAAGTCACCTCGTGAATTAAATGCAAATCTATGGCTAAAATATCAGGATATCCCCTCTTAGCTTTCACCACATGCTCCCGCCAGATTTTTTCAATAATATTTTTTGCCATAAAATTTTTTATAAAAAAAGACACTGTCCTTTGGCGACAGTGTTCTCAAATTATCTCAACACATACGCCAAAACCTACACCACTAGCAGTACTAGTAGCAGCAGATTTTGGGCACCGGTTGTGACAACGTTTGTATTCATCGTCACTAATTTTTATTTGAAACAAGGGCCGGTGTCAAGAAAAAACTAATCGGTAAAGCCGTTAAGCTCATGTGGCTGCCAATCAGCAAGCTGCAAAACCTGAGCAGCTCTGGCTCTCACAAATTCGCGTGCCATAACCTCACGTCCTCTCAACTCATCCGGCACGGTAATCTGTGCTCCCAACTTCTCAGAAATCGCTGCGGCAACAGAAGCTGCATCACCCTCAAATCCACTCATCATGTTTGCGGCAATTCCATGATAATAAACTCCCGAATGCATGTTTCTAAGCATCCCGGCCACTCTCCACAATTTCACTTCCGGACGTAAAGAAGAGCTATGTTGCCCAAACAACTCCTCGCCACTAACCCCCAACACATGTGGCAACTGTTCATAATCCCCACCAACTCTGGCCAACATAGCTTCAGCCTGAGCGTAATAACTTTGTAAGTCGCCTCCCTCCATCATCTTAGCTATTTGAAAAACCAAAGTGTCATGGGAGGCAGCTGGGTCAACACAACCCTCTAAAAGATTCTGAAATGAAATACCCAAAACCTCACAAGTCTTGACCGGATTATCTCCCTCCTGGATAAAAATAGTTCTGGCATCGGCTTGCAATTGAGTAAAAGCCTCTGAACGATCAATCGAAGTTGGTTGATCCGCACCTGAAGCTGGGGTAGCAGCAGCTAATAAAGCCATGATTTTTGAATTAAAAGATAGGAGAGCACTATGCCAAATATCCATAATGCTTGCCAGCAAATGCTAAAACGATGTCTAACAACAAACAAAATACCCCTTTATAAAGGCACCGAAGCCATTACGGTGAAGTCATCAAACAAGAAAAAGCTCTCCTTTGAGGAGAACTTTTTCACTCTAACTAAAACAAAATCTCACTAAAAATCAGCCTTCAACAATTGGTTGGTAATTTCATGATGATCCCAAACCTCACGATTCTTAACCTTTGTTCCAAGCTGTCTGGGAGACCTGGCTGCTACATCATTCTTAATTTCTCCATACTTATCATGATTTTCCTCACCCATAATCTCTCTCATGTAAGAACTGCCAACAAAGTGCTCCAAAGCTTCATAAATATCTCCAGGCAATTTCTCAACTCCATGGCCGTAGGCCTTATCTTCCATCTCCTTCAAATCCGCATCGCTGGCGTTAACTCCTTTCAGTCCGGCTTTAATCAAGGCATAGAAACATAGGTATGGGTTAGCATCCGGTGCAACGGTTCTAACCTCTACACGCGCGCTCTTGGCATTACCCATAGGGATTCTGATCATGGAACCACGATCAATTGCAGAGTATTTAATTTCATTTGGCGCTTCAAAATTAGGATCCAACCTCCTGTAAGCATTTACGGAAGGATTCATAATCAAACAAATCTCCTTCGCTTCAGACAAAATACCGGTCACAAAACGGCGGGCAACTTCGGATAGATTGTTTTCTCCGGCAGCGTCATAGAAGGTATTTACACCATCTTTTGAGAAAGACATATTGGTGTGCATACCGCTACCGTTCAACCCTTGAATCGGCTTAGGCAAGAAACAAGCGGTCAACCCCATAGATTTAGCCACCTGACGAGCGATAAGTTTATAAAGCTGAACCTGATCGGCAGTATCCAAAGCGCCGGTAAAACGGAAATTAAGCTCAAATTGGGCCGGAGCAACCTCGGGATGATCCTTTTCATTCTCGAAGCCCAAAGCTCTCTGCACCTCGGCAAACTTGTCGATGTAAAGTCTGAGCATATCTTGAGGCAAAGAGTTAAAGTAGCCACTCATGGTAGCCAACTCAAACCCTTCCTTCTCATCAAAAGTCTGCTCGGCTTTCGGACTCTTAAACAAGAAACCTTCGATCTCCGGAGCCACATTGACCGTAATCCCCTCCTTGTTACGCAACTCTTCACACAATTGCAATAATTGTGAACGAAAATCAGAGTGATAGTAACTACCATCCTCATTACAAACATTACCGAAAACCAAAACTTTACCTGGACCAAAAATATCAGCAGGAACCCATCTAAAACTTGTCCAATCGATACGTAAACGCAAATCTGATTGTGCCAATTGAGTAAAACCGATAATCGAAGATCCGTCAAAAGTCAGGTTGTCCTCAGAGTTCAAAACATACTTTTTATCAAAATCCAGCATCTGTAATTTGCCCTCAAGATTAGTGAAACAAACGGTTATTGCTTTGATTCCTTTCTCATCAGCAAGATAACGCATAAACTTTTCCCTCATCTCATCACTGGTAACACCGGCCGCTCTCTCAGACTTAACTTCAAGATTTCGCTCCTCCAATTCAGGATAGGACAAATCAAGCAGGTGTGACTGTTTCCACAAAATATTTCCATAATCCCTCTCACGTCCATGAATCTCCCTGTGACCATTATCCACCCCGATTTTGGCACCACCTTTTGAAACTATATGCTCCATAACTTAAAGTTTAAAAAATACATGCTCTACTAATAATAAATATCGACAAGGTTTAGCAAGAGCCAAAACAAAAGCAAAACTCAGATGTCGGCCATCTTTACGCACTGCAAAACCCATCTGTAACACTGAGAAAATTCTCAACCAAAAACCGAGTTGTAGGAATTTTCTACAACTCGGTTTCATCTTGCATTTTAGTCAATATGTTTCAAATTCTCTTAATACCAATAATCTTCGTAATAGTAATCATCATAGTAATAATCTTCATTGGCATAACGGATAGTATCGATAATATAAACCCCTTCTCCTCTGGTTAGCAGGTAATTGGCATCGGACACGCCATAAGGTATCACATAATTTACATACCCCAAATGCAGATAAGGTACGTACCAAGGCACAAAATCCGGAGCTTGCCAAACTTCATAGTCATAAAGCTCAAAGATAATCTTCAAGGCAGCCATCAGTGAAGTTTGTTCACCGGCACGGAAATAATAGTTCCCATCCGCAGCCATACCTCCAATGGCTCCTTTTTCATGAGCGTAATCGATATAAACCGCATTGGCCGAAGAGTAATCATAGTCGGCAAAACATTTACTGCCACAACCATCGTATTCGGACTCAAAAGTAGCAAAATCCTCAGCCGCAGTACCGCTCAAACTCTTAACCGCCCACACCACAAAACTCTCACGCAGAATTGGACCCGCCGGATTAAAGAAGGCGGGGGCATTTTCCCCGAAAGCACCGGCCTTATCAAGATTTTCTATATTGTATTCATAAATATAGTTCTCAATATCCTGTAGCGATTTTGGTTTGCTGGAGCTTTGACCGGTATAAAAATCCGGAATTGAATATTTCCCGGCACCGTCATTGCTCAATTCAACTTTTTTCAAAATACTCACCATAGTCTTTAAATTTTCCTCAAAACCTTCCTCTCCGCTGGAAGTATAAATTGTAAAGTAACTATCACTATCGTTTTCAATATAGATAGTTGTGTAAACATACTTCCCGTAATAATCGTCATATTCATCGGTATAGAAGAAGCCTTTGTGACCATCCACGGTCAAATCACCGCTGGCCACAACCTCGTACCAACTCTCCGCATCTTCAAGCGTAAACTCTTTAAAAGCTTCAAAGTCATCAACATAAGTTTCATCCCAGTAAGTACTTGAGTAAATATCCACGTAAAAGTCCGGATCGTTCTTCCTACCGAAAGAGGCGCCAAAGTAATTTACTCCATCATATTCGTAACTCTCATCGGAAAGGAACATATCATCAAACTCGTTAACAACCTTGATTTTCGGATCTTCACTCTCCACGACATTGTCCACACTAAATTCAACGGCACTCATATCAACCGCAAAGGAAGCTATAATCTCCTCCACCTCAGCCAAACGATCGGCATCCTCTTCGGCATAGTCATAGAAGACACTAATCACCTTATCTCCGTAAGGTATATAATAAGTAACCGCGTTAATATAGATTCCGTAATACCAATCATAATACTCATAGGAATCCTTCATCGCAGGATATTTATCATTCAACTTTACCTCCTCAAAACCACTTCCCTCATCCGGTGTTTCCGAATAGTCATCGTAATAACTATCACCGAAAAGACTTTCAATATCGGAAAGCTCCACTTCAAAGGCATAGTCAAAGACACCAACTCCCACATAAAGCGGAGAATATTCACCAACCGGGTAGATAATTAATGCATCATCACCATAAAGAGGATAAAGGCTCTGCTCCTGCTCAAAAGCCCCCTCCAAACTGTTGCCAAATTTCCAACCGTCCACCAAAGAGATCTCATATGGCGGATAGTCATTTTTATAATGACCGGTCTTGGTAGCCTCAATATTCTTTTTCACACCTTCTTTAAGCTTTGAAGTGGCTGTTTCATTAATCACGGGTTCGCTTGTGGCATTGGCTTCAACCCAGCTAACAGCATTTTTAACGGGAAAAAGTCCACCCAAAACCTGTTCACCGTAAGCGTTGGTAAATCCAAGAGTTGGTACACCAATCAAATTTCCCTCACTATCCACGGCGGTTCCGCCGGAATTACCAAAAGAAATGGCCGCATCGGTTTTAATGTAATCCACACCAAACTCTGTCACGTAGCCACTGATAACACCGGTTGTAAAGGTAATGGTTCTACCTCCGGCATCAGGAAAACCAATCACGGTCACTCCTTCAGCAATATCATAATTCCCCTCATTTTTGTAAGGCAGATAAAAATCAAACACCAAACTCTCCCCGACAATACTCTTTTGATCCATCTTTAAAAGCGCAAGATCACGATCCTCATCGCGAGCCACCAGAGAAGCGGTAAATTCACAAATCGGCTCTTCGGTAGCATTGCTGCGAGTCAGACAAACCTGAAAAGCGTCACCGGCCTGCCCGATATTGTAGTAGCTTTCAACCACATGATTATTGGTAAGAATGGTTCCCTTATTATCAATCAAGGTACCGGAGCCAAGTCCTTCAGCCACCAATTCCCCATCATATCCTAAAGAATAGGTGAGAATTTTTACGGTAGGTAAATATTGACTGCTATCTTTACTGGGTAGATAGATAGTATCGGCACTAACAACTGCTTGCGGCAAAATAACCAACAGCAAAGCCGAGACCAACCAGGATGCGAGAAGTCTTTTCATGTCAAAAATAGATTATGTGATACATTCATCAATAATTAATATCTCAAAGCTATCAAAAACCCAAAAACTATTCCTTGACTAAAGCCCGAAAAGAAGCATAAAACAGAGTATGCCCGCCAAGACCGCCAAAGCGAAATACCCTAAAAGCTTAAGAGCAATCTTCTTATCACCAAACATAGTAAAGAAAACCACCTTCACCATGGTGTTTACCACCGCCGCTATCAAAATTGCTATCGCCCCGACATTTTGGGACAAGTCGCTATTCTTAACCATATTGGCCATTGAAATGGTAATCGCATCAACGTCCAACAAGCCGGTAATGAAGCTGGTAATAAAAACTCCTCTATCACCCATAACCACCAAAGCATATTTTGATATAAAAAGTATTCCTGAAAAAATCAAACCGAACTTTAGAGCCGGCCTAAGCCTAAAAGGACTTTCCATTTCCAAAGTCTTCTTGTTAAACCTGCTCACCTCTTTACCGCTCTTCTCAGTAAGCCAGAAAAAAGTGGCAATAGAGAAGCCCACACCGGCCATCAAAACAAAAGGCCAAAGTAAAACCGTGAAAAGTTCCGGATTAACTACAAAAACCTCTACCAAGACCCTCACAAACAAAGTACTCCCCGCTATCAGCATGGCAAAAACGATTGGCGAACTTACATTCTTCTTTCCCTTACTGTAATGAGCCAGGCTAATTGCCAAAGCCGTGGAAGAGATAAAACCGGCCAAAAAACCGGTCAAGGTAATCCCCTTCTTTTCACCAAACACACGCATGGCGATATAGCTCAAAAAAGAAATCCCGGAGATAAAAACCACCATCAGCCAAACCAAGTAGGGATTGAAAAAATCATAAGGCCCCATGTACTGATTAGGTAAAAGAGGCAACACGATAAAAGCAATAATCATAAACTGAATCGTTGAAATCATTTCGCTATTGCTAATATGCCTTGCCCATTTATGCAGCGGATCTTTAAAGTGAAGAATTATCATAACCGCCAAAGCAATTGTCGTGGCAACCACGTAATGCTCCATCGCACTCAATACTCCTATAAAATAAACCAAAATAGCTGCAACCTCGGAAGTTGCCCCCATGTCCTTATGCTGCCCGGCCAACATCACATACCCCGCAACTACCAGAGCCAAAAAGCCAACGGTCATTACCGAAAAAAATATTTGTGAAGTGGGAAAAAGACCATAAGACAGAGCACCTAAAATACCAATCAAGGCAAAGGTTCTAATACCACCAAAAGCGGCATAAGAGCTCTTTTGATACTTACTTTCTCGCTCCAGTCCAATCAAACTGGATAAAGCGAGAGCCACCCCCAATTGTTGTAAAATTACTACATTCATCTAGTCATTATAGCATAAAAATTTGTCATGATCCAAAAAAAGTTTTAGAATAACCATATTCAAATCATAACCTCATCCCTATGATCGACCCGCAATTTCTATTATTGGGCTTCTCCATACTAATGATAGTCATCTATATTCCCGGTCTCTTACAAACCAGAAAATTCGCCAAGTCCCTAAAAAGCTTCACCTCCGAAAAAGAAGTCATTCGCTCAACCAGCATATCTTTTCTCATCATTTCCTTTCTTTTTCTAAGCGTAAACTGGGAATTTACCCAAGATTGGACAATCACCTACTCCATAATCGGCTGGCTACTCTTCATAAAAGGTGTGGTTTGGCTTTGGTCTCCCGAGTTCGTAAAAAAGAAAGCTAAAAGCTTTCTTAAACACGATAACTTATTGGCAACAGCTTCAATAGCAGCAATACTTGTTGGAGTCGGCCTAAGTTATATCGCGATCAATATAATTTAGAGTACTTACTTAGCCAACTTATCCAAAGTTCGTAAAGCAGTGGTAGAAACTCTCATTCTCTTCATTCTACCTGTCTTGGGATCAAAAACTCTTTTGGTCACCAAATTAGGCAGGAATCGACGTTTAGTAGCATTACAGGCATGACTACGTTGATTTCCCGCTGAAGGTCTTTTCCCGGTTATAGGACAAACTTTTGACATATTCGTTTATAAAAAGCCTGAGAATTCTACCAACTTTTTCACAAAGATCAAGGTTTTTTAAATTGAAGAATATCCGCGAACCAAATATACTGAGTCCAATGGCAAAAGCAGACAAAAGAACAGAAAGAGATTCCCTGGGTCAAGCACAGGTGCCAAAAGAGGCTTATTTTGGCGCTTTTACCGTGCGTGCGCAAAGTAATTTCCAAATCAGTGACTTAAAAGCTCCAAAAGCTTTCATAAAAGCACTTGGCACAGTAAAATTAGCCTGCGCCAAGGCAAATACCTCACTTGGACTACTCAATAAAAAACCCTCCGCAAAATTAATATTAGCCTGCGAGGAGTTTATCAATGGCAAGTTTAATGAAGAATTCCTCCTTGATGTTTTCCAGGCCGGAGCCGGAACCTCCTATAACATGAACGCCAACGAGATAATTGCCAACCGCGCCAACGAACTCCTTGGCGACAAAAAGGGAAAATACACGCACATCGACCCCAACAATCATGTAAACATGGCTCAATCCACCAACGACGTAATCCCGACAGCCACAAGATTGGCCGTTTTGAGCGAACTGCCAAATTTACTCACGGAACTTGAAAAATTGGAAAAAGAGATCGTCAAACTTTGTAAAAAACATCAAAAACTTATAAAAGTTGGCCGCACTCACCTGCAAGATGCCGTACCAATAAGTTTTGCACAAGAATTCGACTCATATAGGCAGGCTTTAACAAAAACTCGCAAGAACCTCATTCAACAAAGTGAAAATCTAAAAACTTTAGGCATTGGCGGCACCGCAGTTGGAACCGGCATCAACACCGACCCAAAATATAAGCAACTGGTCATAAAAGAACTGAGTAAATACACAAAACTAAAGCTAAAACCAGCTACCAACGCCACAGAAAGCGCCAACAACATGAATGATTTCATGAATTTTTCGGCAGCACTACGCTCCCTCGCCACCAATCTGTTAAACTTCTCATCCGATTTAAAACTCATGAACATGGGGCCTAAGGCCGGCCTAAGTGAGATTACCCTACCGGAAGTACAAGCCGGCTCCTCGATTATGCCGGGAAAGGTTAATCCTTCAATTATTGAATGCCTGGAAATGATCAGCATCCAGGCACTTGGGAACGACCATTCCATCTCTATCGCAAGCCAAAAAAGCAACTTCGAACTCAATGTTATGTGCCCGCTTATAATGTATAATCTGCTCCAAAGCATGGAGATATTAAGCAATGGAGTAAAAATGCTGCGCGAAAAAGCCCTGGAAAAGCTGGTCGTAAACGCTAATCGTATTGAAGAAATTTTCAACAACAGCTTGGTCACAGCAACCTCACTTTCACCTTACATTGGATACAAAACCACGGCCCAAGTTGTGAAGGAGGCTTTAAAAAACAACCGCACCATCAAGGAAGAGGTACTGATTCAAAAAATTCTCAGTGAAAAAGAGCTAAAGGAAATTCTATCGCCCAAAAGAACAACCAAACCGGCTAAAATAGATAAAAAGCTGGTTAAAAAATCTCAATAGTTTTCACCCATTCATCAAAGCCTTCCTTATGCCTACTGTAATAAAAACTGGGGACAGTTAAGTACGCTTCATAAACAATATCTTTGTCCGCACTCATAAAGAAGTAGTGACGAATTGCCGTACCTACTCCCCCTTCATCAATAAAAACTCCGGCACCACTGAATTCTACCGAATATCCGGGATACTTTTGCTGAACCAGGGCGATAACATCTTCGAAATCCTCAAAATTATCTCTACCCACCACGATTATCTCCACCTTATAGCCACCAAGTCCCTCATCATAATCAACATCGCGTAATTCAGCATCGGCCTCAGGATTCTGTTCATACCACTTCCGCAACACAACCCCCTGATCATCAGGTAAAAACTCCACTTTATAGTCCTCCTTTAAGGGAACCGAAAAATAAAACCTATCGCTGACGTAAAATGACTCATCGGTAAAAGTGTCCATCAAATAATCCACCCAAGCACTACAGGCTCCCACATCAGCCTCTTCATCCACAGTCCAAAAGCCAAAATTCAAAGCCTCCTCGTAAGCGACATACATAACAAGTCTCTCCTCCCGATACCACGCTTCATAAACAACCTCCGCGGCATTTTTCTTTTCAACATTGTCCATCTCCTCCTCTGAAAAACTAAAATCAGCTTTTCTCTTTTCCTGATTACCAAAACTAACAACGCAACCATCGGCGAAATTCACCACCCCCTGCGACGAATCCTCCCCTTCTATGACCACCTTAGCGCCGGTTGGATAAAAGAAATTGTAACTCTCCTCCCCGGTCAATTTAACCTCAAAAATCTCAACTTTCTGCGGTGTCATGCCAAGATTTACACCGCAGGCGGAAAAAATAAACAAGGAAGTGAAAAACAAAATTAGTCTTTTCATATGTTCATATTGTAATACACTTAACAAAATCTGCAACTATGCTATGATCCTTCCGCTTATTTAAAAGAAAAATGCAAGTTTCCGAGATTTTTTATAGCATTCAGGGAGAGGGTATAAATTTGGGAAAACCTTCAATATTTTTGCGACTCAGCGGCTGCCATCTACGCTGTACCTGGTGTGATACCAAATATACTTGGGATCTGAAATCCGGAAAAAAAATGGAAATCAAAGATATTATCAAAGAAATTAAAAAATTTCCCTCCAAAAATCTGGTCATCACCGGTGGTGAACCGCTCATCCAACAAGGCGAGCTGATAAAACTCTTTAAAGAGCTGAAAGGCTACTATATTGAAGTGGAAACCAGCGGCAGCCTGGAATCACATATTAACGAATATATTAATCACTTTAACTGTTCACCCAAGCTGAGTAATTCCCAAAATCGCTCAATCAGATTAACTCAGTTGCCGAAAGAGAAAACCTATTACAAATTCGTAGTGGACAGCAAAAAAGATTTAATTGAGATCAAAGCATTCATAAAAAAACATAAAATAGAGCGTGAAAAAGTGTTTTTAATGCCACAGGGTATAAAAAAACGAGAAGTAGCCTTAAGATCCCTCTGGCTGGCGGAACTTTGCAAAGAGGAAAATTTTCGTTTTACGCCACGTCTGCACATCAACTTATGGGGCAACAAAAGAAAGACCTAACTTAAAGAGATGAACAAAACAACAAAGACGACAAAAGCGGCTCTCGTAGTATTCTCCGGCGGTCAGGATTCCACCACCTGCCTCGCGTGGACCCTCGCCAACTTCCGCAAAGTCTACGCCATCACTTTCGACTATGGTCAAAGACACAAAAAAGAACTTGCCGCAGCTAAAAAAATTGCCTCACTCACCAAAGTGCCTTTAAAAATCCAAAAGCTCAAACTCTTTCAAGAGCTGACCAAGAATGCTCTAACAGATAGCACCGTTCAAATAACCACAAAAAAGAACTCCCTCCCAAGCACCTTCGTGCCTGGTAGAAACCTGGTTTTTCTCTCAGTAGCCGCTATCTACGCCAAACAGCTAAAAATAAAGGATATTATCACCGGCGTCTGCCAAACCGATTATAGCGGCTACCCGGACTGCCGTGACAATTTCATCAAGTCACTGAACCAAACGCTCAATTTAGCTATGGAGGAAGATTTCAAAATTCACACACCATTGATGTGGCTCACCAAAAGTGAAACCGTTAATTTCATGCAAGAACTTCAACAATTAGAGCTTCTCAAACACTCTCACACCTGCTATAAAGGAGAGCGCCCGGCCTGTGGCAAGTGCCCGGCTTGCAAATTAAGATTAAAAGGCTTCAAGGAAGCCAAAATCAAAGACCCACTTAAATACAGAAGCTAGATGTCCAAAGCAACAACATTCAGGTCATACCAGGAAGGAAGCGATTATAGCGAAACCAACGCCGAAAAAATACGCGCGGAACTTAAAAAGGTAGCCCCTCTGGAATCTTTCAAGTTTCAAGAGCAAGGCCCGGGTGAACACTGGATCTCAATTTCAAGCCCGGAATTCACGGCAATTTGCCCCTTTTCCGACTGGCCCGACTTCGGGAAGGTGACCATAAATTATGTTCCGGACAAAAAGTGCTTGGAGCTAAAGTCCTTCAAGCTCTACATCAACGCCTTCAGGAACCTGAAAATATTCCATGAAACAGTAACCGAGGTGATCTTTCAGGATTTCCTGGAGTCGATAAAACCCAAGAAGGCCAGCATAGAAATTGACATGAATGTGCGCGGTAACGTAAAAACTATTTGCAACAAGTATTACCCCTCAAAAGAAGAATGCACTTGCAAATAAAGTCAATTTCTATAATAATTCTGCGCGACTTACCTAATCAAATTTAAAATGACCAACAAACACGCCAGCAAACAACACGGACTTGTGGGACGAGGACGCCCAAAAAGCAAACTAAGGAAAAGAAGAAACAAAGCAAAAGCCAATGAAAGAAAGGCCGCTTTAAAACCGGTTTCAAAAGATTAAAAGAACTTTTCCAAAATTTTCCCAACCAAAAAATGAGAGCACAGCACCAGCAGGATCTCATTTTCTTTTAACTCAAACAACAATTCTTCAAAGGCCACAACACAATCCGACTTAAAGCCGAAGTCAGCATAGTATTTGGTCCCGGTTGCCTTAAAATCTATCTCCGAAACACTCCTCTCCGGATGAGTCGTCGCAAAAACAACCTTTTTTGCATTTTGGGTAATCAAATTAAGAATATCCTCCACCTCTTTGTCTTTCATAATAGACATCAAGACAACTATCTGCCTCTCCGGAAACTTCTCCCGCAATACACAAAACAAATTTTCCACACTTTTAACAGTGTGAGCCACATCCAAAACAATGGTCTTGCCGGCCTTTTCACGCACATCAAAGCGCCCGGGCAACTGAAAACCCCGAAGAACCTCTAAAAACAACTGCAAGTCGAAACCATATTTTTGATCTTTCAAAACAAACTTCAAAATCATAAGCGCCAATTTGGCATTAGCCATAAGCGCCGGGTCCAGCACAGGCATCTCATCCAGAAACATCTGCCCCGGTAACAAATCTTGAACAAAAAACACCAAGTTATCATCCCCCACTTTTTCCCGTATCAATTTATAAACCTCTTGACCTTGCTCGCCAATAACAAAAGGTGTCTCAGGCTTTCTTATGCCTAATTTCTCCTGCAAAATTGCTTCTATACTGTTGCCCAAGATAGCCGCATGCTCCTTCTCCACCGATGTAAGCGCCGAAACCAAAGGAAAAACAATATTCGTAGCATCCAACCGCCCTCCCAAGCCCACCTCAAGCACCACAAAATCCACCTTTCTTTCAAAAAAACACATCAGCGCCAGAATAAAAAGCAGCTCAAAATAGGTGACTTTCCAGGAGGATTTATCAAAAAACTCTTTTAATCTGCTCATTTGGGCCGCAAAATCCTGCGGCAAAATAGGCTGATCGTTAACCTTAATCCTCTCCGTTACAGAAGTAAGATGAGGTGAAGTAAATAGACCGGTCGAGTAACCGCGAGCTTTTAGATATTGTGCCACCACATTACAGGTCGTCCCTTTGCCCTTCGAACCTCCGACATGAATAAATTTGAGTTTTGAGTAGTCCAAATCCAAATCATCAAGGATCGCTTTTAAGCGGCCCAAATCAAAGTTCTGTTCACTGTAGTTAAAACTGCTTTTATTTTCAAAAGAAACAAAAGAATCCAAATATTCAAGCGCACTTTCAAAATCCATATAATTATGTATATTTAAGTCAGCTCAATCTTAGACAAAAATGTTTAGAAAAAAAAGCAAACTGCCAAAATACAGATATTCCTATGGTAAAAGTCCACTATACACCAAGAAATTACCGAAGAAATACGGCAAAAAGCTTCTTAAAAAATCTCATCCTTTCTTAAACAGGGTTAAAAAACTAACCATTTTATGCCTGTTCGGTTTTGCCATTATTTTGGTAATCTATCTGATATTTTTTTCCCAATACTTCCTTATTGAAAGAATAAGCATCAGCGATGAAAATATTGACAATCAAGGTTTGGGAGAAGAGGTGAAGGCCAAAATAGCAGATCAAATCGGACAAAATCTACTCTTCATCAATCCAACGGATCTCGATCTCAAAATCAAAGAAGCTTTTCCGGAGCTCGAGCAAGTTACCACCAGTAAAAATTATCCCAACGAAATTGTTATCGAATTCAGTGAGTATCCTTTGGTTGCCAATGTTATCAGCGAAAGTAAAAATATAAAAAAGAGCTACATAATCAATTCAATCGGCTACGCCATCAAAGAAAATCTGGAAAATACCAGCCTCCCCTACATTCGCATCAAATCCGAAGAGCCCGTCAATACCGAAAATCCAGTTATTGAGGGTACCAAGCTGCAATACATCCTGGAAACGGTTAGTTATTTTGAAGATAAGTTCGGAATGAGGGTAGTAGAGGTAGACTATAGAAAAATACCTCGCGAAATCCATCTACTAACTGAAAAAGATTTTTACATTTGGATAGATATTCAAAGACCCTACGAAGAACAGCTTAAAAAACTTAAAAAAGCGATCGTAAAACTGGACATCTACAATGATCCTCTGGCCTATATCGATCTTAGAATTGCAGGAGGCAGTGGAGATAAGATAATATACAAACGTAAATAAAGCACTTTTTATGATTTGGGCAGTAGTTGGAATTTTGATCGGTATAATTGTGGGCTTAAACACTAGCTACACCATTCCAATTGAATACATCAAATACACAGCGGTAATCATCGTCGGGATCCTAGACTCGCTTTTCGGCGGTATCAAGGCCGAAGTCACCAAGGAAGATTACGATCCGGTCCTTTTTTCAACCGGTCTGATTTTTAATATTCTTTTAGCCATAGGCATTACCTACTTGGGAGAAAAACTGGGTCTGGACCTTTATCTGGCAGCTACCGTAGTTTTCACCTTCCGTATTTTCTCCAACCTCGGTATCATCCGTCGCGCATTCTTCCAAACAATAATTAAGGAAAAAAGTCAAGATAGCTGAATTGTAGAAACTTCAATTTTTTGCTATAATTATGCCAACATCAAAAAATTAAAAGAAAAACAAAATGTCACAAGCTTCCAAACTTGCCCTGGTAAAAGAAATGCTTGAATCAGCTGAATCGAATTTGAGATCGGCCAAGCAGATTATCAATGAGCTCACCGGATCCTCTTCGAAAAGCGTCTATACTAAAATAGCAGCCGAACTGGACGACACAACCAAAGAAGGAGACGATACAATAGTTGAAGGTGTTTTTGACGGCGAAAAAATGTCCGACAAAGGCGGCAAAGAATATCCTGTACCGGCAAACTATGCCAGCAAATCAAAACTTGTGCCGGGAGACGTGCTTAAATTAACCATCACCCCAGATGGCTCTTTTGTTTACAAACAAATCGGCCCCACTGAAAGAAAGCGAATTCTTGGAACTCTTACTTATGAAGACGGCCAATATAAGGTAATCGCCAGCGGCAAAGCCTATAAAGTTCTTTTAGCTTCAGTCACCTATTTTAAAGGAGAAGTTGGTGATAAAGTTACCTTGGTAATTCCGGAACTTGAGGATAGTGAATGGGGAGCAATTGAACATATCATCCCCAAATCCGAGGATGATGAAATGGAGTTGGAATAATCTAACCTCTTAAAATGGCCGACGAAAACAATCCAAATGACAACTATGTGTTTCAATTAAACACTGACGATTCAGCAAATAAAGCTGCGCCAAACGGGCAATACCAACAACCCGGAACTCCGGTATCTATGGACCAGCATCCGCTTAACACCGGCAACGGTGGACAAAGCACACCACCACCGGACCCCTCAGCCACTCCGGAACCGCCAGCGCCCGCAATCCCTCCTGCCACTCCGGCAGAGCCTGCTGCACCAGTCGCACCACCAGTCACCCCACCGTCAACCCCACAACCATCTCCGGAACAAAAACCAACCGAACCTCATCCAATTGAGTTAACTTCTGAAGCTACTCCAAACCATAACGAGCTGGACAAACAGCTTGAAGAACAACTTAACGAAGCCGCAACCGAGATAACCGATCAAAACAAAGCGCCAATGAACAGAAAATATCTAATCATTGGTGTAATTATCGTTGCGGTACTCATTCTCGGAGCTCTAGCCTACTTCTTTTTCTTCAATTCACCGGCAACAGATAACGAAAATACGGAAATCCCAGATGAGACCAATATAGAAGAAAGTAATTCCGAAACTTCAGAAGAACCGGCTGAAGAAGAAAGCGCACCAGAAGAGACTACCGAAGAGACCACGGAAGAGACTGAAGAAGAATCCAATTCCGCTGAAATTGAAGAGTTGGAAGAGACGGTAAGCGAACTAAAAGACATTTACAACGTAGATTCCACCGACACTTCCGAAAGCGAAGCTACGGAAGAGCCTTCTAACTCCGCTGAGGAAGAAACAGAAAATCCCCCAGACGAAAAACTGGCAAGATAAGCGCCTCTATTAGAACCTCAAACTATGGCAAATAGGCCATTTGCCTCTTGTTCGAAATGGCCAAAAATGTTATAATAAAGGGAAAACAAAAAACAAAATGATTAAATTATCGAAAATACTCAGAACAGCGGTTCAGTACAATGCTTCCGATATCTATATCTCAACAGGAAGTAAGCCAATACTGAGAATTAACGGTGATCTGGTACCTATCGAAGAACACCCTGAACTCACCAAAAAAATGGCCGAGGAATACCTTTTGGAATTTCTCAATCCGGTTCAAAAACAACGTTTCGAGCAAAATCTGGATCTGGATTTCTCTATCGATATAGAGACAATCGCCCGTTTCAGAATTAACATGTTTGTTCAGAGAAAAGGTATTTCAGCGGCGCTGCGCCTTATTCCCGAATCGGTCAAATCCCTGGACGAATTAAACCTCCCGGCTCAGCTTAAAAAAGCCACCGGTTTCAAAGATGGTCTGGTGATCGTAACAGGTCCTACCGGCTGCGGTAAAACCACAACCCTGGCCGCCATGATCAACGAGATCAATCGCAATCAGAAAAAACATATCGTAACCATTGAAGATCCGATCGAGTATGTCCACAAAAACAATCAATGTTTAATTCAACAAAGAGAGGTGGGAACCCATACCCACAGCTTCCAAAAAGCCCTACGCAGTTCGCTACGTGAAGCACCGGACATCATACTACTGGGAGAAATGCGTGACCTTGAAACTATGCAGCAAGCCATCACCGCCGCGGAAACCGGGCACTTGGTCTTTGCGACTCTCCACACCCGTGGTTGTGCCAATTCGATTAACCGCATCATCGACTCTTTCCCGCACGAACAGCAAAACCAAGTTCGTGCACAGCTCTCTGAAAGTTTGAGGGCGGTTTTCTGGCAAACACTGGTTAAAACCAAAGACGAAAAAGGGCGCATTGCCGCCTTTGAGATAATGTTCGCCAACAATGCTATCGCCAATATCATCCGAAAATCGGCTACACACCAGATTAATTCCGTCATTGAAACTTCCACCAAAGAGGGCATGCAGACGATGAAAAAGTCTATAACCGACCTGCTTAATGCCGGTCTAATTACCGAAGAAAGAGCACTGGAAAATATTCCTAAAGAAATTGAAGGATAAGATGAAAAAAATCATATTAACAATAATCGGCCTTGTTTTTATCACAAGCAGTCTAACCACTGCTTTTGCCGTCGAGGGCCCACCCGGAAGTGAAGCAACAAAGAGCACGCCCACCAACATCACACCCGACACCAATCCCCTCAAAGATGCCAAATTCAATGTTAACAAAATTTTAACTCTGGACAACGAAACTCCCGATTATTTTGAAGATGCAAACAGATCACCGATTCTAAGTTTCATTATCAGAGTTATAAATTTTTTCACTCGCATAATCGGTTCAATTTCCATCATCATTATGATCATTGGTGGCTTTATGTTTATGTTTGCTCAGGGAAATCAGCAAAAAGTCGATGAAGCCAAAGAGATAATCAAATACGCAGTAATCGGCCTGATCGTCACCTTTATGTCATACATAATCGTGATTTTCATCCAATCACTGTTCATAACCAGCGAATTACCCCCACCACAATCATGAGAAGCACCAGTGTAAAAATAGTTCTATATATCCTGCTAAGCTTAGCCATTCTAAGTGGCACAACTTTTGCGGATGAGGCGGGAACACCGACACCGGACAAGCTACCAGAGGGCTTTGAGAATCCCTTTCCAAAAGCCAGCGGAAATCAATGTATTGATCCGGAAAAAGATAAAGATAAAATCGTAACTTTTATTGAAGAACCGCTCTTTGCTAACGACGAAACTCAAAAGGTCGGTGACGACTTTGAAAGTCGCGTATGCTACCGTAACACCTTTAGCTACACCCCAACATATACAGGAACCGGCGACAAAAAAATTACCGGCGAATTAAAAACTATCAGTGAAGTACTAAATGCCACTGGAGGATGCGACAATACTGTCTATAGTGGACTTGAGAAACCAGAAATAGAGCAGTTCAACGTAATCTACCGTTGCAACAGAATCCAGGCCTTAATCAGTAAAGGCGGCACTTCGCTATTGGAAGGGTACCTAAGCACTATTTTTCGTTGGTCGGCAGGTCTGGTTGGTCTTATAGCCGTGATTGTAATCATTATCAGCGGTATTCAGATTTCAATGTCCGGCGGTGATTCCCAGGCGGTAGAAAATGCCAAAACCAGAATCGTTCAATCACTTGCCGGTATCGTCGTACTGTTTTTGTCCGGTCTAATACTCTACACGGTAAACCCAACATTCTTTACGCGTTAAAATGAAAAAATTAATTTTGTCATTAATACTGGGGCTCCTACTGACACTTCCGACCATCACCGGAACAGCTCTGGCCAACAACGAATTTAAGCCGACAATCATTGAGAAACCCGAAACATTACCGGGTCCGGGAGCAGACGAACAAACAAAATCCGGGGGAGCCAGAAACATTCTGGTAAACACTATCCTCCCCCGTTTCGCCATCAGTCTGATTGGATTTGTGGGAGCGGTATCGCTGGTTTTTGTCATAGTTGGAGGCGTTCGCTTTACCATCTCCTACGGTAACGAAGAAGACATCGAAAACGCCAAGAAACAAGTGATCTACGGCATTGCGGGATTCATAATAGCCCTACTTTCCTACACAATAGTAAGAATCATCACCAATCTGGAATTTATCGGGGATGAAAACAATAATAGTACTGAAATAACTGAAAATGCTTAAAAAGATAAAAAAAATCGGCACACTAATGGTAACAATAGCAGTTTTTGCATTGTTGTTGATCCAGACAACCAATGCGGCCCCCTCTACAGATATTACTCATCTACTACCTACTTTTACCGATAGTAGCGACCTATATGAGCTTACCTTTGGCAGTCCCAACAACGAATTGGAAGCAGTCGAAACCCTGCCAGACATAACCGCCGAAGAAGCTCTAGCGACAGGTATAAAAACCATATTGTTTTGGTCAATGCTATTAACTTTGATCGCCATAATCATTGCAGCGATCTACTATCTGATCTCACGAGGAAAAGAGGAAGATCTTACTAAAGCAAAAAACATCATTCTGTATCTTATTATCGGTATTGCCATAATGGCAGCGGCCTACGGTGTAGTTTCCGGCATCGCACAATTTAAATTTTTTGAAAACTTACCAACCACTGGTGATGAAAATCCTAGCTAAAATCAAAACACCGCTCTTATTTGCTCTATTATTCCTACTTATAATCCAAACCGTAGGAGCGGCAACCATACCCCAAGATTTTCGCCCTATCAACGAACCCTTTAATTTAAAATATGATCGGGAAGGCGGAGCAGCCATCATCATCCTGCAAATCATTGCCGGCGGACTGCTGTATTTTGCGGCTCCTGTCGGTGTAATTATGATTGGACTCGGCGGCTGGGAGCTTGTGACCGGTGGCGCCGACAGTGAAAAAGTTGAACAGGGAAAAAAACATCTGCTTTGGTCGATAGTTGGACTATTTGTAATCATTCTCTCCTACTCAATAGTAAGATTCCTTATCAGCTTCGCAATTGACTCCGCATCTCCACCACCGGCATCACCAACAACCACCGAAGAACCGGTAAGTGAACCAATCCCTGAAGTTTAAAATTATTACTCTTCCAACCTTGGAAAAAGGGCCTCAGATTTACCAACTAAGGTTCCTTCTTTTGTAACTCCCCACTGCAAATTTAAACTCACCTGATCCATATCAACTCCAATCTGCTGGGCGATTCTATCAGCTGTATCTGGCACGAAAGGAATACTCAAAACTACAATATAGCGCAGCAGCTCAATCAAATTGTAAATCACTGCACCTAAACCGGCATCTTCCTCCTTAGCCATCACCCAAGGTTTTGTGTCATCAATATACTTGTTGCCGAGATTAACAACCGACAGCAAGCTTTCGGCCGCCTTTTTGATATCAAATTGTTCAAAATTCTTCTTATAATCCTCCTCAAGCTCCTCCAGTTGAGGCAAAACACCGGTGCCATCAGTCGGCTTTGGAGCCTTACCGTCAAAATATTTCTCAGTCATCATCACCACCCGATTGACCAGGTTCCCCAACCCATTAGCCAATTCACTGTTGTAAATCTCCACAAACCGTCCATGGCTGAAGTCGCCGTCATCGGCGGTTGGAATCTCGCGTAGCAAATAATATCTCAAGGGATCCACTCCGTATTTTTCACGATATTCAAGAGGATTAACCACATTCCCCAAACTCTTACTCATCTTCTGGCCCTCACTGGTCACAAAACCATGAACGTAAACGGCTTTGGGGATCTTCTCACCGGCAGACATAAGCATTCCGATCCAAACTCCGGCATGAAAGCGCAAAATATCTTTTCCGATCAAGTGAACCTCCGCCGGCCAATATTTTTGATAACGTTCACTCTCTTCGGCATAACCAAGTGCGGTAATATAATTGGACAAAGCGTCACACCAAACATACATCACCTGCGTATCATCATTGGGGACTTCAATTCCCCAAGGCAAAACACTCTTCGGCCTGGAAAAACTGACATCATGAAGACCTTCACCGATAATATTTAGCATCTCATTCTTACGACTCGTGGGCAAGATTGTAAGTTCACCGCTTTCAATAGCCTGCTTGATTCGCTCGGAATACTTGGAAAGTCTAAAGAAATAATTCTCCTCCTCTAAAATCTCAGGCTTTTTCTTATGATTAGGGCACATACCATTCTCATCCAGGTCTTTTTCCGGAATAAAAGCCTCACAACCCACACAATAGTTTCCGCGGTAAACATCCCTGTAAATATCTCCGGCATCAAACATTTTTTGCCACAACTTCTTGGCACCGGCTTTGTGTCTTTCATCGGTGGTTCGAATAAAATCATCATTGGAAAGATTGAGCAACCCCTCCAGCGATTTAAAAATCTCCGCATTTTTATCAACCAACTGCTGGGTGGTAATCCCCTGTTCTTTAGCTGTCTCATATATTTTCACACCATGCTCATCGGTTCCCGTAAGGAAAAAAGTGTCGTCTTCGATTAAACGATGATAACGAGCCAGGGCATCGGCCTGTATAAATTCCAAAGCATGACCGATATGCGGCGGCGCGTTCACATAAGCGATATCGGTTGTAAGATAAAACTTATTCATGAAAAGAGCCTACCAATAAGCGGAAAAACCGTCAACTGTTTACTCGGGTAACTGAAAATCCTTTAAAGGATCGTTTTCCTCCACATAGAAGGCCGACTCATTCTCATCTTTGTAGGTACTGTACAAAGAGAAATTGAAGACCGGCATATAAGAATCGCGCTTGATACGGACCTTTATACTTTGTTTGGCATCGCCGCTGTAACCATCGGCAATTATCGTGGCAAATTCGCGCACCGTATCCTTATCATAAGTTTCTACGCGATAGAAAATTCGCGAAGCGTTCGTCTTATCCTGCTGAGTAGGGTAAGATTCGTTGCTGAGCATTGTCGGATTCATCAAATTCGTTAGACTCAGATAGTTAAGCCCGGTAGGGCCAAACTCACTTCCGGCAACCGGCTGATATTTCTGCATGAACTCCAAAATCGGATAACAGGGGATTTTTTGCTGAAATTCACCATTTTCATAGTAGTAATAGTCGCGAGCCTCATTGTGCTGACAGGTACCAACATTTTGTTCCTCCGAGGCGTCAAAATAGGCCGTTGACGCATAACCAATACACTGTATATCATCAGTTTGCCTTAAATCCGAACCAACGGAATCACAATCCAAGCTACCAAACCAAGAAGGTTTTTCCGCATTGGTAGAAAATTCCTGCCCATCATTTATATTTTGACCGGAAGATACGGCCGTAAAATCATGAATCGATTCGGTTAAAAGCCCATTCTCAGTTTTATTCAAACCAAAGACCTTCCAGCGCAAAACATCCCAACCGGCAATCGCAGAACCATCGGTATACTTCAAATTCAAATCTTGAGCCGGATCAAAGCGCGTATAAAACTCCACCGTAAAGTCTTTCACTGCCACAATATCACCCTGTTCGTTTACCGTAAACAAAGGAATAGTAATGTTTTCATTCAACTCCAGAACATCGTAAAACTTATGCAAAGGAATGCTGGCCAAATTAAATTCATCTTCGTCAAAACAAGGATAGGAGTTACATTTGTTTTTAACTTCATATTCAAAAACCGCTTTATTGCTAAGCTTGCCAAACTCATTTTCTTCACCCGTATCCCAGCCTGGCAGCTCACTATCCAAAAAATACAAAGCCTCCTCGATAGCCGATTCTGCCGCGTAATAAGCTCGACCGGAATCAAGCAGATTTTTGGTAAGTCGAGTCTCTCTAAAAATAAGAGCCGACAGTGCCAGAGAAATGGCTATCAATACGCCCATTACCATCAAAGAAACAATCAGGGCTGTTCCTCGCTTATCCTTTACTAATAAATTAAATTTCAACATCGTTCGGTAAAATTAGATTTTCACTGTTATATTCCAGCGGCGCATAAAATCTGCTGGAGATAGTAGTCTGTAAATTGATCACAAAGCTCTCCTCACCCACGGTACGCTTCTTCTCAAAAGTGGCAAAAACCGTAATCTTAGGCTGAAACTGCAGGCTATCATAAAAAGTATTGCCGGAGCTATAAGGATTTCCCGCCGGAGAAACATAAAAGACAAGTTCACTCACCCCCACTCCTCCACTCTCCAACCCTGAATTCAAAAAGTAAACCGTTGGCGCACCGGCACCATTGGCTTCAATAAATTTAACTCTATCCTCTTGAAGCAAAAACTGCGCGCTTACGAAAGATCCATCATCCTCGTTAAGTTTAACCAAAGTAAGTTCAGAATTGCCGCTTTGATAATCGGAATTAATTTCCGCATCACTTGGATAGTAAATCATTCCGGCACGCATCTCTTCAACCAACTTATCAAAAATCTGACGTGATTGCGCATAAAGTTCACGATAATCATTGGCTTCACGCTGAGAGCGCACAATATACGTGTATGAACTAAGCAAAATTCCCACGAACATAATAAATATGGTCATTGCAATCAATAGTTCCACCAGTGTAAAGCCTCTTTGTTGAGTTTTTTTAAACATAGGATTCAATTAAAGGGCTCCGCCCTTCCAATTACTTAGTACAGCTTCCAATTCTACACTTCGATCTTTTTGACCATCTTTAAAGTTCACCACCGAACGCACTAAAATAAAATTCTCACAATCATCCTCTTTGAAACGATCATCCGGCAACTCACTGTCGTCGCAATAAGGCAGAATATCGACATGTCGATAAAAAACAGCCTCATCACTGACGAAATCGTTATGGCTATAAAATTTATTCTCTGTAAGAGCCAAGGCAAAATCGGCCGCATAAGGGTCATCCGGACCACTGTCGCCGGCAAGTTGAGAAACCAAATCCACCTCCCAAAATTTATATTGGGACAATTGATTTATATCTGCCTCATTAAAGGCCGAACTTTCCCACCCCTGTTCCAACAAATACACCGCATAAGAATTGTTTGTCTGCAGTTTTTCATAAACTCCACCTTCACTACCAACAAAAGAACTGTTATGCAACCAATTGGTATCTCTAATATTTCGCATCGCCTCAACACCTTCCTGGGCCAGATAATAAGCCTGCAAAGTCAAAACATTGGTACGGTTGGTCTTCACCAAAGTGCTAAGCAGATTGGATGCCGCCACAATTGCCACCGTCAGAATCAAAATCCCGATCAAAACTTCGGTCAAAGTAAATCCGGCCTGATTTTTAAGATCTTTGTTAAACATTTTCTTCATTTTGGTTAACTTTGGCACTACCGTAATTTAAATCAATCAACACCTCTTTCACGAAACGTTCTTCCTCTTCCAAACCATACTGGAGGATAACTTTAATCTGATCGGATACATTTTGATTTGGCACATCCGCAATACCGGCCTCAACCGCACCGGTTGGTGGCACAAAACGCAGGTAAAAATTATTTAACTCAGATTCACTATCATCGCCTAAAATCTCCGTAATTCCCTGTACGGTAACATCCAAAAGTAGTTGCTCTTGCATAACATTAACAGCACTCACCTCACCGCAACCGACTTCCTTCCAATCACCATCCACCTCTTGCCCAGCCCACTCAACTTCCGAATCAAAATCCTGACTGAATCTATAGATCTTACCATCGGTGAAATAAAGACCAAAACATTTGGCCGGCACCTTGCCGGCTTCCGGATCATCCAAAGTCTGATCCTCAAACAAAACCGAACTTATAGCCTCAAAGCGATCTTTCCCAAAATTACCGTGAATGGTTTTTTCACGTAATTCATAAAGCTGAGCCACCAGATCATCACCGGCTAACTCCACCAAAACCGCTTTTCTATATGAAGTATAACCACCAACGGCCAAAACCGATAAAATCGCGATAATGGCAATCACAATCATCATCTCCACCAAGGAAAACCCCTCTTTTTTTTTTATATTCTCCCACATATTATAATCCAGCAGTGCTGCTTAAGTTAAAGATAGGCGCCATGATGGCCAAAGCCAAAAGCGCTACAAACAAACCTACAAAAAGAATCATCACCGGCTCGAAAACCGACATCAGTTTTTTCAGACTATTATCAATTTCTCGCTGATATTGGTCAGCCACTTTGGAAGAAACCTGCCCCAGGCTTGCCGATTTTTCACCTACATTCAGCATCTGCACAACTTCCGGGGGGAACAAAAACTCACTGTCACTTAAACTTTGCGAAATTTTTCCACCCGAACGCACGCTGTCGATAACCTCCTGAACCTTCATTTTGTAGAGTCTGTTTTTCAGAGAATCACCGGTAATTTTTAGTGCTTTAATTACAGGCAAACCGGAGTCGATCAAAAGACCGACACTGCCCACGAAGCGCAAAACGGATAACTTTCTTAAAAGTGTACCGATTATGGGCAACCGTAACTTCCTGTAATCCCAGCTGGTGGCACCATAGTCACTGTTAACATAAACCTGGAATAAACCGTAAAGGGCAAAGACAGCGATTAAAATGCCCCACCAGTAATTCACCAAAGCTCCTTGAAAAGCGATTAAAACCTTGGTGGACGACGGTAAACTCTCCTCGGCTACGCCCCCCTCTTTCAACAAATTCAATAAAGTCGGGAAGACCCAAACCAACATACCGACGGCCACTAAAATCAACACCGACAAAACGGCAATCGGATAGACCGCAGCTCCCCAAAGCTTCATGTAGAGATCGTGTTTTTTATCCAACTCCTGAGAAAGTTTAAAAAGCATCGAATCGAGCTTACCGCTCTCCTCACCGGAGCGCACGATACCGATTTCAGCCTCATCAAAGACCTCTTCAAAACGACTCATCGATTCCGAAAGCTTGGCACCATGCTCACAGTTATAAGCAACCGTGTGCAATACTCGCTGAAAATGGAGGTTTTCCGTTCTGAAAGCCAGGGACTTCACGGCAGCCACAATTGGGATACCCGCATCCACCATCACCGCCAACATATGAAAAAAATAAGATTTATCCTTGAGACGAATCTTTGTTCGATCAATAAAAAAATCATTCACTCTCTCAAAAAATCCCTTTTCGGAATTGTTATAAACACCATAAACCACCTCACTCTCCTCCTGAACCCGAATCTTCTTAATCTTATTTAAGATTTCTTTATCGGCCGATGTGCCATCGACCATATAGTCCATCGGATCCAGTTCTTGCTCATTCTTGTTTTCCTTAGACTGCTCCTGCGACTGAACGGAAGAATCTTTTTGAGGCTGATTGGTCGAACTTATTTTGATTCCGTCAAATTCCATATTCTATTGATAAAATGCTTCCATCGATAAGGTAAATATCGCCCGCTGTACAGTACCGATACCCAAATCTTCCAGCTGAACCGAGATAGTATTAACTCTTAAAAGACGGGCATTTTGCTCCAATCCCTGTAAAAACCCTATCAAATCGGTATAGCTTCCATGGAAACTGGAGTTTATTCTTAAAGAATTCACATCTTGCTGATCACTACCACCCTGTCCGAAACTCAAAGACCTAAGTTCAACATCATAAGTGTCGGCAATATTGATTAAATCTCTAATCACCTCGTCCTGGTTAATGCCCAAAGGAATAGCCTTTGTGGCCTGCTGCTGCTTGACCACTGAAGTTATATCGAGCTCCGACTCGGCGTTTTGCAAAAGTGCCAATTCATTTTCCAAAGTCATCGTTTTTTCCTTTTTCTCAGCAATTGAACTATGCATAGTACTCACTTCAGCGGCCAAAGGCCTGGTCACGAAAACGTAGATCAAAACACTAAGCAAAATCAGAAAGACACCAATCAGAGTCCCCAAACGACTACTCTGTCTAAAAGATACGTCTTGATTTTTTTCCTGTCCCAACATGCTTTTAAAGTTAAATGTTTAACGTGATACTGATTCTTCCAAAACCTCGCCGATGGTTTCACCCAGCTCTTCTTCATCTCTTTCAATTGAATTCTCCAAATTATTGTCACTATTTATCGTGGCTAAAGGATCTTCTTCAAAATGTTTGGTCTGTAATGAAAAAGTCAAAATTTCACGACCGTCCTGATCGGTACCTGCAGCAATGGCGGGTACAAAGTTCTCAATGAACTTCTTCTCATCATCAAAAGCCTCAATAAGATCAGCTACATCAAAATAAGGTGTTTCAGCCTCCTGATCGGTCTTCATATTCATAACAATTTCTTTACTTTTTGAGCCGGAATACGACAAAATCTCCACAATCGGCTTTCCGTTATCCTTTGGAACGGTTTTCACCACATCTTGAATCACTTTGGACCAAACTATTCTACTTGCAATCAGCTCATCCAAAGCCTTTTTGGCATTAATAGCCTCTTGCACATCCCTCTCTTCATAGCCGGCAACCTCCTCTTCCAAGGTAGTCAGCCGACTCTGCACCGTTTTCTCCTCCAGATGAATTCGAGATTTATTCCAAAATTGGTAGCCGCCGTAACCGAGGCTTCCCACTAGAACCAAAATCCCAAGAATGAGCAAAGATGATGTTTTTTTCATTTCGGTTTTTTATTTTTATTTCAATATATTCTACCACATTTAGACTTGTTATTCAAGCACTTGACGGGTATATTTGGCTGGTGAAAAACTTCATCGTGATAAATGAAGAGTTTGTCTGTGAAAATTGCGGAGAAAATAACCCGAAATTACCAGGTAGTTGCCGCAATCATTGCCGCAAATGCTTATTTTCCCTACACTTGGATAAAGAAATCCCCGGAGACAGATTGAGTAACTGCAAAAAACTGATGAGACCTTTTCGCGTAGAACAAAACGGCAAAAAAGGCTGGATGATTTTCCATAAATGCACAAAATGCGCTAAAGTTATTCCCAATAAAGCGGCGGACGATGACAATTTCGAAGAGATAATTTTACTAAGTCAAAGTTAAAATAATGACAACCCCGATCAAACAACAGGAAGTTCAAAAACTCGAGAGACAGGTTCAGGCAGTGCTAAGAAAGGTGTTGCCGCCGGAGATGGCGGCGATCGCCGCCATCTCCGGCGGCCCGGACTCCATATTCCTCTTACACTTTCTCCAAAAACACAGTAAAAAACTGATTGTGGCACATGTTGATCATAAACTGCGCCAGGAAAGCAAAAAAGAGGCCATCTTCGTAAAGACGTTAACCGAAAACATTCCTAACGCCGTCTTCGAAACCATAAGCGCAGATATCAAAAAACTGTCCGAAGAAAAAAAACAAGGAATCGAGGCCACCGGCCGCGAAGTAAGATATGATTTTTTCAAGAAACTGGCGGAAAAATATCAAACTCCTTATATAATCACCGCACACCACGCCGATGACAACCTGGAAACCGTAATTTTAAATTTGGCTCGAGGGGCTAGCATTCAAGGTCTTCAAGGCATGCAAGAAAAAGAAGAGCTCGTCGATTGTAAAATTCTGCTACGTCCACTGATCAATATTTCCAAAACAGAGATCTTAAACTACCTCAAATTCAAAAAACTGAGTTATCAGGAAGATGAGAGTAATCAAGATACTCAATACCAAAGAAATCACGTCAGACTGAATGTGGTTCCGGAACTACTGAAGATCAATCCCGCCCTGGCTAAAACTTTGGCCAAAAACAGCCAAAATCTGCGTGAGACCAACGAGTACTTAAGCGAAGAAGCTCAAAAATGGTTACAAAACAACGAAAATACCGCAAACAAAATAAATGCCAAAGATTTTTTAAAAACCCCAAAAATTCTACAGAAAAATATTATTCGCGAAATCTACAAAAAATATGTTGGTAACACCCAAAATTTAGAGAGCATACACATAGATGAAATCCTGAATTTAATCGAAAAAAACGTTGGTAATAAAGAAAAAAAACTGGGCCCACTAGCCTTTTCCTTGAAAAACAATGTTGTAACATTCAAAAAGAATTAAAACACTTAATACGCTTGAAAAAATCTCAGAAAAAGTCCACTATTAATTACACTTACTTACCTTAATTAAAGACAAAAACCTTATGCCTGTTCTACAAACGCCAAAACAACCGAGAAGTCCCCTACTATATATCGTGATCATAGCCCTTCTGGTAGCCGCTTTTGCCATGATGTTCAATCCCGGGCAAAGCAGCTCGACCGAAATAACTTTAAATAAATTCATTGAAGAAGTTAACAGCGGCACAATTCATCAAATATCCATTAGCGGAAACAAATTAAACCTGGAACTGGTCGACGGCACCAAACAACACACTTTTAAGGAACCGGGGTCCACAGTATACGAAGTCCTGGAAAAATCCGGCGTAGATGATGACGTAATCTCAACCCTTCCGGTTCATGTTGAAGATAGCGAAGGTAGCGCCTTCTGGACCGACCTTCTAATAGGCATTATCCCCTTTCTACTGATAATCGGCTTTTTCGTCTTTATGATGAGATCTGCACAATCCAGCAACAATCAGGCCATGTCCTTCGGCAAATCCAAGGCAAAACTTTATGACAAGACCAAACAGAAAACCACCTTTGAAGATGTGGCCGGAGCCGATGAGGCCAAAAACGAACTTGAAGAGGTGGTCGACTTCCTAAAGAAACCGCAAAAATATCAAAAAATCGGAGCCAAGATACCTAAGGGTGTAATGCTGGTTGGCGCGCCCGGTACAGGAAAAACCCTCTTGGCCAGAGCAGTTGCCGGAGAAGCTGACGTGCCATTCTTCAGTATTTCCGGTTCGGAATTCGTGGAAATGTTTGTAGGTGTAGGTGCATCCCGTGTGCGCGACCTCTTCAATAAAGCAAAACGCAACGCTCCCTGTATTATCTTTATCGACGAAATTGATGCAGTTGGTCGCCACCGTGGTGCCGGCATGGGGGGAGGTCACGATGAAAGAGAACAAACATTAAACCAAATCCTTACAGAAATGGACGGCTTTGATAAAGGAACAACAGTTATTGTTGTCGCCGCCACCAACCGTCCCGACATCCTAGATCCGGCACTATTAAGACCCGGTCGTTTCGATCGCCGGGTTATGGTAGACATGCCGGACCTCAAAGCTCGTGAATCCATCCTGAAAGTTCATGGTCGCAATAAACCGCTGGCCAAAGACGTAGAATTAAACAAGATCGCCAAATCAACTCCGGGATTCACCGGCGCCGATCTCGAGAACTTGATGAACGAAGCGGCAATCGCGGCAGCCAAAGAAAACAAAAAAGAGGTTTCCATGAGACATCTGGAATCTTCCATCGAAAAAGTTTTGATGGGTCCGGAGCGAAAATCCAAAGTACTTGGCAAAAAAGAAAAGGAGATCACCGCCTACCACGAAGTGGGACACGCCGTAGTGGGGCATCTATTACCAGGCTGCGATCCGGTCCACAAAATATCCATTATTTCGCGCGGAATGGCGCTCGGTGTCACCTGGTTTCTACCGGAAGAAGACAAACACCTGCACTCTCGCAGCAAGTTTGAAGACGAACTTTGCGCGTTACTTGGCGGCTACACCGCCGAACAAGTTTTCTTTGGCGAGATGACCACCGGAGCCTCCAACGACCTGCAAAAAGCTAAGAAAATAGCCACAAACATGGTTACCAGATACGGTATGAGCGAAATGGGACCGATCATCTTCGGTGATCCGAATGATGAGATTTTCCTAGGCAAAAACTACGGCCACGTGAGGGACTATTCTGAAGAAAGCGCCGCTAAGATCGATTCTCTGGTTAAGAAAATCATCGATAA
The DNA here is from genome assembly GCA_964383675.1 of uncultured Candidatus Peribacteria bacterium. GTDB lineage: Bacteria > Patescibacteriota > Gracilibacteria > UBA1369 > LOWO2-01-FULL-3 > CAYLHX01. Next base: position 21,629 of record CAYLHX010000002.1, on the reverse strand, counting down.
AGCGTACACCCGTACCAAAGATTTAATTACCAAAAACAAGAAACTCATCGACGAAATCGCCCAGGATCTTATGAAAAAAGAGACCCTTGATGCCGTGGAGTTTAAAAAATATTTTAAAAAGAACAAAACACCCAAAAAAGTTGCTGTTTAAAACAGTTTCAAAATGAATAATTCAAGCATCAAAATTCATCCCCTACCTCACGAAGACAAGGAGCCACTTAAAAAAGAGGTGGGACAGCTTTCACTGGATATCTACTACACAGATAGTGAAATTGTCATTCTGGCTCCGGTTGCCGGCGTAAAAAAGGAAGATATCCAACTCTCCCTTACAGATGAAGTATTGGTAATAAAAGGTCAAAGAACACTGAGAGAAGAGGTCCCCGAAGAAAATTACTACACCAAGGAGTGCTTCTGGGGAAACTTTTCCCGCTCAATTGTCCTACCGCTTGAAGCCGATACCAATAAAATATCAGCCAGCTTTGAAGACAACATCTTGGAAATTCGCATCGCCAAAAATAAAAAAGAACGCACGCAGATAATCAAGATCAAAGCATGAAAATTAAGAAGGCCATAATTCCGGCAGCCGGTTTGGGAACACGTTTTTTGCCTGCCACAAAATCACAGCCCAAAGAAATGCTGCCGATTGTAGACAAACCCTGTATTCAATATCTGGTGGAAGAGGCGGTAGCCAGCGGCATCAAAGAGATCATAATTATAACCGGTCGTGGCAAGAGATCTATCGAAGACTATTTCGACCACTCCTTCGAACTACACGCGCATCTAAAAGCGAAAAAGCAGACCCAGGCTCTCAAAATGGTTGAACGAATAGAAAAGCTGGCTAAGTTCATATACGTTCGACAACCCTTCCCTAAAGGTGACGGCGACGCCATTCTCTGCGCTCAGGAACTTGTGAAGGACGAACCCTTCGCCGTACTTTTCGGTGATGATATTTGGGATAGCAAGGTTCCACCGTTAAAACAGATGATTGAAGTTTATGAAAAACATAAAGGGCCTGTCGTCTCGCTGGCCAGTATTCCAAAAAACGAAACCGAAAAATATGGTATCGCCAAAATGGATAAAAATCAGATTGTCAGCAAACTGGTTGAAAAGCCAAAACCAAACAAAGCTCCCGGAAATCTTGCTCTAACCGGAAAATATATTATCACTCCCGAGCTACTAAAAACCCTCAGTAAAGCAAGTTCAAAAACCAAAGACAAGGAGTTGCGCCTGATCGATGGAATGATCGATTATCTGGATTCAGCACCAATTTTTGGCTGCGAAATAAAAGGTACACGCTTCGACACCGGCAACAAACTGGATTATCTAAAAGCGGTAATTCACTTCGGCTTGCAGCACCAAGAACTAAGCAAGGATTTAAAACATTACATTCGGAATCTTGATTTAAAATAAGATTTCAGATATAATGACCCAATACGTCGAGTACAGACGTACCAAAAATCCAAAATAAAAATAAAAAACAAAACCATGTCAGAATACCAAGTTCACCCTCTGATTGAGGAGGCAGACAAAAAAAAGAATGAGGGAAAACACCTCGAGGCTATTAGACTTTGTGAAAAGATCTTAGCTTCGGACTTGAGCTGCCAGGAAGCCTATGAAGAAATAGGCGACAACTATTTAAGTCTACGAAAGTATGACAAAGCCGAAAAGGCTCTAAAGCAGGCAATAAAGATCAACAAAGACAGTGCCAACGCCAACTACCTTTTAGGTTTTGTTTATTCTTGCACCGGTAGCTGGAAACTTTCCGTTGAACTTCTGGAAAAAGCCGACAAAGTTTATCCAAATCATCCGGAAATATTAAGATGTCTTGGTTGGAGCATGTATCACTTCGGTCAGCCAAAGAGAGGAATAATTCTATTGGAAAGATCTCTGTTTCTGGCACCAAACGATCCATTAATTCTAAATGACCTTGGTGTTTGTTATTTAAACGAAAAAGATTTTGACAAGTCTGCCAATCTATTCAAAAAAACCCTACAAGTTGAACCCGACAATCAAAAAGCGAAAGAGTGTCTTAACGCGGTAAGATTTTTCCAAAGAGAATATGAAAAACTAAGAAGCAAAAAGACAAAGTAATGATTAGACTTAAAGACATGGTTCAAAAAAGTTCTCCTCAAAGGAGAACTTTTTATTTGCCCAGCACTCAAAAATTCTGCACAATAAAAACATGAAAAAAGTCCTCATGATATTTGTGATAATTCTAATCCTGGCGCTCGCCGGAATATTCATTTTTAAAAGCTGCGAAGTACGAACAAAAACAGATGATGATTCCACTGAAAACACAGAAAATCTCACGGAAGAGGAAGATACAGAAAGTTCAACAGCTTCCGAGCGTAACGACTCCCCTATCGCCGAAGCAGACATCGAAACAAAATATCGCCCCGGTTTCATAAACGCCAACATTGAGTTCACTTGTGAGCTACTAAAAAATCCCGCGCTTTTGGAAAATTCTGAAGAAATCAGCCAAAAAATAAATGAAACTTATGCCAAACACGGACTACCGGTTGACAACAACGAGGGTATGATTGCCATCCTGCAAAAATATGAACAAGATGCCGAAATCATCGCACTAATCACAGAAAACAGCGCTCCCTGCAAGAATGGGGAAGAAGGAATATTTGTAGAATAGTCTTAGGCATGGTTCTTACCATTCCTTTCATATAATTGAATTGTAGCAGTACGCAAGTTGGCAAATTTAAGTTCGATATTTAGACGTGCCTCCTCACTTTGGCCATATCTCTTCAAGGCATAGGCTTCCTTGTAGCCAAGATATTTCAAGATATCGTTCAAATCATTAAGTCTGCCATAGTCGCTTAAGTTGTCGGCTAATTCAACAATCAAAGCATATAAATCCTGAGGGTCAAAAGTGGTATCCAAATCATAAAATCTCATTAAAGCGGCATTTAACTCCGGCTGCTTTTCCTGCAAATTCGATTTTGCCAGAATTCTTTTGGAAATTTCAGTATCTTTGGCAATCTCCCCGGTTTCCGGATTCAAAAAGTCTGCAAATTCCCGCAACTCTTCAGGCAATTCAATCTTATTCCCTTTACGCAGATCCTCAATAAACAAACCATATTTCCAATGCGTTGACGGTTTCCCTATTTCGTCCGGATCAAGTGCCCTAACTTCATCACCAGCACAGCACTTACTCTGTAATTTCATTGCCTGATAATAATGATTCAGTCGCAAATAAACAGCCTTACCCAAATCATGCAAAGCAGCCATTCTTCTAATGACAGTCTCATCAACTTCACTCTCCACTCCCAAAATAGCCACCAAGTTTTCCACCGCTTCAATTACATAAGAGATGTGTTCATACATACTAGGAACCAAATCATACTGAGCCTTATCCGGCAAAACAGCTTTAAGTACAGAATCCTTCCTAACTTCACGCTTACTTTCCACAATTACCTGATCTCTAAAATCAGGGGCGATACGACGCGCAGCCCCTCTATGACCAACAGCAAGACCAAATCCCTCGGCGACCTTTTCCTTTATTTGATCAAAAAGCACTCTCCAATGCTCCAAATGCTTAGCGGCCTTCTCAAAACCGGTCAAAGTACTGCGAAGCGGCAAAGTTGGCGATTCCCGATCAATACCAACACGATCGCCGATAAAGCCAAAGTGCAAAACCGGTGATGACGAATGAGTTCTGGGAGTGAATCCTAAAACCATACCACCTTCAGCCTTTAGCTTCTTTACCAAATCAATTGCCGACACGTTATCAACCTCGACATCAACCTGCAAAAATATCTGAAATCTTGTTCGATACATTTCCAGATTAAACTGTTTAGGATTACGAATTTTTTTCACATTTACAACGCCCACACCATTAACCAGACGATTTGTATGAATCAAATCTTCATTAGGCTTCTCCCCTCTCGTACCATCATCTTCGGTTAAAACCTTATAAGAACGTTCATCTCCCAAAACCGCCATTGTATCATCTACCAATGCTTTTACATCCTCATCGTCTTCGGGAAGATAAATCCTTCCCTGCCTGTTAGCAAAATGGTGCTTTGCAACAATGTTTGCGTTCCAGTTCATTATATCTCTTCCGGAACACATCGGTTCAATGCGAGTCAACAATGCGTCACCGGTTATTACTCCATTGGCCCAGAAAGCCGTAGGTCTAAGGGGCATAGGGTTACGAGTACCATCTATCCCGGCCGCGACCGCTGTCGTGGAATCGATTAAATTATAAGAATCTTTCGCCGCCACAACCAATCGCGGATCCACATCCGGAAAAGCTCTAATTTCAAACGCCCCAAGATCATGCAACCTAGCCCTTAAACCTGAGACAACTCCATATAGACCGACCGAAATAGGCAAATCTTTACCGTCAAGCATTCTACCGACCGCTAAGGCCTGATCCATACCCGGAGCGGTAAAAGGTAATTTTCCAAGCGCTCTAACTTCAAAATTTGAATTTCCTGTTCGCACAGAAGCTACTGCTGACAAATTAGAATCAAATCTTCCCGGCCTCACATCGTTGGCAACCAATAAACCTCTGCCGTGGGGGCCAAAAACATAGCCATGACTACGAAAGTCTTGCAACATAGCACCATCCATAGCTCTCTGTTCATCCAATCCAGCCATAGTGTGCTCCGCCCTCGCATAGTTTATCATACCGGCCTCGGCGACTACTTGGTGATTCCCAATCAAACCATTAGTAGCCACACCGGAAGCCAACCTTTCCGCCATCTCATAATGAATAGCGGTTGCCAAATGCTCCGGCGGATCCGACACCACCACAAAAGTACCTCTAAAACCGGCTCTTTCCGCATTGTTGATATATCTTCTAAGCTCATTCAAATTCGAATTGAACTGCAGCATTCGAACATCAATTAACGGATCAACTATCTCCACCGGCGGTATTCCTTTGGAAACAATGAAGAGCACTATATCGGTATTACTATAAAAATCATCGATTTCAGATTCCTCAAAGGTATTAATCTTAACTCTTGCCTGATTGTTTATGTGGCGAGCCTCCAAAACACGTGCTCTATATTCCGGATGAGGATCATGAAAAACGTTTACCGTCCGCAATGGCGATTTTACTCCATGTTGAGCCAAATAAGCACTATTGGTAATAAGCGCATTCAACGTATTCTGACCAATATTTCCCAAACCAATAATTCCAACTCTTCCCTTATTGGGACGATTATTTATAGCCGTATCCAACCATCTTCTCACGGCATCATCGGTCCAGGCCGTATTTACGCCAGCGACTCTAACAGTTGGATCCATCAAAATATTGGCAGCGGCGTCACTCTTCACTCCTTCCGTTCTAGGAAAAACCGTATCTTCAAACCCCAAAGGCAACATTTGCCCCCTGGCCAACAAAGCTCTTTCATGTTCATTGGCCACAAAAACCGATCTAGACCTAGCGGGATCAGCCTGCATTCCAACAAAAACCTCCTTAACCCCATCAATTGCAGACAAATCATCTACAGCTCTAGCTTGATTTCCCACAACAGACCTCACCAAATCGGGCTCAAAACCCCAAAACAGATTTTCACCACTTTGAACAATAGAATCTCTATCGTTAGGTACCCCGTAAAAATTATCCGGTACTCTTCCCTTTCCTAAAGCCATTATTGAATGTTAAAAATGGGAAGAACTTTGACACATAAAGCCAATGCTGTCAATAATCTTTTATAACCTCTTAACACTTCCACCCAAAACCACCTGAGAAACAAGGTTTTCGCCCATCCAGTAAGGAAGGTCTCTATAATCATCGGTCCTCATGATCACCAAGTCAGCTCTTTTGCCCGCTACAACACTCCCAATCTCCTCTTGAAGCCCTAAAGCGCAAGCGGCATTAATGGTTACGGCAGACAAAGACTCCTCGGGAGTAAGGCCCATCTTAAGACAAGCAAAAGTCATCGCCAGAAAGAGATTTTTGGAGGGGGCTGAACCCGGGTTGAAGTCCGTAGAAACCGCTACCGGTAATCCGGCATCAATCATATAACGTCCGTCGGCATATTTTTCTTCACGCAAATATAATGGGACCAAAGGCAATAAGACCGCAATAGTCTTCCCCTTGGACAATTTAACAATCTTTCTTATATCACGCTTTTTCAATTGATCGCAGTGATCCATGCTGGTGGCTCCAAGTTTCGCCGCCAATTTTGAACCGCCCAGCCGATTGATTTGCTCGGAGTGAATCTTCAAACCAAACCCAAGCTCCCGAGCTTTTTCAAGATATTTCCTCGACTGTCTTACGCTGAAAGCCTTTTTCTCACAGAAAATATCCACAAAATCAGCCTTACCCCTCACTTCCGGCAAAACTTCTTCAACTAAATACTCCAAATATTCATCGCTTCGTCCTTTGTATTCCGGGGGAACGGTATGCGCGCCTAAAAAAGTACCCACAATATGCTGTCCGCCCTTTGACGTTAATTTCTTCAACTCCTCCACCACCGCAAAAATTTTCAGCTCAGTCTTTTTGTCCAAGCCGTAACCGCTCTTTATTTCAACGGTTGTAACTCCCATTTTAAGCATCTCTTCAAGGTGTTGAACGGCTTTTCCCAAAAGCTCACGTTTACCGGCCTTGCGCGTAGCCTTCACTGTACTCAAAATTCCCCCACCGGCAGCCAAAATCTCCAGATAACTTTTCCCTTCCAACTTCATTTTGAATTCAGCGGCCCTTGAACCGGCGAAAACCAAATGGGTGTGACAATCAATCAAACCAGGCATCACAACTTTCCCCTGTGCATCAAGTTCTTTAACACGAGTTATCTTCCTCGCCCTCAAAAATCTGGCAAGGTCCTTCATCTTACCAACCTTGCTGATAAAACCATCTTCACAAAATACAAAAGCGTCTTTTTGAAGACCCAAATTTGACATGTTTTTGCCAATCTTCGGAGCCTGACCCTTCATGGTCAAAAGCTGTCCACAGTTTTTTATCAACAATTGATTTGCCACAAAACCAATATAACCAATTAGAACAAGGCCCACAAGTTACAAGCCCGGAATTTTCACTCCCTTCTGCTTGGCAACTTTAACAGCCAGCTCATAACCGGCATCAGCATGACGCATCACTCCAAGGGCGGGATCTGTGGTAAGCACTCTTTCCAACCTTTCCGCTTTTTCCTTGGTGCCTGTAGCTACCACGACCATTCCCGCATGAGTTGAATTACCAATACCAACTCCCCCACCATTGTGGATCGATACCCAATCTGCTCCGGAGGCGATATTGGCCATGGCATTTAAGAATGGCCAGTCGGCAATGGCATCGGAACCGTCCTTCATGCCTTCGGTCTCACGATTTGGTGAGGCAACACTGCCGCAATCCAAATGATCGCGACCAATTACAATGGGCCCCCTTACCTTACCCTTCTTAACCAAATCATTGATAATCAAACCAAATTTAGCTCGCTCTCCATAACCAAGCCAACAAACTCTTGTTGGCAAACCGATAAATGGCACCATTTTTTGAGCCAAAGTAATCCAACGCTTCAGTGCTTTGTCTTTTGGAAAAGTTTTCAGCAGCGCTTCATCGATCACGAGAATATCCCGGGGATCACCGGAAAGCGCTGCCCACCTAAACGGCCCCTTACCCTGACAAAACAAAGGCCTGATATAAGCCGGCACAAACCCCGGATACAAAAATTCGCCCTTTTTATCACGCACAGTCAAACCACCTTTTTCGGCTTGGCCGCGCAGATTGTTACCATAATCGAAAGCAATAGCCCCCTTCTTTTGCATGTCCAAAATAGCCTGAGTGTGTTTCACAATAGCCTTCAGTGCTCTCTTCCTGAAATCTACAGGATCTTTCGACTGCAATTTCTTCATCTCTTCAATATCTCCCTCGGGCCAGTAACTCATAAGATCATGGGCGGATGTCTGATCGGTCACAATATCCGGAATTGCCTTACGTTTGACCAGTTCAGCCAAAACCGTGGCCGTGTTGCCAACCAAACCCACTGAAAGCGGCTTGTTATTTTTCACCGCCTCATACACCAGACTCAGAGCCTCATCCAAATTGTCCACCATCTTATCCAAATATCCCTCCTCCACTTTTTGTTTAACTCTTTCGGCAATGGCCTCAATATTCAAAATCACACCTTCGTTCATGGTAACAGAGTGTGGCTGTGCACCACTCATACCGCCCAGCCCACCGGTAACCACCCAGCGCCCCTTCAAGCTACCACCAAAATATTGATCAGCCAAAGCGGCAAAGGTTTCGTAAGTTCCCTGCAAAATTCCCTGAGTACCGATATAAATCCAGCTACCGGCAGTCATCTGACCATACATTGTCAGACCCAACTGATCATAGTGGTCAAAATTTTCTTGAGTACTCCAGGCGGGAACAATATTGGAGTTAGCGATAAGCACTCGCGGAGCATGCTCAAATGTTTGCAAAACACCAACCGCTTTTCCCGATTGAACAAGCATTGTTTCATCGGGCTTAAGGGATTTTAAGGTTTTAACGATAGTGTTATATTCGCGCCAGTTGCGGGCGGCGCGGCCGGTACCGCCATAGACGATCAATTCATCGGGAATAAGAGCCACTCGCGGATCCAGATTGTTCTCCAACATCCTCAGCGCCGCCTCACTTTCCCAACTCTTACAACGCATTTTAGCACCAGTCTGGGCCTTAATTAATCCTTTCGGTTTCTCATTTAAATAAAGTGGTCTTTTCTTGTTCATGTATATTTTTATTTACTTTGCACGGAAAGATTATTCCAAGGCTCCAATAACATTTTCAACAGCTGCAATAATTTTGAGTTCCTTCATCATTTTAACCACATTTTGAACATCCAAATCCATTCTTCTGTCTTCGGTAAGTTTCGGCACCTCGCTTCTAATCAAATTATGAACCGCCTGAAGAGGCAAACTACTCTTCAACGGTGCCAGAAAATCAAGTCCCTGAGAGGCCGCTAAAAACTCGATTGCAATAACATTGGTTACATTTTTAATCACTTCAGCGGATTTACGCGCCGCTATAGTCCCCATGCTCACGTGATCCTCTTGTCCCGCACAGGTGGGAATAGAATCCACGCTGGCAGGGTGACATAAAACTTTATTCTCGGAAACCAAAGCGGCAATGGTATATTGCGCCACCATGAAACCGGAATTAAGACCGCTGTCCTCCACCAAAAAGGGCGGCAAGTCGGAATAACGAGAATTAATCAACCTGGAGACCCTGGACTCGGCTATATTGGCAATCTCCGCAATTGCGATACACAAAAAATCCATCACAAAAGCAATAGGCTGTCCGTGAAAGTTACCGGCAGAGATAATATCTTCAGTAACTGGATCTATTAAAGGGTTATCGGTCACAGAGTTTACCTCGATCTCCAAAACTTTGCGTACATGCGTCAAAGTATCTCTGGTTGCACCATGAACTTGCGGTATACAACGAATACTGTAGGCATCCTGAACCTTCCCCGAATCTCGGTAAGCTGCCAATATTCCACTACCCTCAATCAATCTCCTCATATTTGAAGCCGCAGCAATTTGACCTTCATGGGGACGCATCTGGTGAACTTCCGACCTCAAAAAAGCATCAACCCCCTTCAAGGCTTCCAGGCTCATAGATCCGGATATGGCGGCCATTCTCACCAAACGCTCGGCATCCAAAAGCGCCAAAGCTCCCACTCCACACATCACGGCGGTTCCGTTAATTAAAGCCAAGCCTTCCTTGGATTGCAATTCCAAAGCTTTCAGTCCCACTTTTTGTAAAACTTCGTCCGCAGAATGTTTTTCACCTTCATAAATCACCTCACCCTCACCAATCAATGGTAAGGACATGTGAGCCAAAGGCGCCAGATCTCCACTGGCTCCAACCGAACCTTGTGATGGAATGCACGGATGAATTCTTTTATTTAAAAACTCCACCAAAAGCTCCACGACCTCCAGACGAATTCCGGAACTTCCCTTGATCAAACTATTAACTCTAATAAGCATCACCGCCCGCACAACTTCCTCGGAAAGCGGATTCCCCACTCCCACCGCATGGCTCTTAATCAGATTTTCCTGCAGCTTTTCCAGATCTTTATCGGAAATCTTCACATTACAAAGATCACCAAAACCGGTGTTAATACCGTAATAAATATTATCACTCCTCGTTTTCTTTTCCACGATTGCTCGCGACTTAATAACGCTCTCCTTAGCCTCTTCAGAAAGTTCTACAACTCGAAAATATCTTGCAACTTCCTCAATATTCTCTAAAGTGAGACTTGTTCCGCTTAACTTTAAGGTTTCCATATATTTTAAAAAAGCCGGAACAACTTTAACACAAAAATTATGAAAAAAATAATAGAATGTATTCCCAATTTTAGTGAAGGCAGAGATCAGAAAAAAATAGAAACCATAATAGCCGCCATTGAAGCTATACCCGGTGTGTTTTTATTAGACCAAGAAAGCGATAAGGATCACAACCGCTCGGTAGTAACTTTTGCTGGAGAACCTGAAGCGGTACTGGAAGCGGCTTTCCAGGCCGTCAAAACAGCTTCGGAACTAATTGACCTGGATAAACACAAAGGTGAACACCCTCGCATGGGTGCCACCGACGTAGTCCCACTTGTACCTTTGAAAGGACTGAAAGTGGCAGACTGCATCCCTATGGCCGAAAAACTGGGCGCCAGAATCGCCAAAGAACTCAAAATTCCGGTTTATCTTTACGAAAAAGCCGCCAAAAGGCCTGAAAGAGAAAACCTGGCTACCGTGCGCAAAGGTCAGTACGAAGCTATCAAAAAAGAAATAGCCAAAAATCCCGACAGAAAACCTGATTTTGGACCAACGAAAGTCGGCAAAGCCGGGGCAACCGCTGTGGGAGTTCGTGAACCGTTGGTGGCCTACAATGTGAATCTGGCCACCGACAATCTGAAAATCGCTCAAGCCATTGCAAAAACGGTGCGTTTTCAAACCGGCGGCTTCAAATACGTCAAAGCGCTTGGTTTCGAGCTGGAAGACAAAGGTATAGTTCAAGTTTCCATGAACCTTACCAATTACAAAGAAAGTACGGTTCATCATGTTTTTGAAGCCATTAAACGTGAAGCCGGACGCTATGGAGTTGGCATACAGGAAAGCGAAGTCATAGGCCTAATTCCTCAAAAAGCCCTAATTGAAGCAGCAAAATACTATCTACAGATTAACGACTTCAAAAACAAGCAGATTCTAGAACAACGCTTGCAAAAAAAGATGGAAAAAAGTCGCGATTACCTTGATGATTTTCTGGACCAAACCGCCTCCAAAAAACCGGTCCCCGGTGGCGGATCGGTAGCCGCCTTGGCCGGCAGCTTAGCTGCGGCACTAACTTCCATGGTGGCCAACTTAACCATCGCCAGCAAGAAATATTCCAAATTTCACGATCAAGCGGCAAAACTCCTCAAAAAGACCGAGCAATTAAGACAAGAACTATATTTACTGATAAAAGAAGATGCCGAAGCTTACAACAAAGTTGGCCAAGCTTTCAAAGTTGAAGATGAAAAAAAGAGGAAAACCGCTATCCAAAAAACTTTAAAAGAAGCTGCGGCAGCCCCTCTCAAAACCGCCGAAACCGCCCTCAAACTTTTAGATCTAATCAAACCCATCGCCGAAAATGGCAACAAAAATGCCATCTCCGACTGCGGCGTTGCCCTCTACATGACGGAAGCCGCAATAAAAGGAGCTATTCTCAATGTCTATATCAATATTAAAGAGATCGGGGACAAAAAATTTGTTAAAGAGGCAAACTCGGCCTGTGAAAAAATTCTGGCAACTTTAGAAAAGAAGGGAGAAAAAATAAATGAGCTTGTTCATAGTCTTTTAATCTAGAACAAGCTCATTAAAGTTAATCAAAGATTACCAGAAAAATCATCCACTTGTTGATGCTGCATCATCTCGGTCAGGTAGAGAATTTTAGCGGCTTCAGAGAAGATAACTCCCTGCTCCGGCTTTGCGGTACCATCGTCGTACCCCACAATTATGTCGTTAGCTACAGCGTAATATAAGTAGTAGTAGTACCAAGCCTCCTCGCTAGCAGTGTCGCTAAACTTGGCCTTTGGCGCAGCCTCGGGATTTAGCTCGACCAAAATATCAATTCTACCTTCCACATCGGCATCAAACAGGCCGGAAGCATGTAATAGAATCTTCAAAACCTCAACTCGGTTGATTTGGGCATCCGGTTTAAAAGTGCCATCACCATAACCATCAATAATTCCCAACTCCTTCGCCTTTATAACGTAAGGAGCATACGGATCATCTTCCGACAGATCACTAAAGGGATTTTCACTTACATCAACTTCATCAATGTTTGCAACAGCCTCAGGATTGTAAGCGGCCAATAACCAAGCGGTAAACTCTTTACGCTTCACCGCTGTCAAAGGCCTACAGTTAACCTCGAGTCCATCCATAACGACCGGGTAAAGATTGTCATCCAATAAGTTATTAATGATTTCAAACGCCCAATAATCCTCCTCCACATCGGTACATCTCAATCCATCACCATCACCGATAGCCACATCATCGTCATCAACGACACCTCCACCGTTTCCATCCCCTTCCACTTCCACCTCTCCATTCTCCCCATCCGGATCTAGCAAACCATCAGGTAATTGAAAATCATCTAACAATCCAGCTAAATCAATCGCATCAAAAAGATCTGGATTCAATTCAAAAGCTGGAATTGGAACATTTGGAGTTACTTTTACTGTTAACTGCTGTGTAGAAACAACATTGCCTGGAATTTCGGTTGCATCATACAATCCGACATTATACTCACCTACCGCCGGGGCCTTAAAAATAAAAGTACCATCCCCATCCGCCAAATCTACACCATTAATTCCCACATCAGTGGATAAAACTACATTTTCCTGAGACCACGGCAAAGCTATCGGCCAAACATCAACATACCAAAGTTCCGGCAAATCAATAGGCATTCCATTCTGATCCAACACCGTAACAACAACATCCATATTTGGATACGCTATTTCCGGGACTAAAGACAAAGATGTTGGGGCAATAAGCTCCGGATCGGCATCATCATTAAAATCATTCCAAAAATCACCGGGCAAGACAAAAATGCTAGGATCGATTATCGGAGTAATCATAAAATCAAAAAACAACGGGCTAATTGAAAAATCTAATCTAGCTTCCCCAAAAGTAGGCTGACCATCAACATAATGAGACCTGATAACAACAAGGCTGTAATTCCCGGCCAGCAACGGTTCATCCATATCCAAAACAGGAACACGTATCTGTAACTCATCATCAGACACAATCACATCAGAATCACCCGCTAACAAAAACTTTTTTCCATAAACACTAATGTCCACATCACCAACTTCTTTATAAATATCGTACGATACCCATTGCTTACCGTCGTTCTCCACAGAATCAATAAGCGCCGCCTGGAAAGCTATGACTGCTTCAACATCCTCAGGTGTAGGATTCTCCGGAAATCCCGGAAACTCCAGGGCCGGCAAATCAAAAGCAATTCCATTATCAGCTTCAACATCAATGGTAAAATTAAGTCCTTCAAAGGGCTGACCCGGATTTATTGTAACTGTCAAAACCTCTTCAGCCACAACAGCGGAGGCAACGTTACTAAAAAGAAACAAAAACAGAGCCGACACTGTAGCCATTGCCACAAAAGCCTTTCTTGCAGATGTTTTTAAAAAAGTTTGCATAGTTTAATTTATTAGAAAAAATGAGTTATGAGGTAACCAAAACAATTGTCCCCGAAACAAAAACAATTTTCAAGCAACTAGCAATTGCAAAAATGCCCATAAATAGTATAATCATGCCTGCTCTTAAACAACCAGAGTGATCGCCAGGCAGATAATGCCTGGAGGAAAGTCCGAGCACCATGGGAAATCGCAGCCGCTAACAGCGAGCCACCGGGCGCGGTAAAAACCGTCCGGGAGGGAAAGTGCCACAGAGACTATACTAGTAAGTAGTGATACTTACCAAAGGTGAAAAGCCCGCTTCAGGCGGGGTCGTCAAAATAACAGTTGCCTTGCAACTGTCCACGGACGAGTGGTAAACCCTGTGAGGTGCAAGGTGAGATGGAAAGGTTTTTTGGCTCCCAAATGCCATTAAACTTTCTCACCGCTAGACCCGAGCAATTGGGCGAGATAGATGATCACATCCGGCTAACCGGAAACAAAACTCGGCTTATGACGGCTGTTTAAGAGCAGTTAAAACAACTCCCATTGAAAAAAACACACTTTAATTGCACAATAGCTTCACCTGGAAGTAAACAAAAATATGAAAAAATCCGAAATATTTTTCGGCATAATCAAAGTTCCGCTAGATCTAATTACTACAATTTTGGCCTTTTTGGCCGCCTATCAGCTAAGACTGATTACCGAGCCGATTAACGGCATCGCCAAACCCATAGACTACAGCGTTCTCCCCACGGTTAAAGAATACTTGAATTTCAGCATCATAGCGGCAATTGCCCTGGTGATCATTTTTGCCATCGGCAAAATGTACGCTTTAAAAACCACTATCGATTTCCGTAAAGAAGCCCGAAAAATCTTAATTTTTGGAGGCATCTGGGCCATGGCCATGATCACCTACTTCTTCTTCACCAGAACTTTCCCCTTCTCACGCCTGGCAACCCTCTATAGCTGGGGGTTAACCTTCGGATTACTTATATCCGTCCGTGGTCTGATTCGCATCATCCAGCTGCAACTATTAAAGCTTGGTATCGGACAACGCCACCTGATTTTTATCGGCAATAACAAAATAACCGAAGATATCAAAACAAACTTATGCAAAAACCCAAACTACAAAATAATAGGAATAATCGGCAATACTACCGAACTTAAAAACATAGTCAAAAAAGAAAGAATTGATGAGATCATACAAACCCGCTCGGATATTACCGAAAGCCAATCGGTCGACATACTGGAGATATGTGATCTGCATCACATAAACTACCGCTTTATCCCCGATTTGATTGAGATGCGCCGAACCAACATAGAGGTCAACACCATCAGCGGCATTCCCATTATCAATCTAAAACCAACCCCTTTAGATGGCTGGGGCAGAGTCTCAAAAAGAATTATGGATATAATCGGAGCAAGCCTTGCCATGATAATTCTTTCGCCAATTTTACTTATCACTGCAATTGCCATCAAAATAGACTCAAAAGGGCCGATACTTTTTTCCCGTCTGGACGACGGCTCTCCGGCAAAGCGCATCGGGCACAAAGGGAAGCCTTTCCGCTTCTACAAATTCCGTTCCATGCATCCAAAAACAGACCATCTAAGATACACCAAACTATCCCAAAAAAACACTCGCAAAGATGGGCCCCTGGTGAAAATCAAAAATGATCCTCGCGTTACCAGAGTAGGCAGATTCATCCGTCGCTATTCCATAGACGAGCTCCCGCAACTCTGGAATGTCTTAACCGGTGACCTAAGCATGGTAGGACCACGACCTCACCTCCCGGAAGAGGTAGCCCAATATAAAAACTATCAAAAGTTTGTCCTTACAATTAAGCCCGGCCTGACCGGACTTCCACAAATAAGCGGGCGCTCCGATTTAAATTTCGAAGACGAAATAAAGCTGGACCGTTATTATATAGAAAACTGGTCCATCTGGCTCGACCTTAAAATAATCTTCAAAACCATCCTGGTGGTTCTAAAAGGACACGATGAATAAAACAAATGCAAAACTAAAGATCACTACTATCAATTCCCAGCCAAATCAAAGCAACCCATACGGCACTATCATTTAAAGCCCTCCTATCCACCAAATCTCTTAAAGCTTCAATGCGCCGCTCTTTGGGCAACCCTTCAAAGCTCAACAAAGGCACCAAAGATTCTAAAACAGCCATATCTCCCTGAACATCGCGAAAAATTCGTTCTGTAGCGGGATCTTTAGTAAAAGCTCGATATAAACTTTCCCACACCGCAAGTCTTAAGTCATCATAACTTTCGGCAACATTGAATTCAGCGGTATCAGTACGACCCCATTGCTCCAGTTCATTTTCATCCACGACAGACATCATAGCCGCATCCGAAGAATCAAAAAGCCCAGCCAGCTGAGACCTTATCCCCCCGTAGACTTGATACTTCTCCAACAAGATTCCTTCAGGCATAACAATATCCAAAACCTCATCCGCCTCATCATCCGGGTTAAAACCTTCCACACCGGCAGCCATTGGATCCTTTTCATCTCCAAGTTCAAAACTAAAGTATACCGACATCAATGAAATTAAAATCTAGTGAGCCATTCTACAATTATAGCCCCATATGTCAACCCCAATACCTAACCAATAAATAAATAAATGCTAAAATCTTCTCGTTTAAAATTTAAGAGCCAAAAAAGAAAACAATGATCAGAAAACTACTAAATAAAATCATCGGTGATCAAAATGAAAAAGCCTTAAAAAAGTTATACCCGATTGTTGAAGAAATCAACACCATAGAGGCGCGTTACCAGGAAGAGATCAAAGATCAAGAGGCCGTTTTGACCAAGACCTCCGAGTTCAAAGAGCGCATAAAACAAGGTGAATCTCTGGACAGCGTCTTGCCTGAGGCGTTTGCGCTGGTAAAAACAGCGTGTCGCCATCTGGAAACTAAATCCTGGGATATTAGAGGAAAGGAAATAACCTGGGGAAAAATTGTGCCTTACGATGTACAACTTTTAGGAGGAATCGTCCTACATCAGGGAAATATTGCTGAAATGAAGACCGGTGAAGGAAAAACACTAGTGTCCACCATGCCGGTTTATTTGAATGCTCTAACCGGAAAAGGGGTCTTCGTGGTGACTGTAAACGAATATCTGGCACAACGCGACGCCGAATGGATGGGCGGACTCTTTAACTATCTGGGGCTATCCGTGGGAGTCACCGTGCATGGCATGTCGCACGAGGAAAAGAAGATCGCCTACAACTGTGATATCACCTATGGAACCAACAACGAGCTAGGCTTCGATTATCTCCGCGACAACATGACTACCAACATGGAGAGAGTCGTCCAAAGAGAACTACACTATGCCATCGTTGATGAAGTGGACTCGATTCTGATTGATGAAGCGCGTACGCCGCTAATTATCTCCGCACCGGCTGAAGAATCAACCGACAAATACCAAAGATATTCACACATTATCCCCCAATTAAAGGAAAATGTGCACTACGATATCGACGAAAAATCCAAAACGGCAACCTTAACCGAGGAAGGAATCGCTAAAATGGAGGAGATTTTGGGACTTGAAAACATCTACACCGAAGCGGGTTTTACCGAGGTACACCACATCGAACAGGCCCTGCGCGCACAAACTTGCTACAAAGCCGATAAAGACTACATCGTGAAAGATGACCAAATTATCATCATCGACGAATTTACCGGCCGCCTAATGCCGGGACGTCGTTATTCACATGGTCTGCATCAGGCCATTGAGGCCAAAGAAAAGGTCGAGATTAAACGCGAATCAAAAACTTTGGCCACCATTACCTTCCAAAACTATTTCCGACTATTCGACAAGCTGGCCGGAATGACCGGTACAGCCGCCACCGAAGCCGAGGAGTTTTACCAGATCTACGGATTGGATACGATAATCATGCCAACCAATAAACCGATTGCCAGAGCCGATCTTCCCGATTCAATATACAAAAACCAGAAGGGCAAATATTTGGCCGCAGTTAAAAAGATTAAAGAACTTCACAAAAAGGGCCAACCGGTTCTGGTTGGAACTATCTCTGTAGAAAGATCCGAACTGCTTAGTAAATTGCTAAAAATGGATGGCGTACCGCACAAGGTTTTGAACGCCAAACACCATGAACAAGAAGCGGAAATTGTGGCGAAGGCCGGCGCAAAAGGGGCAGTGACCATTGCGACGAATATGGCCGGCCGTGGTACCGACATTAAGTTGGAAGAGGGTGTAAAAGAATTGGGCGGACTTTACGTACTCGGCACCGAAAGACACGAATCTCGCCGTATCGATAATCAGTTAAGAGGTCGTTCCGGACGTCAGGGAGATCCCGGAACCAGTCAGTTTTTCGTATCTATGGAAGATGATTTAATGCGACTTTTTGGTGGTGAAAAGATACAAAACATGATGACCATGCTGAAATTTCCGGAAGACATGCCCATCGAAAACCGCTTAATATCAAACTCTATCGAAAGTGCGCAAAAAAAGGTGGAAGGACGCAATTTCGATATCAGAAAACATCTGGTTGAATACGACGACATCATGAATATTCACCGCGAAGTTATTTACAAACGTCGTCGCAAATTCCTGGAGAAAGACGATCTGCGTGAGGATGTAATTGAAATAGTTAAAGAAATCGCCGAAGTAATCGTCTTAAACCATACCGAAGCCCGACCGCAAAAAGAGTGGAACTACAAAGAAATTTACGAAGCTTTAAATGCTATTCATAAAGGTATTTCTCTTGAAGAGCTAAAACAAATCGAAGAACAAACGCAACTAATAGAAAAAGCTCAAACCTACCTCGTAGGCGCCTACGAAGAAAGAGAAAAACTCTTGCCAGACACCCAAATTATGCGCCGCATCGAAAAAGCCGTCTTCCTAAGAGCCAACGACGTACTTTGGATGGAACACATCGATGGCATGAGCAAGTTAAGAGAAAACGTGGCCTTCAGCGGTTACGCTCAAAAAGATCCTCTAACGGAATACAAAGCCCAGGCCTTCGAAAGATTTACTGAAATGCTCAATATGATCAAAAGCAATACCGTAAACACCCTCTTCAAAATCGACATTGAAAGAGCAGTACCTCAAGAGATGCTCTCCAAATCCGAGGTTCAAAAAATCACCACCAATGAACAGGAAATCAGCGCTCCCCTTTCCGGCAGCCGCAGGGTAGTTACAAGCAATGACACCGGCACCCGCACTTTCAGCACTCTGGACGACGACGGCCCAACAGTAATCAAAGCAACCGATGAAGAAGGAGAAAAAATCGGTCGCAATGATCCCTGCCCTTGCGGCAGCGGCAAGAAGTTTAAAAAGTGCCACGGTAGCTAAAACTCTTCAAAAACAAGCCATTTTATGCTATAATTATTAGATAATTTTTAAGCATTTTTAAAGAATGGCACCGGAAGGAGAACCCCAAAAACCAGAAAGTTTACCACCAAAGATTCCGGCGGGAACTCTACTTGAAGCACCTTTGGAAAAAACCGCACCAACCCTAGCGGGAAGTTCTTTGGGTGATATCTTAAACGAAGCCAATAAGCGCCAAAACGATCCGGAGTTGGCAAAAAGAAACCAAGTCAGATTACTTAAAAAAGCAGACAAACCTCAGAATCCGGAGGGTCAATTTGATGAACTCCAAGACAACCTTGCCACCACTGCCACAAAAATAGAAGCCAGTGATACAAATGGCGTTAAAATCGAGTTGAATTTAGATAAAATCCCCAAAGATCAGAAAGGACAAAAGTTATTTGAGCTATCAACACTATTTACGCCCGAAGTAAAAGCTTTTACCGTAGACTTTGTCAGCAGGGATGAAGCGGGAAATGAGCAATCAATTCGCAGAGAGGTACAACGAGGTTTACTAAATGGTCAACCAGCCTACTATTACCTCAATCCCAAAGGAGAAAAAGTCAGACTGGAAACTCCGGACCGCGGAACAGCAACAATAAATATAAAACCGCACGAGCTGCAAAATAAAACCAGAGCGGAAGTCATCCAAATGATAAAAATCGAGGCTCTCAAAACCTCAGGAAGTAAGCTCAAACAACATAAAGCAAAAATCACCACCGTAGAGCTGCTATCGGAACCTCCCGAAGCACCATACGCCACTCCAGACAATTCGCCGATCGGTATATCAATCGCAGAAATACCACCAGCAATTTCACCAACCCCAGAAGTAGCAGAAGAAAAACTTGTCTTTAAGCCAACCCAAATCATTTCATTATCCGGCAACAATCTAAAAACTCAAGAAATAGCGAAACAGTTAATTAGACAAAATCCCCAAGCAAAACTCAGCGAATATAAAGAAATCGATTCCACCAACCAATCCGAAATTGCCGAGCAATTAAAACTTAAATACGATCAAGATTTTGAAAAAGCGGGATTGGAAACGGGTGAACTTCAAACACTCATCGTAGCAAATAGTTTTGAAGATGCGATAAGAGCTCGAGACACACTGGAGAAGTATCACTCTGCAAAAGGTGCAAAATTCAAATTAATAGTAGAAGTTTTCCCAAAAACTCCAGCTCTACCACCACCAAAACCAACACCAAAACCACCGCGAAAACGACCTACACAAAAAACAAAAACCATGTTGGCAGAGAAACCCAGAGGTAAAAGAATTCCCGAAGGCTATGAAAAAATCCCCGGAGCGTTGCCAAAAGGAATTCCACAAAAAGCCGGAGAAATACTTAGTTACAATCTTCAAAACAGAGTTCCGATAGGCACCTATACTCCCTTCACCTTAAACGGCAAAGAATACATAGCGCTACATGAATATCACTCAGAAAAATATACACCGGACGGTAACATTCCCGGTCGGTTCAAGGCCATCACAGTCTTCCGTAAAAAAGCCTGAAAATCCTGAAAATGCGCTTTTCTGGAAAAAGTAATCGTGTTATCTTGCAGACGGGCATATTATTTCATCCGCAAAAATTAAATGGCACACAGGATAGAGATTTTTACAACCGTCAACGACACTCGTTCAGAGGTAATGAGACAAAGGTTGAATTCTTTGGGATACCAGTCTGAAGGAACAAAAGTAGTAGAAGTTTACACTCTCAATCACAACTTCAACGCTGAAGAACTGGAAAAAATAGCACAGGCTCTCTGCAACCCTGTGTCACAAAAATACTTTATCGACCACTCAAATCCGGAAGTGGCGTTTGATTTTGCTTTGGAGATAGGCTTTCTACCGGGAGTCACCGATAACGTTGCATCAACCGCCAAAGAAACCATCGAGGAACTTTTGAAAATGCGTTTTGAAGATAACAAAGGTGTACACAGCTCAACTCTAACCCTTATTTCCGGAGATTTCCAAAAGGAGGACTTAACAAAAATAGGCAACGCCTTAGCCAACGATCTGATTCAAAGAATCTCTATAAAATCAAAAGAAGAGTTTGACCGTGATAACGGTATGGACATAATTGTACCGGAGGTAAGATTACAAGCAAATCCTCAAACCGATGAAATTGATCTCAATATCTCAGAAGAAGAACTCCTTAAACTGGGTAAAGAAGGTATTAAAAACCAAGATGGCACAAGACGCGGTCCACTGGCTTTGGAAAAAGATTATCTAGATACCATAAAAGACTACTATCAAAATAAAGAGCAGAGAAATCCCAAAGACATTGAATTGGAATCCATCGCTCAAACCTGGTCCGAACATTGTAAACACACTATTTTTGCCGCCAAAATCGATGACAACGAAGAGGGGCTCTATAAGGGCTATATAAAAAAAGCTACCCATGAAATTCGTAAAGCGAAAGGTGATAAAGATTTTTGTGTCTCGGTTTTTTCCGATAATGCCGGTGGTATTTTATTTGATGACGACTGGGTCATAACCGACAAAGCGGAAACCCACAACAGCCCCTCAGCTTTAGACCCTTTTGGTGGAGCCATCACTGGAATTGTAGGTGTAAATCGCGATTGTATCGGTTTTGGCAAAGGTGCAAAGCCCATTATCAACAAGTACGGTTTTTGCGTCGGATTGCCTGATGACAAGGAAACCATCTATC
>CAYLHX010000001.1:97160-131016 GCA_964383675.1 uncultured Candidatus Peribacteria bacterium | reverse complement strand
CGCACATTGTCCAACAATGCGTAAATCGGACTACGTTCCTTGTCTTTTACTTCCACTATAGAGGGCTTCAGTGCCAATATCTCTTCATGACTGAGTTTCTTCATCATGCAAACTTAAGTGTTCTAAGGTCTTATCTATCAGCTCCTCCAGCTCTTCAACTGTGATGTATTCATCTGGCCGATATTTGCCACCACCGCTGATTATACCATTCTCGACTGCAAAATTCACGTAGCGCGGATACCACCACATATAGGCAATCTTTGCGTTAATATCTTCAAAGTAAGAAACCTGATCAGCTACCGCATCTTTTGATCCCAAATCATCAACCAATTCAAATTGGTACAAGGGCTTAATAAGATCTGCAGCAGTTAAAACAACTTTCAGAGCCTGAATACGAGTGACAAAGCGTTCCGGACGAAAGGGGCTATCATTTTCAGCAATAAAGCCATTCATGAGCCCCATCATAGTAACAATGTTGATGTCCTCATAATAAGGATTATCGCCTAAAATATCCGGATAAAGCTGCATTTCCGGCTCCAAAATAATCTCGTCATAGGAAGACATAGCCATAAAATTGAATAGACAAAACTCTCTAAAGTCATAACAGCTTTCAAGTACTTCAGCCTTTTTAGTCTTAATTTCAAACTTGTCTACAACCATACTAGCAAAATACCCCCGACTAACATTATTCGACTCCATACTCATGTTTTTCAAACTGCCAACTTGATCATTGCTGCCCAACACCAGAAACACCTTGCCAGTATTGGCGCCGATTTCTGTATCGGAAAACTGCGAACTTATGGCCAAATCCTTCTTTCCATCGCCATCAAAGTCCAAAGTAGACAATGAATATCCAAACCAGTCATCCGGGTACTCACCATGTATAATCGCAGGAGGGTTTTTAGCTAAAGAATCATACAAAACATACACATCGCCAGCCTCGCTACTAGTGGGCACACCCACAGATGGAGCACCTATGATTAACTCGTTTTTCCCATTGCCGTTCAGATCTTCAATCAATATCTGACTTCCCATAAGAGCTTGATTATCAAAAAGCCTCTCAACAATTTCCTTCTCAGGATCAAAACTGCTTGAAAAGAAATTTGCATCACCATAGATGATAGACAGGCTATTATTCTGTTTATCACCAGCGTAGGGTAATGAACTTATAGCTAAATCATCAATTGCATCATCATTGAGATCGCCCGTAGCCAGAGCAAAGCCAAACCATTCTTGAGGATGGTTACCGGAATATACCCTGTCGGGGGCAAAAATTTTCGATTTCAGGCGAGTTTTCCCTTCATATATATAAACCCTGCCTACTTGAACGTTTTGCTCCTCAGAGGCGAAATACGAGCCTACAATGATTTCATTTTCTCCCTGGGCGTTCAAATTTCCTATTGCGAGAGCGGAACCAAATCGTTCATTAGAGTGCTCTCCATATAATATTAGATCCGGTTTATTATCAAATGCCGCCTTATCACCCAAGAATACCTTAACAGAACCGACATCAGCTCCATTGATCGAATCAGAATTTGGTGCTCCCACCAATAGATCATCAATTCCATCATTGTTAATGTCCCCCCCCACAATGGATAGCCCCATCATCTCATCTGACTCACCACCATTAATTATTATATTTGGCTTCAAATAGGCTAAGTCGATCACTTGACTATCCCAGTCATTTCTACCGAAAAGCACATATACCTTACCGGCTTTTTCGGTGGAGCCAAAAGAGGCGCTAGGCGCGCTAATAGCCAAATCCATCATCCCATCATCATTAAAATCCCCGCCTGTCAGGGCGGTGCCTATCTGATCGCCGGAATTTGAGCCCACAATAACTATGTCGCTCTCCATCACAGGAGTAGATTCTTCATTACCAAAATATATTTTAACGGCACCATTGTGTTTTTTCAGTTTTGAGGATTCATATGGAGAGCTAACAGCCAAATCTTCCAGGCCATCATTATTAAAATCTCCGCTAACTAATGCGCTTCCTAACTGCGCTCCGGCAGAATCACCATTTATCTCGCCATGTTTGGACAAAACGACGAATTGCTCAAAATATTGGTCCATAAAGGCAAAAGCAGTGTGAGGAAGTATCAAGAATAATACCAGAGCAAGATTGAGATAAAAATTTCTCATTTTCATGTAGGAATAAGGATACTTTATTGTTACCAGAATGGATATAAATCTCAAGGAAAAAGTCTTTATTTCACAACGGTCTGGACAGTGGTAGACAGCTATACTATATTGGTGTCAATATAAGCTGTCTACTTGTCTATACCTTGTCTGTGGATATGCTTATGGATCATGTCAAGTATTTTGTCTATATGTCTATAGAGTATAATTTAGATAGAAAGTCGGCTAGCAGGCTCTTGAAAGTTTCAACTAGAACTGTGGACAGATACGTTAAGTCTAAAAAATTGTCTACTAGGGTTGTTGATGGGCGAGTTTGGTTGAGTAAAGCTGAGGTATTGGGTTTGATACATGAAAGAGGTAGTGGACATGGTGTCAACATGTCTAGGATGGATTTGTCTATAGTAAAAAGTGTGGACACGTCACGCGACAGTATTGACAATGGCCTAGACAATATTGAGGTTCTAGACCAGTCAGTTAGTGAAATTGCTGATCAAAAAAACAAAAAAGGCTCTAAGGGGAATGTCTACAAAAAACTTTACCTTGATTTGAAGGAGGAATTGAAAGAAAAACAGGAAAGGCTGGAAATTGCCAATTACCGTGTTGGCCAGTTGGAAACCCAAATCAAAAACAGTATTCCAATGCTGGAATACCATCAGGAGAAGTTTTTAAAAAGTCAGAGTGAGTCCGACCTTAAAAATAGTCTTGATGAGGCGGCTAAGACTGTAAAAAAGCTTGCAGTGGAACTTAAATACGAGAAATTTAACCGCAAAATATTCCTGATAATCTTGCTGATTTTGTTAGCGCTCCAACCTCTTTGGCTGCTTTTTATCTATAACTAAAACTAATTCATCTGGATAATATCCTTCTCGGTAACTTCAACCTTCAGTTTTGGGAATGTGCCCAATAATCGATCAAAAAAGCCTCCGGGAATTTCTAATTGAGCGATTAAAGTGCTAGATTCACCAATAGCGTTAACAACGTAAGGAGTGGTTAGAATGCTGCCATTTATCAAAATCTGGCCCTGTGGTAGCGTGTCGAAGCCCGAAGTTTCATTGGTTATTCTTATGCCGTTAATATCGACCGCCTCAGACCCCACCGCCAAAAGCTGGTTGATCAGGTCGATCACCCAGGGGGTGGTCACTTCACCATCCAAGGTTATAGTAATGCCCGGGCCGAAAATGCTAAAATCTCCTGTAAGTTTTTGGTATTTTTGTATCTGTTCCTCAATTACCCCCAGTGCTGAGTTTTGATCTGCCAATTGAATCAAAGTAAGTTCCAGCTCTTTTACTTCTTCATTTAAATCCTTGTTTTTTTCTCTCATTATCTTAATCTCCTGAAAGATATTGCTCTGACTGTCTCTCAAGAGTAATTCATTCGCACTCTCAAAAGATCTGCTCTGTGCCATGACAAAAAATCCCAGGAGCAAGCCGACAACCAAAAGCGATATTTTTCTTTCAAACATATTATTCAACAAGATTTAAATACTTTGTTTTCAGATCACCATTGTATATAGGAATTGTTATAGTGTTCTTCTTGGTTATTTTAAAGCTTATATTACCGCTTTTACTGCGGGTATAGATACTTGGAAGTAAAGATTCGGTTTGAAGCCTTTGTAACATAATTTCCTGGTCACCTATGGCACTTATGACAAAAGGGGGGGCAATGTAGGCATTATTTACCAAAATAGTCTTACCAACTGAGGTTATAGGTGATGTGGCTATGATTCTTTGTTTATTTACTGAAATAGCTTGAGCATTTGAGGCAAATAGGATGTTTATCACATCTCTTATATCGGAGGCCTGCACCAGATTCTTTTCATTAACGTCAGCACCTTCACGAATTGCTAAAGGGCTGTCATTTAGTGTCACTTCCAGGCCGGCTCCCTTTTCCTCGGTCAAACCTATCTCTTTTTTCAAAGAGTCTAAAAGACTAAGATTGGTATCTTTGGTCTGTTCCTCAATTTCGGTTTGTGCTTCTTCGATATCTTTACGTAAGCTTACAATGCGACTCTGCAGATAAGATTGTTCATCAAGCATATCTTTCATTAAAGATTCACGGGCTTCAATCTCATCCACCGGGAAATTACTACTTACCAGGATATCGCTATTAAACTGCCACGCCAAAAGGATGCCAATTCCGAGTCCGGCAATTAAAAATGTATTTATCCCTTTAAACTTCAACTTATTTTGCATCTTCGGCCTTATTCTAAAATATCTTAGCCTACTATGGAAGCTCTTGCTAGATTAGTTGCTCATAGAGTAGACTTCTTTGGCTTAAATTAAAATATGATAGGAGTTTTTGATTCAGGATATGGTGGACTTACAGTACTTAAGCCGATCCTCGATTTACTGCCGGAATATGACTATATCTACCTTGGAGACAACGCCAGAGTTCCTTACGGCAATCACAGTGAAGACAGTATCAAGAAGTTTAGTGAAGAGTCTATAAACTACCTGTGGGATCGTGGTGCAGTTTTAATAATTGTCGCCTGTAATACGGTATCCAGCGTAGCCTTAAGGTATATTCAGCAAAAATATCTCAATGCTGCCGATGAAAAAGAAAGAAAGGTGCTGGGGGTGGTAATTCCGGTAGCGGAATTTGCAGCTAACAAAAGCAAAAGCAGGCGAATTGGAGTGGTGGGTACCAAGGCCACGGTAAATTCAGAAACTTATCTAAAGGAGATCGCCAAAATTAATAAGGAAATCAATGTTCACCAACAAGCTTGCCCCTTACTGGTGCCCTTGATTGAAGAGGATTGGCACAAAAAACCTGAAGCGAAATCAATACTCAAAAAATATCTAAGATCTCTCAAAAGTAGCAATATTGACACCCTGATTCTCGGGTGTACTCATTATCCGTTTATGCATCAAGATTTTTCAAGATATATGGGGAAGAAA
Organism: uncultured Candidatus Peribacteria bacterium; assembly: GCA_964383675.1. GTDB lineage: Bacteria > Patescibacteriota > Gracilibacteria > UBA1369 > LOWO2-01-FULL-3 > CAYLHX01. The sequence continues at coordinate 125,977 of CAYLHX010000001.1, read as the reverse complement.
GTACAAGTTCTTGAATCCGGTAACATAGTGGCGGAGAGTTTAAAAGAATATCTAAAAAGACACCCCGAAATTGAACAAAAAATCTCCAAAGGCGGCAAAACAACTTTTTTAACCACCGACTCGCCTGAAGCTTTTAAGGACTTTGCCAAAAAACATCTTGGGTTGAATCCTGGTAGAGTTGAAAAAGTTGTCCTACCTCAATTAACTACTCCCACTCAATAGTTCCCGGCGGCTTATTGGTGACATCGTAAAAGATTCCCGAAACTCCCTCCACCTGTTCAAGGCGTCCCACCAACTCCGAAAGTTTTTGTAAATCCATATGATAAAAATTTGCTGTCATAGCCTCCTTACTTTCTACTGGCCTTAGCACTATTGATTCTGAATTTTGACTACCCAAAGATACAGGGATCAGTACGGTAGGGAACTGCCATATTTCACGGTCGATATTGGCCTCCAGAAGGAAATCCATAACAATCTTGTCGGCCTTTTGAATAGTCAAAATGCGCTCCTCTGTAAGATGTTTTTTTTGTATATATACATTATCAATTTCCCTCTTATTTAAGCACAATATCACCCTGTTTATATCTCGAAACTGATTAGTCAACTGGGTAGCCAAAGTGTTTAGGTCCTCCCAAGAATCTGGCTCACCAAAGAGCGAAACAGGGTGTCTATACGTCCTCTCATCCCCCTGTACTCCAACACTTTTTATCGGCAACACTTTCGCAGCAAATCCCTTCTCTCCGCTTACTTTATTGATTTCCGCCTCTAAATTTTGTAGGTCATCCGGGTAAGAAGCCTCCTCGGCACATAAGGTTCGCACAGCCAACCCAGGCCCCGGGAATGGGTGTCTCCAAACCATCTTATGTTCCAACCCCAACATCTCTCCCACAATCCTCACCTCGTCTTTGTAAAGTTGAGATAGCGGTTCAATAACTTTTCCCTCCTCAATCAGCCTCTGAATCTGTTCTACACGGTTGTGATGAGTTTTTATTGTGTCAGCATGTTTGGTGCCACCTGTTTCTATGGTATCAGGATAAATTGTCCCCTGACCCAAAACCCACTCTTCAGCATTCAAATTAAGATCATCAGAGACCTTTCGCTGTATGTCCAGGAATAAGTCTCCAATAATTTTTCTCTTTTCCTCAGGCTCGTATACATCTTTTAAAGCTTCGAAATATTCTTTACTGGCATCAAAGACATGCAGATTTTTAACCCCAATACCCTTCAAAGCCTGCTCAACTTCCGCTCGTTCATTTAGACGCATAAAACCGGTATCGACAAATAAACCATAAACCCGGTCCTGACCCAAAGCCTTATCTAAAAGCAAAAAAGCCACCGTGCTATCCACGCCGCCACTAATCATCAGAAACACCTTCCTATCGCCGACCTTCTCACGAATTTCATCCAAGATATCTTCGATGTAGCTTTTAATGTTCCACTCCCTCTTCGCACCGGTAAGATTAACAAAGTTTTCCAAAATTTTCATGCCGCAAGCGGTATGAGTTACCTCAGGATGAAACTGCATAGAGTAAAAATTCTTTTCTTCATTAGCCATCGCTGAAATAGCACAGTCCTTGGTAGAACCAACCAATACGAATCCTTCCGGCAACTCGCTCACTTGGTCAAAGTGGCTCATCCATACGTCCTCCACATCCTCCATATCCCTGAAAGGGCCGACCTTATTTTGAATATCCACTTTTGCATGCCCATACTCACTTACCTTACCAGGCTCAACTTTTCCCTTCAGGCTATGTGCAATTAGCTGATGCCCATAGCAAATCCCCATAATAGGTATGCCCAAATCAAACACTTTCGGATCACACTTTAAGCTATCATCCTTATGAACACTGGCGGGACCACCCGATAAAATAATTCCTTTAAAATCTTTCAGCAACTCAGAATCCACAGCACCTTCGTAAATTTCACTGAAAACCCCCAACCTTCTGACACGATTTGCAATCAAATGGGCATATTGTCCTCCAAAATCTAGTACAGCAATTTTATCCATAGTGATATTTTATAGCATTTATAATGGCATTTTTTTGATTTTTCCACTCACTTCCATATCGACTATGGCTACCAATGCCGATATATGCAACATTATTTTCATCGCACCATTCCTTTAATGTTCCGGTCTCATTGCGTAGCTTCCACTGAGCTTCCTGCAATTGTTGCAACTTGGTACGATCCGTAAACTCTTTCACCAATCTCTCTGCCAGCTTATTTTTGCCACCTATAACCTCTCCAGTTCCAGCCTGGAAAGAATATAAGACCGAAATGCCATTACGCAAAACAAAATCTGCCAAAAGCTTGCTTTCAGGCTCGGAAAAGGGTTTTTCACCACAAAAAATTGAAACATTTTCCTCTTCAAAAACTCCATAATTCTCAATTTGAAAGCTTTTCGTATCAAAGTTACAGTTCAGATCTACCTCATTTGCGTTTAAACGCGCCATCACACCACCGTGAACATAATCCGGCCGCATGATAGCCCTTACGTGTCCATCCACATTAAGACAGGGGATTACATACACAGTTAGGCCCAGCGGTGCTCTCACGCCGGCCAGATAAAAAATCAAGCGATGCATTAACTTGATAGTGCCCACATCATTTCCATGAATTCCACCCAAAAACAGCACCTTGATTTTGTTACCGGCATGAAAAGAATTGTTTTCAAATTTATAAGCATAAATATCTCTTCCCTCGACTGATTCTCCCAGTTTAAATTCGTCAACATTCTCCGGTATCGCCAAATATTTATCAAAATTGTTTTGATAAAGCCCCTGTGCGGCGCGCATGAAATTCCTGGACAGTGATTTAACTTTTCGCCACATCGGCAAATCTTTCAAGTAAAAATTTATTGTCCAAAGCCTCCAGCAGCCAGCCAGCCTTGGGACCGCTATCTTTGCCTAAAATAGAAACATATATAGCCGTAAAAACATCTCTAGGCTGCATTTGCATCTCATTTTTCTTATCGTGCAAAAAACCTTGAATCTCTTCTCCATTGGCCTCGGGATTGTTTAACAAATAATCCGACAAGGACTTCAAAATTGATTTCTGTTCGGTAGTTAAATTCTTTGCCTCAGATGGAGTATCTTCCTGAATTTTAAAGATATATTTCTCCGGACCACAAGTTTGAAGCCATTTTTGAGCATATTCAATACGCAAATCCACTTCTTTTTTATCTTCATCGCTCAAATCTGCCCCTTTCAGATCACGCACTTTTTGATAGATGTCTACATGGGGCATCTGGGAATAGAAAGAGATCAAACTGAATCTGGGCAAAAAGCGGTTCAAATGTTTTAAATCATCTTCATAAAAATGAGTAAACTCAAAGATACGATTTTTATGTTCTTTCACATCCTCAGTACCCATAAAATAGTCGGCACAAACCTCATCATATTGATCGAATAAAACAGGTACGGTATCACCTTCGGGATTAAAATTAATAGTCTTCATTACATCTTTTTGAATCATCATGAACCTAAAAATGTAGGTTGGCAAAAGCTGCTCAAGCTCCACGGCCGTAGCTCCCAATCCGGAAGAGGAAGACATTTTTGCTCCCTCCATCAGAATGAATTCATGGCGAACATCAAACGGATGTTTGTGGCCAAAGACCTCTTCACAAATTCTATTGGAAACATGCCTGGATCCCCCTGCGGCATAATGATCTTTGCCTGCACCCTCCAGATCTACCTCAACAACACAAAATTTTGCCGCCCATTCCACCTTCCAAGGCATGGTGGCATTCCCGCCGAAAGGAGATTTTTTTCCGCCATGACCACACCCCTTGGTATATTTTACATCCGCATCACAACTATACTCTACCTCTTCACCATCCCAATTTAAAACCCTGGTAGTGGAAATTTTTCCACAACCGTCACAAATCACCTGACAAGGATACCAACTCTCCTGCTTTTCAGAACCGCTGACTTCGCGATAAATTTCTCGAATTTTATCCTTATTATCCAGGGCCAACCTTATATATTTGTCATATTCACCGGCCTCATAACGGCGACTGCTCACATAAAATTCAGCGTTATACTTTGAGTCGACCAGGGCTTTGGTATATTCATCGGCAAAATACATGGCATAGTTTTCCGCTTTACCATCCGGAGATGGAACATCTTTAAGCCTTTTGCCCAAATGTTCTTTCCACTCCACCGGCACATAAGCCGGAACGGAATCAAAAGCGTCCGTGTCATTTATTTCGTAGTAGAAGACATTTTCCACCCCCCGACTAGTCAAAACATCGGATAGCACCGCATGCATCACAAAAGATCGTAAGGACCCCACATGTGGCCGCCCCGATAAAGTTTTTTCATCGCGTAAAATCAACCTTCTACTCTCGGCCTCTTTTGAATATTCCGCCAAGAAATCATCAACTATTTGATCTCCCCAAAACATATGATTAATTAAATTTTGTACGGCTATTATATGAATTTAGCACCAGAAAAACAATCCTGAACTTAAGCTGACATATAGTCCTCAGCTTTTCTATGTTTTTCCACATCGATAAACTTGAGCTGTTCTTTTTTAAATGAGAGTTCGGTATGACCGATTGGCCCGTTTCTATGCTTTCTGATATACAGGTCTGTCACGCCCTTACGGTCGGTGTCCTCTTCATAATAATCCTCGCGATACATCATTAAGACCACATCGGCATCCTGCTCAATAGCTCCAGACTCTCTCAGATCGGATAGCTGCGGAACTTTACTCGGACGCAACTCCACAGCACGTGACAGCTGCGATAGAGCAAGAATCGGCACAGATAAATCACGAGCCAAGGCTTTAAGCGATCTGGATATCTCGGAAATCTCCTGAACACGGTTAGACTGGTTTGTACTATGTCCCGCAGTCATTAACTGCAGATAGTCGACCACCAGAAAGTCCAGGCCATGCTCCATTTTAAGTCTTCTGGCCTTTGCCTTTAGCTCGGCAATCGAGTTACCGATAGAATCGTCTATGTAAATTTTCATTGAGTTCATTTCATCCATAACTCCACCGATTTTGCTAAAATCATCATCGGTTAGCCTACCGGTACGCATCTTCCAGGAATCTACACCTAAGAGGCTACAAAACATTCTTTCCACCAGCTGCTCTTTGGACATTTCCAAAGAAATAACACCGATGGCATGACCGCGCTTGGCAATATTTTGAGCGACATTCAGAGCAAAAGCAGTTTTTCCCATGGAAGGTCGAGCGGCCAAAATAATTAGATCGGCCGGTTGCAAACCTGACAACAAATTATCCAATGAAGCAAAACCGGTTGGCAAGCCACGATACTTCTCCTTTGCTTCCGGGTCGTGCAGATCGGAAATCTTCTCGTAGGTCTTGTTCAAAACATCTTTAATATGCACAAAACGATCACTCATGAAGGTCTGGGAAACCTGAAACAGAGCTTTTTCAGACAAATCAATAAGCATTTCTACATCTTCCCCCTCCTGATAACCAAGCCCTTTGATAGTATCTCCAGCCAGAATCAGTCTTCTTAAAATCGCCTTTTCTTTAACAATGCTGGCATATTGAAAAATATGCGTCGCAGTGGGCACCTCATTGGCCATTAAAGCCAAATACGAGGCTCCGCCAATCAGTTTAAGCTCTTTGCGGTCTTCCAAAATACTGGCCAAAGTAACCAAGTCAATTGGAGAACGCTTATCGTAAAGATCCACAATCGCCTGGTAAACAATTCGATGCGCATCATGATAAAAATCCTCGGGACGCAAAAAATCTGAAATTTTCAGAATAGAGTCTTTATCAACCAAAAGTGAGCCGATGGTCGACCTTTCGGCCTCCAAACTATGAGGCGGTACGTAGTTACTCTGATCAGCCATATAAAACCTTAAAAGCAAAACTTCTCTGGAAGCACACTATATTTTAAAAAAATTTTAATTTCAAGGTGTACCATAGTCGCATGAATAAAAAGGATTTAGGACAATTAGGCGAGCAGTACGCCAAAAAATTTCTGGAATCTTTGAATTACGAAATTATTAGCCAAAATTTTTATTGTCGTTTTGGGGAAATAGATATTATCGCCCTAAATTCGCAAAAAAATGTGCTGGTATTTTGTGAAGTGAAATCACGAACCCAAATTATTTTCGGGCTGCCTCAAGAAGCTGTGGGGCATCGAAAAATTGGCCGAATGCTTAAAACGGCTCACTATTTCATTGAATCCCGTAGGGAAAAACTACCATTTACTTGGCGCTTCGACCTAATTGCAATAAAATTAGCTGGAAGAGGAAAACTCTTGGAGATAAATCATTTTAAAAATATTCTGGATGGATGAAGACAAAAGAAAATCCTTGGCTCTGGCAATATTCCTCGGCATTATAATTTTGTCACTGGCCTTACTCTATTTATGGGGTGCCTTTCTTAACCGCGGGAAAATCAGTTTCATAGGAGAACCTCCCTTCACCGTGGAAGTTTTCGGCATTGAGCAGCTGTTTTGTGAAACTTCTCCCTGTATAACCAAGCAAAAATCCGGCATTAAGGATTTAATCATCTATAAAGAAGGATATCAGGTGATTTTGGATACCGTTGATGTGCCTTTGTGGAGAACCGTCGAATATCCCATCGACTTCAATATTGAACCTTACTTAACAGCTGTGGATGAGCTGCCAGCTTTGTTACCCCCACCAAACTACCTACTCACCTATGCCGAAGAGAATGGCATGTATAAGTTGGTAGACGAGGCCGATTCCCAAAATAGACCTATCGTATTTTTCCCGAAAGAGGTTAAGGAACCCAGAATTTTTGGTTCAGAGAAAGGGGCTCTGATAATAGAAGGAAATAGCGGTACAGCCTACAAAGTTAATATTACTCAAAAACAAAAGGGAAAAATTGAAAACAATAAACTAACGGATATCGAAACCGGAATAGTTTCCCCAAACGGTAAGAACTTCCTCTTCTTTAGAGAGGACTTCAACAAAACCTTTATTTTAAATGCACAAAATGAGTTATACGAGCTTGATTTGGATCGCTACAGTGCAAATTTCGCCTGGACTTCAGACGATCAATTGATTTTCATAACCAACCAGGAGTTTCAAAGCACCAGTTCCAACGGTCAATACACTAACTATATTCAACCACTCGATTCAACTTCCCCTATCAACTACACCTTCGGCTTCTATCATCCCGAGGAGAACTCTTTTAGTGAAATTACCGTAACCGATCAAATAACTGCCTTCCCCACAGCCCTTATTCCCGCGGGGAACAATGCAAAAATCTATTTCAATACTGCAGACGGGAACTTCGCTTTAAACCTCAAATAGAATTTTGATAATTTTTTAAGAAAATTTAATCAAAATTTAATCTCGGTAATTCATACTCGCTACTACCTTAATAAATTTTATGGTTAGTAGAGTTTTTGCTTGTACCGCAATTGGCTTGCAATGCCATACCGTTGAAGTGCAGGCCGATGTCACTAATGGACTTCCCTCATTTCACATCGTGGGATTGGGAGACACACTGGTGCAGGAGTCCAAAGAACGCGTAAAGTCGGGGATTCGCAATAGCGGAGCTCAGTTCCCCCAAATCAAGAAAACAATCAATTTGGCACCGGCGGAAATCCGTAAAAGCGGATCACAATTTGATCTGCCAATCGCTCTAAGTATTCTTCTGGCCAGTAAACAGCTGGAAATTGCAAAAATTGATTTTGTGATTGTTGGTGAACTATCCCTAACGGGCAAGGTAAAACAAGTCTCCTCAATTTTGCCAATGGTGCAGCATGCCAAAAAACATAACTTCAAAAGAATATTTATTCCGGCGGAGAATGTACAAGAGGCAAGTTATGTCGATGGTATTGAAATTTATCCTGTTCGAAGTTTAAGAGAATTGATTTGTTTTTTTCAGGGACAAACGGCGATTAAGCCGGCAATACGCCGAAAAATAGAAAGCTATTTCGCGACTGATCAGGAATTCGAGCAATTTAATGAGATAGTCGGTTTGGAAAAAGAAAAAAAGGGCGCCGTAATCTCCGCTGCCGGAGGGCATAATATGCTTCTGATGGGAAGCCCCGGTTGCGGCAAAACAATATTATGCAGAACTTTTAAATTTCTTTTGCCCCCCATGTCCAGTGAGGAAATATTTTCCACAAGTAGTATTTATTCGGTGGCAGGACTCTTAAAAGAGCAAAAACTAATCACTAACAGGCCATTTCGCGAAATTCATCACAACACCACACTCACTGCAATTACCGGCGGGGGAAATACCCCGCAGCCGGGAGAGATTTCCTTGGCACATAACGGAGTTTTATTTTTTGATGAGGTCGCCGAGTTTAAGCAGAACATTTTGGAAACCTTAAGAAAACCACTGGAGGATCAATTTATTACAATAACACGTTCAAAATATACCTTTAGCTTTCCCTCAAATTTTATTTTTCTAGCCACCATGAATCCCTGTCCTTGTGGCTTCAAGCTTGATAGCGGCACACCATGCATCTGCACTGAAACGCAAATAAAAAACTATCAAAGAAAATTATCAGGCCCTTTAAAAGATCGAATTGATATTTTTCTAAAAATGAGCAAAATCAAAAATTCCAAATTACTGGCAAAAAGCGCTCAACCGGTTGCTGCAATTAAACAACAAATCATTACAGCACATAACAGGCAAATTGAACGATTCAAAGGGGTGCCCAATCACTATCGCAACAAAGATCTAAGAGTGGAGACCATCAAGAAGCTTTGCCTCTTTAGCAGAGATGCCAAGCGATTTCTCGGCCAACTTGCTGCCAAACAGCACTTGTCGGCACGCGCCTATCTCAAAATCATTAAAGTCGCTCAAACTATCGCTGATCTGGAAGATAGCCACTGCATAACCGAAGCCCACCTAAGCGAAGCCTTCCAGTTCCGCGACAATTAAAAAGTGCTCTGGTCGCCGCAAGATAAATTTTGTAGACTAGCGACATATGCAGGAAGAATATTTCGACATTCTGGACCTCTCAGGACAAAAAACTGGCCAAAAAAAACTACGTCATGAGGTGCATCGCGATGGCGATTGGCACGGGTCGGTTGATGTTTGGATATTAAATTCACAGGGAGAACTGCTGTTGCAAAAACGCGCCTCAATCAAAGAATCACATCCCGATAAATGGGAAACCTCCTGTTCAGGACATATTAGTGCAGGGGATGAGAGTTTGCCCTCGGCCATAAGAGAACTTGAAGAAGAGTTGGGAGTAATTGAAGATCCTCAAAGCTTAGAGCTAATTTTTTCCCTTAAAGAAAGAAATATTACCAACAATGGTACCTTTGTGAATAATGAGTTTAAAGATGTCTATTTGCTTAGAAAAGACCTTGATATAACAACACTCAAACTACAAACCGAAGAGGTCTCCACCGTAAAATTCGTACATTTTGCAGAATTGGAAGAGCTCATCTCAAAGCATCCATCCGATTTCGTGCCGCACCAAGAGATTTACCAAAAGCTTTTTGCATTTCTCAAAGAGGAGAGATTGTAGCATGCCACGTTGATAAAAGATGTTATTTATGGTATAATTCAATGTTGATTAAATTATACCCATGACTGCAATGCCAGCGGAGTCACTTACACCAGATGACGATCTTAGTAGGCAAGAGGAACAGCCAAAGGCCTCCTCAAGACCAGTACTCAGAGCGGTTCTACCCAATGATACTAGTGTTATCAGTGTTGAATTACCAGATGGTAAAAGCACTAGGGTAGTTCTTCTGCCACCCCCTATGTTGCCAGGAGATCCTGCCTCTATGACTGAACTTTCTGTTGATCCCTTTGACCCCAATATCCCTCCAATAGCTGCTCCTGGAACTCCAACAACCTCTGATGTCACTTTGCCCAGAACTGAACTTACTCCTTCGGCTACAGTAAGGATTAGGGAATTAACCAGAAGGGCCGCTATGAGGCGGGTGCCAGAATATCCTGAAGGGGCAAAAGCCTATCTGCCGGGAGAATACAAGGAGTCATCGCTTGCTCCAAGAGTCTGGAGTTACTGCATCATCGATGGTTTTCAACAATTTCCCGATGATCAACTTTCACAGTACAAGGCCATGGAAAGTATCATTGGCGCTAGCATTTATCCAAAACCAAACGATCAAAGGATTATCCTAAAAAGAAATCCTGCCAACAAGGCCTTGAGCGATAGCGAAACAAATCTCCATAACTTACTCATAGAGATGAGCCAAACTTATGGAGCGCGTCTGGTCTTTCTGTCCTAGAACTATTTTTCTTCCTTTGTAAGTCCCCAAGGCCTTTTTTGGGTTATACTTAGATATTCGCCTTTAATCGGATAATACTCATTAACATGATAGTTTTCTCCCCCCACCAATATCACCAAATCTTCCGGTGCCTCTATGTCAAGTCTGAGCCTATCACCGCTAGACAACTCTTCCGAGAAATCAACTTTCACGCTAATTTCTTGAACAGTGTTTTTGCCAACAGCAAAGTTTAAATCCTTAATGGTGGCATAGCCTTTCAAAATAGTTGCGGAAGCCAATTCTGTTTCACCATCAAAAAGTTTGATCTCCTTGATTTTGTTCGCTTCCACGCCAACGATTTTAAAGCGCAGACTTTTTAAAACAAAAGGCTCCTCATAGGTCGTTACAACCAACTTCATGATTTCATTATCACTACTTCCAGACGTAGCAAATGCCTGAGTTGGGTCATGTGTGATGGTCAGATTTATTAGGTTGGGGTTTTGATTTTCCGCCGAATAAAAATAGTCATTAATCTGAATATCGGAATCAATATTGTATAAAAAGCTACTTTTATTTTCCGCTTTCACTTCATCGAAATGCAAAACGCTGGCCATATACTTTTCCACCGTGTCATTAAAAGTCAGTACGGCTGTAGCCACCAAAGACATAACAAATACAAAATAAACTTTAATTATTTTCCTGATATTCATTGATCAAGTAATTAAGAAAACTGCGACTGGCCATTTGTTCGGGATAGAAATTTTCTCTTATTGCAGACGCTTTTCCGCTCGCAAAGAAGCCTTCAGCATAAGGTAAAAAATCACTATCCAGTGAAACATCGGCAAAATTTGGCGCATCCGGAGGGATTGCCAAATCCACATCATAATAATCCATAACCACTTCCAACACCTCTTCACGACTCATCTTGTGATTTGGCGAATAAGTGTATGTACGGTTATTGAGGAGGCCATAATTAAAAAGTGTCTGCACATAAGGTGAATACCACTCGTCCACAATAACATCATCGTAAAAATTTACGCCGACATTATCAATTTCCAGATCGGTATTTTCCACAAACAATTTTGCAAACTCCGCGCGAGACATATCTTGCTGCGCTGAAAACTTCAACACGTTACTAATGGCGAAATTGCCGTTGTGTGGGTTTGTGGCCTTCAGGTAAACATAGAGATCTTCTTCATAGTTAAATGGATTATCACTGAACTTTATCCTACTTAAGTCTTCAAATTCCACTGATTCAGCTGTGAAATCACTTTTTACATTTTGCAAAGAATTTTCAAATCTATGATAACTATATATCTGTTCTAGACCGAACACTTCCGCATATTTTAAGTTCTCTTCATCAACGTAAGCCGAATCGCTGAAATAAATCTCAAAATCATGGTCCCTCATCCTAAAAGGATAAGCTTCAAAATCTAGAAGCATGGTCCCATCCTCCAAAATTTCGGACACACCAATGTTCTCTATTTTGGCCGGCAACTGGAATATGTTAACTGTATAGGTGTCATTGCCAGGGTAATAATCGGAATCATCGGCAATGTTTATTTCCAGTGTGACATCGGCGCCATTGTAGCTGGAGTCAATCAATATTTCATATCCACGAACAATAAAGGTTTCATCTTTATATAACGAAAACGATGTTCCGTTGTTTTTTACAAAAATGGATTTTTGATCGGGACCGGCGCTTAAAGTCACTTGGGCATTGCGCAAATCACCACCCAGATTTTTTACTATCACGGTGGCATCATAAGTGTAGTACTTAAAACTTTCACTTGGTTCAGACACCTTCCTTAGGGTTACCTCTTCAATCATTAAGTCCGGAGGTTCAGTACTCTTCTCCACAATATTCTGCAGGATGTGCAGCATGGAAGTCTCTAAAAACCTTGAACTCTGTTCACGATAAACGACATTGGTAATTACTACCAAAGCCGTTAAAACAGCCATTCCCAAAAAAAGTTTTTTGTTTCCTCTCATTTTTCTTTTGTTTTTTGTTTTTGTGTATCCCTAAATAATAGCAGAAAAAAGCCGGAAAAGCAATTTGCTAGATACTAAAACCCTAACTATAAAATAGACAAAAATATAAAAATATTGCCTACGATACTATTTGACGTTGATGCCACAAGTAGAGAAATACTGAAAAACCTGATCAAAATCAGGATTATGCTTATAAAACAGGCGATGCTCTTCCGTGCCGGAATTTTTCCAAAATTCCGGCGTCAAACTCAAATAACTCTCCAGCCAACCCACGGCTCGAGGGCAATCTTCCCTCTCCAGGTAAAATTTGGCAAAGCTTAATTGGTAAGGCGGAAAGGTTGGAGCCAAGTCAATTGCTCTTTCAAAAGCGCTTTCTGCCAATCCGCAATCCAACTTTTCCTCAAGCCTACAGGAATGCTGCCATATTTTGGCCTTCAAATAATAATAAAAGCTGTCATTATACTCGCTGAAGTTGCCTCCCTTTTCAGCAAACTTATGCGCTCGCTGCAGATCACCGATGTTTTCATAAATAGAAGCCAAAACAAAATTATAATAACTTTGATTTGGTTGTAGAGAGCTTGCCAATAGGTAATTTTGCGTCGAAAATCCCTTAGCGGCATAGTAATCGGCGGTCAAAAAGCCAAGATTTTGAAAAAGTAACGAAAGAAAAACAAAAACAAAGGTGAATATTATCACTAACCTTCTTAAGAGCTTGTTTTGCATAACTGAAACTTTCTTTTTAAGCTGTTTTTTCGAAGCCAGAAAACACAAAAATGCTAACAAAAATACACCAACTACATAATGAGAGGTTACAAAAAAACTAAACATGTTCATCACCGAAGCTGCGATCATGGCACTTAAGATTCCGGTGGCCAATAATTTTTTATCCTTCTGCTTAGCCTTTAAAGCCAATTGCGCAATTTTAAAAACAACCCAACCGGCAAAAAATAAAAACAAAAGCCCCAAAACTCCATTTTCAACCATCACCTCCAATATAAAATTATGTGCCTTGTCGGTAACGAAAGTCATCTTTTCATATTCCAAAATCTCTTTCGGCGCGACCTCTTGAAAAACAAGATAGAAGGTTTCAAAACCACTACCAAACAAAACATTTTTTTGAGCCATCTCAGGCACCGATTGCCATACCAATTCTCTGCTTTTGATCGATCGTAAATTATCTTCATTAACCACCAGACGCTCAAGCAAAGGGTTTCCTTGAACCAGCTCACTGCTTGCAGCCGTATTTATAATCGCCCAAGTAAAAAGAACCGCTAAGGGCACCAGCGACAACATTATTGAATACTTTTTCATTTTGGTGAAAGAGGTGGCCATTATCAAATAAAACCAGAGCCCTACAAAAAAAGCTAAAAGACCGGCCCTGCTTTGAGTTAAAACAATTGTTGCAAATCCCAGTGCAATAATCAGTAGTGACACTTTTCTATTTTTACTCCACAGAGCCAGAGCCGGAAAAACAACTAAAATAGCGTATTCCGCAAAATAATTAGGATGACCAAAACTGGAAGAAACTCTACCTAAGGTATTTTCCATTAAGCCCAGAGAGAAAGGATCAAAACCGAGTCTTTCGAAAAAACCAAAAACAAAAGCCACTAAAAAGCCCAAAAACATAAACTTTATTCCCTTTTCAAATTGCTCGCTTTTGCGAAAGTTAAGACATAGCAGAAGAAAAAATAGCAGATAGTGCAGCAAAGTGTAGACACCTTGCAGCCGATAATAGCTTCCCCAAAAACTCAGCTTTGGTGCGATAGAAAAAGCAACCCCGCATGCCAAAAAAATCAAAATCAGCAAAATAAGCCTCTTCAAATTTCTGTTGGCAAAAACATCGTGAATACTAATATGTTTATCTTTGGCGAGCTTCAGTGCATAAACAAAAAGTAAGATCAAAGTTACACTGCGAAACAAAGCCAGCTTCGGTAGTTCAAACGGCAAGTTTAAAAATGGCAAAAAAATCAGTGGAACCAAAAAAAGTACGCTATAGACAAAAAAGTTAAAGACTCTTTCTATATTAAGATTTTTCATATATGCTTATTCTACAACAATAATCTTATTGCCTGTAGCTAAATTAATCATGCCTAAGTTTATAATCAAGGGCGGAAAACCTCTGAGAGGAGAGGTGCAAATAAGTGGCTCCAAAAATGCCGCTCTACCCATAATTTGTGCTGCCCTGCTTTCAAAAGAAAAATCGGTATTAACCAATGTTCCGGATATCGCCGATATTCACTCTTTGATTAAAATTCTTAGTGCCTTGGGTGCCAAAATCACCTTTGAAAACTCCACTCTGGAAATCGATCCTAAAAATATTAAGCGTAACTCAATACCAAACGAGTTGGTAAAAAAAATGAGAGCGTCAATTTTAATTTTAGGTCCGTTATTGCCGCGACTGGGAGAAGTAAAGATGGCTTTTCCGGGAGGCTGTGTCTTGGGCAAGAGGTCCGTAGATGCACATACCTATGCCTTTGAAGGTTTGGGCTGCGAGGTGATTGACGATAGTAGAAATTTGCATGTAAAAGTCAAAAAATTGGTTGGCAATAAAATTATTTTGCCCGAGCTGAGTGTGACAGCCACCGAAAATGCAGTCATGACAGCCGTTTTGGCTGAAGGAAAAACAGAAATTCGTTTGGCGGCCACCGAGCCTCATGTACAGGATCTTTGCCATTTTCTGAAAAAAATGGGCGCTAAAATATCCGGAATTGGCACTAATTCCATCCGAATTGAGGGAGTAAAAAACCTTAAAGGGGCAAAACATAAAATAATCGGTGACTATCTGGAGGCCGGCACTTTCGCCATTGCTGCAGCAGGAACCGGCGGAGACGTATTAATCAAAGGCATTAACACTGACGATCTGGATAGTTTTTGGCAAAAGCTTAAAGAGGTCGGAGTTAAGTTCGACCTGGGCAAAGATGAAGTTCATATTCTTCCTGGTAAGGATTTTCAAGCAATTAAAATTCTGCGTACCGGTACTTATCCCGGATTTGCAACAGACCTACAGGCTCCGTTTACAGTACTTCTAACTCAAGCGAAAGGGGTAAGCAAAATCTTTGAAACACTCTTTGAAGGAAGGTTGAATTATCTATTTGAGCTTGAAAAAATGGGTGCACATATAGAGTTTCTCAATCCTCATCAGGCGATCATTATTGGCCCTTGCGAGCTTAGATCAACGCCTATTTCAAGTTGTGATATTAGAGCCGGCGCCGCCATGGTTGTGGCCGCTCTAATTGCTAACGGAGAAACCGAAATATCAAACATAAATTACATAGATCGTGGATACGAGAATTTGGAAAATAAACTAAGGTCTCTCGGAGCAGAAATCGTAAGAGACTAAAAGACAAATTCCACACGGCCATCCAGATCGGTTCGATACACCTCCTTGACCCCAATTTTTTGCAAATTTTTCAAAGTTTCCGGATGGGGGTGTCCATAGGAATTACTTTTGCCACTTTGAATGACCACAATGTCCGGCTTTACCACTCTAAGAAAAGGCAAGCTGGAAGAAGTTTTACTTCCGTGATGACCGGCCTTCAAAATATTAGCCTCCAAGATCTCATGGTCAAGTTCTTCAATCAGCAATTCTTCCGCCTCCTGTTCCAGATCTCCGGTTAAAAGTATAACCTGATCATGGTATAAAATACGCATTGCAATAGAGGAGTTATTCGGCTTATCAAAATGTACACCCAAAAGTTGATTCAGTGGATATATAAGGTCAATAACAACATTGCCAAATCTAAAATCCAAGTTACTTTCAGCTATTAAAGTATTGATATTCTGTCGTTCAATTTCAGCTAAAAGTTCCTTATAACCGCTGCTGTCATCAGATATGCCGGTAAGCAGTAAGTTGTCCACTTGAAACCTCCTCAAGACCTCTAGTACACCATCCAGATGGTCGCGATCCGGGTGAGTAAGAACAACCAAATCCAAACTCTTATCAAAGAAGGGCAAAATTTCGCCAAGTTCATCAACCACTTTGCTGTTTGGACCACCATCCACCAATATCTGATGATTTTCCGGAGTACGCAGCAAGATAGCATCACCCTGACCTATATCCAGAAAATAAACATGGAATAGTCTGTCCGGCAGATAGCTCCAAAGGTAGACCAGAACTGACACCACCAGGAGCAAAACAATGACGATTTTCTGCTTTTGTTTGCTATTCATAAAGTAAAACTATCACTCATTCATTAAATTTTTGTTAAAAAATTATAAAAAAACCCGCCTACCATTTCTGATAGACGGGTCTAAATTAGGGATGAGTTTATTTCTTCTTTTTTCTCCCTACCACTCGCCCAAGACCCAGAGACACCAGCACCAATCCAAGCAGTTCCGGCCCGGTATCGGAAAGCACGAACTTCACTATTGTTCCTTCACTTTCATTACCGGCTTCATCTTTTTGGGTCAGTTTCGCCCAGTACTCACCGGTTTCCAAACCTTCCAAGTTATATTTATCGGCCTCAGGGTCAACACTGGCCTTTTTATCATAGTCTCCATCTTCCTCATCAGTTAAGTACAATACTTGTTCTATAGAATCGTCTTTGTTTTCAGCAGGATTTTCCCAGTTTAGCTTAACTACATACTTTCCGGCTTCAAAGACTACTTTAGCCATTAGCTCGACAACATCTTTTGGAGCAATGGTATCCGGCTCTTCACCGCCATTGTTATCACCGCCATTGTTATCACCGCCATTGTTATCACCGCCATTGCTGGCCTCACCACCACCGTTAAAAGTGGCGCTACCCTTTAAGGTGTCGATTTCATTGCCAGCCTCATCTTTGACTCCAGAAACAACAACAACATATTCCTTATCACTTTGCTCTGCGGTAGTAACCACTGCCGCCGCATCTTCAACTCCGGAAGAATTAGAAACCAGTTCCACCCCCAAAACTTGTAAAGTGGTTGAAGTGCTTTCCTTTTCCATGATGTTGAAATTGGTGGCTGGATCAGTACTTAATACGATAGCCTCATTAAATTCTACCATTAAATGAGTTGCGTCTTTGCTTTCAGCTTTAACCACTTCAGGACCTGCCGCATCTTCAACTTCTTTTTCTGCGCCACTGCCATCAAACATCGCAGTGTCACTGGTTCCGCTGTTAATCGGATTGCCATATTTGTCTTCCACGGCAATACCTACAGTTAGTTTATAGCTTGCTCCTTCAACCTGCTCTTCAGTTGTTAAAATTACTGTTTTATTTGTTTTATCTTCTTCATCCATTTTTGCTTCAGTCACAGGAAGTAGTTCCAGTGAATCATCATTTTGAATCCCGAAAGCATCCTGAGGATCTTCACTTGGCAAAACAACCCCCTCATTGAACACAACTTTAACCTCTACCTTATTAAGAGCCTCCGCTTCAGAAACCTGTGGAGCATCTTCATCAACCGCACCTGATAGATCTGCGCTCGGAGTTGCTTTTACCTTTTCTGGTTTTGGCAGTCCCCAGTTAGCACTTTCATTTTTTGCTGCATCATAAGCGATTATGGAAAAATAGTAATCCGTACCATTCTTCAGACCGGTCACTGTATATTCCAAAACATTACCCACATCCACTACTTCATCAAAAACTTGTCCGCTTTGGGTCACAGGTGTTTCCCCGTAGTGGACTTGGTAACCGGCAATACCGGTGTCATCGGTCGCTTCCTCCCACGCCACCTTTATGGCGCCGTTCAGAGGAGTTGCCGTGATGCCTTCAACATCACTTGGCTTAGTGGTGTCCGCGGCGTAAGCCGTTATACTTGCATAACTCATTAGTACCGCCACGAAGGCCAGAGAAGATACCAGTTTTTTGATTCTTGTTTTCATTTTGATTTTTGTTTTGGATTATTAAATCTTTTCATTATATCAAAAAAACAAGAATCATTCAATGACCTAAAAGCAAATTACGTCAAGAAGGAGTTGACAGGAGTTGTGAATTATTTTTTAGCAATTCTGCGTACTCTGCTCTTAATTTGCGCTCTTTCAACAGTATTTTTCCCCATTTTTAGGATTGTTATTTTGACTCTGGGCAACACTATAGTTTCGCCTTCATGGGGAAAGCGATGTAGATGTTCCAAAATCAAGGCATTCAAAGTGTCTCGCTCATTTGGGGTAATCTTCATCTTAAAAAAGTCGTTCACATCCTCCATCAAAGCATTACCTGTTACATTAATGGTTTTATTGTCGACCACCTCAATCATTTTTTCTTCAATATCGAACTCATCTACGATATCGCCCACTATCTCTTCCAGCAAATCCTCCATGGTTACCAGGCCCGCTGTTCCTCCGTATTCATCTATTACGATTGCAATATGTAGATGTTTGCGCTGAAACTCTCTAAACAATTTGTTTATTTTTTTAGAGTGCGGCACCTCCAGTGGAACGGTTATTTTTAAATTCTTAAGCTTTTTGTTGGATGATTCCTCGGTGTAATACTTTAAAAGTTCTTTAATGGTAATTACACCAATAATATTGTCCAGATCCTTTTGAAAGATCGGCATGCGGGTATGAGAATAAGCATTCACGACTTCTACCGCCTCCTGAATCGTCATTTCACTGTCCAAAGCTTCAATTGAAACACGCGGTGTCATAACCTCCTCCACTTCAATATCATTGAATTCCAAAACATTCTCAATCAACTCGCGTTCCTGCTTCTCAATCGCTCCCTCCTGTGCGCCTATTTTCAGCATTGCCACAATCTCCCCCTCGGTAACCGTCGCTGGCTTTTTGCCACCCGAAAGCTTGGTGGCCAACTTTACAATCTTGTCAAAAAACCAAACCAGAGGGAAAAGCACCAGTTGTAAAACATAGATTAAACGAGCCATCATCAGAGAAAAACCGACTGCGTGTTGATGTGCAAAAGCCTTTGGCGTTATCTCCCCGAAAACCAACAAAAGAAAGGTCATTACTCCTGTAGCCACTCCCACACCGCTTGAGCCATAGATATCGGTAAAAATAACTGCCGCATAGGCACTGGCGCCGACATTCACAACATTGTTCCCCAATAGAATCGTAATTAGCAGTTTGTGAGGATCTTTCTTCAAATCACGCAAAAGCTTACTATTGGTAACCTTTGTTGCGACCAGTTCATCAACCTTTGCTTGCGGCAATGACATCAGTGCCGTCTCGCTGGCTGAGAAAATAGCGGAGAGAACGATCAACCCCAGTAGTTAAAAAGCTGAGAATACATTAATTAAATTGCAAACTAAGCTTAATATTAACCAATTTTCTCGAATTTAACAAGAAACACTATGAATTAAGTCTACTTTTTATTAGAATACGGCCAAAGAATATGACAATCAGCACATGTATTTACGCATAGACCCCAAGATTTTTAATCAATATCCGGACTTCAAGCTGGGTGTAATAATTCTTCGAGGGATTGATAACGGGAAGCGTATTTCCACAATTGAAAGCCTATTGCGCGGTATATGTGCTCAACGTGAAAAACAATTTAAAGATAAAGAGCTCTATGAAGAGCCAATGATCAAGGCCTGGTACGACACTTACGGCAATCTTGGCGTTAACCCTAAAAAATATCCACCATCTATTGCCGCACTCTTAAAAAGAGTTGCTAGTGGCAAAGAACTCCCTCACATAAATGCGCTGGTGGATTTGTATAATTATTTTTCTTTGAAACACCTACTGCCTATCGGTGGGGAAGATTTGGACTGGTTGTGTGGAGACTTGCAATTAACCTTTACGCAAGGCGGCGAGCCCTTCCGACCGATTGGTTCGATTGAAGTTGAAACGGCTAAGGAAGGCGAAGCCGCCTACATCGATACCGGAGGCATTACATGCCGCTATTGGAATTATCGTGAATGCGAAAGGACAAAGTTCACTAAAAAAACTGTCAATGCAGCCATTTTGATTGAAGACATGAGCAAGATGCCAATCGATAAGTTCAGCGATGTCGTCAGAGAAGTTCAAAATGGTTTTATAAAGTATATCGGTGGACAGATAGAGCCCTACATTCTGGATGAGGAAAATCCGGTTGTGGATTTACGTGTTGAAGGCAGGAAAAATATCGACGACTCCAAGATCCCGCAACAAGAAAAAGTTCACTTTCTGGAAGAATCTAAAAAAAAAACTTTGACCGACGAGCCAAAAGTAATGGAGGAGACTTCAGCACCGGACAAGAACTCTTCAAACAAATCCCCTTCGAGCAACTCTGAAGTATCAAATAAAGAAAATATTATCTCATTGCCGGAAAATCTTTTCCCAAAAAAACTTCAAAAGTTACTGGAAAAGGCCTTGGAAAAAGCCTTCGAAATCACCGATAAAGAGATAAAAATTGAGTATCCCAACGATGAAACTCACGGCGATTACGCCTCAAATGTCGCTCTGCAAATTACCAAAGAACTGCAAAAGCCGCCTCGGGAAATAGCCCAGGCAATTATTGATAATCTCGAAGACAACACTTTAATTAAAAAAGTAGAGATAGCCGGCCCCGGTTTTATTAACTTTTTTATCTCCGACCAAGCCTACCAAGAAGAGCTGGCGCAGGTTTTACAGAACAAAGACCAATACGGAGCCAACTTACACACTGAAGGTGAAACCATCGCCTTTGAATACAGTTCCCCTAACATAGCTAAACCGCTTGGGATTCATCATCTCCTCTCTACGGTGATAGGTCAAAGTCTGCACGATATTTTTAAATTCATCGGTTTCAAAGCAATTTCCGTTAACCATATAGGGGATTGGGGAACCCAATTCGGCAAGTTAATCTATGCCTATAAGCGGTGGGGGAGCAAAGAAGCCATTGAAAAAGACCCGATCAATGAACTTCTTAAACTATACATAAAATTTCATGACGAAGCCGAAAAAGATCCTGTTTTGGAAGACGCCGGTAGACATGAATTTAACATCTTCGAAAAAGGTGATCCGGAAAATCGTGAACTTTGGCAGTGGTTTGTCGACGAAAGCATGAAAGAGATCAATAAAACTTACAAAAAACTCGGTGGCATTCACTTCGAATACACTCACGGCGAGAGTTTCTATGAAGATAAGATGCAAGAGATCATTGATTACGGTAAAGAAAACAAAATTTTCGTGGAAGGAAAGGAAGGGGCTTATGTTGTTAAATACGACAATCCCGATGTTCCACCCTTTGTGATCCTCAAGAAAGATGGAGCCACCCTCTATTCAACCCGCGACTTTGCCGCTCTGCATTACCGTATCAAATCCTGGCAGCCCAAAAAAATTCTATACGTAGTGGATATAGCTCAAACTCTGCACTTCAAACAGCTTTTTGAAGCCGCCAAAAGGTTCCCCTGGTATCACGGTGAAGGTGAACATGTCTGGTTTGGCCGTATGCATATGAAGGATGGCAAAATGAGCACCAGAAAGGGTAACGTTATTCTCCTGGATGACGTTTTGGAGGAAGCTGTTAGCAGGGCCAAAAATATCATTGAGGAGAAGAGTCCAACGCTTGAAGACAAAGAGAATGTGGCTCGTGTAGTGGGAATTGGAGCTGTTAAATATAACGTGCTATCTCAAAACCGCACCACCGATATCACCTTTGACTGGGACAAAATGCTTTCCTTCGAGGGTAATAGCGCTCCCTATTTGCAATACACCTACGCCAGAGCTCGCAGTATCTTAAGAAAAGCTGACCAATCCGAGCAGGACACCGACTCATCCAACACCGAAACTGCCGACAATCTCTCAGACATCGCTACCAAA
Source organism: uncultured Candidatus Peribacteria bacterium (assembly GCA_964383675.1). GTDB lineage: Bacteria > Patescibacteriota > Gracilibacteria > UBA1369 > LOWO2-01-FULL-3 > CAYLHX01. The sequence goes on along the minus strand of CAYLHX010000001.1, from coordinate 104,161 downwards.
ACCCACGCTCTGATAAGACTCTTTCCACGTTTTTCAGATCAGCTCATCCAAGCCGCGGAAGACTATAAACCCAATGTTTTAAGCAACTACCTCTACGAATTAGCTCAAAAATTCAACTCTTTTTACAACAGCGTACCGGTTTTACGCACTAAAAACGCTGAAGAACAAAAGCAACGCCTACAGATAGTTGATGCCGCCAGCCAGATTTTGAAGAATGGTCTGGCCCTACTGGGAGTGGAAGTCATTGAGGAAATGTAAAATCCTTTAGCGAATTTTTAATTGCTTTTTCACGGGGTTTTTTCTATCATTGGTTGCGCTTTGAAGCATACTACGGAGAGATGGCCGAGCGGTCGAAGGCAACAGTCTTGAAAACTGTCGTGGGGCAACTCACCCAGGGTTCGAATCCCTGTCTCTCCGCCATTTAAAGATGGTTAATCATTTTTAACTTTAAGTACAATGCTTAAGTGGAAAGATTTCGAAAAAGTGGAGATGAGGGCTGGAACGGTTACAGATGTCCAAGATTTTCTCGAAGCAAAAAATCCGGCTTATCAAATCTGGATAGATTTTGGCGACTTAGGCATTAAAAAGAGCAGCGCCCAGCTTACCAAGTTATATAAAAAGGAAGAAATACTGGGTAAGCAAGTTATCGCAGTTACCAATTTTCCGCCAAAACAGGTTGCTAACTTTATGTCGGAGTGTCTAATCCTCGGAGTAGTACAGGAGGATAAGGAAGTTATTCTAATTCAGCCAGAGCGGAAGGTGAAAAATGGTTATCGTATCTTGTAAATTGCCACATTATCCCACCAGAAGGCTTCTGCACTTAGAATTAAAACGCACAAATTGAGAAATAAAATCAAAGATTGGCTAAGGCGCTACCTGACAGCTGAAATAATAGCTACCATAAGTTCAGTCCTTTTGGCTACTGCCTTTTTCGCCTTAACAGAAAACAAAGTTATAATGGCCTATGCCGGAGCTCTGGGAGAGGGGTTGGGCTTTTATGCCTGGATTATTGGAAGGGACATTATTCAATCTCAAAAGCACCATCGCCAAAACGGGGTTAAGTATGGAATGAAATCTTTAATGAAAAACTTCCGCAATATTATTGTCGAATTTGGCTTTGCTGAGCTATTGGACAGCTTTATAGTTCGACCGGCCCTGATGTATTATTTCTCAATTAAAATCCAAAATCTTCAATTGGCGATACTAATAGGTAAATTAAGCGCTGATGTATTATTCTATCTTCCCACAATTATCTCTTACGAACTGCGCAAGAAATATTTGAAAGATTGATGAGAAAGGGCAATTCTCGCATTTTCCATTTCCCTTATGATTAATTTATGTTACTATTAAACGGTAAGCTTATGTTTTTGCATGTTGATAGTTGTAATGTGCACAGTTTAAAAACTTTGAAACATATAAAAAATATAACGCTTGCTGTTACTTTAAAATTTACGTTTACGTTATGTCTAAAAAACTATTCGTTGGCAGTCTTGAATGGGGTGTAACCGATGAAGACCTTCGCCAACATTTTTCTCAATATGGAGAAGTTGAAGATGCTGTTGTTCTTAAGGATAAATTTTCCGGTAGATCAAAAGGTTTCGGCTTTGTAACATATATTAACGATGAAGACGCTGATAAGGCAGTTGCTGAATTGGACGGATCTGACTTCAAAGGTCGCAAAATCGTGGTAAATGAGGCTCGTCCTCCAAAGCCAAGAAATGAATACTAATCAATAGAATTCAAAAAAGAAAAAACAGAATGTGTGCAGTTCTGTTTTTTTTTGTGCTAGAATTTCAGCAACCTCATTTTTACTATGAAGAAAATAAAGAAAACAGCATTTTATACCTTTTTAATCCTATTTTCTTTAACATCTACGACTGTCTTCGCCCACCAGCCGGTGCGTGAAGAGCTAAACCTCACTCAAAAGAAAGGTTCTGTTTTGGAATTGGAAAATGCCACGGAAGTTAAAGATCCATTGGTAGCGTCATTGGCAATTTATGGCGCACTTGAGCAGCCGGACGAAATTGATCTCTATAAGTTTACGGCCGGGGCTGATGGCAGTATTCCAGTTGAAGTTTTGGTGCCCGTCAAAAGTTCCAATCAGAACTTCTACCCTGCGTTTGCTTTTATAAAAGAATCTGAGAGTAAAAACGAATCAGAGCCTTTTCCTTTTATAATGCCTCAGGGATATAACGGCACACTTGTTACTGCGCCACCTGAACGTGAAATTTTTTTCGAACCTTTTAGCCTGGAGAAACTTTACAACGGAGGCGAACAAATCGTTGACCTTGAGGAGGGGAAACAGTACTGGGTAGCTGTCTTTAACAGTGTTGGTTACACGGGTGATTATACTCTGTCTATGGGAACAGCTGAAGATTTTTCAGATATGTCTTTTGGCAAAGTCCTTAAAGAAATTTTTATTATTAAAATGGGGATTCCAGGCAAAACACTCATTCCATGGTTGGATATAGTTGGCCTATTTCTTTTTCTGGCCGGCTTCATTATTGGGCTTGGGGCAGTAACAGTCATAGATTTTCACGGATTACTGGCCCGCAAATCGAAATATTGGACAGAAGCAACCACTCGTACACATAAAGTAACCAAACCATTAATCTGGGCTGGAATAGCATTGGCTTTGGTTGGAGGCATAATCTACTATCGACTAAGTGGCTTGTCATCAACAGCAACCTTCCACCTCCTATTACTAGTCATGCTTGTAATTAACGGCTTATTTTTAAGCTTCAGGGTGAGTCCATATCTCTTGGCTCGTGAAAAACAGAAAAAATCATCAACACTATTGCCTAAAAAGTGGCAACTGAAGATCACCATTAGTTTTGTAGTTTCATTTTTAGGTTGGTGGTCAGCATTGTTTCTACTTGTTTGGCATGTTTTGTTAGTTCGTTAACTCAATCAAGATGACAGTTGTTAAAATTATAAGCAGTTATCTGCTTACTTCCGTGGTATTTTTTGCCATAGACATGCTCTGGCTCGGTCTTTTGGCCAAGGGCTTGTATAAAAAATATTTGGGTAGCTTCATATCTACAGAGGTCAATTGGGCCGCAGCCATAGTATTTTACTTAATTTTTATAGTTGGAATATTTATTTTCGCTATCAATCCGGCTGTAGAAAAAGACTCGATCAAGTTTGCTATCGTGTTTGGTGCACTATTCGGTTTCTTCACCTACGCAACCTATGATCTTACCAACTTGGCTACCATGAAAGGCTGGCCTCTAAACATTGTTTTCATTGATATGGCTTGGGGGACTATTTTAACGGCCACGGTTGCCACAGCCGGATTTTTGATAACGAAATTAATCAACTGACATGGTAGAAAAACTACTTTACATAAGTACTATAATCTTAATCTGGCAGACTATCTGGTTCTTCATAAGTCTAGCCAAAAAGCGCAACGATATTGCCGATATAATTTGGAGTTTAGGTGCAATTCTGGTCTGTACATATATATTAACAACCAACATCTTTACCCTCAGATACTTCCTGGTCTTTTGCCTGATCCTTATGTGGGGACTAAGAGTTTCCATACACGTTTTTCTAAGGAATAGGGGAAAAAAAGAAGACTCGCGATATCAAAAATGGCGCAAAGAATGGGGAAAAAGCTTCAAAATACGTAGTTTTTTTCAGGTATTTCTACTTCAGGGATTTGTAACAATACTACTTGTCGCTCCGGCTATCCTTGTAAGCACTTATCATCAACCACCTTTAGGGTGGCTGGACATTGTGGGGAGCTGCGTCTGGTGCGTAGGTTTTTTCTTTGAAACGATTGGAGACTACCAGCTTCAACAATTTATCAAAAACCCTTCCAACAAGGGAAAAATAATGACCGGTGGACTCTGGAAATATACCAGACATCCAAATTACTTTGGTGAAACAACAATGTGGTGGGGCATTTTTATTATAGCTCTTTCCTCACCCTATGGAGTCTATTCGCTTATTAGTCCCATTACAATTACCTTTCTGTTACTTTTTGTCTCAGGAATTCCAATGTTGGAAAAAAAGTATGCCGACAATCCAGAGTTCCAGGAATATAAAAAAAGAACCAGCGCCTTTATTCCACTCCCTCCCAAAAAATAATAATGCCAAAAGAACAGAATCAAAAAAACTGGCTTTGGCAACTGCAAAACTCCATCACCACACCTGAGCAGCTCTTCAAACATTTCAACTTTTCGGCAAAAGAGCAGAAAGAGATTTTTGAAAGATTAAGTCATACCCGTTTCAGCATTACCCCCTATCTGCTTTCGCTCATGCAGAAAGAGCGGGCTTGCGATCCTATTTGGTTACAATATGGCCCCTCCAAAATGGAAGGGGAGTTACTTGAAGAAAAAACCAGCTGGGAAAAGCCGGAAGAAATGTTTGCCAATGGTATGGGACAACATAAATATCCCGACAAAGTGGTCATCAGAGTTGCACATCATTGCGCGGCCTACTGCCGCTTTTGTTTTGAAAGAGCTCGTACATTGGAGAATTCAAAAATCGCCAACCTGAATTTGGCTCGAGAACAGGCCGTTGCGTATGTTAAAAATAATAAGCAGATTCGCGAAGTAATTCTAACCGGCGGTGATCCTTTCGCACTCACCGATAAGGTTTTGGAAGGATGGATTGAACAGTTTCGCGGCATAAAGACAGTGGACTCTATACGTATTCATACACGCATGCCTCTGCAAAATCCCTACCGTATAACAGTGGAACTCGCTAAAATGCTCAAAGCACAGGGTGTGCGTTGGATCAATGTGCATGTTAATCATCCGGTTGAATTGACTGAGGATTTTTTTCAACATATCAGGCTTTTGCATAATCACGGCATCATAATAAAAACTCAAAATCCCATCCTTCGCAATATTAATGACAATCCGGAGACCTTGGCCAAGCTGGTTAAGCTCTGCCGCAAGCATGGGATTCAGCATCATCACTGGGATCACGCCATGGAGGTAACGCCTTTTGCCATGCGAACTTCGGTTGAAAGAGTAATTCTGATATTTAAAAAACTACAGAAAGTATTAGGCAATATTCGTTGGAATCCTTCAGAGCTTGGCGATCTGATTATTTCCAACCATGATGGCAAACGCACCATCCCTTTTGAAGAGATAGAAATAGATTTGAAGAAACCACGTGAGAGTTGGGGGACCAAAACTTTTCAATTCACAACCAAAGATGATCAGCCAATCATCCGCTTTACCTCTTGGCGTCCAGAGAGGATAATATGGAACGAATATTTCGATCCGCGGGTAGATTTAAATGACCTAAAACAAAGTGATTTTCATGATATGTTATAAACCGAAATGGATAAAATTATAAAGTGCCGGAACAAACTACAGCGATTTTTTTACACAAAAATAATCAAAAAAATCTTCTTTTTGATCGACCCGGAAAAAATGCATGATGGCATGGGGAAAGTGGGGAGCTTTCTTGGTAGCAATTTTGTGACGCAAAAAATAGCCAGCTTATTTTTCAACTACCAAAGCTCTTTACTGGAACAGAAAATTCTTGGCATAAATTTTAAAAATCCAATTGGTCTGGCCGCCGGATTCGATAAGGACGCAAAACTGACAGATATTTTGCCACACGTAGGTTTTGGCTTTGAAGAGGCCGGCTCGGTGACGGGTGAGTACTGTGCCGGAAACCCCAGGCCGCGCCTTTGGCGATTAAAAAAATCCCAAGCTTTAGTTGTTTATTATGGTCTTAAAAATGAGGGAAGTGAAAAGATCGCTAAAAGACTTAAAAAGAAGAAATTCAGTTTTCCGTTAGGCATTAGTATCGCTAAAACCAACTGCCGCGCTACGGCTTCCAAAGAAGCGGGTATAAAGGATTACCTTAAGGCTTACGAGCAGCTAAAAGATATTGGCGACTATATTACCATCAATGTTAGTTTTCCAAATGCCTTTGGTGGGCAGCCGTTTACCGATCCCAAGGATCTGAATGATCTTCTAGAAGCAATCTGCGCAGTCAAAAATGATAAACCAATCTTCCTTAAGTTGCCACCGGACTTAAGTCACGCTGAAATGGATGAAATATTGAAAATAGCTGAACACTACAAAATAAGTGGATTCGTATCCAGTAATCTTACCAAAGATCGTCAAAATAAAACCATGATGGATTTGATAATTGATAAGAATATTCCGGAATATGGTGGGATCAGCGGAAAACCGGTCGAGGCCCTGGCAAACGAACAAATCCGCTATCTTTACAAAAATGGCAAAGGAAAATTTATCATCATGGGCTGTGGTGGTGTTTTTTCCGCTGCCGACGCCTATAAAAAAATCAAACTTGGAGCCTCACTTATCCAACTTATTACCGGCATGATTTATGAAGGCCCCCAACTCATAAGCGAGATCAATCAAGGTCTCACCGAGCTGCTTAAAAAAGATGGCTACAAAAACATCTCAGAGGCAATTGGCAGGGATAACAGATAGTTTCAAGGCTTAAAAACTTGGTAAGCCGCGGTTTCAAAATAAGTTGGTGTTCCATTTAAAGCTTCTCCCAGATCAATCGCCTTTAAGTAATACTCCACGCTCTCCTCATAATATAGAGGGAAATTAGACTTAATCGTAATAAAGCCCTCTTCTAAATTTAACTCCCGCTCTTCATATTCATTATCGTAAGTGAACTTCAGTCCACCATCTTCCGTTCTGGACAAATTGAACATAGTGCCATTCAAGCAAGGATTTATGCCATCATTTTGGTAAGGGTAGCAAAGATTCACCTCTAACTCATACTCATCGGCACCAATATCTACAAATTTTACCTCAAGCTCTTCGCCCTCCGAAGGAATAGAGCTTGGCTCAACCAGTTCAATCGGCGGCAACATTTCCGGAACCGGAACGGTAATCTCTTCCGCTGCGTAGGTATTGTCTTCAAAAGTAATTTTTACCAGGAAGGTGTATTCATCCTTTAGTTGTGAGTTGGCATCCAGGTCCATGCGACAGCGATGAGGAAAAGTCGGGCGGTCACACATACTGCCGGACTCAGGCTCTGTATCGGAAACT
>CAYLHX010000001.1:0-97060 GCA_964383675.1 uncultured Candidatus Peribacteria bacterium | reverse complement strand
AGGAAAAGTCGGGCGGTCACACATACTGCCGGACTCAGGCTCTGTATCGGAAACTTCACTTACATACATCAGCTTTGGCTGCAACGATTCCGGCAAGTCGGAAGTATAAAAGCCACTTTCCAGGTTGTCCGGTTGTACCAGATTTAAATCCGGTCTTTCCAAATAAACTTCAAACTCCAAAGAAGGATCTATTTCCAAGCCATTATAGTCGAATAAAAGGGCCCGATCTAAGCGCATATTTATCTCCGCCTCACCAATTACAGGATTTCCGTCATTATTATAGGAGTCATCCGGCATATTATTTGTACAGGCGCTAAGCAGCAGTGCTAAACTTAACAGTAACAAAAGCTTTTTCATTGCGTACTAAATTATAGACAAGCGAATTATACAATAAGGGCCAAAAAATCCCTACACATTTGAAACAATTTTCATTAATATCTACCTACAAATTAACCCATGAATTATGAAAAAATTAGCAGCAATATTACTTAGTTTAGCAGTTTTCAGCGCTTGCACCGGAGGTTATAGCGACGAAGAGAAACGTGCTCAGGTAGACATCATCAAAGGTGGCTGGGTCTACCAAGCCGGGACTGAAAACGAGGTAAAATGGACCTTTTCCAAGGATAAGTTTACCTATGAAAAGAGACCTGCCATCCAAACTGGTGTTTACGAGTTTGCAGAGATAGGTGAAGGAGTCCTTACTCTAGAGGTAACAGAACAAAAAGGTGATGAAAACGTAGTGGACAACGAGATAACCATCGAATTTGTTAGCGCGGCAGACAGTGAGAAACAGGAGGTAATGATTGAGGGAATGGGGCCATTCCAGAAGATGGAACAAGATCTCTAGACTTTTTCGAATTACTTGCTATATTTAACTACGCTTCGGCCGGATGCTGGGAGAATACTAATCAAAATACTTATATTAGATTCTCCCAGCATCCGGCTGAGTAATGGTAATGCGGAGAGGTACTCAAGAGGCCGAAGAGGCGGGTTTGCTAAACCTGTAGGGGGACATCAGTCCCCGCGGGGGTTCGAATCCCCCCCTCTCCGCCATTTTAATTTCAGACACGCCAGTTCAAAAGAATTAGCATTCCACACAATCGCAACTTTTTTCTATGGAATTAGTAAAACCAACTAAAAAGTACGAAAAAAGCTGGCATGAAGCACTGGCTGAGTTTAGAGCTGAGGGGCGTAAGGGCTTTTGGAACTGGGAAAAAGAACCAGACAATCTAGATGAATACATCAAATTAACTGGCGATAATGAAAAGGGCGAAAGCCTGCCTAAAGACTGGGTGACCGCAACCACCTACTGGCTAATTGATGGCGGACAATTTGTGGGGCATACGAATATTCGCCACAGACTCAACGACTATCTGGCAAAAATCGGAGGAAATATAGGCTATTACATTCGTCCTTCCGCTAGAAGTAAAGGATACGGAACAAAAATACTTGAACTTGCCCTTGTCAAAGCAAAACAGCTGGGACTAGAGAAGGTTCTGATCACGTGCGATAAATCTAACATTGCTTCAAAAAAAATCATTGAGAGACACAATGGTAAATTTCAAGACACCGTACATGGCGAAGGAGAACCCAAGCTAAGGTACTGGATAGAGTTAACTGGCTAACACTTTAGTTAACAATATTCCACTGTATAAAAATTTCAGTTGCTGCTACAGCCACGGCTACGAGCGGCAACAAATAAAGTACTACTGGTTCCCTTTTTTGCTGGCTGATCAATATAAGACCGAAAAGGAAAAGTTCGGATAAAACCCTTAAAAAAGAGGGATAGTTGTTCCAGATGAAACTTGTGAAGAAGATTGAGAAAATCAAATAAATCAAAAATCCCAGTCTAAAAAACTGCAAATTTTTGCATCTCCTTAAATATTTTAAAACATAAAATACAAACAGTAAGATCCACAAAAAAACAGCCAAATATATTGGATCACCGTAGCCATCAAACTTAAACCAATCGTTTAAGCTTTCATAAATCCCTTGAAAAGGTAGTCCTAGATTTCCTCCGCCGGAGAGTGCCGGCAAGGTTCCCCAAATAGTCCAAAGCCAATACTGCCAGCCCAGCCAAAGCAGCAGTGGTACAAAAAAATAATAAAATTTTATCTTCAAGTCACTCCTCTTACCGAAAAAATCAAAAAGCCAGACCATGCCAGCTGCCACTGCCACCAAAAGAAAGGTTTCTTTGGTCAAGATCGCCAAAAACAACATTAGAGTTGACCAATAAAACCTTTTACGCACCAGCAAAAGCAAACTCAAAATCAAAAACAGTAATGCAAAAGGTTCCACCAGACTTCGCGAAAACGAAATAATTACACCGGGATAAAAAGCTAAAAAAAGTGCATAATCCGGCTTAAACTTTAACTCCTCAAACAGCTTGCGACCAAAGATGTAAAGGCATAGAACAGCCAAAAAATTAATAAATACCAAAGTATAAGGCACCAAATCTTGAATGCCAAAACTCAACATAAATCCCAAGAACGGGTAAACAATTCTTTGTTGCCGATAAACGGTATTGTCTATTCTAAGTCCCTCCCAAACAGTTTCAGTCCTCAAAGGATTCAAAGCCAACTGATAATAAAACTGTCCATCGTATCCTCCCAATGACAATGCGTCTCCGACCTCGATTTCTATTACCTCTCTATCAATGTATTCTTCGCCTATGGAAACAAAAGCCAAAATGTTACGATCATTGATCAGCCAAAATATTGCAAAATAAAAAAAGTAGCAGATGAGGACAAGCCAAAAACCTTTTTTAAGTGCCATTGCAAAGATTATGTTGAACTTATTATACTTTCAATATGAACGCCAACCAACTCTTAAAGGAGCTAAAATCATTAGGCGGTGAACAATGCCGGAAGATATACCAAAAGCACGGAGCGGGAACCAATGTTTACGGTGTAAGCTTTGCCAATCTCAATAAACTGAAAAAGCAGATCAAAATCGATCACCCACTTGCGCTGGAGTTATGGGAAAGCGGCAATATGGAGGCGCAAACCCTGGCACTGATGATTGCCGATCCACAACAGATGGATGAAAGAACTGCCGAAAAATGGATTGGAGAAATCACCTATCACGGACTTGGTAATTATATGGGAGGACTTTTGGCCAAGACCGCTTTTGCCAAAAAAGTTATGTTTGCATGGATGAAATCAAGCAAAGAATATGTAAAACACTGCGGTTATGACATCTGCAGTACTATTCTGAAAAATAACCCCGATCAAATCAGTGAAAAAGAAGTTTTGGAAATTCTGAAAAAGATTGAAAAAGAAATTCATAGTTCGCCGAATAGGGCCAGAAACGCTATGAATTGGACGATTATAGCCGTTGGAGTATTTAAACCGGAAATGGAAAAAGAGGTTTTAGAGGTGGCAAAACGTATCGGAAAAGTGGAAGTGGACCACGGAGACACCAGTTGTAAAACTCCTGACGCGATTGAATATATTCAAAAGGCCAAATCACACCGTTCCAAGAAATCCTGAACTCCTCTCAGACCTTTTTGTTCATATAGCTCAATAAAACGTGAACCAACCACGGCAATCTCCGCCTCTTTAAAAACCGCTTTTACCTGATTGGGACTGGAAATGCCAAAACCCACAGCTAGGGGACGCTTTAAATATTTGCGAACTCGCTGTAAATAGTTTTGTAAGTTCGGACTTAGTTTCATGCCCGTGCCGGTAGTTCCAAAACGCGAAACACAGTAGACAAAATCACCGGCTATCCGATTTAAGTCTTTTAGCCTCCCCACTGAAGTTAGAGGGGAAACAATTTGGACAGCCTGTACACCACTTTGACCACAGGCCTTCAAATATCCCTCATAAGCTTCTTCATCGAACGGAATATCCGGAACGATCAAACCATAACAGCCCAGCCCAGCCACCTCATGGCAAAACTTTTCCACCCCGTAACTATGTAGAATATTGTAATAACTCATAAAAAGGAGCTTTGTTTTCAACTTCCGCACCTTAAATGTTTCCGCCAATTTTTCCATTAAATCAAAACAATCCTGAACTTTTAATCCTCTTTCCAAAGCCGCTTGGTTTGCCGCCATAATGGTCGGACCGTCAGCCACTGGATCTGAAAAAGGAATCTGAATTTCTATATATGCTGCTCCGTTTTGCGCCATGGTGAGCGCGATTTTAAAGGACTCATTAAGCGAAGGATAACCGGCCACAATGTGAGTCATTAACTTATTCATTTATTTGAGTTTTTAAGAATTCCTGAAATTTTTTATCCTTCAATCTTTTGGTGACAATAAACAAATCTTTATCACCTCGCCCCGAACAATTGAAAACTATAGACTGCTTTTTGCTCAACTTTGGTGCTAACTTTATGACCTCGGCCACCGCGTGCGACGACTCCATGGCCGCAAAAATACCCTCACTTTGTGCCAGCATTTTGTAGGCCTCTATCACCTCGTTATCCAAAGCATATGCAAAGTTAACTCTGCCAATCTCTTTTAAATAAGCCAATTGAGGGCCGATACCCGAATAATCAAGTCCTGCGGAGATACTGTGTGTTTCCTGAATCTGACCGTCACTATCCTGTAGAAAATAGGATTTAAAACCTTCCACCACTCCAACTCGACCACCCTGAAAACGCGCCGCGTGCTGTGCCTTTCCATTCACCTCTTTAATACCTTTTCCACCAGCCTCCACGCCGATCATTTTTACATCCGGGTCATCCAAAAAATCGTAAAAGATTCCCATCGCGTTACTGCCACCACCGGTACAGGCCACCAGATAATCGGGTTTTGCTATGCCGTACTGCTTAATTTGCTTACGAACCTCTTCACCCACAACTTTTTGAAAAAAAGTGTTCATGGAAGGATAGGGGTTAGGGCCACAAACGGTTCCAAGCAAATAATGAGTATCTTGAGGGTCGGCAATCAAATCTCTTAAGGCTGCGTTTATGGCATCTCTCAAAATTTGTCCTCCTTCATGGACTGCTATAACCTCTGCGCCCAACTGTTCCATGAAAAACACATTTGGCCGTTGTCTGGCCACATCACGTGCTCCCATGTACACAGTACACTTGAGTCCCAATTTTGCTGCCACGGTAGCGGTAGCCAGCCCATGCTGTCCGGCTCCGGTCTCGGCAATCAAACGCTTCTTACCCATCCTTTTAGCCAGTAAAGCTTGCCCCAGACAATGGTTTATTTTGTGGGCACCGGTATGGTTTAGTCCCTCATTTTTCAAAAAGATCTTTGCACCACCCAGCTTTTCGGTGAGGTTTTCACAAAAATAAAGCGGGGTCATGCGCCCGGAAAAGTTTTGATAAAGATACTTTAAGTCCGCCAAAAAAGTTTTGTCTTTTATCACTTCGAAAAAGGCATCTCTTAGTTCATCCATCACCGGTACTAGTAGTTCAGGTACGTAGCGGCCACCAAAACTACCGAAGTGACCATCCTTATTGATGATAATTTTTTTAAGCATAGCTGTTGGATAATTCTTTAATTTTCAAAGCCATATCGGGTGCTTTCATAATTGAGGTGCCAACCAAAACGGCGTTTATTCGTTCTGGCAAACTAATTAAGTCCGTCGCGGATTTTATACCGCTTTCTGCTACAATCAAGCGGTCTTCGGGAATCAAGGCGGACAGTTTAACGGTTATCGATGGATCAATTTCGAAAGTTCTCAAATTTCGATTATTGATGCCTATAATTTTCGCCGGAGTTTTTAAAACCTTGTTAAGTTCTCGCTCATCGTGAACTTCCACCAGGGCGTCCATCCCCAGGCTTTGAGCAACTTGCATGAAACGATCAATTTCTTTTCCACTAAGTAATGCGGCGATCAGTAAAATAGCATCGGCGCCATTTTCTCGGGCTTTATAAATCTGATGTTCTTGAATAATAAAATCCTTGCATAGTAGTGGAGTCGTCACCGTAGCATCACGCACTTCTTTTAAGAATTCAAAGCCACCCCGGAAATATTTTTTATCGGTCAGAACGGAAATAGCACTGGCACCGTTCTCTTCGTAAGTTTTGGCAATTTCCGAGGCCTTTATCTCCGGACTTATCAAAACACCACCACTTGGAGAGGCGTACTTAACCTCAGCAATTAAAGAAATACCAGGTTTTTGTATAGCCGCCAAAAAGTTGCGATCAGATTTTACTAAAAGCTTACTTGCCGCTATCTCACTCAAAATATCACCTCGATATTTGGCCAAACTTTTATATCCGCAAACGGATCTTGCCATTTCATAACCCTCCTTAAAATCCGCAACCTTGCCGGACAATTTTAATGCCAATGCCACATTTACAAAAACCAAGTCTGCGTGTCTTGATAAACAATTTCCCTTCAAAATTTCCAAGGCGATATTGCTATTAAAATCATTATCTCCACCGGCAATTTCACTAAAGGCAGCATTTTGCACACCAAAATCAGCCGGATTAAGAAAGTAATGCTCAATTCGCCCTTCATTTAGTTCATAAACCTCGGTTTTCCCGCTTAATGTAACCTCATCCAATCCATCTTCACCTCTAACCACCATCACCTTTTCCCGCCCCATTAGTTTGCAGGACTCCACGATCAAAGGCATTTGTTCGCGGAAAGTTGTTCCTATAATTTGTGACCTAACCTTAGCGGGGTTCAGCAACGGCCCCAATATATTAAAGATAGTGGGCTTCGCAAATCGTTGTCTGGCCTCCGCAAAATACTTCATTGAAGGGTGAAAATTCCTGGCATAGATAAAAGCCAAATTACTAGCCGCAAATTTGGCTTCCAAGACTTTAGGGTCAAGCTCAATTTCAACTGCCAATTCTTCGAGCAGATCGAAACTACCAAAGCGACCGCTGGCCGCCTTATTGCCATGCTTGGCCACCTTAACTCCCAGCTCCGCTAAGATAAAGGCAGCAATTGTAGAAGTGTTAATGCGCTCTAAACCGGATCCACCGGTGCCACAAACATCAATTGCACCGGGCATCTCCAATGTCGTACTCATCTTTTGCTGCATAAATTCAGCAAAAATTTTAATAGCTTGGGCATCAATTTTATCGATGGTGAAATTTTCCAAAAAACTAACCTGCTGCTCCACGGATGTTTTCCCGGCCACAGATGTCTCTAGAAATTCCCCAATCTGTTTTTCATTAAACATTTGCAAAGCTTTTATCAACTATATTTTTTATCATTTTAAAGCCGTTATTGCCTCTCATGCTCAGCACCGACTCCGGATGAAACTGTACTCCCTCAATAGGGAGTTCTTTGTGCCTTATGGCCATCACTAAATCATCAAAAGTCGCACTTATTTCAAAGCATTCCGGCACTTTATCCGCACATAAGGAATGATATCTGCCGGCAGCAAAATCAATGTCGAGATCAGTAAAAATTGTTTTGCCATCATGCTTTATCGGACTACTTTTTCCATGAACCGGCGGCACGAACTTTAAACTTCCTCCAAAAAATTCAATAAAGGCTTCATGGCCGAGACACACTCCGAACATCGGGTATTTTTTGTGATACCTTTCAATTATTTTCATCATATTTCCGGCATTTTGCGGTATTGATGGTCCCGGTGAAAATACAATTAAATCCGGACTCAACGTTTCCACCTTATCAATCTCAACATCATTTCTGAAAACTTCCACGTGGCACTCCAACTGTCTGAAGTAGTCAACCAGATTAAATGTGAAGGAGTCGAAATTATCCAAAAGAAATATTTTTTTCAGCTTTGACATTAAAAAGTGGTTAAAAATGCTTGGGCCTTATTCAAGGTTTCCTCATATTCCTTTTTGGGGTCGGAATCATAAAGCAGAGTGGCGCCAACTCTAAAGGACAACTTACCATCTTTAATATGGGCGGTCCTGATCAGAATTCCGGTATCCATGTCCCCCGACAAGGTTAAGTAGCCTATCGCGCCGCCATAGTATCCACGTCTTGTGGCCTCATTTTTTTCAATTTCACACATAGCAGCAAACTTTGGTGCTCCGGTTAACGTGCCGGCATTTGCGCAAGCAATCAGTGCGTCTAAAGCGGAAAAATCAGCGCGCAAATGCCCGGAAACATGGGCCACGGTATGCATAACCTTGGAATATTTTTCCACAAAGCGGTAATCACTAATCTTTATTCCCGGCTCACAAATGCGAGCCAGATCGTTGCGTCCCAGATCAATCAGCATATCCAGCTCCGCACGTTCTTTTTCACACTGCAAAAGCGTAAGCATATTCTCATGATCTTCAACAGGGTCCTCACCGCGTTTTGCCGTACCGGAAATCGGTCTTAAATGAACCTGGCCATGTTCGCAACGCACCATCATTTCCGGTGATGCTCCAATTAGCTGTTCATCGGCAAAATCGAAGTAGAATAAATAAGGAGAGGGATTAACTTCCGCATATTTTTTATAGAGCTCCAGGGGAGTACCGGAAAAATCAGCTCTCAAAGTGTTTGAATAGACCACTTCAAAAAGTTCACCCTTACGGGCCAGCTCGCGGGCATCTTCCACCATTTTCATATATTCCTTTTCACTCAGATCAAAGGCCGCATTCTCAATTTTATATCCATCCAAAGACTCTTTCTCAGCTGTCTCGAGAAGTTGTTCTACGTCTATGATGGCTTTACGGCTGGCAAATTCATTTTCTCTATAGGCGATGATCTCGGCACTGCTTTTCAAGTGATCAAAAAATATAAAAGTGTCATAGAGAAATAGGCGAAAATCAGCCACCTCATTGTCTGGTAAAAGCTTGGGGATATCTTCAAACAGACGAATAAAATCATAGGAAAAGGCACCATATAAGCCTAGAAAACCACGTTCTTCAGCTCGAAAGTTTTGAAGAAACAGTCTTACAATATCGGTAACATTTTTTCTCTTGGTACGCTTAGACTCCTCCAAATTTTCCTCACATTTTTCAATCCTCCCTCGCAGAAAATCATCGCCTCTTTCATAGTGATCACATATCTTCTCAAGTTCCCGATCTTTCAGATGCTCTAAGTAGGCTATCCCTCTTGAATTCAGCACCTCAATTTGAAATTCATCATTTTTGCCTCTTATTTCCAAAAGCGGGTCAATGCCGATAAGACTCAGACGACCATAAACATGCGATACATCTTTAGACTCTAAAAGGAAATTTTGTTTTGAGGATTTGTGAACCTTAGCAAAAACCTTGTATGCATCCCCGCACTTGATTGATTTGGTTGATTTAAAGTTTTCCATCCCATTACAAGTAGTTATTTAATACTTCCAATATACCTTTCTCACCATATTGCAATTCCCTTGATCCACGGCTTACCGTGCCAATACTGACACCCAATTTTTTGGCAACATCACGTTGAGCCACACCCTTATGCAGCATTTTAAAAATCTGAAGTCTCCTGGCGATTTCTTCAAGTTCCGAGGGGGTCAGGATATTATGCATAAAGGATTCCATTAACTTTGGATCATCAACCTTACTCATAACACCGATGATTTCTTTTAAAAACTTACGGTTCATAGTATTGTAGCAATGTACTATTAAAATAGAACAAAGGGATATTATATCAACCAAAACAAAATTGCAAGGAAAAAGAAAAACACTGCTAATTCATTGATAAAATTGGCTTTTTGTGCTAAAATACTAAGATTAAATAAAAACAAAAATTGGGCTTCACAAATCAACAATTAGCGAAAGCCATTGAGGAAAAGGGACTGGCAAAAAGCACCACAGTAGAGAGTTTGATCAAAAATGCCGAAAACTCGGAAGTTTCTCTTAAAAAGCTTTTATTTAAACGGGAAATCATTCCCGATGAGAAGCTTGGAGCTGTTGTTGCTGAGCTTTACGAGGTTCCCTTTGTAAAAGTTTCAGAGAAAATAATTCCGGATTCGGTGCTGCGCGAAGTACCTTATACCTTGGCTTCGCATCAAAGTCTTATTCCTTTTGAAAAAACCAATACTGAACTTTATATTGCGACCAGCAAGCCGGAAAACTATGAGTTAATAAACTTCTTGGGCAAAAAAACCGGATTGGCTATCAAAATTTTCTATGCCACCCGAAAAGACATCAAAGCCGCGCTAAAATTTTATAATCGTGATGTTAACACCAAGTTCAGCAAGCTCCTGAAAAGTGTTCTGGCCGATCCCAGTAAAATAGAGTCCTTAAGGGATGCCGCAAAAATTCTAGATACCATTATTTTATTCGCCTATCAAAATAATGCTTCCGATATCCATATTGAACCGCATAAGGAATTTTTGACGATTCGTTACAGAGTTGATGGGCTTCTACAAACCATCGCTGAATTACCTATCCAGATTGCCGAGCTCTTATCTACCAGGACCAAAGTTTTGGCCAATTTGCCAACCGATGAACATCAGGCGGCACTTGATGGTCGTTTTAAAATTGAGCTGGAAGACAATGAAATTACTCTGCGTGTCTCAATTATTCCAACATATGATGGTGAAAAAACGGTATTCAGAATTTTGAGTTCGGCCAATCAAGATCTTAATATTGAATCACTTGGTTATTCGAAGAGAAATTTGAAATTAATCAGCGAGAATATCCTGAAAACCCATGGCATGATCCTAACCACCGGTCCAACCGGTTCAGGTAAGACCACAACCATGTACTCAATTTTGAAGTTGCTTAACTCTCCTGAAATCAATATCTCAACCATCGAAGATCCTATCGAATACAGGCTGGAAGGAATCAGCCAGATTCAGGTTAATCCCAAGAAAAACATTACCTTTGCATCGGGGCTTCGCAGCCTTTTAAGACAAGATCCGGACGTATTGATGGTAGGAGAAATTCGTGATGAAGAGACAGCCGCAACGGCAGTAAATTCAGCCTTAACCGGTCACCTGGTTTTGGCTACGCTCCACACCAATGATGCATCTTCCACTCTGTTGCGTCTCGGTGAAATGAATGTTGAGCCCTTCCTGATAGCTGCCACTGTCAAACTTATTATTGCCCAAAGACTTATCCGCCGTATTTGTCAGAAATGTAAGGAGTCTTACGCTTTGAACGCCGATCAGATTGTGGCCTTGGGTGAAAAATTTAATATAAAAGATAAATTAAATATCTTCTTGCAGGGAGTGAATAATCAAAATTTAACTCTCTATCATGGTAAAGGTTGTAGCACCTGCAGTAACAGTGGCTACCGCGGACGTACTACTATTGCCGAATCGCTGGAGGTAAGTGACGAAATTCGCAAAATGATTTTAGAAAACGCCTCACCAAAAGAAATAGAAGATCTCGCAATCCATGAAGGCATGGTTCCAATTTTCTACGATGGTATGCAAAAAGTCCTTAATGGCGATACCACAATTGAAGAAGTATTACGTGTAATGCGCTCATAATGGCCAAATATAAATATGTCGTAAGCAATCGTTCGGGAGTAAAAAAAGAAGGCACGCTCTATGCCAACAATGTTGATAATGCCAGAAAAAAACTCTCCGAAGATTATCCCATCATTATTTCCGTAACAGAGGCCTCAAGTGGCAAACCCAAATTTTGGCAAAAGCCCAGCCTTAGCATGCAGGACAAGTTGCTCTTTACCAAGCATATGTACACCATGATTAAAGTGGGAATAACCGTTACCGAAGCGATTAAAATCTTAATTGGCCAAACCTTACGCCCCAGCTTGCGCCAAATGTACGAAAGCATTCTTGAAATGGTCTACTCCGGACAAAGTCTCTCACAGAGTCTCAGGCAATATGAGGATGTTTTTGACGAATTGTACGTTAATATCCTGGAAACAGGTGAAAAGACGGGTAGTTTGGAGCAGTCTTTTCATAATCTGGATGTACAGCTGGAAAAAGACTACGAGCTAAGAAAAAAGGTGATTTCCGCCTTCATCTATCCGGCGATCATTATTGTATTAACGGTGGTTATTACCTTCGGCATTATCTTTTTCATTATGCCGAAAATCACTAAAATTTTTACCTCCTTCGATATCGATCTACCTTTTATCACCCAATTCCTAATCGACTTCAGCAATTTTATAATCGAAAAACCTCTGCTAACCATTTTGATAATGGTGGGAACAGCAACGGCCCTGGTGGGAATTTTTAAACTAAAATTTCTCAAACCCTTTTGGCAAAGATTCTTTATTGTCATTCCGGTCTTTGGTCGTGTAATAATTTATTCGAATCTGGCCCGTTTCAATCGTGCCATGCATACCCTGCTTGGCAGCGGAGTCAATATTGGAGAGGCCCTCAGCATTGCCTCCAAAGTTACCAACAACGTACTCTACAAAAGAGCCATTGAAGAGGCTCGACAAAAGGTTGAACAGGGGGGCAAGTTGGGCGAAAGTCTTGAAGATAAGCCCTTTATTTTTCCACCACTAACCACCAAAACTCTATCTATCGGCGAAAAAACCGGCAGCCTGGACTCGACCACTGGACATCTTGCCAAGATGTATGAGCATAATGTTGAGGCGATTACTCGTAATCTTTCGGTATTACTGGAACCGATTCTACTAATTTTTATGGCGGCTATGGTTGGAACGATCGTTTTGGCCATAATATTGCCGATTTACCAGCTGCCAAACCTAATTAGTCAATAAAATGAAGACAAAAATAAACAATAGAGGACTAACTATCTTGGAGATTATGCTGGCCATTACCCTTATGGCAATCTTATTAGCCAGTTTTGCCCTGTATAGCCAAACCTCACATTTGCGCACGGACATTAACAGCCAGGCGGACATAATGGTTTCTTATCTTAAGCTGGCTCAAAGTAATGCCGCTTCAGGAAAAGTGGATACCTTCAACGCAATACACTTGGACACGGTTGCCAATAGTTACACTTTGTTTGAGGGAAGCAGTTACAACGCAGTTGATCCCACCAATTTTGAAATCGAGCTTCCAGAAAGTATTTCTCTTCAGAACATCAGCTTAAACGGTGGGGGAAGTAGCATCATCTTTTTATCCCCCGACGGCGGCACCAGCACATACGGTAGTTTTGAATTGAATTCAGCCCAAATCAATAAATCCATCAATATAACTATAAGTTCCATTGGCAAAATCGAATCATAAATCTAGCGGCATTTCTTTGGTTGAAGTAATTCTGGCAATTACAATTTTTGCGCTATTCACCTTGGGAATATTCAATCTGGCTTTGGACACTTTGCAGAGAGATTCCAAAATTGAACTGGAAACCATGGCTAATTTTTACGTACAGGAAGGTATTGAAGTGGTTCGCAACCTTCGCGACCGTAACTTCCTACTTCTGACCAATGGAGATTATGGACTGGATCTGGTCAATGGGCAGTGGCAGCTTGTTACGGCCCCGGAAGATGTTGATGGATTTTACTCTCGCACAATCACTATCGAAGATGTCTATCGCGATGTGAATGGGGACATCGCATCTATGGGAACTTTCGATCCAAACACCAAAAAAATCACCTCCGAGGTCAGTTGGCTTGTAAAGGATATTTTTCCACGATCAGCCTCCTTCACAACCTATCTCACCAACTGGAGCGGTGATAATTGGATTCAGACCACTTGTGATGAACTTAACACCGGAACATTTGATACCACCGTTTCAGTATCAACACCAGCGCCACCGGAAGACAATTGTGGCCTTGAACTGGATATAATTGAGTCTAGCAGTGAGTTTTTTTCCTCGGCAAATATTGGTGAGCACGGCAATGATGTTTTCGTAGATGGTGCTTATGCCTATGTAGCTACGGCCAAATCTCAGGATGGTTTTGCCGTGGTAAACAAGTCCGATCCGGCAAACATGTATATGGAAGACAGTTTAGATATTGGTGGTAAGGGGCGATATATCACCAAATCCGGAAATTACGTTTACATTGGAGTTGATAACAACAAAAAAAGCCTGGCAATTGTAAATGTTAGTTCACCATCCTCATTACAACTGGTTACCAATGAAGATTATGACGAAGAGGGCAGCGATTTAAAAGTGTCCGGATCAACTTTATACCTTGGTCTAAGTGATAGCGACGATAGCTTTCTTATTATTGATGTCACCAATAAGAGTAATCCAGTAGTCTTAAGTACCATGGATTTAGATTCTGAAGTACAGGCAGCAGCCATTGATGGCAATTATATTTACCTCGGATTTGAAGAAGATCAGGAAGGTTTTCGAGTTATTGATATCTCAAATCCCTCCGATCCTCAGGAGATTGCCAGTCTGGATTTAGGTGAAGAGGTTAATGACATCTTTATTTCCGGAATTTTTGCCTATGTGGGCACCGAAGAATCGGACGAGTCTCTACAAGTGGTCAACATTTCCAATCCGGCCAGTCCGCAAATTGTGGCTAGCCTGGATGTTGGAGGTGAAATCCAGGGGCTAACCATCGTGGGCGATTACCTTTATGCCGCCGTTGATGACCAGAACAGTGGATTGGCAGCAGTCAACATCGCCACCCCCAGTTCACCAACCTTAAGTTATAATCTGGACATAAACGGCAAAGGCACTGCCATTGATAACGACGGCTCCTATCTCTATATAACGGTAGACACCGCCAATCCAGGCCTGGTCGTTGTTGGCACTACAGAGAGCAGTATTGTTACCAGTGGCAGCTACGAATCAGCCATTCTTGATACCGGCAGCAGCGATACTCGATATAACTACATTGCTTGGGAGCATACAGAAGTTCCCGGCAGTAATGTGAAATTTCAAATTCGTACCGCCTCTTCAGAAGCCGGTTTGACAGCTGAAGATTGGGTTGGTAGCGATGGAACTGTAAACACTTTTTATGAAACGTCTCGTACACCGATCATTCTGGATCCGGCAAGCAGCGGCCCGCGTTATATCCAATTTAAAGCCTTTATAGAGTCTGATGGCACCAACACGGCCACCATTGAAAGTGTCACTATCAACTATACGCCATGAAAATAAAAATCCTAAAATCGGGTACCACCTTAATTGAAATAATCGTCTATTTCACGATTGTGAGTTTTATTTTGTTGGCCGCCATAACCTTTTCCATCCGCATCTCCAACATCGGACTGCTGTCATATAACTTAAGTGCCAATAACACCAGTCTCGACTTTATCACTACAATAATCAGCGAAAACGTACACACAGCCGACTCTATCAGTGGCTCCGGAAATATTTTTGACAATGATACCGGAGCTTTGTCACTTGTAATGCCTGCACCGGCACAGTCACCAACCACCTTCACCCTTTCCGGCGGCAATCTTATGATGCAACAAGGCTCAGCCACAGCGGTGCAGCTTAACCCCGACAACGTTCAGATAGACATTTTCCGTATTCAAAGAGTTCAAAACAATAAAACACCGGACCATCTGATATTTAATATCACCGCTTCACCCAAAGGAAAAGATATAAGTCAGGTTGATAGAGACCTATCAATTCATTTTGCCCTGTCACTGAGAAAACTATGAAAACAATCTTAAACCAAAAAGGATCAATAGCTTTAATAAGTATTTTATTGGTTTCGGCAATTACTCTGCTGATAGTGGTTTCCATGTCGGAAATTAACATCTCCACTTCCCAGCAACACTTGAACAGCACTTCAAGTAAGTCAAATTATTATCTGTCTGAGGCCTGTTTTGAAGAGTCCTTAATCAGACTGGAAAATGATGCCGGCTTCACGGGTACCAGCATTTCTTTCGACACCAATTCCAACTGTACAATCACAATTTCAGGTGGTGCGACCAAAACGGTAGATATCACCACCAATTTTTTCGATTATACTCAGAATTATCAAGGAACGGTGACTATTGAGCAAAATGGTCAGGCAATCAATGCGACACTTTTAAACTGGTCGGAAATCTAATAATATTGAAATAATGAAGCTATTCAAAAAAACAGTTGTAGGTCTGGAGCTAACGGATTATTCCGCACAGTTGATTGAGATTAGTACTCATAACAATCAAATATATTTGGAAGCCTTTAATAGGCTCCTGATACCTCCCGGACTTATTAAAAACGGTGAAATAGTAAAGGAAAACGAACTACGCATGGTGCTTAAAACTTTTTTTGAGGGCGCCAACCCTGAAGCGGTAAGTTCCAGAGATGTGGCCATTCTTTTTCCCTCTTCAAAAATTTTCACCCACATTTTTAAGTTCCCCAAGAACCTTAAGGAGAATGAAATCGAACAATCGATTAAATTCCAGGCTGAAACAGTGATTCCTTTTAGCATGGAGGAGATGTATTGGGATTTTACCTTCACTAATGAGCAAGAAAATCTGGTACTTTTTTCAGCTATCTCCAAAAATACCGCCGATGCCTATGCCCGTCTCATGATTTCTCTGGATCTAAATCCCTATATCTTTGGCGGTCATGTCGAAGCTCTTAAATACGGTCTAATAAAGCAGATTAAGGATCAGGAAAGCAAACTACTGATCAATATTGATACCCTCTCCACCAATTTTATGATTTTGAAAAATGGTGAGATAGTACATTATTTCAGCTTAAACGAAGGAGGTAAAAGCCTCATCAAGAAAATTGCCGATGAAGAAAACTCCATCGAGTATGAAATTCTTCACCAAAAAATTCAAGATAGGTTAAGTGCCAGCCAGCAGCCGCTAATAGAAGAGTTCTTCAACAAAATTTACAAAATTGGCGGTAAGATAATGAAAGAACACTCCAAATTCAAAAAAGTAGGACCAATCAACGAGGTTATACTAACCGGCGAATTTTTAAATCTACCCCATTTTTTGGAAATTGCTCAAAAGCATTTTAAAAAATGCGAAATATCAATTGGAGATCCTAAAAATTTTCTTAAGGTTGACGAAAAAAAATTCAAAGTATTTGAAGAGTATCGTCATCACATCCCTTATTCCACTTATTTCATTAACACTTTGGGGATCGCAGTGAGGGCCGCGTTAAGCAAACCCAACGAAGGTTTAAACCTGATTCCTGATGATCTGAGGAGCAGTAGTCAAAAGAAGAAAAAAACTATTTTATTGGTGGTTTTGTCGGTTGTCATGACTGCAATTTCACTATTTCTAGCGACATTCCTATTCTTTAAGCATCAGGATTTACTTTATCAAAGACAATTGCTGGAGATTCAAAAATCCGCTTTTGACAAAGTGGTCTACGGAACTCGCTATCAACAAATCATTAGCGAGATTAAGACCTTTAATCAAGAAATAGCCGAGTTGGCAGCAATTGATCAAACCATAATCTCAACCGACAGTTTGATCAATAAAGTACTCGAGCTGATACCGGAGGGAGTCTCGGTTTCCAAAATGGTGTTCAACGATATTGATCTAACGTTCACTCTTAGCGGAGTTGCGGCGACTCGAGACAGCCTCTTGGATACTACCAAAAATTTCAGTGACGCAACCTTTGTTGAGGAAGTTATCACACCAATCTCAAATTTTGATAAAAAAAGTAATATTTCATTTGTAATTGAGCTTAAATTAATATTTAAAGAACTTTCGTATTATGGAAGAGATGATGTCTAAAAATACCAAACGCGTTTTCAACACCACACTGGTTCTGACCTTTCTCAGTGCAGCTATTGTTTTGCTGCTGGGCACCTCTATCTTGAAAATGAACTCAGAAATCAAGGGATTAAGCGCCTTCCTCTCCAATACCGAAGGGATGAAAACAAATTACGAAGAGAGCTTGAAGGCTTACACCGAAAATATTGAACAAATCATCAGCTTCTTGCTTGAATTACGCCCGAATAGTGAGGAAGAATTTATAACTTTTTTGGCCAGCATTGAAGAAATAGCGCAAGAACTAAATTTAAAACTTAATATCAATTCATCCAACCGTGAGGTGGATGCCGTGGCACAGCAAGAAAAGACCTTAAGTTACAACATCTCATTCTACGCCAACACACTAAAATTGGTTGATTTCTTGAAGAGGATTGAGGGGCTACCTTATTTTATACGCATTAACAACCTCACTTATCAAGACAGTACCTTGTTCACGGAAAAGGAAAACATTAATCTAGAATTAAGCCTCTACATCAAATGAATATAAAAGAACTTAAACTGCCAATTAGCTTTATCCTCTCACTTGTTTTATTTTTTGTAACTGCCGGGTATTCCCTGTATATCTACTTCAACTGGGACAAAAGCACCACTGAAGTCCAGTATAGCATTGAAGTAAATTTACCAATTATAGACTGGCAAAATTACGGAAAATTGACGAAAAAGCCTAAGTAAACTACAATAAAAAACATAAAAACCTTATTTAATACTAAACCCTCAACCCTATGAAAATAACAAATAAAAAAGGTTTCACACTGGTAGAAGTTCTACTGGTAGTAGTTATTATCGCTATCCTTGCCGCAGTGGTAATCGTAGCGATCAATCCGGGAAGACAAATCTCCCAGGCTAACGACACTCAAAGAAGCAGTGACGTAAAGGCGATCTTGGACGCCGTGCATGAGTACTCTATCGATAACAGAGGAGTTCTACCTGCCACAATTACCGATACACCTACCAACGTGGGTAGTGGGGAATTGGATGTAGACATCTGTGCTATTTTGGTTCCTACCTACATTGCTGAAATGCCTTTCGATCCTACAGACGCTGATGCTCTGTATACCGATTGTACAACTTATGACACCGGTTATAACATCTCCGTTGATGCCAATGGCCGTATTACGGTTTCCGCGCCAGGTGCTGAGCTAGCTACCATAAGCGTTACCAGATAGTTCACAAATAAGTTTCATACAAAAAAGAGTGGCCCACCCGGCCACTCTTTTCTATTCTACTTCTCAAAATTCTATAGGTCTTTCAAATATGCGATTGCCGCCTCCTTTTGAGAATCATACTGGTTAGCAATATCTTCTTCGGTAATATCTACAAGAATATCGGGCTGTAATCCCTCTTCATTGATATCGCGATTGTTAGGCGTCAGCCACTTTGCAACCGTAATGCGCAAGCTTGAGCCGTCAAAAAAAGTCTCAACCTCCTGTACGGTTCCTTTACCAAAAGTTTGTGTTCCCATAATCACTCCGCGCTCGTGGTCCTGAATTGCACCAGCTACAATCTCCGAAGCTGAAGCGCTCCCTTCATTAACCAGAACCACCAGAGGTACGTCTAAAATTTTTGGATTACCGTTTGTCTTCATGATCTCATTTTCCTGACCTCTCTGCTTAATCAAAACCGCTTCGGTATCAGACGGCAACAAATAGGACAAAAGCTCCACCGCAATATCCAAATAGCCACCGCCATTAAACCTCAAGTCCACAATCAAGCCTGCAGGTTTATCTAAAATCAGCTCGGAGACGGCTTTGCCGAATTCCTCGTTGGTCTTGTCATTAAACTGATTGACACTGATATAAACAATGCCATTATCCAATTCTTCTACGGTCACACTCTCAATATCTATACTGTCACGCACGATGGAAACATCAAATGGCTCATCCACTCCCTCACGAAGGATGGTTAGGGTAACGGTCGTGCCCTTTTCACCACGGATACTTGTGATCGCATCAAAAAGAGTTTTATCTGCGGCCAATTCACCCTCAATTTGAAAAATAATATCGCCCGGTAAAAGACCGGCCTTTTCCGCCGGACTATTCTTTAGTGGTGTAACAATAACCAAGCTCTCCTCTTCCACCGTCAATTCCGCCCCGATGCCCTCCAAGGTACCCTCCAGACTGGCGCTGAACTCCTCGCTCTCCTCCGGGGTCATAAAGACTGTATAAGGATCTTCATAAGCATCAACCAAACCCTTTATTGCTCCGTAAACTTTTGTCTCATCTACCACATAACCTGCCTGCACATACTTCTTTTCCAGCTCACTCCAGACAGTCCAGAATAGATCCATGTCTACATCTGAGAAGTTGTTCTCCTCAAGATCACTGCGATCATACTCTTTGCCGGCGATAATTGAATTATCATCCAACAATCCTAAACTGGTAGCCTGCCAGCCGAATAGAAAGCCGAAAACGGCAATAGAAAAATAGATTATACCTTGTGTTAAACGATTTTTGTCCATTTATAAAGTTTTTTTAACGTAATTAATAGTTAATGCTTTTTTATTATTTGAGTCAAGCTCGGTAACGATACCACACAAGATCATTTGCCCTTCCATTTCCGGTTCATGTTTCACCGGAGTCTGCTTCAAAAATCTTTCAATTATGGTTTCTTTTTTAATGCCAATAACCGAATCATATGGCCCGCTCATCCCCACATCGGTGATATAAGCGGTGCCATTAGGTAATATGCGGGCATCATGAGTCTGAACATGGGTATGAGTCCCCACCATACAGGAAATTCTGCCGTCCAGGTAAAATCCCAAAGCATATTTTTCAGAGCTGGCCTCCGCGTGGAAATCAAGGAAAATGCCATCCAACTCTTCATCTTGAAAATTTTCTAAAATCCTATCCATCATTCTAAAAGGACAATCCAAATCCAATTTCATAAAAACTCTCCCCATCAAATTTACTATCAAAAGCTTTTTTCCATTTTTATTGACCACGGCATAGCCTCTGCCGGGAGTTGAAGCATCCGGAAAATTAGCCGGACGGATAACCGGAAAATCTGGATTACTCAACATTTGTACACCATCAGCTTGTCCCCATGCATGGTTACCTGAGGTAAAAAAATCGATTCCGGCAGCCTGCATTTCGTTAATATGGCTCGCGGTAAAGCCATTACCATGCGTAAGGTTTTCAGCGTTTGCCAAAACAAAATCAGGTTTTTGTTCCTCAATAATCGACGGCAACAGTTTTGCTACTGTTTCTCTACCTCCCTGACCAAAAATATCGCCAATAAATAATATTTTCATCATAATTTTTTTAATGGGGCCACACTTATAGCCAACTTCTTCACACCGACTTTACTATCCTCAAAGGCTACGGTTACCACTCCACCGGTTACATTTATCACAATACCGGTTCCAAATACATTATGGGAAACTTTATCACCAATTGAAAGGTCAATCTCGTTAGATTCCTCGAATTCTACCGGCACCGGTCTGTCACCGAGATCGGAAATTGCTATATGGGCTCTGGCCGTACCGTGTCGGCCAAAATTAGCTTCCACTAAAGCATCTTCAATATCTGCCAGAAATTGCGAAGGTGCATTATTTCGAGATTCCCCGTAAAGCATACGCTCCCTGGCATGAAGCAGGTATAACGCCTCTTTTGCGCGAGTCATTGCCACGTACATCAGTCTCCTCTCCTCTTCCAGCCCCTCTCTATCCAGCAGGCTACGATTGTGTGGAAAAACGCCCTCCTCCAATCCGGCAATAAAAACAAAAGGGAATTCCAGTCCTTTGGCTGAATGAACCGTCATTAAAGTTACTGCATTGTCCTCTTCATCAATAGTATCCAGATCACTGATCAAACTAACCTCTTCCAGAAAGATGTTCAAAGCGATTCCCGGCTCCAGACTATCATATTTATGCGCCACCGAAATAAGCTCGGAGATATTTTCCAAACGAGCCTCTCCCTCCACACTGCCATCGTTTAGCATTTTTTTATAACCGCTTTTATCCACCACATGTTTAATCATTCCGGAAGCTGTAAATTCATCATTCAGCTTCTGTAGATCTTTAATCAAATCAACAAATTTCATGATTTGATCGGCTTTGCTACTGGAGAGCTCCTCAATATCACTGGCCAGCAGCATGGCTTTAAACAAAGATAAACTGTGTCTTGCCGCAAAATTTTGAATAACTTCTATGCTTTTTGCCCCTATCTTACGGGTCGGCACATTGATAATTCTCAGTAAGCTCACCGAGTCATCGGGATTTTGAATCAGTCTTAAATAGGCCAAAATATCTTTAATCTCCTTGCGTTCATAAAACTTTATCCCGCCTACAATCCTGTATGGAATCCCATAGCGTAAAAAAACCTCTTCCACCACACGCGACTGAGCATTGGTGCGATATAAAACCACGAAATCATTATAAAACGGGTATTCGCTGCCAATCATCTGACGACCGATCTCCTGAGCAATCGTCTCCGCCTCATGGCGCTCATTGTCCGTTAACCAGTGTTTGATTTTTTCGCCTCCCTCCTTCTCGGTCCATAATTTTTTCTCACGTCGGTTTACATTTTTCTGAATGATCTGGTTTGAAGCATCCAAAATTACCTGCGTTGAACGATAATTTTGCTCCAAAACCACCACTTTGGCATCCGGATAATCTCTCTCAAAGTCCAAAATATTTTGAATGGTAGCACCACGCCAACTGTAGATGCTTTGATCACTGTCACCAATCACGCAAAGATTTTGATATTTTTCCGCCAGCAGCTTTATAAGTATATACTGGGCCTTGTTGGTATCCTGGTACTCGTCTACCGAGATAAATTTAAACTTCTCTTGATAGCTGTCCAAAACTTCCGGAAATCTCTGGAAGAGCTCTACGGTTTTCATGATGATATCGTCAAAATCCAGGGCATTATTTTTGACCAGTGACCTCTGATAAAGGGGGTAAATCTCTGCCACCTTCTCGGAAAAATAGTCATTGGCATAGTTTCCATACTCTTCACAGCCAATCAGCTGATTTTTGGCATTGGAAATATGAGACAGGACCGCTTTCGGATTAATGCGCTTGGTATCAAGTTGCAGCCCTTCCATAATGCGTTTCATCAGGATCTGCTGATCGGCGGTATCATAAATGGCAAAAGAGTTTTCATAGTCCAGAAGGTGGATGTTCTTGCGCAAAATACGCACGCAAATAGAGTGAAAAGTGCCAATTGTAGGTAAATTATTATCACGAGTCTGTTTTACCTCACCAAAACTTAATACATCTCCAAAAGTTTCCATCAGCGCATATTCGTCTGCAGAGTAATTATTCTCGCTTAAAAGCTTAACAACTCGCTCCTTCATTTCATTAGCCGCCTTATTTGTAAATGTAACAGCCAAAATATTCCATGGACTAATGCCCTTTTCCTGAATCAAATAAGCGATACGGTGGGTTAAGGCGCTGGTTTTCCCACTGCCCGCACCGGCAATCACCAAAAGCGGCCCGGTAAAGTGAGTTACCGCCTCAATCTGCTTCTCATTTAGGTTGTTCAAAATTCTCGTCATCAAGTGTCCGGATTTATAAATATCTGGACCTCGATTATAGCCAAAACCTGCACTGAATAAAACACCTAATCTTCCTTTGATCCCTCTTCAAAATTCTTCATCCAGTAGAATACGCCGCCAAAAATCAGCGCCCAGAGGAAATATCCTATGCAGCTTCCGATTCTACGATTTTTTCTTTTTCTTGCGTTCATTATGGTTGAACAATTACTTTTGTGCCGATCTCCGCAAAACCGAATACCCATTCAGCATCTTCAGGAAGTAATCTAACACAACCGTGACTTACCGGAATACCAATATGATTTAAGGCTTCGGTCCAGAACACGCCACCGTCATTCCCCAGACTTGGCAGGGCATGGAAGCCGTAACCGCCCGCTCTAAACCACATGAAATAAGGCATAATATAATGAGGAGGCTTGGAACCGACACGCACCTCTTGCTTCAATTGAATGGTTGTCTCGCCATAGGGTGTAGGAGTCGCCGCTGCGCCACTACTTACCGGTAGCTCACGAATAACATAATCATCTAACTTTACGTAAAGTTTCTGTTCGGAAATATCTACATTAAGAATTTTTTCGCCCTCCAGCGGTACCTCCATCACCGAACCGCTACTGTTGGCATAGTCGATGCGAGTACGCAGTTCCTGAACGGAAGCCCCGGTCTCACCAACCATTACGTCAAAATAGAATTCAGCGTCATCGATCCACTGTACACCGGTGATTACAGGTTTAAAATATTCTTTGTATACATCCGGTTCTTCAGGTGCTTTTGACCAGAAGGTTACAGAGGCGATTTCACCGGGATTGGTTCTCAACTGATCTACGCCGGCTCTATTCTCAGCTATCCAATTGGTATCTTCCACATTTGGCGCGCTTTCGGTGTAGAAAACACTGGCACGGTCCTGATCTCGGGATGTTCCAATTGTAAATCGTGGGCCGTTACAAGAGCTGTCTTTTGAAAACCAAGGCATGTTACCGGTATTTTTAATGAAAATCTTCACTCTAAACACCTCACCCGGATCAACACGCAATTTTCTACGCACCGTAATAACTTCAGCGTTATACACTTTCTCTTCAGGCACAGTAAAAGAACAATTTTCCTTTGCTATAGGCTCTTCTTTAATTGCTTCTTCCTCGGGCATCTCTTCATCATCTACAAATTCAACCGCCACTTGATCTTCTAAGGGATCTAAAACCTCTATGGGTTCCTCGCTAGCCGCAAAAGCCGAGCTGATGGAGCTGATAAAGATAATACCGCTCAATAGAGCTGAAAAGAGATGTTTGATTTTCATGGTTTGATGTTTATTTTTCAATTAACTAAGCACATTATACAATAAAAATACCCAAAAAGCAAGTAGGTTAAGGGCATTCACCGTTAAGCTTGCGCCATTATTTTAGGAGTCTTTGTAACTCTTTGTTAAAGCTGTCCAAGTCTTTGAATTGCCTATACACAGAGGCAAAACGGATGTAAGCCACCTCGTCGAGATTTTTCAAAGATTCCATAATATCTTCACCAATCACTTTGCTGTTAACCTCTTTCCCGCTATTGGCCCACTTTTCCTCAAGTTGTGAGATCACATTGGCAATCTGTTCGTCGGTAACCTTTCGTTTTTCACAAGCCTTCCAGATACCCGTCTCCACCTTTTCTCTTTCGTATCTTTCACGTGCACCATCTTTTTTTACAACCAAGAACTTCGTTACCTCGGCTCTTTCAAAAGTAGTGAAACGGTATTTGCACTTTTCGCACTCACGACGCCTTCTGACCGCCTTGTTGCCGTCAGTTTCGCGCGAGTCTAAAACTCTAGTATTGGAATGTTTACACTTTATACAAATCATGGATATCAATATTACATCTTTCCAATGTGCTTTTCAAATTCCGCCACCAAAAAATGATCGGTCATGCCGGCGATATAATCTTTAACGCGAACTTCAAGACTGTCTTCGCTGCTTCTGGTTCTAATCGGCATAGCCTGCGGCTGCTTTAAATAAAACTCAAACAACTTTTTAATCATCATCTTGCCGCGGGTAATGAAGCTCATAACTTCGGGATGCATATAGAATTTATCGTAAAGAAACTGACGGATTCCCGTAAGCATTAAGCGCATCTCCGGACTGAAGTGAGCCAAGTTTCCTTTAAATGTCTTCACATTCTCCACGGAAGTTATCTTATGTGCCTCCAAATTGTGAGAGGTCTGTCGACACAAATCCACTACCATCAACGAAATGATAGTGCTTATCATCCTGGAAACATATACGTCATGATCCAGATCTTTACCATATTTCTTTTGAACTTCAGCTTCTCCCCTCTCCCAAAGTGCAAACTTCCTTAACTCATCCAGCTCGAGAATGCCAGATCTTAAACCGTCATCCATGTCGTGATTGGTATAGGCGATTTCATCGGCCAAATTCACCATCTGAGCCTCCAGATGAGCCGAAATTTCAAACACCCTACCACTTTGGTCGTAGGCGGTTTGATGCTTGATCATGCCGTCCAAGGTTTCCAGCGTTAAATTGAGCCCTTCAAAGCCCGGGAAAACCTTCTCCAGCTTTTCCACAATCCGCCTGCTCTGCTCGTTATGTTCAAAATGGCCGCCAAAATTCTCCATAATTTCGTTAAGAGCCTCCTCGCCACCGTGGCCAAAAGGTGGGTGTCCAAGATCATGAGCCAGCGCAATGGCCTCACACAAATCTTCATTGAGACTTAATCTCCTGGCCAAATCCCGGCTGATTTGAGCCACCTCCAGGGTATGGGTCAGCCGCGTCCGGTAATGATCACCGCTACCGGCCATGAAAACCTGTGTTTTTTGGTCCAAGCGGCGAAAGGCCTTACAGTGAATAATCCGATCCTTGTCTCTTTGAAAGCAAAGTCGTTCATCTTCAATGACCTCCCGATGCCTTCTGCCCAGGGAAGCCTTACTTTTTATGGCATACTTGGCCAAAGCCTTCGCCTCTCTTTCCACCAACTCTTTATGACTAATCAGCATATCAATATTGAATTAAAACCTCAAAAATGATACAATATATTGAAGAAAACAAAAATAAAACATTAAGCCATGTCATTAGAAAAATCACCAGGTGCGCTATCCGAAGCCGCAAAAAGAGTAATGCCTTACTTGTCGGAAATTCACGAAGCTTTACAGCAGCCAATCGAAGAATTAGGGGTTAGTCTCACCCAGTTAACCAATGAAGTTGCCGAGAGTATTGTTAAAAATGAACCGGACATGGGAAAAATTGTGGATCTCAAACTGGCCATGGCCCGTAAAGAAAGCGAACTTTTGGTAAATACCGCGCAAGGAAACAACACAGAAAGAGACACGGTTATCGCCAATTTCTTCCGAAAAACCATCAATAACTTGGGCATCAACAACATCAAACCTACTCAGGAAGCGGTACCGGAAAACGAACCACCGGCTGTTGCTTAGAAAATATCAACACTCGCCGTTTTGTGCTATAAATAGAGCATGACTATTTCGAGCTACATCAACGATTTTCTGCAGTATATTGAGGTTACAAAAAACAAATCCGCCAAAACAATCGAGAATTACAATCACTATCTGAAACGTTTTCAGGATTTTCTGGCCGAGGAGATGAAGCCCCAGGATCTCACACTACAGAAAGTCCAGAATTATCGTCTTTTTTTGAATCGCTACATTGATGATCGTGGCCGGCAATTAAGCATAAAAACTCAAAATTATCATGTTATAGCTCTGCGGGCTTTCTTGAAATATCTGATAAAAAACGACATCCGCACCCTGCCTCCGGAAAAGATAGAACTCGGAAAGATTCCCGAAAGAAGCGTGGAATTTTTGACTCGCGAAGAATTAGATCGGCTATTTCAGGCCGTAGATAAACTAAAGGCCAATGGCTACCGTGACGCCGCCATCTTGGAAACCCTCTATTCAACCGGCCTACGTGTCAGCGAATTGGCCGGCTTAAATCGTAGTCAGGTAGATTTGAAACGTCGGGAATTTATGGTTAGGGGAAAGGGGAATAAGCCACGTATTGTTTTTCTCTCCAAAAAAGCCGCCAAAATTATTGAGGATCACCTGAAGCTTCGTGAAGATAATTTTAAACCGCTCTTTATCAACAGCGGAAAGGGCCAGAAACAGGAGGATGTTCTAGATGATGAAAAAAGACGTCTCAGTACCGTAAGTATCGAAAATATTGTACGCAAATACGCTTTAAAAGCCGGTATCATTAAAAAAGTTACTCCTCATACTCTGCGCCACAGCTATGCCACCGAACTTCTCAACAACGGTGCCGACATTCGCGCCGTGCAGGAGATGCTAGGCCACAGCTCCATCACCACAACTCAGGTTTACACCCACGTCACCAACAAACGCCTCAAAGAGATTCACGAAAAGTTCCACAAATAGTTGAAAGGCTCAATAAGCTGCTGAAGTTGTGAAAATGCCAAGGGATTTAAATAGAGAATTGCGAGCAGCCGTTGCCGGTTAGAATTTCCCTGCTATAATCAAAACATGATTATAGTTGATCAGATTTCAAAAAGCTTCGGACATAAAAAAGTTTTAGACAAGATTTCTTTTGAAATTAAAGGAGGCGAGTTTGTCTCGATTGTCGGACCTTCCGGTGCAGGTAAAACCACTTTGCTTCATGCTTTAATTGGAGCGGAATCGGTCTATCACGGTGACATTTTTGTTGATAACTACAATGTAAATAGATTAAGACCAGAAAAAATCCAGGAATATCGTCGTAAAATTGGGATCATTTTTCAGGATTTTAAGCTGCTGCCACAAAAAACAGTGTACGAGAACGTGGCATTTGCCTTGGAAGTTGCCGGTTATGATAAGAAGTTCATTCAAAAACGTACTGTAGATGCCTTAAAACTTGCCGGGTTAGAGGAATTGCGAAATCAGTTCCCGCGTGAACTATCCGGCGGAGAAAAACAGAGAACTGCTATAGCCAGAGCCCTAGTTCATGCTCCCGAACTGCTCTTTGCCGACGAACCGACAGGTAATCTCGACCCGGAGAACGCCCTTGCCCTCGCCAAGCTGCTTTTAAAAATCAATCAACACGGCACCACCGTTGTTCTTTCAACTCACAATAAAGAAGTGGTGAATGCCATTAAAAAAAGAGTAATTACCCTTGACCAGGGCAAATTAATCAGCGATAAAAAGAACGCTACCTATAAGTAAAATTTTAGCATGGCTACCTACGAAGAGTCCGGTGTGAATATTGATTTGGGGGACAAGTGTTCGGCCATCGCCTACCAGGCTGCCAAGAACACCTTTGTTAGTCGCAAAGGAATGATTGGAGAACCTGTGATCGACGAGGGGGGCTTTGCAGGGGCCTTGGATATGGGCGATTATTATCTTATCCAAAATGACGATGGTATCGGCACCAAAATGGTTATTGCCGAAAAAACCGGAATTCTTAATACCATGGGCTACGATTTAGTGGCCATGGTGGCCGATGACGCCATTTGCGTTGGCGCGGAAACCATTTCAATTACTAACACTCTCGATGTAGATAAAGTTGATGAGCAGAAAGTCAGTGCCTTAATGTCCGGCTTGGAAAAGGCCGCCAAAGAACAAAAAATCGTTATCCCCGGCGGTGAAATTGCAGAACTGGGAAGTATGGTTAACGGTTATATATGGAATGCCACGGCCGTTGGTATTGTGGAGAAATCCAAGATTATAACCGGAGAAAATATAGCAGTGGGGGATAAGATTATCGGTTTAAAATCTGCAGGGCTTAGATCCAACGGTTTTTCACTGGTACGCCACATTTTGCAAAGCCAGTTTGGTGATAATTGGTATAGATCTCCTTTTAGTGAGCAACAAACCTGGGGAGAGGCCACGCTCACTCCTTCAAAAATTTATTCCAACGCGGTTTTAGAGATGCACGGACGTTACAAACAGCCCGCTCAGGTTGAATTAAAGGGAGTTGTCCATGTAACAGGAGGGGGAATTAAGGGGAATCTTCAGAGAGTCTTGAAGAAAAAGCAACTTGGAGCCACTTTGAATAACCTTTTTGAACCGCACGAAGTAATGAAAAAGCTTATCCAACTGGGAGATGTCCCCCCAGAAGAAGCTTACAAAACCTGGAATATGGGAGTAGGAATGATTTTGATCAGCAACGACAGCGAAAAAATCTTCGAAATTTGTCAGCGACATCAAATTGAGGCACAAATTATAGGTGAAGTTGCGTCCGGTGACATCGATCTCAAGTATGCACTATAAAGCTACATTGTCGCCTCCTGATAACATTTATCGCAGTAAATAATTTCCGGTCTGTCATGTGAGAAGCTTGTGGACAAGCTTAAACCGCACTTGGCGCATTGCCTTTGCCAAATTTTACGTGGATTTCTAAGCCCGATATGAATTTCATTTCTGGTTTCCGGAGCCAGGCGAGGCAAAGGTATTCCCAATTTTTTATAGAAACTCAGTTCGGTGGCATTAATTTTGTAAGGGCGACCGCTTTTTTCACAGACGAAGCTCTGATTCAAAATCTCCTCCGTAACTTGATTGATTGAATCTGGCATAGCCATACCGCTGGCCAAATCTTTCTTTTCTTCTTCATACCATTTCAGCCCCTCTGCTAAACATTCTTCTTTGCTCATCGGAAAAAGATCCTGGGCTACGGTTTCATTGTAGGCCCAGGGAGAATTTTTCATCGGGAAAAATTCTCCCCACTCGCCGGTCTCTTTCATATGGGCCACAATTTTTTCCTTCATTATAAAGTATTCACTCTCCTCATACTGTTTATTCAAAATACAATATTGAGCTTTCTTCATGTTACTACAGCCAAAAAGATGAGCCGACTTGGTCCCGATCATATCGGAATAGAAAATATCGTTTGAGTACCAGGAAAAAGTTGAAAAAGCACAGTTATAACCAGAAATTGAACCCAACATCTCATAAAATCGCTCCGCCTTATGGCCTACATGGTCACAACTCATCATGTCTTTTATGTCCCAGCCCCCCAAATATACATCTTTCAAATCTTCCGCCGGACCACAAATATCAAAGCAGTTTTCACAATTCTTCGCATTCATCAATTCATCTCCACTAACGTTTTCACAGTTAATGATATGGGCAAAACGATGAGGGAATTTGAGTCTGAACTCTTCAAGCTGTGCCTTCATCCCTTGCACGAAGGCAAAACTATCCAGCCTAAACTCTTTCAATTTTTCTTCATAATCCTCTTTGGAATATTGTTGGTTGAAGATATTGTACTGCTTATTTATTAGCCCCACACAACCAAAACAATTTTTGCACCCCCGACATTCATGTAGAAAAGCACTGTTGCTACAGTTATTACAGTTTTGTGCATACCTTAGATCATAACATTTCTCACAATCTACTACGTCATAACAGAGCGTACATCCATTCGCCCAATAAACATCAGCACAATTTTGTGAGTGCATACAAAAACAGGAATACATGCAGTCTTCACAAAAATCTCCGCCAAAGACCAGATAACAATTTTTGTTTGAAGTTGTAATATTACAATATTCACTATTTTCAGCCCGGGTATTCATCAAGGCCAAACGAGGGACCTTCAACTGCAGTTCCTGAAATTGCTCAAAGAATGTACGGCTAAAATCAAAATCCTGACCATATTTTTTTGGATCCCAATCGTCGCCCCACCAGGCCTCCTGTGAATAGACGGTATAGGGTTTATCCTCAGAATAAAGCGATATAACCGGCTTACCAGTTAGATCACATTTGTCACGATAGATCTTTCTTTCGTTGCGATAACTCAGCCTTCTGCGTAGTCGTTCTTCAGCACACATAGTTGGTAAAGGAAAGCCCATTTCCTGCAAAAATTTTTGTTCCCAATCATTAACCAAAAACTCTTTCCCGGATTTTTTGCATTGCAGTTTAATCTCCTCCATAAATGAATATTTGCTTATTAGTAACTCATTTTAAAACAATAAATTGAATAACCCAAGCTTTTATCAGTTTTTTAGAAAAAATTTAAAAATTTTTAATCTTCATTTGCTACTCTCAAAACAAATAACCAAAACAATCAAAATGTCACAAATTCAAATACTTCACAAACAAGATAGTACTTATCCGGAACTGCTAAAAGAAGTCTATAAGCCTCCAGACACTTTATACTGCAGAGGCGATATAGCCTTACTCAAGGCAAATTGTCTGGCCATTGTAGGTACACGTAAAAACAGTGATTACGGTGAATATTGGACTCATAAAATAATCGAAACATTATCCGTATTGGACATAGTAATTGTTTCCGGTTTGGCCAAAGGAATCGACACCATAGCCCACAAGCTTGCCCTGCGACATAACTTGGCAACCATAGCGGTTTTAGGTAGTGGACTTAACAAAATATATCCCGCAGAAAACCAGAGGTTGGCCGAACAGATTAGCTCTTCTCACAAAGGGTTGCTCCTCTCGGAATTCCCACCCGAAACCGATCCTATCGCCTATAATTTCCCTCAAAGGAACAGAATAATCAGCGGCTTGTCTATGGCAACATTGGTGATAGAAGCTCCCAGCAAATCCGGTGCCTTGATTACCGCCCGATATGCTCTTGAGCAGGGCCGAGATATTTTTGTGCTTCCAACAGATCTGGATCGTGAAAGCAGCCTTGGCAACATTGATCTACTACAAAGAGGCGGCGCCTACCCCCTCAAAAGCGCTCAAGATATTCTCGAAATTTTACTGAATCAAAAAAATATCGTCCGAAAGCGGGAAAACCCGGCAAAAGAATCAAGAAAACCGGTACTAGAGTTAAAACTCAATCCAGCGGAGACTTTAGTTATGCGGCATTTAAGCAAAAGCAAGTTTTTAAGCTTCGATCACCTTCAAACAAAAACCGAGATTTCCATCGACAAATTATTACACTGCTTAACTACCTTGGAGATCAAAAATTTAATAGAAACAAGAGATGGCAAGTATAGAAGAAAGATGCTAAACTTTTAGGAAAGCAAAGCTAAAAAATACCAATGCGCAAAATTAGAACTTTGCATCACAAACATCCAGACGCCCACATCTTCATCAAGATGGTAATGCTGATAGGGTTTGCTGCCGGGTTAATTATCCCGATTTTGCCTAATTTTGTGAGAAGCATTGTGGATACAGAATTTGCTGTCAGTGCCTTCTATGCCTTTATGGCCTTGCTAATGTTTCTTGGAGCTCTTTCCAGTACTGTGATTTTTAGCAAAGTGGAACGCACCACGATTACTAAATTGAGCTTGTTTATAAGCGGTATTATATTTTTTCTATTAACTTTTGTGGTTAAGGTTTTGGAGTTAACCATCTTGGAAACGATCAGAGGGTGGTTCAATTTATTTCTTTTAATGGCTCTGGCTCTCTTTGTACGCGATTTCGCTCAAGCCAAAAATTTGGGTGAAGAAGAAGGCCTTTATTATCGTTACGATGCCATGGGATTACTTTTCGGCTATTTGATTGGGGGATTTTTCGCTAGTATTTTTGGTTACGAATTACTATTTATTCTGGCCGCAATAACCATATTTGCCACCCTTGGCTGGTTCTATCATTTGCACATAATTCAGGAGCATCCTGCAATTTTAAACCGCAAAAAAGTTTCCACAAATAAGCTTTGGCAAAACATAAAAACCTATTTTAAAAGTAAACCCCTGGCCAAAATTTATTTTGTAACCCTGCTCTTTATGACTTGGGTGGGTTTTAAACGTCTTTACATACCGCTTTACGTCATAATGTCCGGTTATCTGGATAGTGCCTCGGGAGCGATTTTAGCGCTTAGCATGCTGCCATTAATTTTCCTGGAAAGGAGAGTTGGTCGGTATGCCGACACAAAAGGTGTTCATATGCCGATTACTTGGGGCTTCTTAATTATGGGATCAGTCTTATTCATAGTTTTCCTCAGTCCCTTTACCTTCTTCAACTTCCTACTGCTGGCGCTGGTGAACATAGGAGGCGCCTTTATTGAACCGCTTCAGGAGTACTATCTCTTCAAAAAAATGCCGCCCAAAGAGGAGGATGAACTATATGGCATCTACATGACCGCCGATCCCATCGCTTATTTACTTACGCCTCTAATTGGCATGGTAGTTTTATTTTTCCTACCCTTCAAGTTTCTCTTCCTGGCCTTCGCACTCCTAATGTTTGCTTCAGCCGGATTTTCCTATACTAAACTGAGAAATTCGTAACTCGATGCACCTCTTCCAAAGTTGTTAACCCCTGTGCGACCTTCAGATGACCATCTTCTCGCATAGTCATAATGCCTTCTTTGCGTGCCGCCACGATCATATCTACCGAGCTTGCATTGTTTAGAATCAGATTTTTTATCTCCGAGTCTACAGTCACAACTTCGGCAAGCACAATTCGTCCACTATAACCGGTATTGCTACACTGTTCACAACCGTTTACTTTAGGTACCTGGGTTGGCATTTCAAAGCAGGCTGCAGGATTAACTTTTTGCAAATTATCCAAAATCTCCTGAAATTCTTTACGTTCACTATTGCTGATATCAACCATCGTCGCACAGGAACTGCAGATTTTTCTCACCAAACGTTGTGCTACCAAAGTATTTATCGACGGCGCAACCATGAAAGACGGTAAACCCATGTTCGTAAGGCGTGGAATAGCTTCAAGGGCACTATTGGTATGCAAGGTGCTCAGCAAAACATGACCGGTCAATGCCGCTTGTGCAGCCGTTTCGGCGGTTTGTAGATCACGTATCTCACCCAACATCACAATATCAGGATCTTGACGTAAAATAGATCTCAAACCACTGGCAAAAGTATATCCATGCTTATCGTCGATCTGACTCTGAGTCACCCCGCTCATGTAATATTCCACAGGGTCTTCCAGCGTAATCACCTTGTTTTCAGGCGTATTCATAAGATTTAGCATTGAGTACAAGGTGGTACTTTTACCGGAACCGGTTGGACCTGTAACCAATATCATCCCCTGAGAGAGCTGAGTCGCTTTCTGCAGTTTCTTCAAGGCCAAACCTTGAAAACCAAGCTCTTCCAGAGTTAGAGCTTTCCTGTCCGATGAAAGATATCTGCAAACGAAGGATTCGCCGTAAGGAGTTGGTAAGCTGGAAGTTCTAACCGCAATCTTGATGTCGTTGTAGTTAAACACATAACGACCGTCTTGTGGGACAGTATACAAATTAAGCTGCATACGGCTTTGATATTTAATCTGCTCGGTAATCTTTGCGTAAATCTTGTTCGGCAACTCAAAAACTTTATGAAGTACCCCATCAATCCTAAATCTAATTGTTGTTTTTGAATCACCCGGTTCATAATGCACATCCGAAGACTTGGTTTTCATAGCGCCCAGATTCAATAAATTGAGACCTTCCTCCGCAGGGACCTCCTCTAATTTTTTGGGTAGGTCAGACAAACTGGCAATCTCCTTTTCATAAGTTTGAATCGACTTTTCCTCAATACTTTCTACCACCTCGATTTTCTTGTATTTCTGGGTTTTGTCGTAGATCTTAAAGGCATCATCGATGCCGCTTGAAGAGGCAAGGTTAACGATCACCGTATACCCCTGACCTTCAAGCTTCTTAATAACCTCGATTGTTTCTACACGATTAGGATCCTCAACCGCAACCCGCAAACTTTTTCCAACTTTAAAAAAGGGAATCAATCTAGCCTTCTTGGCTTCCAGTACATCAAGAACCTTTAAAAAGTCCGGATT
The DNA here is from genome assembly GCA_964383675.1 of uncultured Candidatus Peribacteria bacterium. Lineage (GTDB taxonomy): Bacteria > Patescibacteriota > Gracilibacteria > UBA1369 > LOWO2-01-FULL-3 > CAYLHX01. The sequence continues at coordinate 62,577 of CAYLHX010000001.1, read as the reverse complement.
TAAGGGAGTTCTGGCTATATCAATATAGGGGATTCCAAAATCCCGGGCATTTTTTAGAGTAGATTTTTCCTGAAACTCTCGGTTAATTTGAGTAACCCCCTCGGTTGTGCCTTGATCCACTACCTGAAGATCGGGTTTTGTACCTGCATTTAGCTGCACATTCGTACTATCCGAAGCCGCAGCGTTTGCGCTTGCATTACCAATTGGTGCTCCTCCATCAGCTTGAGTTGTCATAAGAATGTCCAGATAAATATTATCTGAACATTATAACACAAAACCGGTACAATTTAAAGCTGCAAAAAGCCAAATCAGGCAACCTGCTTTATCGCTTTCACGATCTTCTCTGCGCCTTTTTCGTCTATTCCATCAACTTCAGTCAGGTCTTTAGCGGTTAATCCCTTCAGCTGCTCTACTTGGGTAAGATTTGCTGTAGCCAATTTTTCAACCAGAGCTTCATCCAGACCTAAGTCTTCAATTCCAGCAACCTCAGGCTTTTTCTCGGCCTTTGCTGTAGCTCCCTGGTATTCACCGATATCCAAGATATCGATCTCCCAGCCTGTCAAAATTGATGCCAACCTTACATTTTGCCCCTGCTTTCCGATTGCCAGCGGTCTTTGGTCAGGTTGAACATAAACCTTCGCGCGTCTCTCCTTATCGTGCAGCTCAATAACAGATGTTTTCGCCGGTGCTAGAGCGGTTCTGATGTATTCTTCCATATTTTCCGACCACTGAATAATGTCAATTCTTTCACCATTCAATTCATCCATCACATTCTGAACACGCACACCCTTTTGCCCCACACAGGAACCGATAGGATCAATCTTTTCATCACCTGAATAAACGGCAACCTTACAACGGATTCCCGGTTCTCTGGCAATAGATTTAATCTCCACCAAATTTGATTTAATCTCCGGGATTTCCAGTTCAAGCAGTTTTCTCACCAGATTCGGATGAGTACGTGAAATGATTAGCTGTGGTCCCTTTGTAGTCTTAATAACTTTATCCAGATACAATTTAATTCTTTGGCCAGAATAATATTTCTCACCCGGAATTTGTTGATCGTAGGGAATGTTTGTTGTTGTCTTATTATCCAGATTAACATAGATATTTGTTCCATCCACGCGGTGAACAATGGCATTGATTAGTTCATTTTCACGATCTTTAAAAGTATCGTAGAGCACATCTCTTTCCGCATCTTGAATCCTTTGAATAATCACCTGTTTTGCGGCCTGTGCGGCAATACGACCATAGTTGGTAGGAGTAACATCAACTTTCACGGTATCTCCTACTTTAGCCTTTTTATCATATTTTTTTGCCTGATCCACAGTCATCTGCAGATCCTCCTCTTCCACCTCCTTGACCACTTCAAAGAGCTGGTAAACAGTGGCTACACCAGAGTTCTCATCGATCTCTACATCGATCTCCTGGTTCTTATTACCATAATCCTTTCTATAGGCTGCTCTTAAAGCGGCATTAATAGTTTCAATAACCCTATCTTTAGGGATATTTTTTTCATCACACAGCTGATTGATCGCTGCAAAAAATTGGGACTGCATAAATATATTTTATTAAAAAACAAAACAACCAGGATTCGTATAAACCCTAGTCTTCAAGCCAACTATAACATCTTTCCACGGCTTTGTAAATAGCATCTCCATTAAAACCTTTCGAGGCTAAATACTGAAAATATTTCTGTTTTTGTTTGTATCGGTCCAACTTCTCTAAAATATTCTTTTTTTTCATAATAAATTTCTCTAATAGTTTGTAAGCCACCTCACTTTCATCAAAATTTATAGCCTGAGTGGCCGAATTTACCATTTCTTTACTAATTCCTTTCCTTTTGAGTTCACTTTCCAACAAAAACTTTCCCCTTGGGCGCAAATTCGTGCGTTCTGCGACATAGTCATCGGCAAACTGCTGATCATTCAAATAATTTAATTCAGATAGTCTACCCATAACTTTTGCAATTGCAGATTCACTCATTGCGCCCGTGTTAACCTCCTCCTCAGTCTTATTTACTTTTAAGTATCTCTGCCTTTTTAAAACAAATTTTTTCAATTTCTCTTCCATTTCAAAGGTCGTATATCTCTTTCTTGCCAATAGGCGTAAAGAGTAGTTCATCAACCTTTCATACAGTACTTCTTTTTTAGGCATTTGCAGGTAATCTTTTTACCAACTTTTCAATTTCTTTTGGATCACCGTTCACCAAGGTTTTTACATCCTTTTCCATGGCTTTGGTAATTTTTTCATTTTCCATCAAGAAGGCTTTGGCATTTTCTCTTCCCTGACCAAGCTTGGTCTCCCCGTAGCTGTAGAAAGCTCCGGACTTACGTGCCACGTTATATTTTGCAGCCAAATCAAGAAGATCCCCTTCGAAAGAAATGCCTTTATTATACATAATATCGAATTCAGCAGATTTAAATGGTGGAGCAATCTTGTTCTTAACAATCTTCACTCTCACTCGATTTCCCACCATCTCTTTTTCTACCGAACCGGCCTCTTCAATTTTGCTGATCGCACGGATATCCATTCTCACTGAAGAATAAAATTTCAGGGCCTGACCACCGGTAGTGGTCTCAGGGTTACCAAACATTACCCCAATTTTCATTCTTAACTGGTTTAAGAAGACCACGGTGGTTTTGGTTTTCGATACGATAGCGGTAATTTTTCTTAAAGCCTGACTCATCAAACGTGCTTGAAGTCCCATATGGGAATCCCCCATGTCTCCATCTATTTCCGCTCTCGGGGTCAGTGCGGCAACCGAATCCACAATAATTACATCTAAAGCGTTACTGCGCACCAGTGTCTCTACTATTTCCAGAGCTTGTTCACCACTATCCGGTTGTGACAAAAGTAGTTCGTCCACGTTTACACCGATTCTTCTGGCATATTGGGGATCTAGTGCGTGCTCGGCATCCACGAAGGCGACCGTTCCGCCACTTTTCTGAGCTTCAGCCAGAACATGTAAACTCAAGGTTGTTTTACCTGAACTCTCAGGCCCGTAGATCTCCACTATACGACCTCTGGGCACACCGCCACCTAAGGCTATGTCTAATGATAAAGATCCGGTTGAAATAGTCTCGATAGGAGCCTTGCCGGATTCTCCCATTTTCATAATAGAACCTTTACCAAAATTCTTTTCTATTTGGGCGATTGCAAGTTCTATAGCTTTGCTCTTCTCGTTGTTTTCAGTCATTGGAATAAGGGTTAGAAATAAGTGTGACTTCAGTATAGGGTGAGGGTACCCTCACCGTCAAGACTTTTTTGTAAAAAGCCAAAAGTACTTTATTGAAGCCAAGTTAGCATATAAAGATTAAAAAATTATTAAAAAATTTTAAAATCTACTCACCCTTTTTTTCTTCTTCCGGAGATTTTTTAAGCTTCTTTTTTGGAGCATCATCTTCCAATTTAAAAAAGCCATAAATACTGCGCTTAGTACCAAAAGCTACATTTTTCGTGCCGCATTTTTTGCACTTATAAACATATTTGCCTCCACATTTTTCTGTATCAACAATCTCTTCACAGTCTTTACAGTAAAATAAAATTGCAGCCTCATTTTCAATTTTTTGTTCAGTCATTAGTATCTTATGTCGTTAGTATTATGGTCTTTTTCATTATGGAATCTATCAATGTGCTCCTGAATCGGTCGAGAAGAACCGATAGGTTCCCTTTCTTGGTAAGGCTTTTCACTTACGGGAGGTCTTGGCATAACGCTTTGCGTATATTCCGCAGACTCTTTGGCCTTCTCCAAGACACCCTGCACCCTGGTATCGTCTTCAATCTTAATCAAAGGCTCCGCTTCGCCTTCATCTTCTATCTCCAAAACCCTCTTTACTTCACGTTTTTGATTGGCTAAAAATCCGCCCAACATTACCAGTCCGGAACCAATAAAAGATAGGTAAAGACCAATTCCGGCAGCCTTATCTATTAAATTGACGCCAAATTTAGGATGAAAATAAACAGAAAGAGCCAAAACCAGCATCACCGCAGCTACGCTACTTGTAAAGATATGAAAGTAATTTTCACTTACCGGCAGTTTTGGGGCCGGCTTATCCAACAGTCTCATCAGAATAATCCCAAAAGAGGCCAATGAAGCCACTAAAACCATTATCCCGACCAGATAAAGCGGACCGGTAATTCCCAAAAAAGTATCACCGGTTTTAAAACGGTCAATGTCACTGTACCAGGGCAAAAATACGCTGATAAAAGCCAGCGCTGAGCCGATCAAAACAAATTTATGGCTAAGCGAAAGCTCCTTGAGTCGGTTTTTGAGTGAGACGGACATGATTTGGGATTAATTTTCGTTATCTAAAGGATAGCTCAAAATTGGAGAATGTAAATAGTTAGCCTTGTGCACCGGTCCTGGATCTGAACATATTTCCAGGTTTCATGTTGGGCCTACACGCCTCAATGGCCCGAATACTTGTGTCTTGCACCATTCTTTCCCATCTCTCAGTTAAACCGTCACTATTCTCAGAATCAAAGCTTATACCACTAATTGAAATGTATTGCCTCATCGCCGCTACAGCATTTTCAACCCTTACTCTACCATCTTCTTCGGTTCTTGTAGGTGGCACAACTCCACCGCGGCCTGCAGCTAAAGCGTTGGCTACATCTACAAAGTGAATCCTTTTGCCATACAAAATACCGGCGTAAACATCATGCTTAAGGGCTTGATCACGACCACCGGTAGTAATCAAAAAATTCAAAGAGCGAATATATCTATCCGCGTATTCGTCAGCATTGGCTCCAACATAAACCGCATCATCATTATCCGGAACAAAGACCATCCAGGCCGGAGTTGAAAAACTCAAAGATGTTAAATTATGTCTTTCCTTAACTCTCTGAATTGCTAAATCTACACCCATTAAAGACCCTCCATCCACCAATTTTAAAGTGGCTTCCTTGAATCTTTGCTGTAAAGCTATTACTACGCCGTCTAACAAATCGTCACATCCGGCTTCATATTCACCATCAACCAAGTGCCAATTTCTTAATTTTTCCTCACCAATATCAGTGAAACCATTCATTGATAGGACAAAAGTGTTTTCACCGCCCAACACTTCGTGAGTAGCTTTTTCATACTCGTCTGGCAGATAAACTTTTTTTCGAACAAAAATTTTTCTATAAACTCTAACGCTTGGGTCAGCTTCGGGATTCAGGCACTCAATGTCAGTAAATCTGGCCACTTGACTTGGTGGAGCTCCTCTATTCAAAGCCACAACCCTGCCATCGGATAATCTTTCAATATAGCCCTCTTTTGGGATATATGGCAATTCATCCAAATCGGTTGAAAGAGGATTTTTGCTCAGATCAGGTCTGTTAGTCCAGGTTGTTGTTTTATTAGAGAAAATTCGAATGTACACCCTTTCGGCAGGATTTTCATTCTCTGGATTCAGGCAACGCGCATGTGGATCTTCCACAATGTCGGTATTTTCCCCCTTCAGTAAAACAACGAAACTGCCATCGCTTAAGCGTTCCAGTAAGCCATCTTCACCTACCTCCTCAATTTTAGACAGCAAAGCGTGGACGGTTAGCTCCAGATCCATAACTTCACCAGATTGTGCTTCCATACGTGGCATAGCAAAAACTTAAAGAGATATTTTTAACATTAAATATTAAAAAAGTCAAGTAAGGACTTCGGTCGGTTCTTATATTCAAAAACTTCTAGACTCCGCCTAACCTAAGCTATAATATTAGGCCATGAAAATCGCCATCGACATCCGCACCGCGGGAGGGGAGAAGGCCGGCAAGGGCTGGTACACTTTTCATGTGGTCCGGAATCTTCTTAGGCTCGAGCAAAAGCGTAACTCCAAGAATCAGTATGTTTTGTATTCCCAAAGCGGGATTCCTGGCTTTGAAGAGTTCAAAAACGCCACTCAAAAACAAATCAATTCCGGCGGACTTTCCTGGCATCGTAAGGTGGCCAAAGATTGCAAAAATGAGGGCGTGAACATCTTTTTCGCACCCAGCAGCTATATTACGCCGACTCTTTTGCCCAAAAACATCAAGTCCATAGTCACCGTTCACGATCTGGTAGCCTTTCTTTTTCCTGATACTCACAACAAAAAGGCGGTCTTTATAGAAAAATTGTGCCTTAAGAAGGCCCTTAAAAAATCCGCTCATATTCTGACCGTCTCCAAAAATACCAAGAAGGATCTGCTTCATAAATTCAAGAAGCTGCCCGAGGAGAAAATCTCCGTAACCTATTGCAGCGCCAGCGATGATTTTAAACCGCTACCACAAGGCCAGCTCCAGCAGTTTGCCAAAGAAACCAATCTGCCTAAAAAGTTTTTTTTGGCGGTTGGCACGATTTTGCCACGCAAAAATTACCTGAATCTCATTCGCGCTTTTTCCATTTTCAAGGAAAAGCATCCCGAGTATCATTTGATTGTTGTAGGGGACAACGGTTGGGATTACGAGCCTGTTTACGAGGCAATTAAGAATAATTATCTCAGTAAGAAGGTTCACGTTTTGGGATATTTGTCAGGCAAAAGCCTGGTCTGCCTCTACAATCTGGCCCAGGCACTGGTATTTCCCTCCTTATATGAAGGCTTCGGAATTCCGCCCTTGGAAGCCATGAAATGCGGTTGTCCGGTGATTGCCTCATATACCTCTTCCATCCCTGAAGTCGTAGGTGATAGCGCACTTCTTATCAATCCCGAAAAACCTCAAGAAATTGCCCATGCCATGCACAAAATTGCGGTGGATGAGGAGCTGTCCGAGAAATTGAAAAGCCTTGGTTTTGCTCAATCCAAAAAATTCTCCTGGCACTTTTCAGCGGAGGCTTTGCAGGAAATTATCGACAATATCGACTATTGACTTTTTGCCATAAATTAAGCATAGTATACTGCTTTTAATTTACCAAATGAGTCATCGAACAGATTTGCAACGTAGTCTCAAAGATGAAGAACTCGGACGTGGCATCCATGAAATCCATAACTGGATCAAGGCGGCCTCCGACTGGCTTGAGGTAGACGGCGTTCCGAATCCAATATTGTTGATAGATTACATTATAGAACAGGCTAAAAACGCGTCGCCGGACTCGCCTTTTGTAACTTTGGATATTGGTTGTGGAACCGGAAACGCCCTTACAACGCTGCGGAAAATCTTGATGGAGCGCGATGACATTCGAGCACAGTTACAGTTTTTTGGCGTAGACCTGAATCCAATTGCCAATGAAGAGTTGCATCTAGCCAATAACATACATTTGTTGCAAGTTGATCCTCAGGTTGAAATTCCTTTAGAAGATGAATCGGTTGATATCGGTTTTTCCATGGCTACCGTGCAATATATGCACGATGCTTTGCGTGCCCTTGAAAACGCCTATCGGACGCTCAAGCCGGGTGGCCGTTTTTTCTGGGTCTTGAGTTCATACGATGACATCACCTGGCTTCCGGGTCTCTATCAGATCCTCGACAACACTCCGGGTGCCAATGACGTCTTTAGCTGGCGCCACGGCCATAACGATGATCATTCCGTTTTAGTCTGCCAAAAAGATCCGGAAAGCGAGTTCCAGGGATTCCCCTACAAAAAGCTCTTCGCGTTGCCACCTTTTATACCACTTCGCAGGGCCGCACTGCACAAAAGGAATACGGTCTATAGGAGGGTGAAGTAGGGACACCTATTGACAAAATAGGCATAAAATGGTATTATTTTCAGCTTATTTTCAGCTTATTTTCAGGGCTATCCTATAAGAATAGACCTTGGAGATAGCTGATCTTTTACAGGAAGTTTTGGGTTTAAAAAATGTTCAGACTGCTCGAAGTAGCTTTCAGGTTTTTAATAAAGGTTGAAAGCTGCTTCGAGTTTAAAACACTCGCTTCACGCAGTCAGTCGCTGTTAGCACTAGTGTTTTGATGTTTCAATGAATGGAGGTGTCTTCGTGGCTGCCCGTCTTCTTAACCTGATGTTCGAGTGCGTCGACCTCGAGGAGGCGCGAGAGAACTGGGGTGCTTGGTTCAAGCGCTTCGGTCTCTTCGTCCTCGTGGTCTGCGCGGCCATGGCTCTCGGCCGCGCGTTCATCAACCCCAACACCATCGTCTTTCCCACGGACGTGGGAAGCGACTGGGACTACCGTTCCATGATTGGCATGGGCATGTTGCTCATCGCCATCGACGCCATGATGCTGGTTCTCATCAGCTTCAGGACGCTGCGCACCTGGCAAAGCGTCCTGGCTGTCTCCGGCTTCGTGGCCACCACTCACATCCTCTACCCCCTCTTCACCTTCGGCATCACCGCTGGGAGTCACTACCTCGCGGACGCCGGCCTCATTCCCTATAGCATCGCTCGGGGCATCATGAGCGGAATCTACTTCATCGCGGTGATCTTCGTGGCCGCCCATCTCAAGGAGGTCCACGGGAACATCCGCAAAGGTGAGGGTGAGCGATTCCACGCCGCCATCACCACGCTGAAGTGGTCCGTTCTCTCGTCCCTCGCGATCGCCATCTTTCCCGAGGTCCACGCCGTTTCGATCGACGCTTTGATGGTCGGACCCGCGAAGATCGCCTTCGTCGCCCGCTACGAGACCACTCAGTTCCTGATGAGCTTCGTCTACATCGGACTGGGGGTTGGCGTGCTGGTGATGATGGCGGGATTCGTGGTCATGGCCATCAACCGCTGGATCGATTCGCACGAGGAGGCGGCCAAGCTGGTCCAGAAGATCGACTTCGTGAGCAGCATCATGCTGGCCACGGTGTTCATCCACTTCACGGTCTTCGCGGCCGTGTACTGGTTGTTCACCTTCTGGCCGCAGGCCTGGCTGCTCAACGCGTCGACCATCTGGGGAGCCACGGCCCTCATCACCGCCGGCTACCTCCTGACCATCGGGGCCCCCAAGGAGGTTTGGCAGGCCTCCTTCGCTCGTGCCGGCATCGGCACGAACTGAACAAAGGGCGGCATCTGCGCCGCCCTCCCACCCAAAACTTCCTGCCATTCCAAATACCGGCCATAATTTAGAAAAGTTTTAAGAAAATTTAATTTTGGTAGGCTATATTGCCTACACAGAAAATTTTTGCTAAACTAAAAAAGTAAAAATATTTTACTATTTTACAAAATTGGAGATGCAGATTTTAAAAGTTTCACCAAAAGGACAAATCACCATTCCACAGAAATACCGCAAATTATGTCAAACCGGGCAGTTTGCTTTGGAAATCCGGGGAAAAACAATAATTTTGCGCCCCGTTGAGATCAAAGTGATAAAAGATGAGCTTGAGAATTTTTCAGCCTTAAGCAAAAAATCTTTTGAATTTTGGGAAGATGAAAATGACGATATTTACCAAGAATTTTACAAGAAGTAGTCATGCAGCAAGGAGAAATTGTTCTTATTCCTTTCCCGTTCACAGACCTAAGTTCGCAAAAAACGCGTCCAGCTTTAATCATTTCTAAAAGCAACATTTCTCAAGACATTGTTATTGTAGCTATCACCAGTCGCCACTTTTCCAATGCGGTAAAAATCGATAACTCCAATTTATTGTCAGGGACTTTACCTATTGAATCCTATATTAGGTATGACAAAGTAGTGACTTTGGAAAAATTTTTAATCAAACGATCAGTGGGGACTCTGAAAAAGAAAAACCTAGTGGAAGTTATAGATAAATTCAAATCACAGTTTTAAAGCCTTAGTATATTGGCTGCGCCTTTTCGCCATGCAAACAGTTCTCTTCGGCGAAAACCTTTGCCAAATTTTTGAAAAAGTGGCATAATATCAGCCAATTGAGCCAAGACTCTTAAATAACATCAGAATGCCTAGAAACAAGCCAATTCAGAGAGTTGGCATTATTACAAAGCATAGCCATAGACCTCACAAAAACTTCATTGTCGACCTGGTCAAATATCTGAGAAAGCAAGGCAAGGAGGTTCTTATCGACACCAACATAACCGAATACTTCCAAAATGAGGGAGGACATAGCCGAGATCATATGTTGAGGGAGGTAGACCTGGTGATCGTCCTGGGTGGTGATGGTACTATTCTCAAAACAGCCCGTTGCGTAAGTAGGAAAAAAACGTTGGTTTTAGCCGTTAATCTTGGGAATTTGGGCTTTTTAACCGAGTGTCTGCCAAAGCAACTTTATGAGTGTCTAGACAAGGTCTTCAGTGGACAATACACCATAGACAAGCGTGCTTTGCTGCGCGTCACTGTCTATCGCGATGGCAGAAAAATTAAAACTTTCCTGGCTTTGAACGATTCAGTTATTAACCAGGGAGCTTTTGCCCGACTGATTGAAATGGATCTGGAGATCGATGCCAGAAAAGTGGTGCGTTTCAAGGCCGACGGTTTGATTGTGGCCACCCCGACCGGTTCAACTGGTCACTCCCTTTCCGCAGGTGGCCCTATCGTCCACCCTTACATCGAAAGCCTAACCATAGTGCCAATCTGTCCAAGCTCACTTTCCATGCGCCCCATTATTCTCCCCGACGATAAGCAGCTCACTGTCACCATCACGACACATAGACGCGAAGAAGTGGCCAAAATCGGACTCACTGTCGATGGACAGGAGACAATGGAACTGAAGTTTGGCGACAAAATCAAATTACGGCGCAGTTCACGCCATCTTTATCTTGTTCGCACCAGACATCGTTACTACAAAATGCTCAGACAAAAACTGCACTGGGGATAAAATTTCCTTTTAAAACAAAATCTGCTAACATCTGAAACACTCTTAAAATTAATTTTTCACCATGTTTAAAAAACTTCTCAGCAAATTCAGTGTCTTTGTGAGCATCTTTGCGCTTACGACTATTTCTGTTTCCGCAACTTTCAGCGATGTTGGAGAAAACCTATTTTACTATGATTCGGTAAACTTTTTGGAGGAACAGGGGATCGTTGAAGGCTATAGCGATGGCACTTTCGGCTATGACAAAAACATCAATAGAGCCGAAATGCTCAAGATCCTTCTGGAGTCTCGTCTGATGAAAATTGATCAGGAAAACATTGAAGATTACGCCAAAAAATCCTGCTTTAAAGATGTCCCAGCCAACGAGTGGTACACCAAATATGTTTGTTTTGCCAAAGAGCAGGGCTACATCGACGGTTATCCCGATGGCACCTTCAAGCCCGCCGAAAATGTGAACTTCGTAGAGGCGGTGAAGATGCTGGTTACGGTTAATGGGGTGGCTCATTATCCCGCTGAAGAATACCCGGAGGGTACAGAGTGGTTCAGGCCTTATGTCGATGCGGCCTCTTCCGCCAATACAATCCCGCTAACCATTAAGAGTTTTGATCAGCAAATTACCAGAGCTGAGATGGCTGATATGGTCACCCGCCAATATCATCACGATATGGTGATCCTGGAAGATTTTTTGGGTGATAAAAGTGATTTTACCGTTACTTATGACACGATAGAGCAAGGTACCGATCTGAAAAAGAAATACGAAGAGTACCAAAAAACAATTGGCAGCGTAACTCTGCCACCCGGTTGTGATCTACCGGACAGTACCGATTGTGAGTTGGAGATCTGGGATCCCATCTGGTACTTACAAATGAGTTACTTGGAAGAGGGGACTCAGCTTGAAGGATTTTATTATCCCCTAAGCGAGGAATATCACGAATTTACCGAGGACTCTGGAATCAGAGACTATTTGGTTAGCAACTACGTCATTCCATTTAGCGAAGGGGTTTTTCAGGATGGGATTTTATATTTTTCCAACGATTTCTATTTGGATTCCGAGGGAGAGTCTATCGGTAAGGGCGACACAATAAGTAATATCCTTGCCTATGACGTGGAAGACGATAGCTATGAAGTATTCTATGAATACAAGTCTGAAGGGGATCTTTATTTTGAACAGAACGTCATGCATCTCTGGGGTGTGGACACTGAAAATGAGTACCTCATCGTATCTCTGGATCCTGCCGATTTTTCACCGGGACCATGTTATAGCGTCTGGTTAGATCCGGTTGCCGGCACCATGTACGCCCTCGACATCAAAGCTGAAGACAAAGAGCTCAAAGAATACAAAACACCCGCCTGGAAACTCAAGCAGGAAAAAAACTGGGAAGATTGGTGCGCCGATAATATTGAGAGCTTCTACAATTAAACCTTACTGACTTTTTGCGGCAATCACCGCCTGCGCTGAAGCCAGGCGGGCGATTGGAACGCGATACGGACTGCAACTTACGTAGTCCAAGCCAATGTTATGGCAGAATTTTATCGAAGCGGGATCTCCACCATGCTCACCGCAAATGCCGATTTCCAGCTCCGGCTTAACTTTACGCCCCAACTCCACACAGATTTGCATCAAACTACCAACTCCATCCTGGTCCAGACTGGCTGTAGGGTCTGTTTCCAAAATTCCTTTATCCAGATAGGCCGGCAAAAATTTTCCGGCGTCATCTCTGGAGTAACCGTAGGTCATTTGGGTCAAATCATTGGTGCCGAAAGAAAAGAAGTCGGCCTCTTCAGCAATTTTATTGGCGGTCAGACAAGCTCTCGGCACCTCAATCATCGTTCCGATCTTGTATCTAAACTTAATCTCACCGTAAGAATCCAAAACATTTTGCACAATTCCTCTCAGATATTCCAGTTCGTTCACATCTCCCACCAGCGGAATTTCAATCTCCACCTCCACCTGTTGGCCGGCGTTCACCACCTCATTGGCAGCTTCGGCAATGGCCTGAACCTGCATGATATAAATATCAGGGAAGGTAATACCCAATCTGCAACCACGATGACCGAGCATCGGGTTGATCTCGTGTAGACTTGAAATAACCTCCTTCAAATCTTCGGAACTTCTGCCGATATCTTTGGCCAGAGAGTCGATTTGGTCTTCCTTTTCAGGCAGGAACTCGTGCAGTGGTGGATCCAGTAGACGAACTGTCACCGGTCGGCCATCCATAACCTCGAAGATGGCTTTAAAATCATCTCTTTGAAATCCTTTCAGCTTCTTCAGTGGTTCAACTCTCTCGTCGGCACTTTGTGCCAGAATAAGCCTTCTAACCAAATGAATTCTGTCTTCTTCAAAGAACATATGTTCGGTTCGGCAAAGACCGATTCCCTCGGCTCCAAACTCCACAGCCACTTTACAATCCTCCGGAGTATCGGCATTGGTACGCACTTTTAAAGTTCTTATTTCATCGGACCAATCCATAATTTTCTTAAAATTTCCGGTAAGTTCCGGGTCCTGCATCTCCATTTCACCAATAATTACCTCACCTGTGCTTCCATCCAAAGTAATCACATCACCCTCTTTAATTACTGTGTCGCCAATTACCAGTTTTTTGGCACTGGCATTAACCATAATGTCGGTACAACCGGAAACGCAACACTTACCCATACCGCGACAAACTACTGCGGCATGACTGGTCATGCCACCCCTGGCAGTCAAAATACCTGCAGCGGCGTGCATTCCATGAATATCCTCGGGACTGGTTTCCTTACGCACCAAAATAACTTTTTCATTTTTTTCATTGGCCCAAATCATGGCCTCATCAGCTGTAAAAACCACCTTGCCGCAAGCCGCTCCTGGCGAAGCCGGCAGACCTTTGGTAATCACATTCTTACTCGCACTCTGCTTGATCTGGGGGTGCAGCAGCTGATTTAAAGCCTTGGCGTCAATCTTCATTAAAGCCTCCTCCTTGGTTAAAAGTTCCTCTTCCACCATGTCCACGGCAATTTTAATCGCCGCCTGAGCGGTACGTTTACCACTCCTGGTCTGTAATAAAAAGAGCTTACCGTTTTCAATTGTAAACTCTATGTCTTGGACATCTTTATAATGTTTTTCCAGCATTTCTTTGACCTCCACCAGCTGTTGATAGACATCACCATTAATCTTTTGCAGCTCGGAAATACCCAGAGGCGTACGAATTCCGGCCACCACATCTTCACCCTGAGCATTCATTAGAAATTCCCCAAAAAACTCTCTTTCACCATTGGAAGGATTTCTGGTAAATGCCACACCGGTACCGCTTTCATCGCCCATATTGCCAAAAACCATCGCTTGCACATTAACCGCAGTTCCTTTCAAACCGCTAATCCCATTGATTCTCCTATAGGCCATCGCTCGCTCGTTGTCCCAAGAATTGAATACCGCCTCGATAGACATTTTAAGCTGTTCAAAAGGCTTTTCAGGAAAACTTAAGTCACTGTGTTCACGAATAATTTCTTTATATCTCAGCACCAATCGTTTCAAATCCTCCGCCTTCAAATCGGTGTCATTCACCGCGCCCACACTCTCTTTCAACTCATCCAGGGCATCTTCAAAATAATGATGTTCAACTCCCATCACCACATCCCCAAACATCTGTACAAAGCGTCGGTAAGCATCATAGGCAAAACGTTCATTGCCGGTATGTCTGATCAATCCTTGGATAGTGTTGTCGTTAAGCCCCAGATTCAGAACCGTGTCCATCATTCCGGGCATCGAAACCGCCGCTCCGCTACGCACGGAAACCAGTAGTGGATCATTGTTATCGCCAAATTTTTTACCCATTTTAAGCTCCAACAAATTCATCTTTTCCTCAAGCTGTTCAGCAAATCCCTCCGGATAGCCGCCACCCTTCAAAAAAAGGTGACAAACCTCAGTTGTAATAGTAAAACCAAAGGGCACCGGAACACCGATCTTCGTCATTTCAGAAAGGTTTGCGCCCTTGCCGCCCAATAGCTGTTTCATAGTACGATCCCCCTCATCAAAAGAATAAATAAACTTTGTAGCATTATCAGCCGGAACAGAGCTGGCTTTCGCCACGGAAGAACTTGGAATTGCCATAAATTTAATGATTACATTGCCCTTTTGTCTGCAAGTATATTTAACTACTTGCTAAATTACAAGTTGTTGAATAATTAATTTCTGATGAAACCAGGCATCTTGCTTTCAAGCCTGTCCATAGCTGTAATAAAGGCCGCTTCTCGAAGTGTGCAATTGTATTTATCGGCATTCCCCCGAACCTCTTTCCAGGCTTTACACATTTTGTCTTTCAACTTCGCCGCCACATCCTCTTCAGACCAATAATTATCATCGGCGTTTTGCAGCATTTCAAAATAACTTACTGTAACACCGCCGGCATTAGCTAAAATATCCGGAATAACCTGAATACCCCGTTTAGCCAAAATTTCATCGGCTTCAGGAGTAATCGGTCCATTGGCCAGCTCAATAATCACCTTAGCCTTAATTTTGTCAGCATTTTGAGAATGGATCTGATTTTCCAGAGCCGCCAAAACCAAAATATCGCACTCTCTCTCAAGCAGTTCTTCATTACTTACCATTTCACAACTCGCGCCATCCACCGCATGCACCTCGGTTACGTGCAGACCGCACTCTTTCACCGTACTTTTCTCCACTTTACAGGTTAATAGTTCATCAGGATTAATTCCATAATTACACACCAGTCCACCCTTTGAATCGGAGGCACCGATAATTTCATAACCTTTCTCCGCCAAAAGTTTCGCCGCAATTCCACCGGCATTCCCAAATCCTTGAATAATCACCTTGGTCTCTTCCGGCTTTGTTCCGGCTTCTTTTACAAACTCATCCAGAATAAAAACACCACCCTGGGCGGTTGCCTTGTCTCGCCCCTTGCTACCACCTGCCTCCAAAGGTTTACCGGTAACAACACCTTTGGCATCTTTTCCAACAATTTTTGAATATTCATCGGCGATCCAGGACATCACTTTCGGATTGGTATTTACGTCAGGAGCAGGTACATCCACAGTAGGACCGATCACGGGAGCCAGTAGGTGAGTATAGGATCTGGTCAATCTTTCCAGTTCACCTTCTGACAGTTCCTTCGGATCTACGATCACACCACCTTTGCCGCCACCCAAAGGTAAGTCCAGCACGGAACACTTCAAAGTCATCCAGGCTGAAAGAGCGATAACCTCACTCATATTTACCTCCTGATGATAACGAATACCGCCTTTGTAAGGCCCTAAAGTGCTATTATGTTGAACTCGAAAGCCTTTAAAAATCTTTAAACTTCCATCATCCATTCTCACCGGTACATTCACTTCAACTATTCTTTCCGGATTAGACAAAACCAGCTCAATATCTTTATTGAGGCTCATAATAGACGCTGCTTTGCGTATTTGTTTCAGCGTATTCTCAAAAAGCGACATTTCCTTTGATTAGATTGCCACCAAATTCTAAGTGTAAAGAATTTAAAAAGAAAGTAATTTTTATTGAAATCAAATTGCTAAAACAACCCAAGCAGTGTGAAATCAATAGGTGGCAGATGAATCTGATAAAAGTAAACCACCATCTGTCCGACGAAGCCAGAGAATAGTGGAACGGTCAAATTATCATCCAGCTTAGCTGTTAAGAGTTCCACCAATGTTGCCGTAAAAGCCACCGGCAAAACCAGAAAGATGTACTCCGGCAAAATTAAAAATCCTACCAAAAAATTTGCGGCAAAACCGGCGAAAGTTCCAACGAAAGTTTTACTTTTGTAAATTTTAAATCCCCCAAAAGCCTTGCCCACCAATGCCGCGAAAAGATCTCCAAACACGGTCATGAAGGTGGCTAAAACCGCAACCCAGTAGTCAAAAGCTGAAAACGCTATGATACAGGACATCACAAAGAAGACCGCGGCATTCATCTGAGTTTGCTCGTGGCTTCTAAGCAGAAAAGCGAACTTATCAGCCATCTTAGGCTTATGCTCCAGCCTGAAATATTCCACTTGCAAAAAAATCAATAACAGAGCCGTCATTACTAGGATAGCTATCTGTTCGGAAAAATAATTCAACAGCAAAGTATAGCCCACCACTATAAACAAGCCCGAAAGATGAACCAGCTTTCTCAGGAATTCTAAAAATAGCAGGCGCTCATGCATAAAACAGAGTTTACTTCCAGAAGCTGTACCACTTTTTAGGCGGACTTTGCAGCAGCTTTAGCTGATTTTCCAAAACAAAAATCTTTTCCTGAAGGGTATTAACCAGCCGAAGAAAATTTTGCCTTTCCTCAGAATGCTGGTGCAGCATAGTTTCCAGGTTTCTTGTAAACTCCCTGAAGTCCTCGGAAGTTACAATCAAAGTATCTTCTTCACCGGCTACAACTTTATTTACCTGATTTTTAACAGCTTTCTTTACTTGAGACTCTTCTTCCGGCGCTGCAGCAGTGCTCTGCTGAGTTGAGACTGTTGTTTCTTCAATTTTTGCGTCCACATCCTCCTGCATCGGAAGGTTATAGATCTCGCAAAGTGAAGCTCGACTAATCAAATAGTTGAAGCCCTGAGGAGTTTTTCTTTTTCTACAAGCAAGTTTCTTAGACTTAATAGCTCTCCTGATGGTTTGTACAGATTTGTTAGATAAATCAGAGGCGTCTTGGATGGAGATGTATTCTTTTGACATAATCTTTGTAAGAATGAGTAATCAAAAACTTTGACTATCCATACTTTAATACATTTCGATTCCAAACTCAAAGAAGAAACTCTATTTAAAATTGACATATGTCTTTGGTCTATTCTTTGAATATTTTTTCAGTAAAATTGCAGTTAGCGCCGCAACAGTGCAAAACAAGAACATCCAAAACAAACTTCTTTCCGAGATTTTAAAAGCATTTTTTCCGTTTAAAACGTCAAATCCATCAGTTTCTGAGCTATAGACTAGATCATAACTCTCTTCCCAATTCAAAGTAAGGTCTTGCCACTCAATATTAACCAGATCTTGTCTAACCACATCCAGAGTTGAAACGGTGCCACGGTCAAATTGAAACTGAAGGTCGCCAATAAATTCTTTGTCTTTTAGTAACTGAAAGTAAAATTCAGCAACTGTGTCGCCGCCGACCGGGAAATCATCCTCTCTTCTCAAAGTCGAACCAAAAATAATTTTGTTGCCGATTTGATCATTTGTTACCAGATAAAAAGGATCCCCTCCATATTCCAAAAACACTCCCGGTTCATATTTCAGGAAGGCTACCTTTTCAGAGTCGTATTTTAGATGAAATGCAAAGCCTAAAATCGGGAGTTCAAAGTCTTCAGCCTGAGCCACTATTTTTAGAAGGTCGCCATTCAGGAATTGTCCCTCCATTGAAACTTTCCCGTCATAATTGCTTTCAATAGTACTTTCAACTTCTTCTTCTCCAAAAAGTGTAAATTGACCTCCCAGGTCACCGGCCGCCAGCACGGTCTCACCGCCGTTTTGTTGTGACCAAAGAAGCATCCCCATAATAAGCGTTAAAGCTATAAAGTTTTTCATAACGTAAATTGTTTATATTTTAAGAAAGAGTGGGGTTTCCCCCACTCTTAAGTCAAAGGGCCATACCAAAATTGGCACCAATATCAATCAGATCACTTCCGTCGATCACACCATCATAAGTTGTGTCTACCAAAGCTTCATAATCTTCACCGCCCAATACGGCTCCGTAAGATCTGGCCAGATTTTCCAGATCTTTGCCATCTACGCGTTCACTTCTGTCATTGTCTCCGGTAATTCCACGTTCATCCTTGCCACTGGCTTCCACAGCGACACTACTCAAACCATTTTTAACACTTATCACCTGATATAGATACTCAACCCCCGGAATTAAATCAGCCTTATCCACATATTTGTTCTCGCTCGTTTGCCCCAGAGTTACAAAATTCCCCTGTGGATCCTTTCTCTTTACTACATAGGCTTCTCCATCACCATTCCAGCTTAGTTCCAAACTATACAGCTCTTCACCTTCAGCAACTTGCAAAGCTGAAACCGCTACCGGCGGCTCCACTGATCCTTCAAAAATCACGCTCACACCTGCAAATTTCACAGGGACCTGGCCCATTAAATCAGAGGCAAAACTACCGCCGCCAAAGTTAAGTTCGGTGTAGTCAATGTCATCACTAATAACTTTAAAACTCATATCAAAAAGTTGTCCATCGCCACTTATTCCTTGTGCCGGATTTTCCAGTCTGGCATTGCCCACAATCAATTTCCCCTCTTTGCCGTTCTCAAGAGCATAGTTGAAGGCGGTATCCATACCGTCCATGTATAAGAATTCCCCCTCACTGGCCGATACAAACTCCAAAACTTCGGCATCATAAGCTATCTCAAATCCATAAGCATAGAACTCTTTTGCATCTGTGATTTCCACTGAAAATGCCACTTCATCACCAACATTCACGGTATCTTCATAGGCCAGTATCTCAATTGTCGGTCCTACTCCCTCATAGGTACTGTTTGCACCTCCCGGTGTTCCCATGATTTCACTGCCATTACTTGCTTTAGCTCCATTTGAGCTCACAGCGCTCGCCCAATTTTCCGCCAGGTCTTCTTTAAATGTAGGATCAATCTTTTCCATTGACGCTTTACTGGTACTTTCTCCTGCGAACCAACTACCTCCCGAGCCATTTACCACATCAATAACATTCTCTTGTGCGTCATGAAGTACCAGGCTGTCTCCCGAATTTGCCAACGATAAACCGATCACCGCATCAGCTTTTACATTGCTTACCGCTTCCTCATTATCTTCAATCAAAAAGTATCCATGCGGTTCTATGGTGCCGCTTTCAATCATGTATGTACCGCTACCGTCATCTTTGATGTACCAGCCGCTCAAATCGACGGTTTCATCGGTATTGTTGTAGAGTTCGATCCACTCATCACTTGAACTGTCCACACTGCCCGCCCAAGCCACTTCATTGATTACCACGGCATTAAGGCTTGCCGCCGAAGTGAATTTAAAAGCCCAAAATTGCACAAGTAGCACCGCCAAAGTCATCATGGCCAATCTCCTTTTTAGCTTATTATCTTCCATAACATCGAATTAAAAAATAAAACTTCCTTCTTCTGCGCAGAATGGAAATCTAAAATAGAACAACAAGATTAAAAAAACGTTAAAAAAAGATTAAAAATTTCTTAAAAAATCTTAAATTCGAAAAATCATTCAAGAGCTTCAAGCTTAGTCACAAAACCTTCAAATCCATCGCGATTATCAATTCTTATGCGCGGCAACAAAAGCATTTTATCGTTTGCCAAATCGGCCTCGCCATACTCCGTTGTCACTGCAATTTGGTAGGCGGAC
This sequence comes from uncultured Candidatus Peribacteria bacterium, assembly GCA_964383675.1. GTDB lineage: Bacteria > Patescibacteriota > Gracilibacteria > UBA1369 > LOWO2-01-FULL-3 > CAYLHX01. Next base: position 42,651 of record CAYLHX010000001.1, on the reverse strand, counting down.
TCCTCCAAAACCCTAACAACAGTATCATTATATTTTCCGGCCGGATAAACAAATCCACTTACATCAACACCAAATTCTTCTTTCAAGAAATTTTTGCTATCAGTGACCTGCTCTCTTACAAATTCTTCGGAGGAAGCAGCCAGATCCGGATGACTAATCGTATGTGATGTTATCTCGATACCAGCTTCAATTATGGCTTCAATTTGATCTTTTGTCATATGCTCATGGCCGCCTACCATACCGGTAATAATGGCGTTTGAAGCGGTGAAGCCATACTTTTGTAGCAGTGGCAGAGCGGTGGTGTAAAAATCTTCCAATCCATCATCAAAAGTTAGAACCACGGCTTTTTCAGGAACTTTTTTATCCAGCAGATCGGCCAGATGAATCCCTACATAACCTTGCTTCTGTAAATATTGAAGCTGTTTTTCAAAATCAGCCGGATTAATGGAAAGGTTCCAGCCTAAAGGATCGGCAGTTTTATCCACCTCCCTAACATAGTGATACATAATTATCGGCACTTCGGTAACCAGATCCACATTTTCAGGTACGATTGGCTCATCTTTCTCGACCGCCTCTTGTACTTCTGCAACCTTTTCATTCACCGGTGCCGGAGCTTTATAACTTGAAACTGCAAAACCCACCACAAATCCCAGTCCAATAAACAAAACGGTTATAACCAGATTTTTCATCGATTCAGGTGTTAATCCTTGACATTTTGCCACTAAATAAGCAAAATTGCACCTTAATTTCCACCATATGACCAGTAAACCATACATAGGGATAAAAGAGTTTGATGAAGCCTCGGAAGATTTAGCGGGACACAGAAGTACGGGCACGCTATGGGCCAGTAATCGTGTTGCAGCAGACATTATTACGGACATGGGAACGCAAATTTCCCATACAGGCTTGGGGAAGCGTTTCAAAAAAATTCCCGAAGCGCCTACCAGAATTGATACCACCCACAATGGCATAGAGTATGTAGCCCACCGCTTACAAGATGCAGAAAAAGCTGTTGCCGATCTTGCCAAGATAAAAATCACGCTTGATGAGAGTGGCATATACACTTCTCCCGATGGCAAAAAATGGGCTACGGTCAGTGCTATGGTCGATTTCTTTGGTGTATCGAAAACAGCAGTGGTTGGAAGGATTGAGAGCGTTCCAAGAATGAAAGCTCGTCATCACCTGGGAAAGCCAACCTGGGTTTATGATCTGGAGATGGTTGAAACAAAAGTCCGTCAGGACCTTTTGAATGCACGTGAAAATCATGAAGTACAAGTTGATTCAAAGGGCTATTATCAAGATGAAACCTTTGAGGGAGAAAAAGGAAATCCCGAGCAGGGACTTTGGTGCACGGTAAACGCTTTCTGGGATTCTCTTTCGCTTAGACAACAAAAGAAAACCACTCTGCACGCACTTCGTAGACACGCCAACCGTTATTGCCGTACACTTGAAGCTGTTGACCGTCATGGTCGCCCCAATGCCACTGTTTATCCGGTTACTGAATTGAAAAGTCTGGCAGTTTTGACCCAGAAAAGAGTTGTTGATCCACACACCGGAATTTACACTGATCCCAAGGGACGACAATGGGCTTCGCGCAATACCTGGACCGATTTTTATCGAGTTAGCCTTAGAGCCTTCGATCGCGGAGTTGAGATGGAATTTGACAGCCTTGAAGAACTTCCCAGCATCACAGCTATCGGAAAAGTCAAAGGACGTGAGGATGAACTTTTCGAAAAAAAAGCGGTACTACAGTGTCTAAGCTACATCTTTGAAGCGGATCTGCTTATCGTTAATGAAATTTGCACCATTTTACACGAAACAGAAGGTCAAATTCGCCAGCAACTTTACCTCACAGCCGATGGATTAAAAACCATTTTCCCCGAAGATAGGGTCAGCCGCAAACAGCTTCAAAGAAAATTGGCCGACTATAAACTCGAGGCCGTTAATCGTGACAATGGCTCCGAGAAAGGCGTATTCAGCCTCCAGGCAGCCCTGGAAATCTTTGGTGAAAGGATTAGAGACATTTTAGATAATCTTCCCAAAGCAGAAGAATTGGATGATATGATGACTTTATCAGCATACCTTGAAGAGCATGAAGACCTAAACCCTCTGAGTTTAGTTGCCAATACCGATATTTTAACTCCGCAAATCGCTCATACATCCGAGGCTCAAATAACTTATTTGTACTCCCGAAAAGAACTTGATAATATTGCGCAGGAAATGCAAAAAGCCGCTTAATAAAAGACTATGGCCAGACCAAAAATTTGTTTGATTTTCGCAGGTGGAACGATAGGAATGGTCAGGAACTCCCAAACCGGAGCTTTGCAACCGGCCGGCAGCGCTATTGATATTATTAGAGATATTCCGGAAATTCAAAAGATGCTCAAGCTGGATTTTAAGATGGTGGTGAATATCGACAGCTCTAATATGAATCCGGTTCATTGGACGGAAATCGCCAAGACCATTCATAATCTCTACGACAAATATGACGGCTTTGTAGTTGCCCAAGGTACCGATACCATGGCTTACAGCGCCAGCGCTCTCTCCTTTGCTCTACAAAACCTCAGCAAACCTATAGTCTTTGCCGGTTCGTTGATTCCCTTAAACGAACTCGGCTCCGATGGTCGCAATAATTTGATCTATGCCTGTATCACCGCCACACTCGATATAGCCGAGGTTTGCATGGTATTTGCCAATAAAATTCTCCGTGCCAATCGTTCCAAAAAATATCACGAATCTTTTGTGGCCGTTTTTCATTCGCCCAACTACCCGCTTTTAGGTGAGCTCGGTCGCCCGATCAAGCTAAATGACTGGCGTAAAAAAAGAAGGAAACGCGTTCTTAAATTTCAGCCGAATTTCGATCCCAACATCTCACTGTTAAAGCTTTTTCCCGGCTTTGATCCGGAAATCATTGATAAGGTGATTGAGCGTGGAGCTCATGGTATTGTCATCGAAGGCTTTGGTCCCGGTAATGTTCCCTTTTTGGAAAATTCCATTATTCCCAAGATTGAAAAGGCCACAAAACAAAATATTCCCATCATAATCGCCAATCAGATGGAGATGGGGATTACCAATCTCACGGCTTATGAAGCCGGATTTGAGGCCAAAAGAGCCGGTGCCATCTCTTCAAAAGACATGACCACCGAAGCCACAGTCACAAAATTGATGTGGACGCTTGCCAAAACCGGAAAAATATCTGAAATTAAGAAAGTCATGGAGTCTGAAATTGCCGGCGAATTACAGGAGTAAAACTTCACCCACCCGGCAAAATAACCTTTTTGTAAGTTAAAACCTCCTCCCGAAAGACTTCGCCAATCTTTATTTTTGTCAAACCCGCATATTACTCCTAGTATGATCTCCACTTTTAAAAACCAATGACAAAGATTGACGAATTTCTCGCCTTCACCATTAACCTGGTTGAGGAGGAACTCAAACACTACAGTCTTCCACGCATTGAAGAGTTATCTGTAAAAATCTCCATCATTCATATTTTTGAACAGACTTGCGACCTAGAAGAGATCTATTATGCGCTTCTGGATTACTGTGATGAACAACCTTACCTATCAAATTTAGTTTCGGAAATCGAAACTTATTTTACGACCCACTAACCACCTGAATCATGGCCATTTCTTCTTCCGCACCGGAAACCGAACGTTGGGAATATCCCGATCTAGAGCATGAGATTCAAAATCTGCGCCACTTTGCCGAACCTTTAAGTGCTGAAGTTGTTGTTACTCCGCTAATGCCGGTAATCGATACAATCATGCAGCTACCGGAAGATTTGAGTGATGTACCACCTGAAAAAATCGACGCGATCGAGAAGAGAGTAGCCGAATGTAAACGACTGATAGAAGAGCTTTCTTACGAATATATCAACCGTATTATCAGTAAACCGAATCCCTCCAAAGTCTTTCAAATTCTGAACAACTCCAATCTTTTTGAGAGAAATCTGAGAAAATCTATCGGTAAAAAAGTGCGATTGGAAAGTTCAGATGAAGAAGTTGATATCACGCCTCAGGTGGCTGAAGCGCTTACTCGTTATCGTTTTTCAATCGGGACACCTCCCATTACACCCGAAGGAATCAAAACTATTGAACAGGTGCTTTTCGGCGGAGAGTTACCGAACATATATGGATTTAGAGATCTCATCGGAGCGGACAGACAAATCTTCGACAAATTCTTACAGGCGGTTGATCGATTGGTTACTCAAAGTACTCACTACACCACCGCCAAAGAGAAGGCGGAATTTGAGAGAGAAGCAACCGAATTCTCCGGACTCGAAGGTTTGCGTGCCTTTAAAAAATCCACCATCAGCGGCAGCCCTCAAACAGCCATTCGCCTGATGACCGAGCACATGCTTAGTCAACACAGCAATGGCAGCATGCCTATGAAGGTGGTTGAGGAACCGAACAAGCTTGATGACGAACTTATCGAACAAATGAAAGCAAATCCCGAGGCCCTCTTCGTTGTGAGGGTTACTTCCGTTAAACATTCTATCTTTACCGACGATAAACTGCTGTCCAAGTGGGAGGGCCTTATAGGTCGTCTGGTGATTGTTGACGACTCGCCCAACGCCCGCAAGTCCGGTACCACGTTGGTTTACTCCATGCATCCACCACTTAATGAAGCCATAGACGCCTTTCATGTAAAAGACTCCGGGACACCGGCCAATACCCAGATGAATCTGCGCCGCATCCTGGAGGATTTTCAGTCTAGCGACTTGGAAAATTTACGACAGGGGGTCCAAGGTAAAATTGAGGAGTATGAGAGCAAAGGAACTCACCAACTTACCGCAACCGCGATTCGTAAGCAGGAATGGCAGGTTACTCAGCAGCGAGATTATCTTAATTTAAAAAAGTTCCTGGAATTTTTGGATTTCATTGAAGAAATTAAAAATGCCGATGAAGATTCTTTAGCGACCAAAAATCAGGAATTGATCGGTCAAACGGAAGAAAATGCTCGCAAATATTTCTACAAAAAAGTTAAAGGAAAAAACTATCATTGTATCTCCATCCCACAAGGCGGCGGTCGCCGTGAGTTGGGGCTGGTGGGGAAGTATCACACGGAAAAAGTTCACAGTCATCTGGATGACTTTCAGCCAAAAATTGAAGAGTGCAGAGCAAAGCTGATGGAGCTTAAATCACGCTCCGGTCTACCCATAGACAGCATGGCCGCGGTAAAAAGTCAGATCGATCGTACTCTGCGCGACAGACGTTCACCGGAGGCATCAATACGTGACGCTTCAGGCAAGTCGGGAGGGTACGGAACTTTTGTTCAGGAAAGACTTAAAGAGCAGGCTCATAATTTAGCGGAAGCTGTTGAAGGAAAACTGGATAGCGCTCGTACAGCTTTAGATAGATTAACTACCGCTAATCCCAGTGGTCAGGCCAGAGCAAAGCTGGGAGAAGTTTTTGCCAGACATGGTCGTGGTGATCTGGGGAAAATGCTTGAAGGTGGAATTGCCAGAAAAGGCGGCAACCTTTTAAGAGGAGTACAAGGGATGGCACATAGACTGGGCAGTGGAGTTCTAGATAAAGTTGATGGCCTTGCTCGTCGCGTCCGTCACGGGTTGGAGGATCACAACTACGATTTTGCCGAAAGACTTTTGAACGATATCGCAAATGGCAGTTTCAAGCCCAGTTTAGCTCTTGCGGAACTCGGTTGGACCTTCAATGATGTTTTAAATGAATACGATTTTCCACCTGAAAATTATCTTAAAATCGAAGTGGATGAACGCGGACAGCTTAATCCGGACTCTCTGGAAGAGCAGCTGCGCATAATCGATGAAGAGCTGATGGATTTTCCGGAACTTCGAGAAATATATTTTTCCAGCGTAGTTCTTATCATCAACGATCCCCATAATCCAACTTCAACGGTAGCGGAAAATACCGTGAAGTTAAGACTGTTGGATCTTGCTTCGCGCTATGGACTCACTGTCATGGCCGATGAGGCTTATCACAAGCAGGTTGGTAAACCCAAAAAAGACATACAAGGTGATGCATCTCTACCGGAATTCTATGAAAACAACCGTTCCAGGTTTGCAAAACCCATAACCATCTACTCCACAATTCCAACCACCAAGTGGGCGATGGGAGCCGGACGCAGAACCGGAACAGTCTTCACCAACGACGCCGGATTTGAAAGTTTCGTGCGTGACAACACCGACTCGGCCAATACCATGTCCCTCTACATGGATAACCAAACTTACAGGATGGGCTTGGCTGTTAAAGAAGTTTCCTCACGCTTGAGACCCGCTTTGGCAATTGCCGATCCGGAAAAAATTATTGATGAACTTCTCAGCGAAGATTTTGCCGATCTTACCTCTGACGCCTTTATAGGACCACTATATTTCGCTCTTATCAATGCCAGAAACGATCTTGACCGTCTGAAATTGCGTACCTCGACACCGCACGAATACAAAGATGTAGCCTCAAAATATATCAACAATTTACTTTCCGATCTAAAAAATCTCCGCCTGGAAAAACAGACACAAAGAGATTCGGTGGAGAGAGCAAAGGCGGTTGCCAGGGCGGTTACAAAATTGGAGGAAAAATATCCCGGACTTTCCGAAAGATGTATTCAACCGGAAGGGCCCTTCTATATGTGTGTCAAACTGGATGAAGACGGTAGTGATAACGCCTCTTTACTACCTTTCTTGCAAGCGATATCCCGCGCCCGCAAGATAGATGTGGTGCCAACCGCCAAAGGCTATGTACGTTTCGCCTTCGGTGGCATGGTGGATGGAACCAAAGAAGGCTACAACCTGCTTGAACTGGCCGTTAGAGTTGATCTGGATTTACTACTGCGCTACTGGCAGGAGTTCAAAACCAAAAAGGCTGAATATCACGAGGCTGAAAGCTTTAATCCCGAACAGAGTGCTTTGAAGGAACTCTTTCCCGGCGGTGAAATCGAATTCGCTCAAGCGGCAAAAGATAAAGAAGAACTTATTCAGGCACTGCAGAGCGCTAAAAACAAGCGTCGCAAAAAAGTGGTGGATGACCGCCCCGAAGATGTCGATGAATATATTGAAAGTATTGAACCGGACTCCAGACATCATATTGTCACTCTGAAGAGAATAGATTGTAAAACCATGGATGATTTTGTTAACAGCAAGCCTTTCCATGATCTTTTCAATCATTATTTATTACAGGTTAGAAACCGTATCCCGGAATTGCAGCATCTATCTCCAGATCATTGTCAGGCTCGCTATGGGGCTTTGCAGTTCGCCAAAAAATGTGCTCCCGGTCAGCGAAGATTCCGTGATGGTGAAAAAGAACTGTTCGCCAAAGTCGCCACTGAAATTGCCAAAATCTGGTTTAGCGACGACACTATTAAAATTCTCGCCGATGCCAAAGCAACCAGTGAAGACGAACTTTTGGGATCTGAAGAAAAGTTATCCAGGCACATCAAGTCCTTCCTGAGAGTATTTCTCACCAAGGATCAGGAAGCTCAACTTATTAAAGATATCAACAAAAAACGCCGTACCGAAGAAGAAGACACCGAACTCCGCTTCAAGAGAAGTTTGCAAATTGGTTACAGTGAAACTGAGGGATTGGAAGGCAATGAAAACCTACCTCCATTTTTAAGAGCTCTGATTGGCAAGGCTAAGTTCGCCAAAACAACTGCTCCTACCGACCCTTCCCCGGATATGACCACCGGTAGCGTAGCCAGAGTGGCCGGCGGCGATCGAGGTATTTATCGTCGTGATGGTGATGGTGAAAATGCACCGAAGCCGGAATTCTTCCGCGAAAAACTTAGCGGTTTCGTGGACAAAATGGATCCCAAAGATTATGTCTGTAAAATGGCTCAGGTTGGCGGACACAAGGTGCTTATTGTGATGCATCGCTCCTACAGCCACTACCTGGCCGATGAGCTGCGCCTCTTTCCACAAGTGGACATGGAGCTGCACGAGGTAGATAAAAATGTGAAACCGGATGCGGTAAGCTTCCTGGGGTTGCCTTCCAAAGTAATGGGAGAAGACTATCGCCTGGGTTACTACTTTGATCAAAACGAGGACGGTTCCATGCTGCCGATATCTTGGGTTGATCGTGAAAATATCACCGATTATATGGGCTACCTTAAAAAGCCTATTCTTACAGTTACCAACGAATTGGTACGTCAAAAAGGTATGTTCCCGATTCACGGTTCTGCCTTCACCATAACTTTAAAAAACGGTCTCAGAAAAACTATCGTAATGGGTGGTGACAGTGGAACAGGTAAATCTGAAACCATTATTGCCTTGATGGAACAGGCCATGAAGAGCGAGGGAATTGCCGATCAGATTGAAAACGTGGAACTTTTGGCCGGAGATATGCTATCGCTCTTTGAAGGCGCCGACGGTCAGCTTTACATGTTGGGTACCGAACAGGGAGATTTCATGCGTACCACCGACATTTCCGACTACTGGCAGGAGCGATACCGAGACATCAGAGCTTTAGGTAGCAAAACCAATATAGACCACGAAAGCAATCCTCGTATCACCATCCCCGGAATCTGTAATCCGGACAGCTTCTTGCGCCCGGTCAGAGTTAATATGTTCTTGAATATCAACAACTTTCAAGAACCGCCTCCGGGCAAAGAGCTGGGTGAAGTACCCAGCCCGCGTAATCTTTTAATGGGCTCTTACGTTGAAGGTTGGCGAGGTGAAAAAGGCACCAGTGGCGATCAACCCAACTTCTTTGCCAGTCTATCCTCCACCAAGGGAGTGGACAGCGGCGAAGTTCTCCGCAAATATGCCAAAACTCTGGACGATTTGCTGGGTTGGGAGGTGTTACAGGACGCAAATGGTAAGGCGAAAAACGCGCTTCTACGCTTCAATGACGTGGAAGGAGGAATTTTAAGAGCTCAGGAAATGGTTAGAGATGTGTTTGTTGGTAAAATTTTGTCTCATAAATTTAAAGGAGCTAAAGAGCCGTCAAACGCCAAAATTACTTCAAGTCGTTACGACGCTTTGGAAAATCATTTTTATGTCACACTCATCGATGAAAATGGCCAGCAAGCCGAGACAGTGCTTGATCGCGAAACAATTTTTAGCAAAATATATAATCCAATCGCCAGTACGCCTTGCGGCAACCCCTTTATGCATCCGCAAGATCTGGAAAAGATGCTCGATCGTCTGGCCGGTGTTATGGAAAAAGCCGGTGTTATCACCGGTAACCTTTACACTCAGCTCAAGGTAAAGGGCATGGAGTTTGAAGGACCTGCCAAAGCCTCACACTCCGTTATCAAATTGATTACTCAGGATCCGCGCATTAATGAGAGATTCACCAAACACATCAGAAGAGTTAATAAGGCCATTAAAGATAAATACGGAATTGCGCTTACTGAAGGTGGGCAAAAGAATCTGCCGGATGAGATGATGGCCTTAAACCTGCTTTTGTTGGAAAGATATGAAAGTGATGCCGTCAGGCCGGTTGATGCAAATGGCCAAACTATCGATATCTCCACGCCTCTTTATCATTACAACCCCGAGCTTGCTGCACAAATTGAGGCCCGAATTAAAGAAGGTAAAGACTATGAACCTCAGTTGATAACCCCGGATATCGAAAACACCATCAATGCGGTAATTGAAAGCAAGGCTGGACAAAGAATCAATCTTGAAAATTTCAATCCCGATCTTGCCGATCACGCCAACATTATCGCCGCCGATTCCAGAGCGGAATTGATCTATCAAATTATGATCAATTTTGGAGTTGTGCAGTTTGGCTACAAAGACGCGGATATTTCAAAGCACACGCCGGAGATAATGAAGGCTAACAAGGTTGCAGACGCGATAATCAAGGCCAGGGGTTGGGAATTTGAGAAGTAAACATACGCATGATACTAACCGGACCAGGAATAAGTCATGGGGATGAGCTGCTAGAAATACTAAATACTGCTCATCTTCATGATTTGCCGGCTGAAGTGCTGCAAGTTGCTCGCGCCCTTGAGGGAATTCAGGACGATAGCGCTGAGGCTACAGGAGCACTTACCGCGGTTCAGCAGGTAGAGGCCTTGAGAATAGAGCAAAATCAAAGATTGACCGATGAGCTTTTGGGACTGGAATTGTTTCCGGAACTATCAGTGGCGGACGCATTGAGATTGATAGTTAACGTTCAGGCGAGACATGCCCTTTTAAACGGAAAGGAACCGGTTTCCGGAAGACTGTTAAGAACCGGCAAGTATGCTTACTATCCTGAAGGTGATATTTTGCCCAGGGTTGCGGCTCAGCACGTGGGAGCTTCTCTCAACCTACTGGTTGCTGAATTAGATAGAGAATTTGATGGACTTAGCCCGGAAGAAGCTATCGTGAAAGCTTGTTTTTACTTTAATTTATCGATGCTATTACATGCACAGGAGGACTTCAACACCAGAATCAATAAATCCTTTTTTGACTACTTAATAGCGAGAGCATCCAGACCGGTTTCAGGTAAACAAACAAAAAGAGTATTTCGTAATGCCGGACCACACTTTAAAAGAAGCCATTTATTTCCGGCTGATATTAACCTGAAAGCACAAATTTTCGCCAGACACTTTCCGGAGTTAAGCGAGAATCCTAAATTCCCCTCATTCATTAACGCCTTATTTACTAAATTGTTTAGCCACAACCGTACTCTTGCCGATCTTTATAATCTGGGCTATGACGATGCAGGCATGATTTTTTCAGAGTCATGGACAATATGCGAACCGGAAGGTTTAACCCGGGAAGATTTTGATACGGCTTATTCAAAATTGGATGTAGGTGAAGCTTTGGACAAGGAAACAATCTATTCCAGAGCTGTGGCTATGGCCAATCTGGATTCTCAGGAAGGATACTTCCAAGAAGCCCTGGAATCCTCAAAAGACTTAATGCAACTTTCTCTTGACGAAACCTTACCTGTATTACGTGAAATGCAACGAAGAAACCTTCCATTCACCACCTATAACTATTATGAAGTTTTTAGAGTGCTTAACGGAACGGATCAGCGCTCTAATCAAAAAATCAGCAAATTTTTACCCGTGATCTTGTGGGCCATGGAACAGATTCGAGCTGTAGAAGAAGAAAACTCAAAGCCAAAGGAAATAAACGCCCAATAAAAGTTCTCTTATTCTCTCAATAGGGATTTCCTCGCTGATCTACAAAAAATCTTCGCCTGATGCTCAATGGGGTCCGCTCAACTTTCATCGAAATTTGCTACAATCAGATTTTGCAAACTTCTTGAAAGTTGGCCTTCGATTTCGGTTTAGTCTCGCGTAGCTCGCTAAACCTTCATCTTCGGCACGCTACCTCTCCACTTAATGGTGGGTCGGGTGGGGATTGAACCCACGACCATCAGCTTAAAAGGCTGCTGCTCTACCGACTGAGCTACCGACCCAAAATTGACCCCAATATTCTATGTTGAGTTTTGCTCAAACGCAAGAGATTTTCTATTCGTGGTCGGTATACAAACTATGGATCAAAAATGAAAGTGCAGGAATCGAAAACCAGAGGTGGCTATGTTGCACAATATTGCGTATCAAAGCCGATTTCGTATAGATATCCCACAGTCCGCCATTGGCCACGGTGATCGCCCCGACATTATTACTGATCAAAGGTACGCCGCTTACAAAAACCAAGATGGCGCTGATTATTAATCCCGCGCTCATGACCGCATAAATAACGCTTAGAACCATTCTGATAGCTGCCGAGCGGTCATCTACCGTATCCACCTCAAAAGCTCCTTTAACGGCGAATAGAATCACCAGGACAACAAAGATGGTTACCTTCACCAAAACCACCGCTTCCTGCTCATTGCTTACCGAGGCGAATTTTAGAATATTCAAAAAAAGTGCCGAACCGGCAAAATAAGTTGCAAACAAACTACCAGCCGCGTCAGCGGCAATTATCGAAACGTAAGTCCCCAAAATCACCTTCAGAGTGTTGTCGCGTCCAATGATAAAACTGTAGGCCACAATCACCACAAAAAATACTATTACAAACAGATCCCATGAAAGGCTGATATTCATATTGTTAGGAATGAGCAAATATCAAACTGAATGGTAATACGAAGTGGCTCTTTTTGCAATAAGAGCTTAAGCGAACCAACCACCCTTCTTTATATCCAAACCGGCCTCCTTCGCCAGTTCCGCGTATAATTCTTTTTCTTTTTTGGAAAGTTTTTTCGGAACTTCCACACGAACTTTAACCAGATGGTCACCGGTTTTACCAGTATGGCTGGGGACGCCTTTTGCGCTAATCTGAAAAACTTTTCCATCTTCAGTCCCAGGCGGAATTTTAATCGTTGAAGCTCCATGCAGAGTTTTTACCTCAACTTCATCACCCAAAACAGCTTGCAGCAAGTGTATTTTTGTCTCACTGTGGATATCATTACCCGAACGGAAGTAAGTGTCACTTGGACGGACATTTAAATTAATATACAGATCACCGGCGGGACCTCCTTTAATTCCACCTTCACCCTTGCCGGTTAGACGAATTGTTGAACCATTATCAACACCGGCCGGAATTTTCACCTTTATCCGTTCTTTCACGCGAGTACGAGTTGTACCATGACACTTTGTACATTTTTTCTCCGGCACGCGTCCCTCTCCGTCACAATTGTCACAAACCCTGGAAGTTGTTACCTGTCCCAAAATAGTATTGCGAACCGCACGGAGCTGTCCTGTTCCACTACAGGTCGGACAAGTAATAATTGTACTGCCGGGTTCCGCGCCTTTTCCATTACACTGATCACAGACATCGGGTTTAGTTATTTCCAACTCTTTTTCGCTGCCAAAAACCGCCTCTTCAAAACCGATACCAATTGAAGCTTCGATATCGTTTCCGCGCATAGCTCCACCTTTCCTGCGGCCCTGACCGCCGCGGGCTCCGCCGAAAAAGCTTTCAAAAATATCGGCAAAGTTTCCGGAGCCGTCCATGAAATCGGTAAAATCGAAACCGCCAAAACCACCGGCACCGCCTCCCCCAAAGCCGCCTCCTGGACCACCGGCGCTACCGAAAGCATCGTACTGTTGACGTTTCTTTTGGTCGGACAGTACCTCGTAGGCCATATTAATTTCTTTAAATTTCTGTTCGGCCTCTTTATCACCTTTGTGTTTGTCGGGATGCCACTTCAAAGCGGCCTTACGATAAGCAGTCTTAATCTCTTGATCACTGGCCTCTTTCTTGACCCCCAGGATTTCATACAAGTCCTTGGACATAATGCTTTCTAGAAATAATAAGCTCAGATATTATATCGTGTTAAAAAGCCATTGTCTAGCACTCTAAAGCCGAGAGTGCAAATATAAAATCTTCTTTCGATCAGTAAAGCTTGATTCTCATTCAACCCTTCGCTAAACTTCCCAACGTAAAAGTTCCTTGGCGCCATCGTCTAGCGGTTAGGACGCTGCCCTCTCACGGCGGAAACAGGGGTTCGATTCCCCTTGGCGCTACCATTACTTCATCCAGGACTGAATCTGAGGTAAGGCCGCATTGGCTAGTTTCCTACCCAAGGTTATAGCCTCATCCATTTTGGTAAAATCCAAAAGACCTATCTCAACCAGAGGTTCAAGCAAAAGATCCGGAGCGGATTTTTCCAGATTCATGGTCATGTGTGCTCTTGAAGCTATTGCAATACTTTGGATCACTATATCTATAAGCAGTTTAAAATCTCCCTTCTTCTTTTTAAAAATTCCCAACAACTTGGATAGACCATTTTTTTTTGGGGCGCCATTGTAATATTTTGAAAAAATCTGGCCCGAAATGTATTGGCGAATCATATTGTTCTGGATGCTAACGGCAATCAGCTTCTCTGCACCCATATTACGTGCGAGTAATGCCGGCACCGGATCCAAAACACCACCATCAATCAGGTATTTTTCCTGATGAAATAGGGGAGGGAAAATTAAAGGATAAGCCGAAGAGGCCTGCACCGCCTCGGAAATCGGACCGGAATCGATTATAACCTCCTGCTGGCTTTCAAGATCTATACAGGTGCACTTAAAGGGGATTTTTAGATCGGCAAAGGTTTTTCCTTCAAAAAAATCATCTAAAATCTTTTTTATACTCTCTCTTTTTATAATACTCTCGTCGAAGTAATTGAAGTTTTCCATACTAAAAAGATCCATGCTCTTATATTTCAGCGCAAATTCCTTCAGCTTCTGCGGTTCATAACCTAGCGCAATTGCAGCACCCAAAATTGCCCCCATACTGGTACCGGAAATCAAAGAAATAGGGATATTATTTTTTCTTAAAACTTCATAAAACCCAATATAGATAAAGGCACGCACGCCACCACCACCTAGTGCTAAGCCAATTTTTGGCACCTTCATGTTTTGTTGAGCTGTTGCAGACATAAGTAAAAATAATCTTATTATTATAACACAAAAGGGCCGGAAGTGCGAACACTTCCGGCCCCAGTCTCTCAACATTTCACGCTAACTACTGTGATTTGGCCCAAACACTCAAGGCCATTCCCACAGTACTGTCCTCCTCCAATTCCTCCATTGCCTCCAGAGACATCTGCTCAATCATCAGTGATACAATCTTGGCAACTTCCGCCCTAGTAAGATTATTGCCAGGACCGAATGTGCCATCCTTGTAACCGCTTATTACTCCCATCTCAGCCGCCGCGTTTACGTAAGCCGCGTACCAGTCGCCGTCCTTTACATCAGGGAAATCTGCTACATAGTCGGTATCGGTGCTGATCTCGGCCGCATCCAACAGAATACGCAAGGCCTCGGCTCTATTGATCGGTTCGTTTGGCCTGAAAGTTCCATCACTATAACCGCCAACAATGTTCCAAACATAGGCCGCCTGTACAAATTTGGCAAACCAATCCTCCGATTTTACATCCTTAAACGGCATTACTCCACCGCCACTTCCCACATTAATATCAAAACTGTTTATTGCAATTTTGGTAAATTCCGCGCGGGTAATCTGATTATCAGGACCATAGTGTGTGGCATCATATCCGGAAACAATACCCATTGCATAAAGATCGGCAATAAATTGAGCCGCCCAATGATCTTCAACATCCACAAACGGACCTTCATAGACAAATTCTTCATCTTCTTCAGCCGCTTCTTTTTCTGTTTCCAGCTCAGCTTCCGCTTCAGCCATCGCCTCCGCCAAAGCCTCCTCATCCTGCATCACCACAAATTTGCTGAAATGGTCGGTCTCAAACTCCATGACCAGTTGACCGTCCAGAGTCTTCAGAGTGCCATTTGCCAAAAATTCCCATTCACCGGTTTCTTCATTCAATGTATAGACTGCTAAAGCTTCAGCCTCCGCCACGATCTCTATATCCAAATCAACGGGAATAACCACGGTAACCGGACTGTCAAAAGTTAATCCACTTCCTTCAAGGCCCACCTGTACCACCGGCCCTGCATAGGCTTTGCCTTCAGGCGTAACAGCGTCAATTTCAACCACCTTTGGCAAATCAATGGATCCGGTGAAAGGTTGATCATCATCTGTTTTCACCACAGTCCCAGCCTTAATGGTTACATAGGCCGCAGTACCGTCACCAAAATTCTCAGCCTTCAAAGTTACCTCTTCTTCCACTGCCGCATCTTCACCCACCTCAAAAGCCGCTGAGTCCACAACATTTTCGGCTAGGCTTGAGACCTCTTCCAACTCCACTTTTTGCAAAGCCTTGGGTGTTGCAATTTCACTGGTAGTTTTTGAGGTGAAAAGTCCGGTGCTGAATCCACCGCCACCACCTCCGCCGCCACCGGAGCTACTTGAGCTGGAGCTGCTTGAACTGCTTTCAGAAGAGCTGCTTTCGCCCTCGGAGGAGCTATTGTCACCCTCGGAAGAGCTGCTGCTTGATACGGAGTTTGAGTATACAACCGCATAAACCGTGTGGTGATCACTCTGTCCGGCAACCTTCTCGTTTGTGGAATCTGTAGTACCGTTTTCCACATTGTATTCATTGGCCGATTCATCGAACGAAGCAAACTTCAGATCGCTAAACTCTACACCTTCAGGTAAGTCACAACCTTCAATGTCCAGGAATTGCTCCATATCAATTTCAATATCGGCATCACCATTCAAGTTTCTGATACTCTTACTTGAAGTGGCTTCAATAGTGAAGGCCGCGTCGCAAACCGGACTGAACCCGGTAGTTTCCGGAGCCGCAAAACTCACCTCCAAGCTCAGTGATACATTCTCACTGCCGGAGCCCAATTCACCCGGATCATAACAAACCTTAAGTCCGGTATTGTCTCTATTATCGTAACAGCCGCCGGCTCCGGTTGTAAGTGTGGTGGAAGAGGAAAGGTCGGTTCTGTCTGCATTTGAGTCTCCCAGTTCCAAATCTTCACCTGTGGCGTCGGAACCGGAAACCGTAACCGGTGCACTAAACCCTTCTTTGTCATATCCCTCACCGACAAACTCACACTCCCAGGTGCCGTCGGTAACCGGTACGTCATAAGATCCGTCTTCCTGGTCTATAGGTGCTAGTGCTGCGATATTGTCTTCATTCATACAACTCACGTAACCTTCACCATCAAACTCCTCACCGCCACTGCCGGATTCAGTTATCGTTCCGGAAATCACACGATCTGCCGGTGTCATGGCCGCCTCATTCTCATTGTCGAAATTCATCTCCGTTGTAGTATCCAGATCCACGGTTTCTGAAGGGGATTCGGGAATATAACCGCTACCGGTTACTCTTACCTCAAACGGCCCATCAACCGCATCCAGTTTTATTTCGTAATCACCACTGTTATCGGTTGTTGTCTGATAAGTATTACCGTCTTGGTCGGTTGCCAATACATGCATTCCGGTCAGCGGGTTTCCGCTGTCGTCTTCCACCGTTCCGGTTAGCTCTTGGAAATTGGTCGAGCTCAGATCAATAGTTGCGGTCGCATCAGTAGCAACTGTGCCTTCAAAAACTCTCAGCCCATTATTGATACTCAGGTAGTATGTGTAGCTGCCTTGAGGAACATTAGCCGTGTAAGTTTCATCAAGTCCGTTGATCTCAATCGCAAAACTTCCAGAGGCATTTTCCAGCTTCAAGAATGCCAGGTCATCGCTGGCACCTCCAACAAAGTCGAAATCAATCGTTGCCGCGGCAACACTAATATCCGCATCCTCCAGATTTGAACCGGATAGAGATTGCTCCTCACAAACTTCACCGATTTCAGACAACACGCATATTCGGTAATCTCGATTGTCTTCCAACTGCACTTCGTAGCCGCCTTCATTGTCGGTCATGAAGGTTTTTGGCACAGCACCGCCCGCCGGTCGATCATTTACAGAGTCCCACTCAACCGCAAACCCCGGACGATTTTGTACACCTTCACCACCGCTTCCTTCATCGACCAAAACATCACCCTCCACCGTGTAACAAGTGTTATGAGTTGGAGTTAAGTTTTGGTTTGTCTTGTTAGCGGTTGTTACAGTTACCGTTAACTCGGATGGAGCACACATATCCACCTCTTCCAGCTTCGGGAAACTGGTACAACTATAGGTCCCGGCATCCGCTCCAACCGAATAAGTACCGTCACTGCTACTGCGGGTCTCCACCGAATCACCGGTAGATTCATTTTTACAGTGAACAATAGCGTCTTTTCTCGGACTATTGTTTGAATCAAAGACCTTTCCGGAAATCAGGTATGCCGGCTGTCTTAGTTTAACCGGAATACTTGTTATGTTTGAATAAGTCTGCCCCTTGAAGAAGAAAGAAGGAGTCGAACCGGCCGTTTTTACTTCTAGTGGGAAACATTTTCTACCGATTCCGGGTTTTCTTACGCAAAGATCGTAAAGACCGGCACCAGTCGCGTCCAAAGTTACCGTGCCGTCACTTCCTGTAACACCGAAACTGGATTTCCCATTGCCGAACAAATTCACCTCCACATTGGACAGATTACTGGTGCCGTCGGTCACTCTCACAGGCACATCGGTATCTGAAGCGGTACAGGTGATAGTTAGGGTAGCGTTTTCAGAATCATAGGTAACACCTGGTGGCAAGAAAGGTGGCACCTGAATCACAGGAGTGGTCTCAATGTTTTTAACTCTTATCGGCGCAGGTGGAGGGGGAATACAAGGGAAGTTAGCAAACATATCCGTAGTTATTGAGGAAACATTTGAAAGGCCGGGACCGATTCCCACAAAGGCCTCTCCATCATCATCAAAGGTTAACGTATAGCCGCTTGGATTTGGCGTTGAAAGACTTGAAATACTTACCAAATCAGGGATGACGGGACTTGAGGCGAAAATGTCCACGTCAGCGCCGTCATAATCGCTTAGTCCGGCAAGTTTTACGGTTAAATCTATGCTGTTTCCGCTAGCCCCCTTCTCCTCAAGGGACAAGGTTTTATTTCTTGTTTCGTTATTTCCCACACACACCGGTTCAGGGAACTGTTGGCCCTTATAGTTGGTGCCGCTCAGTGAAACCGTAGGTGGAGTATGGAAGAAGTAACATCCAGACGTCAGCCCGGTTACGCTTAGTTGAGATGCTGATGTTCCGTTAACGGATGACAGCATGCCATTTGTCAACGTTACCGAGTAATCTTTATGAAGACCGGGGCCATCCGCTCTCAAAGTGAAACTTCCACTTACCGGGTCCGCTAAGGCGGTAGATATATTCAAATTAATGGTGGAATCACCCTGGGCAACAGTAAACCAAGGTGCGGTTTCAACATTGTTCAAAATCACCGTATCTTGTCCATCCTGCCTCGCATGTTCAATGTTCAAGGTCAATCCACTGGTATCGGGTCCCTTGGGAATCACCGGATTTATCAGTCCTCTCAGATCAATTGTCAAAGGCTGATTTGCCTCCGGTGTTCCGGATACCACATCCAAACTAACGGTTATACTTTTTGATGTGGAGTTGACACTTAATCCGCTACTGCCGAATGATTGGTTAAGACGAATCACTCCGGGCGCGGGACCGTTAATGTCGTTTTGCCAAGGTGAATATTGATCCAATTGCGCGTTGGAGAAACCGGTCATATTGCTGGGGAAGGTGAACCTCAGGAAATCACCGTCCTCAGGTGCGACTGTAGGCACATAGTTCACCTGGAACACTTCCACTTCCTTGCCAGCCACGATACTGAAAGGGAAGGCGAAGTTCATTGTCCCGCTCAAAGATTTGGCGGCATCGAAATTACCTACACCCGGCGGCACATATCCACCAGCACTCGGATCCGTTGGAGGTGGGAAAGCCACGCCCGATTGAAAGGCTCCAAACGTATCCTGACTGTTTTCAACTTTACCATTATAGGCGTTATTCTCACTGGAAATGGCGTTTCCCGATCTGTCTTCCACCGCGGTACTCACGGTAAGCTTAAACTTCTTATCAAGATCGACGGCTGATAATCCGTTATTGTTGATGAACACCATGAAATCTCTGGCAACATAAGTGGGAGCCGATCCCAGTGAAACTGCAGATCCAAATACTCCGGATCCCACGGATGTCTCTACCTGAAGAGTGTAGTTATTAATATTTATTGCACTGGCGGCAAAGTTGCTTGCGACGGATGAGTCAATATTAGGTGGCTCATCGAAGAAAATCGCGCAAGTAAACTCATCGCAGCGTACTTTCTTAATCAACGGGGTCAGCGTATCGACGGAACCGGTAGTAAAGGAATAGGAACTTGCCCCCATTGAGTTACCGGCCAAGTCCATTATTCCCGTTCCCAGGGTAACCGTATAATTGCTGTTTGGTGCTAAAACATCATCAGTAGTTATAAAAATACTGTTAATTCCCGGATCATATTCCACGCTGATAGGCACGGAGGTTGTCTGACGGGTAACACTGATATTGTTTGTCGTAACGGTGGAAGGATTTAGGGCTTCATCAAAGCCGAATTCAAGTACTCCAACATTCACCGGCACCGTAGAATTTTCTTCAAAGAACTCGTAAGCTGATGGTGAGCTGCTGTCCGAGGTATTACTTATAAAGAAGTGGTTTTTGAAGAAGTCCATAGTAAGGTTATCCGGCGGGCCCATAGTTACACCACTTTGGTTTTTTACACCTCCGAGAACACTTATTTCACACTCGGTATTACCGCTGCCTACGTCCCATGTACCATCACCGGAGGAAATCAAAGCATACTTTTTACTGCTTGAATCCAAACTTACAGTGTAACCAGTCACATCCTGGTCGTTACACTCCAATTGAATGTTGGTTGAATTAATGGTTGTTGAATCCATGGCGTCGTTGAATCTCAGCACTACAGCGGCATTGTTTGCGATAGTCTGGCCCGGGAACGGAACCGCCGCTGTAATAAAGGGCGGCTGGAACTGTCCCCCGGTACCAAAATTCTCACCTGATAGAGTAACTCCACCACCTCCGGTAACAAAGCTGATTGTGTGACCTCCACCCGGCTTATTCCCTTCAATGGATTGATTGCTTTCAAGACTCTTAACTCCGGAGCCAATGACCAGGGTATATGCGGTATTTGCTGTTAAAGCGCCGGAGGGAACAAACAAAATAACATTTTCATCTATGTCGAAAAGGTATTGGGAACAGGCGGACACATCCGGGTCGGAGTCATCCTCACAATAGTAAACGGCCCCCGCGATTTTAGTGGTACCATCGGAAGTTAAGTACACATTACTGCCGGAATCCGTCGGGTCGTTATCAAAAACAGTCGTTTCATCCAATTCTTGGTCAAATCCAACTCTTATACCATCTTTAGTATTAAGATCCAAAGGTACAAAGTTGGAGTTAGGCGGTGGAGATTGGAAAACCGGATGAGGTTTCCCTCCTCCCGGACCTTCATCATCAGCTCCGAACATGCATTCCCCGAAAACCATTTCAATGTTAACTGTAACGTCGCTTGTATTGATCACCTTAAAGATAACGTTATCACAATAAGAATCTTTAAATGTCACCACATCCACGCCAATACCATCAACTACGCTTGGAATAGAATAGGTACCGTCACTGCCGGAATTCACGGACTGCACGGCAAAACCACCTAAGAAAACATTAGCCCCCATCAACGCTCCACCTCCACCATCGGTTTTCGAAATAACACCGCTGACTGTATTATCACCGGCTGCAACCACCTCGGTTTCAAAAGGTGCCAACACTGCATCATCAAGTAAATTTTTAAAACCATCGGCGGTTAGGTAACGAGTGTTATCGGATTTGTCGCGTGCTTCAATAATATACTCAAAATCACTACCCGTACTGGTTGAGGGAACAATACAACTGAAAAAATCCATTTCCACCAAAGTACATTCCGCAGTACTGGTAGAGCTTGATATATCGGTACCATACACCACTTGAACCGAACCGTTTCCTATCTCACCGTCAAATTCCGTTTCATCGGTCTGATCATCGTCTATCAAAGCGTACAAATAAGCATCTTGGTTGATTATCGCCTTTTGAGCAGGAAAATGGTCGATAAATGGCGCTGTCGTGTCCGGAGGTGTGTCAAAGGTTATAGTCGCGGGATCACTACAAACTGCCAAAGAGTCACTGTCGGGATCAGCCAAAGCCACTACACAGGCATAATAATCCGTGTTGGAAGTTGCAAAATCTTGGGGGTCGTTTGAGCCGGTTCCACTGTCTTGTTCCAAATGTGGAGATAAAGTGAAAGTTGTTTGGCCAATCTGGGTAAAATTCTGTGCAACCGGTTGGAAACTGCCATTTCCAATAAAATTTGGATCTTCCGAATTTGTACTTACACTAACTGTAGCCGGGAAAAGGAAGATCATATACTCCAAAAACTGGGTGCCGCCATCTACTGCTGCCGGTTGAGCAATCGAAATTTGAAAGTCGCTTCCGGTAATTCCGTAGATTTCACCGCCCGCGCCGGGATCTTCCAGGCTGCCGGCGTCAATCAGAGTAACAGTTCCGATTCCGCTTGTGGCTGCGTTTACTACGGGTATATAAGTAACCGTAGAGGTTAACGCGATCGCCAAGATCGCCAGGTATGAAAGGTATACTTTCAACCTTTTATATAATTTTGCATTCTCCATGAGAAATTTGGTTAGAGGTTTTATAAATGAGGTTTGAGCCAAGTTTGACTACACAAAATCATTATCACTTTTTGCGAAGTGAGGGGCAACTTATTAAAAATGACAAAACGAATTTTGTTGTTTAATTCTTTGTTAGCCTCTGAGTCTTTGGCGTAGCTTTAAAAGCGTCTTTTTAAAGCCGTTTTGTCTAAAATAGCACCAGGCAGTTTTGAAATATGTACCTTTTTTTAAATCATGATTATCAAATTTGTCACCGGCCAAAGCGGGAGATTTTATCCAAGCAACAAATTCTAAAGACAAATTCTTATAATTGGCTTCTTCTTCAGCGTATGTTTGTCCATTTTTCCCCATTTTTTGAAGGTCTTCCTCCTTTTGGCCCCAATAACAGTATAGCTTCTGAAGCGCCCTTGTCAGTTCGGCAGAATTTCCGCTTTCAGTTGTTAGTCCAGCCTCCTTGTCCTTAACCTTATAGGCTATTTCACTGCCCAGGGTGGTTATTATCGGCAGTCCGAATTTCATAAATTCATTGATACGATTTCTGGCTCCGGTTAGGGTCTCTACGCAGAGGCGGTCCACATTTAATCCGCAATGTGCCATTTTATACAGATGCGGTATTTCTTCGGTATCTATCCATCCCAAAAATATAAAACGGCCCTTGTGTTTAGAGTTATCGATCAATTTTTTAAAGCGCTCGAAGGTTGTGTCGTCCAGCCCCTTAATCTCTCCGCCGGTTGAAACGAAATACAGCTTTGGACAGACCTCCATGGCGCCTTCCAGTCCTTTAAAAAGAGTTTCTTCATCAACCCAGGTGTTGTATCCGCCCATCCACAAGGCCACAAAACCATCTTTTGGGATTTTTGCGTCCCATGCAATCTCCTCAGTGTGAACCTTGTCCGTTACGAACCATTCGGTGCCATTTGCTATATGGTGGACAAACTCATAGCCGAAAGTCTTCTGATTGAGGCGCCCCAATGATGCCAGTTCGCCGTAAACGGCAAATTTTTGATTTTCCGAAACCGTCGAAATCTTGTCGGCCGCCTTCAGAATGGTCTTTTCCAGCTCATAGTAATGGGGCAGAAAGGCGTTATTACCGGCTTTGTAGGCCTGGGCTTGTGCCTCGGCCATGATCCAGCCGTTCAGGTCCGCCCAAAATGGCGCTTTGGATTTTATTTTTGCCGCCACATAAGAGGGGTAGGTATTTACCCCCACGATCACATCCGGTACAAACTCATCGTGCAGTTTCTGGATTTTGGAAAATAACTTTGGGCTGTTTTTTGAAATGGTGTACTGCTTGCACTTATAGGCTATGGATTGCTCTTTTTCTTCAATTTCTCCCTCATAGCATTCGGGCATGCCTATAGTAATAAGGTATAGCTCAAAATCCCCCTCCTCCATTAGGGCCTTTATGAACTGATTGGTGCGCAGTCCGGCCGCCGGCCTGGATTTTGTGTTTTCCTCCGGCAAGGGTGAGTTCCCAATTAGCAAAACCTTTTTCATATTTTTGTAAATAGACAAAGCATATATTTTTTGTAAAACATTCAACAGAAATAGTCAAATCGACTAAGCGAAAAATCTAGATACTCAAAATTCAGAAAAACTCAGTAACAAAAGCACCCCGAACTCGTTATAACTAGCGTACGAAAAACAGCCACGATTAAGCATAAAACAAAATCGAAGCAGTCAATAGCCAATAAGCAAACTTTAACCCCACAATATACGACAAATATGTCACCCCCTTTTTAGAAACAAAACGTAACTAACACAGTTATATATTACGAGCAGTTTCCGCCCTGTAAAATGGCTGAAAAAAGGCGAAAAAGCTCGATATACCGCCCGAATGCACCGATTGCAACGACGTTCATTTATTTAAAATCCGATTACTCAACCATCTAAAATTATTGACGCTGACTAGTCACTTTGATAAATTCATCTTTGATCAGGCGAAAGGGATTTATATTGCTCGGACGATTGAAAAGTATTGTAAGAAAAGGCAAAAAGCGTCCAGAGGTTGATTAGCTAAATTTACGAACCAGTCACTACCAGTTAGTGTCTGGATAACTGAAAATTGGATCTTTAACAATCAGGGGACACGAGTAAGGGCTCCGGCGGAGCCTATGAAAAAATTGTGAATATACAAAACACCTTTCAGAAATAAAACTGTTTTGTCGGGCACCTATCATATATAGGGTTTGACAAAACTTTATGAACCCCTTTAAAAACTTTTTATCTGTTCGCCTTTTATATAAATTAATACTTAACCATAAAGAGTATGATTAAACTGCGCAAGTTAATTGCATCACTAGGAGTGGTTGCAATTCTTTCGTCTCTTGCGGTTACCAACGTTGCCCTAGCTGCAACGTTTGCAGACGTGACTCCAGACATGTGGTCTTACCCATATGTTGAGCAAGCTGCAAGCGAAGGTTGGGTTGACTCTGCGAAAGAGGCCTTTAATCCGGCCGCTAACGTAAACAGAGCTGACGCAATCGTTATGTTGGTACAAGCCACAGGAGTTGAACTGGATGAAGCTGAAGAGCTTTACCCAGACGTTCCGGTTGACGCTTACTTTGCTGCACACGTAACTACTGCTACTCATCTTGGATGGGTAAGTGGTAATCCAGATGGAACATTTGATCCAGCTGGTTCACTAAATCGTGCGAGTGCTGCAAAGGTAGTTGTTAACGCCTTCGATCTTCCTGAAAATCTAGGAGGAAAGGATTTTCCAGATGTTGCTTCAGGTGACTGGTTCTACAACTTCGTGAAGACTTTGTCTGCATGGGGAGTAGTTAACGGTTACGCTGATGGAACATTCGGTCCGGCTGACCCTGTTACTAGAGAACAACTAGTTAAAATGGTAGTTGGTGCTGCAAATCCAGATGTAGAAGATGATGATATGGATGATGACGATGACATGGACGATGATGACGATATGGATGATGACGATGATGTACCGGCAGTTGGTGGTGGTCTTTGGGTAGAAGTATCTGAAGATACTCCTGCTTCAAAATCTACACCTACCAGTGCTAACTCTGTTCACTACACAACTCTGACTTTCACGTCTCTTGATGATGCCGTAGTGGTATCCGAGGTTGTTGTTACAGGAGATATCCAAGGAAACAACGATATCTTCGATGACGTTTGGTTGGAAGTTGAAGGAATGGGTAGAGTAAGTGTTAAAGGAAGTTTGAGAAACGACGACACTGCTCTTCTTGCTATCCCAAATGGTGGACTTATGATCCCAGCCGGTGACTCTGTAGATGTTAAAATTATGACATCTATCCAAGGTGCATCTGCTGCCACATCTCACTCTTTCGGTATCGCTTCGGCTGATGATGTGGATTCAAACGCTTCTGAAACTTCTGGGGAATTCCCAGCTTTCGGTAACGAAAGACCAGTAGCTGACTACTCTATCGGTGCTGTTGGATTCGTAGCTAACGGATCTGGTAACACTGTAGACGTTGGTGAGGTTCAAAAAGAGGTTGGTGAATTCAGACTATACGATCAAGCTGACAGCAATGATACAGACGTTCTTCTAAAGGGTGTAATGCTTGAACAGAACGGTACTCTCGATGATGAAAATCTTACAACATGTGGACTTTATCAAAGTAACAACCTAATTTCGGACCAAGCTGGTGCGGTAGGTGGTTACGTAGCTTTGATGGTTCTAGAAGGTGGTTACCTGATTGCTGATGGTGACAACAGAACCTTTGAAGTAAGATGTGACGTTATCGGTGGTTCCGATGGTGAAACAGTTATCTTCGCTCTTGACGAAGCTAGCGATCTTATGATCGAAGCTGTCGGTGAAGAAGGTGTTGCTCCAATCGTTACTGACGATTCTAGCCCAGAACCAACTGAAAACATTGCCAGCAACGTTAACTTGAACACATACACAGTTAACGCTGGTAAACTGGCTTTCGCTAAAGATTCATCTAGCAGACAGGTACAAACTGTTGCATCTGATACAGATGATCTGGATATCTTGACTCTAAGAGTTACTACCGACCAAGCGATCAAGATTGAATCTCTAGGATTCTCTCTTAACGCTAACGACGCCGGAAGTGCTTATGGAACTGCCGCTCTAGCTCTAGCTGGTGTTAACACAACATTCGATGACTTCAGACTTGTACTTCACGAAGTTGGTGAGCCTGCTTCCGAAGGTACAACTGTTGCCAGCGAATCTAACGCTACAGTAGGTACTACTGCTACTCACGCCGCTGTAACTTTCGATTCCAGCTGGACTATCGATGCCGGTGTTCACCTACTAAGTTTCGTTGTGGATGTAACTCCGGACGCGACTACAGACGATGAGTTCTCTGCAACTTACGACGGTTCTTCCGAGGTTACAGCTGAATACATCGCTAACGGTGATACCGTAGGTACAACTGACATTACTGGTGGTTCAACTACTAGTGCTGAGTTCACTGTTGGTGCTGCTACAGTTGATGTAAGCAGAACTGACGGTAACGTAAACAACGAGCCTCTTATCCAAGGTGCTCAAGATAGACACATGATGACTATCGTATTCGACGCCAACGACGTTGAAGATACTATGATCAAGGATCTTACCTTCGGTCAATCAGGTACTTTGACAGATGCTTCTGTTGTAAGTAACTGTGTATTCAAAGACGAAGAAGGTGCTGTAATCTCTGACGAAGAAGATTTCAGTGATCCTGATACAGCCGCTACAGATGGTGACGCTTCAATGACTTACGATGATCTTGATGAGGACTTCTGGACAGTTGAGCAAAGTGGTCAACTTACAGTAGACCTATTCTGTGATGTTTCTCAAAGTGCTGTTGCACCTGAGACATTCGTAATGGAACTTGATTCAGTTAACGCTGAAGATGCTGATGGTGATGACTCTACCGTTACTGAAGGTGGTGTTGCTCTATCTGCTGCAAACCCATTACAGTCTGTTTCTTTCACAGTTACTGACGGAGGTACTCTAACAATCGTTATTGACCCAAGTACTGAAGATACAGACCTAATCGTTAGCACAAGCGACTGGCAACCAATCGCTACTTACAAATTCCTTGCTGAAGATGATGACATCTGGGTTAAGGAACTACGTGTAAGATTCGCTGACGATAGTCTAGCTAGCCGTGTAAGTGGACTTGCTCTATACGATGAAGCCGGAACACTGCTTGACGATGCTAGTTTGATCGATGTTGGTACCTATGCACAAGGTGCCTTCACTATCGCTGAAGCTAAGAGACCTTTGATCGAGGCTGAAGACAATGAGAGATTCACTGTTAAGGCTAAGTTCAACAACATCACTGAAATTCAACATAGTGGTCTAACCGTACAAGCTGCGGTTACAAACCTAATCACAGCTTCAAACGACAACAATGTTGAGGCTATCTCTAAGAGCACCGGTACAGATCTACCTGCTGCCAGCATTACTTACACAGGTACAACTGTTGGAAGTGACGCCGGATGGGTAGCTAACGCTGTTACCGCTGAGGCTGGTGGAGTAACTTCTGATGTTGTTTACACACTTGCCAGTGGTGATACCGACGAACTACTTGTTGGCGATACTCTACTATCTGTTGACACCGGTACAGGTGTAGCTAACGGATTGGTAAAAGTTATCGGTACAACTTCAACAACTGTTACAGTAGAAAAAGTGGCTGCTGCCGGTTTTGACGCTGTTGCAACTGATGAATTGTTCTTCGCTGCACTATCTACAGCTGTTGACCTAGACTACGATGATGATGCTACAGATGCTGCCATCGGTAACTCTGAGCCTATAACATTAACTGTAGCTGCCGGTCACGGTCTTGAAGCTGGTGACGCTATCGCTGCAGGAAACTATGTTTACGCTGATGGTACAAACGAAGCTGGTGCCGCTACAGTAACTGCGGTAACTTCAACAACCGTTGTTGTTACTCCTGCTACAACTTGGGACGTTGCTCCATCCGCTGGAGACTATATCATCCTACCGGACTTCACCAGAATTGCCGGTGATGCCATGGTTCTTTACGCATCTGCTCCAACACTAGCTTCCGCTGCACTACACGATAGTGATCTTGGATTCGCTGCTGAAGAGATCTACAGATTCTCTATCACAGCTGACGATGCAGGTGATATCACCTGGTCAAGAGTTACATTTGATATCAGCCAGACTGATACCAACGTTGGTACATTCGAACTTAGGGAAGTTGATTCTCAAGGTAACGTAATCGAAAACCCAACACTTGGTGCTACAGCTGCTGAAACAGGTGTTACTATCGGTGTTACAGCTGCCGACTCTGCTGCTGAATCATTAACTGTTGCTGACGCCACAGACTACATAGTAGGTCAAACTCTACGTCTATCTGAAGGTGCTGCTGCAGTAGTTGGTGATCAAATTGTAACCATCACAGCAGTCGACTACGCTAATGACACAATAACAGTAGATCCTGCTGGTACTTGGACTCTTGATGCCAACGGTGGTGCTGACGTAGAAATCGTACCTTACGTTGGTGAGGACGAAGACGCAAACTCTGAAGTTTCAAGTGGTCTAGTTGTTATCGATCTGACAACCGTACAGGAAGTTGGAGATGGTAATACCAAGACTTACGAACTACGTGCTACTACAGCCGATCAAGGAGACCAAGACAATAACAGTGTATCTACACGTGTAATTGTTGACACCTCCTCACCTACCGATGCTGACGGAAGTACAACATTGACTAGAACATCTGCTGCTCTAGCAGACGTTGGTGCTCGCTTCGTATGGAGTGATCAACCAAACCAAGGTTCTCACACTTCTTCAAGTGCTGATTACCACAACGGTTACCTAGTTGATGGTGGTCCAACCGCATCTAAGAAGGTATCTAACTAATCGTTTACTTCACTCTTGAAACTCTGACTAAACATTAGTCTAAAACCCGCTTTACTCCGGGCGCCTACGGGCGCCCTGGAGGGGCGGGTTTTTTAGTGCCCGAATATTCTTGATTTGTAATTAAAGGCAAAAACAGCTATAATCCAAGCGAAAAACACTTAAAGATCCCAAAATGAAAAGACTACTAAAAACCTCAGTGATTTCTTTACTGACACTTTCTATTTTCAGTGCCTGCACCCCCTCTTCTTATACCTTCACCCTCACACTAAAAAACATCAGCGAGAATTACGAATTAAATGAAGGAGTATATTTCCTGCACGGCTCCGATACCTTCTTTAATTTTGAAGGCCAAGAAGCTAATGAATCTCTTAAATCACTTCTAAAAAACGGAGACACTCAACCGTTCATCAACGAAGCCGAGGAACGTGAAGACATTTTTCAGGCCTTCACCATTCCGGCAGTCGCGCCCGGTGCTGAGGTTAGTATTGAAATAACCGCTCCCTTCCGACCGGATGACGGTGTCTTCATCTCCGGCTACCAGCCGATTAAGGATACCGATAATTATATCTATCTAGGCGGCGGCGGTCTATACGACTTTGATGAGGTTACTCCAACAGAGTCCACCTTTGCCATGAAAAACTACGATGCCGGTCTAGATGAAAGCACGGTTGAGGAAATCCAACCGGTCTTCATTAGCACCGACATCAATATGACAATCAGCCAGCTTATAGTCGTGCCTCAACAGTAGTTAAGTGCCATGTTCCCAACTGCGCAGATATTTTTCCTGTTCGGGAGTTAGTTTATCGATCTCTATTCCCAGAGCTTCAAGCTGAAGCTTCGAGATGTATTGATCGATCTCTTCCGGTAAAACATAAACCTTGTTTTCCAAATGGCCTTTGTTCTTCACCAAATATTCACAGGCCAGAGCTTGTCCGCAGAAGCTTAAAGACATCACGTCGCTTGGATGTCCCTCAGCGGCCGCCAGATTGATTAAGCGACCTTCACCGAGTACAAACACTCTGTTGCCGTTTTCCAGGCTGTATTCATCCATAAAGGGCCTCACAGGCCTCTTGCTCTTTGCCAGCGACTCAATCCCTTTAATATCGATTTCACAATCAAAGTGACCACTGTTACACAGCATCGCGCCATTTTTCATTTTTGCTACGTGCTCCGGCGTAATTACATGAATGTCGCCGGTAACCGTCACGAACAGATCACCCAAAGGTGCCGCCTCTTCCATCTTCATCACTCGATGGCCATCCATTACCGCCTGCAGAGCTCTAAAGTAATCCACCTCAGTTACAATCACCTTGGCCCCCAGACCTTCGGCTCTCATGGCCACACCTTTACCGCACGAACCGTAACCGACCACCACCACGGTTTTCCCGGCAAACATAAAGTTTGTAGCCCTCAGCACACCATCCAAAGTGGATTGACCGGTACCATAATAGTTATCCATCAAATGCTTGGTCTTATTGTCATTAACCGCGACAATCGGATATTTTAAGGCGTTGTCCTTCTCCATCGATTTCAGGCGAATAATGCCTGTGGTTGTCTCTTCACAGCCGCCAATCAGATCGTCAATCAGCTCCGGATGATTTTTGTGAATCTCCGAAACCAGATCACAGCCGTCATCGATGGTGATATGTGGCTTACAAGCGATTATATAGTTCAAAAATTTATAGTAGTCCTCATTGCTCTCGCCTTTATGACCGTATACATGAATTCCCTCACTCACCAAAGCCGCCGCCACATCGTCCTGAGTTGAAAGGGGATTACAGCCCGTAATCCAAATCTCCGCTCCACCGGCCACCAAAGTGCGCACCAATACGGCTGTTTCCTTGGTGATATGCAAAGCCATGGCAATGCGCATCCCGGCAAAAGGCTTTTCAGCCGCCATTTTTTCACGCACCTTTAAAAGCGCGCCCATCTGCATCTCCGCCAGCTCGATATTTTTAAGACCTTGCTCGGCTAAAGAGATGTCCTTAATTTCATATTCAGGAATTTTAATCATTTGATAACGGTTTTATCGGATACTTTTGCGCGATTGCGGTTGTTAGGGGCTCGACCATATTGGTCTGTTCCCAAGGAAATTCACTGCGACCAAAATGGCCGTAAGCTGCGGTTTGACGATAAATCGGTCTCTTTAGATCCAACTGTCTGATAATGCCCGCCGGTGTTAAATCAAACACCTGTCTCACAGCTGTAATCAAAATATCTTCGGCAACCTTTCCGGTCCCGAAAGTATCTATACGCAAGCTCACCGGCTCCGGATAGCCGATGGCGTACGATACCTGAATTTCGCACTTATCCGCCAAATCGGCGGCCACAATATTTTTGGCCACATAACGTGCCATATAGGCTCCGGATCGATCCTGTTTATTCGGCACCTTGCCCGAGAAAGCTCCACCTCCGTGACGCCCCATTCCGCCGTAAGTGTCTACGATTATTTTCCTTCCGGTCACTCCGGTATCGGCCTGCGGCCCACCCATTACAAACTTGCCGGTTTCATTGATCAGGAATCTGGTGTTGGCATCCAAATAATCACCACACACCGGTTTGATTACTTCACGAATTACATCCTCGCGCAGCTTCTCCAGGCTAATCTCCGGATCATGCTGTGCAGCAACTACCACAGTATCTACACGTAACGGTTTATCATCCTCATACTCCACCGTCACCTGACTCTTTCCATCCGGTCGTAGATAAGGCAAAATCTTTTCTTTACGCACTTGGGCTAATCTTCGAGTTAGGCCATGGGCCAGCATAATAGGCAGAGGCATTAATTCAGCGGTTTCTTTACAGGCAAAACCGAACATCATTCCCTGATCGCCGGCTCCCTGAGCCTTATGCGGGCTGGCTTCTTCTTTTTCTCCCTGAGCGATATCGTTACTCTGCTCATCAACGGTCACCAAAACGCCACAACTGCGGCAGTCAATGCCGTAAGCATCATTTGTATATCCAATGTCTTCCAAAACACCACGCACAATCTTTGGAATATCCACGTAAGTTTTAGTGGTAATTTCTCCTCCCACCACCACCAAACCGGTGGTCGTAAACACTTCACAGCAACATGCTCCTTCCGGATCATCTTTTAAAATCGCATCCAAAATGGCATCCGAAATCTGATCACAAATTTTGTCAGGATGTCCCTCGGTAACCGACTCAGATGTAAACAAATAATTCGCCATAAAATTTCAACTTCTAATATTGGTTGAATCGAACTATACTATTTACAATTGTTTTCGGCAAGCCAAAGTCTGTAGTTTAACATGTAAAAATGAGCAAAGTAAGTTTAATTATAATTCACTACAATACGCCCCACTATTTACGCACCTGTCTGGACTCCATTTTCAACCAGACCTTCAAAAATATAGAGGTGATTTTTATTGACAATAACTCTCCCGACGAAAGCTGGAAACCGCTGGTTGAGAAAGAATACGCCAAATACATCGATAACCCGGATAGTCCTCTCAAGCTTAAAATAATCGCCAATAAAGACAACCTTGGATACGCCAAAGCCGCCAATCAGGGTATAAAAATGGCTATTGAAAACGAAACTCCTGCAGATTACGTGGTAATTACCAATCCGGATATTATCTACACTCCAAAATATTTTGAAACAGTCCTGGAACGCATGGATCTCGATCCTGAAATCGCTTCCATTACCGGCAAGGTACTTAAGTATGATTTTGAAAAGCGTAAGCCCACCAAAATTATCGACACCACCGGTCTTTTGGCCTATAAAAATCGCCGCATTGTGGATCGCGGACAGGGGCTAAAAGATGAAGGACAATTTGACCAGGAAGAAGAAGTCTTTGGGGTTTCAGGTGCTTGCCCGTTGTACCGCCGTGAAGCGCTGGAAGACATTAAAATTATGGATGAATATTTGGATGAGGATTTCTTCATGTACAAGGAAGATGTAGACCTTTCTTGGCGTTTTCTGCTATTTGGCTGGAAAAACTATTATTATCCCAAGGCCAAAGCCTACCATGGTCGTGGAACAGGAATTTACAAGCGTTTTACTCATGATGAGGTTCTCAAACATCGCAACAAATTAAGCCGTTTTCAAAAAAAATATTCATTTAAAAATCAACGATTGATGGAAGTGAAAAATGAGCTATTCGGCAACTTTTTAAGAGATTTATGGCTTCTTTTCCCCACAAAAATGGCAATTTTCGCCTACATCACCATTCGTGAACCCTATCTTTGGGCCAGCTACGTTAATTACCTGAAACAACTTCCAAGGGCCATAAAAAAACGCAAACTTATAATGAAAAAGGCCAAGCTTGTCTCTGCGGAAATGCAGAGATGGTTTAAGGACTAGTCTTTTTAAGCCCAATTATTCCGATCATATGTCCGGTCGTTTTTTTCCCGCCACGGTAAGAAAAAAACTTATCATTCTCGCAAACCGTACACCTCTCGGCCATCTCAATATTATCGACCTTCAAGCCGGCCGCAAGTAATTGATCATAGCAGCAGCGCCACAAATCCACTTTAAAAACAGCGGAATCTTCTTGGATGTACTGGTGCATGAAATCGGGCAGTTCACGCTCGGGCTCACTGAATTCAGCGCAGCAAGGTCCTAAACTCGGTGAAACAGCTGCTAAAATGTCTGCCGGATTAGAACCAAATTCCAGCTTCATCTGCTGAACACCTTTGCCAATAATATTCTGAGCATTACCCCGCCAGCCACTGTGAATAGCCCCCACCACTTTTTTTATCGGGTCAAACAGCAAAATACCCTGGCAATCGGCGAAGCGCACTGCCAGATAAATACCCGGAACATTAGTTATAAAGCCATCAAGACCACTTAACGGATTTTCAAAATCAAAATCACGATCCTCTTTAATCACCATGAGCTGATCGGTATGTTCTTGGTGAGCCAGGGCTACCTTATTCAGATCAATCCCCAACTCCTCACAAAACAATCGATAGTTTTTCGCTACCAACTCTTCCCGGTCACCAACCATAAAACCAAAATTCAGGCTTTCAAAAGGTCCCGAACTTTTCCCTCCTTCGCGGCCGGAAACGGCATGTAAAAGTTCGTTGTTAAAATCCCCAAAGATGCCAAAGGTATAATGGGGGACGTTATTTTTTTGGTATAACATAAGGCAAGTTGAAAGCAAGGTCACTGGCCGAGAAGCAATATCCCTTCTGTTTAAAGAGTTTGTCACCCGCCAATCCTACGTAGTAGGCGGCGCATTTGGCGGCGTCAAAGCCATCTGTTCCTCTGGCCAAAAAACCGGCTACCACGCCGGCCAGTATGTCACCGGTTCCTCCCACGGTCATTCCGGCATTTCCGGTTAGATTCATCTCCACATTGCCCTCATCCGAAGAAACATAATCGATAGGACCTTTAAGCAAAACATTGATATGCAGATCCATGGAAATTGAGCGCAATAAAATTATGGATTTCGAATCCTTCTCATCCACCTTTACCTCACGGTCGATCAGGTTTTTAAATTCGTTTTGGTGTGGAGTTATCACAATTGGTTCCTCCAAAGGAAATTTAGATATTTTCTTCAAAACCGAAATGGCATCGGCATCCAATACGGTAGGCAAGTGTAGATTTTTCACGATTTCCAAAACCGCGGCAAGTGTAGTCTCACGGTCTCCCAAACCCGGTCCCAGCAAAACACTATCACACTTTTTCTTACCGAATTTAATTATCTCTTCGGCATTTCTCTCACTCAAAAACTCACCGGAATATTTTTTCACAATAAAATCCGGGTACATGCTGCGCGTTACCTCGAAATTACATTCTGGCACATAGATATAAACCAGATCCGCGCCCGAATAAAGCGCCCCCAAAGCCGATAAAATAGGCGCTCCATAATAATCGATACTACCTCCCACAATAAGCACTCGGCCATTTTGACCTTTATGGGAATCCGCTTTTCTTTTCGGTAAAAGTTGTTTAACCGTTGAATCCTTGATCTTGTTTAGCATAGCCTTCTTCTAAATTATAAAATGCTCGTCCACCGATAAAATCCGCCTTGTTCCCCAAATTCTCCTCGATTCTCAACAACTGATTATATTTACAGACACGGTCGGTGCGCGATAGAGAGCCGGTTTTAAGCTGCCCTGTCTCCTTTGCAACTACCAGATCGGCAATGGTTGTATCTTCGGTCTCACCGCTACGATGAGAAATTACCGCAGTTAAATTGGCCTCTTTGGCCATATCTATCGCCGCAAAAGTCTCACTCAAACTGCCAATCTGATTAACCTTCACCAAAATGGAGTTGGCCGCCTTCTCATCAATAGCTCTCTGCAGACGTTTTACATTGGTCACCAGAAGATCATCTCCCACGATCTGAATAGTCTGCCCAATATCACTCATGGTTTTCTGAAATCCCTCCCAATCATCCTGATCGAATGGATCTTCAATTGAAATAATCGGAAATTTTCGCAGTAATACATCGTAGTAACTTACAAGTTCACCATTGGTGAGCTCTTCCGGCTTACCATCAACTTTAATCTTGTATTTTCCATCTTCATAAAATTCACTGGCCGCCACATCCAGCGCGATCATTACCTCCTTCCAAGGTTTGTAACCGGCCTTTTCAATAGCCTTTACCACATACTTCAAAGCCGCCTCATTGTTTGGCAGATTTGGCGCAAAACCGCCTTCGTCACCAACACCGGTTGAAAGGCCGTTTTCCTTCAGAATATCTTTCAAAGCATGGAAAATCTCCGCTCCCATTCGCAGGGCCTCCTTAAAAGTTCCGGCACCAACCGGCATAATCATAAACTCCTGAATATCCAAACCGCTATCCGCGTGCTGACCACCGTTAATAATATTCATCATCGGCAGGGGCAACGTTACGGCCTGCGGATTCAAATACTCATAGAGAAAAACATTGCGCTCATTGGCACTTGCTCGCGCACAGGCCATTGAAACACCCAAAATAGCATTCGCTCCCAAGTTTCCTTTATTTTCCGTACCATCCGCGGCAATCATTTTTTCATCAATAGTTTTTTGATCATCACTATCAAGCCCCATAACTGTCTCCGCCAATATTTTTTCTACATTTTCCACGGCCTTAAGTACCCCTTTGCCACGGTATCTGGCCTTGTCACCATCTCTAAGTTCCACGGCCTCATAATCACCGGTTGAGGCGCCACTTGGCACGATCGCTCTACCAAAACCCTTCTCGGTAAAGACGTCAACTTCAACAGTCGGATTTCCTCTGGAATCAAGAACCTCACGCGCCTTCACTTTTGTTATTTTAGCCATGGTAAAAGTTTAAATTGCAAAGTTTGTAGCCGCATACTAACTGAGAGATTTTAGCTAGTCAAACTTGATTAATAAGCTTAATTCCAGTATTGTTGCCGCGCATAAAATATAAACAAGCAAAGATGGAAGTTACATGGCACGGCAATAGCTGTTTCAAAGTTAAGAGCAAAACCGCAACCCTGATTATAAATCCCGACAAGGACGCCGGAAAACTTAAAGGGGAAGTCGTGATGACCAGCCTTGGAGACAACACCGCTGAAGTTGAAGGAGTGGAGCGTGTTTTTGATTGGCCTGGTGAATATGAAACCAAAGAAATTCCTTTAGTGGGCATTCAGGCCTGGACCAAAAAGCAGGAAGGCGCACCAAATCCTAAAGAAGAAACCCTTATTTTCACCTTTGTCATTGAAGAGGTAAGGTTCTGCCACCTGGGCGGTCTGGGGCACAGTTTGGTGGACGATATGGTCAATAAGATCGGTGATGTTGATGTATTGATGATCAACGCCGGACCGGGCAGCAACTTAAACGAAAAGCAGGCGGTGGAGATAGTAGAGTCAATCGACCCCAAAGCAATTATCGCCATGGGAGGAGGGGATACGGAGGCCGCACTGAAAATGCTGGGAGCCGATAACATTGAACCGGTCGAAAAACTTACTTTAAAGACCCCATCAGATCTACCAAACGACAAAAGGTTATATATTTCTCTGACCAGGGCCGAGTAAAACGGGCCTTTTTGGTCCCCGTAGTTCAATGGATAGAACGGAGGTTTCCTAAACCTTAGATGCAGGTTCGATTCCTGCCGGGGACACCATTGTCGTGCGACTTAAGGAGTGGAATCCTCATGGAGGCCTAGAAGAAATACTATAATTTTGGCCGCTTCCGCTTTTGTGATATTGGAGTGTGGTCTAAATTCTTTTGACGAATAGCCATGTACAACACCTTCACTTGTTGCGTAAGCAACGAAAGGATAGTACCAGCTGTCCACACTAACATCTTCAAAAGGTAAGACATAATCACCATTAAAAGCAAAAACTTCATCCTCAAGACCTGCGGCAATAAGCAGTATCTTTAAGGCCTCGTTTCTCTTTAAGGGTTGATTTGGTCTAAAGGTGCCATCATCAAAACCTTTAATCAGGCCGTTTACATAGGCGCTCGCCACAAAGGGCTCAAACCAATCGTCACTTGTCACATCGGTGAACGGATGCAATGAACTGACGGTTGCTTCGTAGTTGAAGGTTCTAATAATCATTTTAACAAACTCCGCTCTGGTAATCGCATCATCCGGATTAAAAAGTTCTTCTCCGGCACCCTCACCACCGGTACTCTGAGTGGAGGGACTAATTTTGCTGCTTAATTCTTCAAAGGCTTCAATGGCGTCATATAATTCATGTACTACCGTTTCCGCCCAATGGCCTTGCAAGTCCACAAAATCAGACTCACTTATTTCGGTCACCCCTTGGCTTAAGGCATCACCTTCCATCGATTTTTCAACGGCATTATCAGAACTGCTATCGCTTTCAGATCTGTTATCTTCACTATCAACAGCTTCTTCCACCGCTACTTCATCAACCGTTACTTCTACCTCTGCGGCTTCTTCCACCGCTGTATCTTCTTCATCAGTATCCCTCTCGGTCTGTAAACCCGAACTTGATGAATCGGATGAATCCGAAGAGCTCTCCGCCAAACCGGATCTTGAAGTTCCCGTCGAAACCAAACCGGAACCTCTGCTACCGCCGGAACCACTGCTGGAAGTTGAGGTTTCAGTCTCCGTGGTGCTCGTTTCACTGGCATCAACGTTTACCCTGTCAGTGGCCACACCGGTTACTCCAAGACTGGTGGCCGATTTTATGTAAAAGTTATAACTGGAGGTATTGAAAAAATTATTGCTATAGGTGGTTGAAGCGGTACGGGCAAATAAACTATCGGTATCGGCATTATAAATATAATAGTAACTTG
Organism: uncultured Candidatus Peribacteria bacterium; assembly: GCA_964383675.1. GTDB lineage: Bacteria > Patescibacteriota > Gracilibacteria > UBA1369 > LOWO2-01-FULL-3 > CAYLHX01. Next base: position 4,758 of record CAYLHX010000001.1, on the reverse strand, counting down.
CTCCCTCCACGGCATCCCATGACAAGGTAAAGCCGCTGCTGCTTACCGAAGCTGTCAAATTCTCCGGTGCCGGCAAAACGGTGGTCAACTCTTCGGTTTCGGCCACGGTAGTTGAATTTAACACGCCGGAAACGTTATATGAACTGATCTTAAACTGATAACAAGTACCGGGACTTACCGACACCTCATAAGGTGAAACCGTGTTGGTGGTGGCATTATCATACAAAGTCGTATCATAGGTGCCACTGCAACCAGTGTCTTGTTCAATTTTCATACCTGTCTGTCCATTATCTCTCCAACTTAATTCAACAGTTTCGGCAGAAGTATCATCCGCTGTCAAAGAAAGAACGGCGTCGGCCAGAGTATAAACCTCAGAAGCAACGCTACTTGTTTGATCACCATCACCATTTGTCGCGTACACGGTATATGTGTAACCGGTATTCGGGTTTAATCCAGTATTAGTCCAACTGGTGTCATCTGTTACATCCTGAGTCACGCCATCACCATTGTCAAAATGGATTAATGAAGAGCCTACGCCATTGTTAGGGAAGCTGCCATCAGCTGTAATCGTGACCGAGTCAGTGCCAACGTCGGAAAAGCTTATACCCTCCGGATCGTTTTGCGAAGTATAACGAGTGATCTCGCTAAAGGAAGTTTCACTCTCCGATAGATTGGTAGCTCTCACCTCAAGTGTATAGGCGGTATTGGCCGAAAGACCTTCCTGTAGCCAGGAGCTGTCGGTAATAGTTCCGGAATTATCGTCCGTATTATTTTTATCACGAGCCAAAAATCCGCTCTGGCCATCATCATCCCAAGTCCACAAAATACTGGAGGTTGTTTGAGTAGAGTGAGCCAGATTGGCCGGTGCAGTAGCATCGGTAGATTGAGTTACTGTGGACGAGGCAATACCACTGCCGTTAGCATTAATCGCCCTAACATAAACCGTATATTCAGTATTTGGTGCCAATTCGGTTATGCGAGCCAGAGTTGTTGGAGCGGATACTGTGGCTAATTCGCTGTCATCAGAGTTGTTATATAAAGTATATGATGAAGCCCCATCAACAGCATCCCAGGAAAAGCCCAATTCATCAGAGTCAACGGTTAAAACTGTGAGGTTCTGCGGCTGCCCCGGAGGAGTTGTTATGGTCGAAGTTACCGCGGTGTCGGTAGTATTCAAAACACCATCGCCGTTGTAGGAAGAGAGACGATATTTGTAACAACTATTGGCAGATATCCCACTATTTATGGTCAAAGGATTGGCCGCATTGGAGCTTGCATTATCATAAATGGTAGAATCATATGAATCGTCACAATCATTGTCTTGTTCAATCTTGATTCCAAATTGAGTGGCGTCCACCCAACTTAAAGCTATGCTTAGAGTAGTTTTATCTGTGGCATCAGATAACGAAGGAGTTGTAACCGCAGCGGCATAAGTATATACCAGCAGTACTGGCGGAGGAGAAGGCGGTTTCCGTTAGCAAAGAATTCCTGGCCTTAGCTAAAAATCGATAGGAGGTATTCTCGGACAATCCACTGACGGTTTGGCCGCTCTCACCGCCCCAACTATCACGAGTTTGCCAAACTTCGCTTGCGCCTAAAGTACCGTCCAATTGCAGGTAACCATCACTGGCGCAAGTACTTCCATCGTCACTTTTACAGATAGCATACTCGGTTGAAGTTGGATTACCGTTGGCACTCAAAATGACATTCATCGTAGTGGCACTTAAAGCGGTGACGGTGGGTAGCCCCGGTGTTGCCGCCAGGGTTTGAAAAGCTACCTCGGTGGCCGGAGCATTATTTCCATAAGCATCATATGCCCAAATATTGGCTACGTATTGAGTATTAGGTGTTAAGCCCCCCACAGTTGTATAAGTTGCGCCGTTAAATGAAACATTAGCTAGATTTGAGTCTACTTGTTGAGTATCTGAAGTGGTGACACCACTGGCACCCTCTTTATAATAAATTCGATATTCACTAAAATTGGTATCACTTGAAGTTGTGCCGAAGGATAGATCGGCTGAATTATAAGTCTCACAGCTGCTACAAGTGAGAGAACCGGGTGTGGTAGGATCAGAGGTGTCCAGTGCAAAGGCTGGGGAAGTCTGGGTGCTGCCGTTTTCAGTTCCATCGTTAGGAGTGATTCTCATGTAGACAGTGCTGTCTTCGGTATCATCCAAATCGGTTCCGGCATCCCAGGTGATGGTTAATCCTACGGAGCCATCCAAATCGGTATCTATGTCTGAAATGCTGCCGGCAGCCAAAACAAAACCGTCACCTTCATCACCAACCGCACTGACGTTGCTGATAGTTGCGCTCTGCCATACGCTGTTATCGGTTGAATATTCAACGGCCAAACTGGTCACATGCCTGTTGGCATCGGACACTATGGTAGAAAAACTTACGGTTCTTTGGCCGGCGTCCTGCGCCGGATTTATTGCCGTTACCGTTGGGGCCGTATTGGGAACACTATAGGTGATCTCTAATACGGGATCTTGAGATGTACCACTGTTATCATTCATGTATATTGTAACGTACTCGCTACCAGTGGGTGTCGTACCACTGATATCTCTGGAGCTACGTAAACCAACAAGGGTATTTCCTGTTTTACTAATGATAGAAGTATCGGTGATAGTTAAATCATTATAACCGCTCGTGGTCCAGCCGGAGGTGTTTAAAGCGCCGTAGGAAGTGGTCCCCAGACCGTTGAAATCTGTTGTACTGATTGCCGTGCCCTCATTCCAGGCCACCATAGTCACATCAAAATCGGTAGTGGAATTATTCGCACTGCCGTAAAGTTTTAGGGTCGCGTCGGAAATAGTCGCTGCCGAGGTCAAAGAGCTGGTATCGAAATACATGTACCAGCGATAAATGTAATAAGTTGTAGTGATCAATGTCTGCCCCACAATGGCACTTGTCCCATTGCTGCTGGCATAAGCGCCAGTTGAAGCTGATCGCACTGTGCTATAGGTTGCACCCCAGTTGGCAACCACTCCATCCTCGGTAGGGAAAACGCTCAATACATCATCGGCACGTACCGGATAGGAGGCTTCCTGCAAGACCTGTAGAGGAATCAGCTTTTGCACCTCCACCATGTCGCCGTTTTTTACCAGCTTCAAAGAAAGTGGCACTTGATTTTCCGCAGCGTCTATTAAAACAGGTGGCACAAACGCCAAACTTTCCCGCCCTTCATCAAAAAGCAAAACCATTTGGTCGGTCACTATTTCCTCACCATCCCATAATTGATCGCCGACAAAAACATCATTACTGTCGGATAATTTCAGAGAGAAAGCAAAACCCAAATTCAAAGTGCCCTCAAAAGAGTCGGGGATTCTCAGGTCTTCATACGAATCGATAACCAACTCCCTGATAAAAGCATCACGCCCATAACTCATCTCAACACTCACACCATGATTATAGGCATCTTCATAGGTGACTTTGTTGTTCTCCAATTTTGCCTGAACATCATCGGCCTCATGCAGAGTCATTTCTGAATTTTCCGTCAAAAGCATTAAATCATTCGATTCGATATAGACTTCATTATCACCATGAACCAGCTTCACCAAATTGCTGTCTGTAAAGTTTTTCTTAAAATAAGCTTCGTAAATTCCCTCTACAACTTGATAGTCGTATTGATCATTTTCAGACTCGACAATCTCGGTATTGATATCTTTATACAGACCGTTTTCATCCCTATAATGAATGGGGCTGCTATGGAAAACCGCTTTTTTCTCACCATTGCCAAGATCATAGACCTTGGAGGTCAAGGTGCGCTCTTGGGTGAGTTCGCTGGCCTCAACATCCGGGCTCGACAGCTTAAAAGTACCGATACTAACCAAAAACATCGTCAATAAAACGAAGGCGCTAAAGATCCTCCTTAACTTAAAATTGAATGGCTTCATGCTGGTGATTTTATTTTTATTTTATACAGAAATTATAACACAAAAAGCCTCTATTAGTCAAAGCTTGCCAACGCGAAACAATTTACTTCATCATCATGAAGTAAATTATCTTCGCGGCTTCAGCGCGCGTAATGTTGGCATCCGGCATGAAAGATTCTTCAGAGTATCCGTGTATTATGCCATTTTCACTACCATAGGCCACAAAAGGATAATACCAAGGCCACAAAAGGATAATACCAACTATCCTCACTGACATCTTCAAAAGTCACAGCTTCAAAAGATTTGTCATTAATTATTGACTCTTTCAGCCCGGCCGCCGTAAGTAGAATTTTCAAAGCTTCGGCACGTGTTAAATAAGCGTTTGGGCGAAAAGTCCCACCCTCATAGCCTTCAACGATCCCATAGACATAAGCGGTGGCGACAAATGGCTCAAACCAGTCATCTTCATCCACATCGGTAAACGGGTGGAATGAGGACAAGATATTGGACTCATAGTTATATCCAAACGTTTTTATAACAATCTTTGTAAATTCAGCACGTGTAATATTGAAATCCGGTCCAAACGAATTTGTTCCGTTGTCATAACCGGAAACTATATCCATTTTAAACAATTCATCAATAAATTCCTGAGCCCAGTGCCCCTGAATATCGGAAAAAGCGGTCTGTTTCTGAATTTCCTGCACATTTTCAGGTAATTCTTCACTTTTTTCCTCATCCTTTTCTTCATCAATATTCTCAATTTCATCTGCCTCTGGGCTACTTTCACCTTCATCCGAAACTTCCTCGTCTTTGTAGAGTAAGCCTGTGTATCCACCACCACCTCCACTACCGCCTGAAGAAGCCGTAGTCGTTTCACCTT